>NZ_JBMERQ010000007.1:0-158279 GCF_048820895.1 Cribrihabitans neustonicus
ACAGCATGGTCGACCGCTGACGGTCTTCTACGCAACGATGCAGAATGCTGCTGGCAGGTGTCTCGCTGACACCAAGGCACACAGAATACAGTATAAAGACGGTCACAAAGCCGAGGATACTGCCCTGTAATGCCAATGCGACTTGAACGCCTGCCAGGCAGGCAAAAGTCGCCGCAAGCGTCATCGCGTGCTGCCGCTTGAAGATCTGGCTGACGTACGGAGACAGGGATGCGCCGAAAGCGATGGAAAAGAAGTAGGTAGCGGTCAGTGCGCCAATGACGCTATTTGCGTAGCCCTCGTCCAGCATTGGCTTTGCGCGGGTTGGCCAGATCACTTCGACCGGGTTGGTTGCCACCAAGAAAAATGCCAGCGCTGCTAGAAGTATTGACAGAGTGGGATGTTTAAGAGCCAAAAGGCTCGCGTCCTTTATCACCGTTGGGACATTAGCGAAGCCGTGGATGAGAGCAGTGACGTTCATCGGACGCGGTTTTTCGACAATGGCCAACTTCGTGAAAACAAACACGCCCAGCATCACACCAAAGCTTGCTGCATAGGATACATCGTAGATGCTGAAGCCGATGCTTTCCGCGACCGAGCCCAAAATATCGGGCAGAAGACCTCCGAGGACCGCGCCAATGGCCAACCCTGCGGCATTGGCCCATTGCGCTTTGGCCAGCGCGGGCTGGATATCCACATTTGGCGCGGCTGCCTTGAAAGTTTCGACAAACCACGCATCAAGCGTCCCTGACCTAAGCGCACGTCCAAAACCGATGAACGCAAAAGAAAGTGCGAGAACGCAGAAATCGCTGGTTGAGAGAAAGAGCGCGAGCGAAATCAAACTGGCGACGACTGCTGTCAGAAAGACCGGCTTGCGTCCGATACTGTCTGCCAACCCGCCGAAAGGCAGCTCCATCGCCATGGTCGTGAGCGAGTAAACCCCGAAGAGAAGCGAGATTTGAAAGAGGTCCATGCCCCGGTCGGTTAACGCCAGAGCAACAACGGCAACCGTCAAACCCATCGCAAAACGATCAAGAAACTGGTGTATCTGAAACACCCGAATGTGCCATCGTGCCGAACCGGTTAGCGCTGCGAAGGAAAACTCTGTTTCAGTTGCCATGTTTGCAACATCGGCGTTTCTGCCACCCCGCACAATACCTTTGGCGAGCCGGAATCTATCCCGCTGCATCAAAGCGGACGTCAGAATAACAGCAGCGAAAGCCCGTTTTGTCCCGTAAAGCGCCCCCCCCCCTCCGGCACGCGCAGCGTGCGCGGCCCAACGGGTGAGGGGCATCCTTCGGATGTCCGGAGCCGGGCGGGAGCCGCGCGCTCTTGCGTGCCCTGCCCCGCCTCAGGCGCGGATGCGCCAGCCGGTCTTGAAGATCCACCAGATCACTGCAACGCAGGCGAGGGTGAAGCCGCCGATGGCGCCGAGACTCAGAAGCACCGGCACGTCGGCCTGGCCGAAGAACGACCAGCGGAAGCCCGAGACCAGGTAAACCACGGGGTTAAAGAGAGAAATCGTCTGCCAGACCGGCGGCAGCATGGTCACGGAATAAAACGCGCCGCCGAGGAACACCAGCGGTGTCACCACCAGAAGCGGGACCAGCTGCAGCTGCTCGAAATTGCCCGCCCAAATGCCGATGATGAAGCCCATCAGCGAAAAACTGATACAGGTGAGCAGCAGGAAGGCCACCATCGCAAACGGGTGCTGCACCGGCAGATCGACAAACAGCGACGCGGTGCAGAGGATCACCACCCCGATGAACAGGGCCTTGGTCGCCGCCGCCCCGGCAAAGCCCGCGACCACCTCCAGAAAATTGATGGGCGCCGAGAGGATCTCGTAGATGTTGCCGATGAACTTGGGGAAGTAGATCCCGAAGGAGGCGTTCGAAATGGCCTGCGTGATCACCGAGAGCATCACCAGCCCGGGCACGATGAAGGCGCCGTATTCCACGCCCTCGACCTCCTGAATGCGGCTGCCGATGGCGCTGCCGAAGACCACGAAGTAGAGCGAGGTGGAGAGCACCGGCGAAATAAAGCTCTGCAGGAAGGTGCGCCAGAAACGCGCCATCTCGGCCTTGTAGATGGTGGCAACCGCGGTCCAGTTCATGCGGCGTCTCCCTTGGCTGCGGTCTCCGGTTCGGAATTTTTGGACACCAGGCCGACGAAGATGTCCTCGAGGCTCGACTGCCGCGTCTGCACATCCGCCAGCACCAGCCCGGCACCGGCCACATCGTTCAGAAGCTTGGTGATGCCGGTGCGCTCGGCCCGGGTGTCGTAGGTATAGAGCAGCGTATCGCCGCCATTGACAAGCTGGAGCTTGTGCGGCGCCAGGGCCTCCGGGATATTGGTGATCGGTTCGCTCAGCTGCACTTCGAGCTCCTTCCGGCCCATGCGCGCCATCAGCTGCTCCTTCTGCTCCACCAGCAGCAGCTCGCCCCCGTTGATCACGCCGATGCGCTCGGCGATGGCCTCTGCCTCCTCGATGTAATGAGTGGTGAGGATGATGGTGACGCCGCTTGCCTTCAGCTCCTCGACGACCTGCCACATGTCCTTGCGCAGCTCCACGTCGACGCCCGCGGTGGGCTCGTCGAGGAACAGGATGCGCGGGTCATGCGCCAGCGCCTTGGCAATCAGCACTCGCCGCTTCATGCCGCCCGAGAGCTCCATGATCTTGGCGCCGCGCTTCTCCCAGAGCGACAGCTTGCGCAGGATATCCTCGATCCGGGCAGGATCGGCCGGTTTGCCGAACAGCCCGCGCGAGAAGCTCACCGTGTCCAGCACCTTGGCAAAGGGCTCCAGCGTGATCTCCTGCGGCACCAGCCCGATCAGGCTGCGGGCGGCGCGGAAGTCGTGCACGTTGTCGTGGCCGCCGACGGTGACACTGCCCGAGGTGGCGGTGGTGATGCCGCAGACGGTGGAGATCAGCGTTGTCTTGCCCGCGCCGTTGGGACCGAGCAGCGCCAGGATTTCGCCGTCCTCGATGTCGAGCGAAACACCCTTCAACGCCTCGAAGCCGCCGTCATAGACCTTGCGCAGGTCGCGGATGGAAAGGATCGCTGCCATGCTGCCTCCGGTATGCATTGCTTTGCCGGCCAAACTAGGGGCTTCGGCGCGGCTGCGCCAGCCCGGGCGCGCGAAAGGCGGCGCAGAAAGGGGTGTGCGCCAATGCAGGGGAAACCGCAGCAGGGGCGGTGCTCAGCCGCGGCCGGTCACCTTGCTGAACCAGCCCTTCCTTTCCCCCGCGGCGTCATCCGAAGCTGCGCCCGTCTCCTCTGCCGCCGAAGGGTCTTCCGCCGCCCCGGGTGCCAGATGCGCCTGCAGGTTGGCGAAGAACTGGTCCGCCGTCTTCTTGGCGAAGCCGTCGATGATGCGGCTGCCGAGCTGGGCGAGCTTGCCGCCGACCTTGGCCTCGACGTCATAGGACAGGAGCGTGCCGGCCTCCGACGGGGTGAGCGTGACCACCGCTCCGCCCTTGGCAAAACCCGCGGCCCCGCCCTTGCCCTCGCCGCTGATGGTGAGCTTTTCGTTCTCCACCATGTCCGAGAGGCTGACCTGCCCCTTGAAGGTGGCTTTGACCGGGCCGACCTTCTGGGTCACGGTGGCCTCGAACCCCTCTTCCGGCGTGCCGGAGACGGATTGCGCGCCGGGCACGCAGGCCTGCAGCACCTCCGGGTCCAGCAGCGCGGCATAGACGGTGGCGGGATCGGCGGCGATGTCTTTCTGGTCGCTCATCTGCATAGCGGGGCCTCCCTGGCGCTGTGATCGCTTCTTCTTCCAGACCTATCCGCAGCGCAGGGTTCTGCCAAGCCGGCTGGTGCGGGCACGCGCATTTATCTTGACGTCAAGATTTTTTCGATTTATCTCGATATCAAGACATTAAAGGAGCACGTAATGAAGATCATTCTTTTCGGAGCCACCGGGGATGCGGGCCGCGCCGCGCTAGATGCCGCCACCCGGCGCGGGCATCAGGTCACGGCGGTTGCACGGCGCCCCGGGGCGGCCACGCCGCAGGTCACGCCGCTGGCGCTCGACCTTCTGGCCGAGCCCGAGGCGGCCGCGCGGGCGGCACTGGGCCATGACATCGTGGTCAGCACCCTGCGGCCGCCGGCCGGGCGGGAGCCGGATCTGGTGCCGCTGACGCGCGCGGCGCTCGATGCGGCCCGCGCGGCCGGCATTCCTGCCCTGATCACCGGAGGTGCGGCAACGCTGAAGCTGGCGGATGGCAGCGGCCACACGGTGCTGAGCGCCCCGGGTTTCCTGCCGGATGAGGTCCGCCCGATCGCCGAAGCCTGCGCCGCGCAGGACGCGCTCCTCGCGTCGGAGACCGGGGTGCAATGGACCTGCCTGCGCCCGCCCGCGATGCTGTTCCACGGGCCCGCCACCGGAGATTTCCGCTTTGGCACCGATACGCTGGTGACGGATGAGACCGGCGCCTCGCAGATCTCCTTCGCCGATTTCGGCGCCGCGCTTATCAGCTTGGCAGAAAACCCCCAGCGCCGCGGGCAGCGTCTCACCGTCGGGTGGGGCACCGCGGCAACCGCTCCGGCGGCAAGCTGAGGCTGGCGCAAAGCCGCGCTGGAAGATGGGTATTTACGGTCAGAAAGTGGCACTCGCGTTTTGCCTGCATTCGGGCGCGCCACTTTCCGGCCTGAAGGACCCCGGGGTGAATTGGCTGCGAGGCCAAGAGGGGCTGGCCCCTCCCCTCCGGTCAGCGACCCGGAATCTCCTTGTTAGCGGTCCAGTCGAAACTGCCCGTGTCGCGCTCCTGCACCGCCTGTTTCCAGCCGGCCTGCTCGGCGCGGGTCTTGAAGTTGATGCCTTCGGGAGAGTGGCGGGTGATGCCGTCGAAGATCGTCGCGAGGCGCTGGGTCTGCATCAGGCCGGTCTGTTCGATCGCCTGGTTGATCACCAGCTTCTGCATCGCGAGCTGGTTGACGGGGACCGTTGCCATGCGCGCCGCGAGCGCCTCCACCGCGTCGTCAAGATCGCCTGCGGGCACCGCTTTCAACACCAGCCCCATCTCCGCAGCCTCCTTCCCGGTGATGCGGTCGCCGGTGAAGAGCATGCGTTTCGCGCGCTCGGCCCCCAGCCGGTAGACCCACATCGCCGTGGTCGGGCAGCCCCAGACACGGGCCGGCATGTAGCCGATCTCGGCATCTTCGGCCATGATGGTGAGGTCGGCGCAGAGCGCAATGTCGGAGCCGCCCGCGACCGCGAAGCCGTGCACCTTGCAGATCACCGGTTTCACCGCGCGCCAAAGCGACATAAAGGCCTGGGTGTTCTCCCACATGAAGCGGTAGTCCTGGATCGGATCCCAGGGCATCGCCTGGGTGGCGGCGCCGCTGCCGTTGCCCTCTGCGTAGTAGGTGAGGTCATAGCCCGCGCAGAAGCCCTTGCCTGCGCCCGCGAGCACCATCACATGCACTTCCGGGTCGGCATCGGCCCTTGCCACCGCCGCCGCCAGGCCGCCCGGCAGCGCATCGTCGATGGCGTTCATCACTTCGGGCCGGTTCAGCGTGATCCGCGCGATCCGCCCGTCTTTTTCGTATAGTACCGTGGACATGGTTTCCTCCCTCTTTTGACGTTGAGGAAACCACGCGGGGCTTCGGGCCGGAAGCGCCGTGACGCTGCGTCAGTATCCGGCACGCAGCGTCGCCCGGCGCCTAGTAGGGCAGGCCCACGTAGTTTTCCGCCAGCGATGCCTGCGCCGCCTCCGAGGAAAACAGATAGTCCAGGTCCGCGCGCTGCAGCCTGAGGTCGGTCTCGCTCTGGCCCGGAAAGCGGTGCAGCAGGCTGGTCATCCACCAGCTGAAGCGTTCCGCCTTCCAGACCCGGGAGAGCGCCTTCTGCGAGTAGCTCTCGAGGCCCGTGCTGTCGCCCTTGAGGTAGTGGTCCAGGAAGCCGTGGTAGAGATAGTGGATGTCGGAGGCCGCCGAGTTCAACCCCTTGGCGCCGGTGGGCGGCACGATGTGGGCGGCGTCGCCCGCGAGGAACAGGTTGCCGTAGCGCATCGGCTCGGCCACGAAACTGCGCAGGGGCGCGATGGACTTCTCGATCGAGGGGCCGGTTTGCAAGCGGCCTGCCACTTCTTCCGGCAGGCGGCGTTTCAGCTCGGCCCAGAACGCCTCGTCGGACCAGTCCTCGGCGCGGTCGGTGGCGGGCACCTGGAGGTAGTAGCGGCTGAGCACCCGGCTGCGCAGCGAGCAGAGCGCGAAGCCGCGTTCGTGGCGGGCGTAGATCAGCTCGTCCGCGACGGGCGGGGTTTCCGACAGCACGCCGAGCCAGCCGAAGGGGTAGACCTTCTCGTACTCGGTGAGCACGTCCGCGGGGATCGACTTGCGGCTCACGCCGTGGAAGCCGTCGGCGCCGACGACGAAGTCGCAGTCGGCGCGGTGGTCCTCCCCGTCCTGCTGCCAGGTGACATAAGGCCGGCCGCTGGTGAGGGCGTGGGGCTGCACATCGGCGGCCCCATGCACCACCTGTCCGCCCATCGCGTCCCGGGCCGCGTAGAGGTCGCGGGTCACCTCGGTCTGGCCGTAGACCATCACCGTCTGCCCGTCCGCGTGGGCGGCGAGGTCGATGCGGTCCATCCGGCCCTGGTGGGCGATGTAGAAGCCCGAGTGCACCTCGCCCTCGGCATCCATGCGGGTGCCGCAGCCGGCTTCGCGCATCAGCTCGGCAAAACCATGCTCCAGGACGCCCGCGCGGATACGGCCGAGCACGTACTCGCGGCTGCGCTTCTCCAGCACGATGGTCGCGATCCCCTTGCGGTGCAGTAGCTGGGACAGCAGGAGGCCGGAAGGGCCGCCGCCGATGATGACGACCTGTGTCTGATGGGTGGGCATGGGGTGGCTCCGCATTCTGTGGCAGGTGGAATTATGCACCGGGGCTGCATCATTGCGAATGGACCGAGCGTGCAACTTCTTGTAGATTTCGCACATGATCGCCCCGCCCAGCATCGACAGCTACAACCTGTTTGGCGAAACCGCCGAACTGGCCGATGTGCTGCATGCGGAGACGATCAGGGCGCGTTCGGAGCTGCACGATTGGGAGCTGAAGCCGCACCGGCATGCCCGCCTGCACCAGATCCTGGTGCTGACCGGCGGCGGCGGGGTGGCGGAACTTGACGGAAACGCCCATACGCTTACGCCGCCGTGCCTGGTGAACGTGCCGCATGGGGTGGTGCATGGCTTCCGCTTTGGCAGCGGCACGGCGGGCTGGGTTTTCACCCTGCCGTGTGAGCTGCTGGACCAGAGCCTGGCGGCGGGCGAAGGCGTGCGCGGGCCGCTGGAGCTGCCGCGCGTGCTGCCGCTGCCGAAGGAGATGCCGGTCCTGGCGCGGATGGCCTTTCAGGAACACGGCAGCGCTGGCTTTGGCCGGGCGCAGGCCTTGCGCGGGCTGGCGGCGGCAATGCTCGCACAGGCGGCGCGGGCGATAGCAGCGGCGCAGGAGGACAGCCCGCAAGGCCGCGGCAACCCGCTGTTTGCCCGTTTCGAGGCGCTGGTGGAGCGCGGCTTCCGCAGCCGCCGCGCTGTGGCGGATTACGCCCGCGAACTTGGCGTCTCACCCACCCACCTGAACCGGATCGCGCATCAGGCGGCCGGGCAGCCGGCCTCCGCGCTGATCGCGGCGCGGGTGCTGCGCGAGGCGCGGCGGCTCTTGATCTACACCAACCTCACCGCGGCGCAGGTGGCCTATGAGCTGGGCTTCACCGATCCCGCCCATTTCAGCCGGGTCTTTGCCCGCGGCACCGGAATGCCGCCACGGAAATTCCGCCAGCAGCTTGCGCAAGCGGGCTGAGGCCGGAACACTCCCTTTTGACCGGCCGCAGGGCCGCGTGTTGCACGGAGGGGAGGCCGCGCATGCTGGAAGGGATCCGCATTCTGGAGGTGGAGGGGCTGGGGCCTGCGCCCTTTGCCGCGATGACGCTGGCCGATATGGGCGCCGAGGTGATCTGCGTGCACCGCAAGGGCGGCGCGGGGACGCCGGGGATGCCGGAGCGCTCGCTGCTGGATCGCGGCAAACGGTCGATCGAGCTGGACTTGAAGGAAGCGCGGGACGTGGAGGTATTTCTCAAGCTCGCGGCGCGCGCCGACGGGCTGATCGAGGGCTTTCGGCCCGGCGTGATGGAGCGGCTGGGGATCGGCCCCGGGCCCTGCCACGCGGTGAACCCCGCGCTGGTCTACGGCCGGATGACCGGCTGGGGCCAGGACAGCCCGCTGGCCGACCGGGCCGGGCATGACCTCAACTATATCGCGCTGTCGGGCGCGCTCTGGTATGCGTCCTGCCCCGGCGACGTGCCGCAGACGCCTGCAACGCTGGTCGGCGATATCGGCGGCGGCGCGATGTATCTGGTGGCGGGGATGCTGGCGGGGCTGCTGCGCGCCAGGGCCAGCGGCCAGGGCACGGTGGTGGATGCGGCGATCCATGACGGCTCGGCGCATATGATGAACCTGTTGATGAGCATCCGGCAGGGCGGCCAATTCGCCACCGAGCGCGGCCAGAGCCTGCTCGACGGGCCTCATTGGAGCCGGACCTATGCTTGTGCCGACGGCGGCCACATCACGGTGCAATGCCTGGAGCCGAAGTTCTACACCGAGTTCCTGGAACGGATGGGGCTGGCGGAAGATGCGCAGTTCCAGCGCCAGTTCGACAAGAGCCTCTGGCCGGTGCTGACCGGGCGGCTTGCCGGGATCTTTGCCACCCGCCCGCGCGATCACTGGGCGGCGCTGTTCCAGGGTTCGGACGCCTGTGTCGCGCCGGCCCTGAGCCCGGAGGAAGCCCAGGCCCATGAGATGAACATCCGCGGCACCTGGGTGGAGGCAGAGGGCGCGCTGCAGGCCGCCCCTGCCCCGCGGTTTGCAGGCCAGCCGGACTGGACCCCGCCCGCACCCCCCGCGCGCGGCGCGCACACCGCAGAAATCCTTGCGGAGCTGGGCCTGTCCGGGGGATGAGCGCCGCCCGCGGCAGGCGGCCAAGCCGCTTCAAAGCGGCTTGCGCCCGTAGCGGCGGTCAGTCTTTTTTCTCTGCCTTGGCCTTTGCGGCGGCGGCCTTCATCCGCTCCAGGAGCGCGCTCTTGTCGTCCTGCTTGCCAAAGGGGTTCTTTTCGGTGCCCTTGGCGTTGTGTTCGGCGTGACGAGGTTTGTTCTTGCCCATCTTGGGTGCTCCAGACTTACCGTAATCCACCGTTCAAATCCTCTCTCGCGGCGCGTGTTGCTGCGCTGATGCCCCAATTCCCCGGCCAAGACAAGCTGCCGCAGCGTGCTTGCCATCAGCCCGCGGGGCGGCGGACCAGGATCTCGTTCGGGTAGGCCTCGCCGCCGATGCGGAAATGGGTGCGGCCGGTGATCTCGAAGCCTTGGCGCTGGTAGAAACGGATGGCGGAGAGGTTTTCGGCGTTGGTGGTGAGCCAGGGCGACGCTGCGCCCCAGTCCGCCGCAACCTGCAAGCCGCTATCCAGCAGCGCCCGGCCCAAGCCGCGCCCGTGGTGGCGGGGCTGCACGTAGAGGGTGGCGATCTCCACCGCCGAGCCCGGACCTTCCGGCGGGCGCGGGCCATTGGTGAGGCGGATGTAGCCGTCGATGCCCTCGGCATTCTGCGAGACGATGAGCCGCTCGTTGCCATCCCGCATCAGAGCGCGGAAGTGCTCCGCGGTGTAGGTCTCCAGCACGTACTCCGCAAAGAAGCTGCTGACGCCGCGGCGCAGGTAGGTGCCGAGCCAGACCTCGACCGACAGCGCCGCAAGCGCCGCCGCGTCGCCGGGTTCTGCGGCGCGCAAGCCAAGTTGAGGGGCGGCCTCAGCCGCCACGGACCGTGTCGATCATCAGCTGCACGTTGTCCGGGTCGGCATCGGGCGTGATCCCGTGGCCGAGGTTGAAGATATGCGCGCCGTTGCGGAACGCCGCGACGATGCGGCGGGTGTCGTCCACCAGATCCTGCCCGCCGGTCACCATGTGGCGCGAGGCGAGGTTGCCCTGCACGCAGCCGTCCACCTGCACATGCGCCGCCGCCCATTCCGGGTCCACCGAATTGTCGAGCGCTACGCAGTCCACGCCGGTTGCCTTGGCAAAGCCCACGTATTTCTCCCCGGCCTCGCGCGGGAAGCCGATGACGGGGATGCCCGGATGGCGGGCCTTCAGGGCCTGGGTGATCTGGCGGCAGGGTTCGAGCGCGTATTTCTCGAAATCTGCGCCTTTCAGGGAACCGGCCCAGCTGTCGAAGATCTTCACCACCTCGGCGCCCGCCTCGATCTGTTTCGAGAGGTATTCGATGGTGGCCTCGGTGATGCGGGCGAGCAGCGCCTCGAACAGGGCAGTATTCTCCTCGCGCAGCGCGTGGGCCGGGCCCTGGTCCGGCGTGCCGCGGCCCGCGATCATGTAGGTCGCCACGGTCCAGGGCGCGCCGGCAAAGCCAATGAGCGTGGTCTCCGACGGCAGTTCGCGCGACAGGATGCGCACAGTCTCGTAGATCGGGTTCAGCGTCTCGTGGATGTCCTCGACCGGGCCGAGCTTGGCAAAATCCGCCTCGGTGGTGATGGTGGAGAGCCGCGGGCCCTCGCCGGTCACGAACCACAGATCCGCGCCCAGCGCCTGCGGCACCAGCAGGATGTCGGCAAACAGGATCGCGGCGTCAAAGCCGTAGCGGCGGATCGGCTGCAGGGTGACCTCGGCGGCCAGATCGGGGTTGTAGCAGAGCGACAGGAAATCGCCGGCCTCGGCCCTTGTGGCGCGGTATTCCGGCAGGTAGCGGCCCGCCTGGCGCATCATCCAGATCGGCGGCACGTCCTGTTTCTCGCCTGCCAATGCACGCAGCAGCTTCTTCTGTCCGGCCATGTCTATCCTCTTTGTCGCGTCTGCCTCAGGTCAGGGCTGGGGGCGCGATTGTCAAGGGCCGG
The DNA here is from genome assembly GCF_048820895.1 of Cribrihabitans neustonicus. Classification (NCBI taxonomy): domain Bacteria; kingdom Pseudomonadati; phylum Pseudomonadota; class Alphaproteobacteria; order Rhodobacterales; family Paracoccaceae; genus Cribrihabitans; species Cribrihabitans neustonicus. The sequence goes on from NZ_JBMERQ010000007.1 coordinate 10,898, forward strand.
CCGCGGCGCGGGCATAACGGCATAATGACGCGACGGTGCCTTCGCAGAGCCTCTGCGGCGCAAAACCGGTTTCCTCTTTTGTGCATTTTGCTCTAGGGATTGGCGCATGACACACGCCCTGCCCTCCCCCGCTTCGCCCCTGAAGATCGGCACCCGCGGATCGCCGCTGGCGCTGGCCCAGGCTCACGAGACCCGCGACCGACTGGCCGCCGCCCACGGGCTGCCGCAGGAGGCCTTCGAGATCGTGGTGATCAAGACCAGCGGCGACAACCAGGCGCTGATCGCGGCCGACAAGCCCCTGAAGGAGCTCGGCGGCAAGGGGCTGTTCACCAAGGAAATCGAGGAAGCGCTGCTGGCGGGCGGCATCGACATCGCGGTGCATTCGATGAAGGACATGCCGGTGGCGCAGCCCGCGGGGCTGGCGCTCGACACCTATCTGCCGCGCGAGGACGTGCGAGATGCCTTCATTTCCCCCGCGGGCGGCGCGCTGGCGGACCTCGCTGCGGGCGCGGTGGTCGGCACTTCCTCGCTGCGGCGGCGGGCGCAGCTGCTGCATCGCCGCCCGGACCTGAAGGTGGTGGAGTTCCGCGGCAACGTGCAGACCCGGCTGCGGAAGCTGGCGGAGGGCGTGGCGGAAGGCACCTTCCTTGCCATGGCGGGGCTGAACCGGCTGGCAATGGCGGATGTGCCGAAGTCCCCGATCGCGCCCGAAGACATGCTGCCCGCCGTGGCGCAGGGCGCCATCGGCATCGAGCGGCGCGAAAGCGACAGTGCCGCCGCGGCGCTCCTGGAAGCGATCCACGATGCGGTGACCGGCCAGCGGCTGGCGGCGGAGCGCGCCTTCCTCGCCGCCCTCGACGGCTCCTGCGAGACGCCGATTGCGGGCCTTGCCGAACTCGACGGCACCACCCTGCGCCTGCGCGGCGAGGTGCTGCGGCCGGATGGATCGGAAGCGATCAGCGATGACCAAAGCTGCCCGGTGGAAGACGGCGCGGCGCTCGGCCGGGAAATGGCCGTGAGGCTCCTGGAGCGGGCGGGCGAAGGCTTCTTCGACTGGCACGGCTGAACAGGTTTTCTGGGAGGCTCTGCCTCGCGCTCCGGGATATTTGAGGCAAGAGGAAGACACTCGATTGTGTGTTCTTCCTCTTGCCTGAAAATATCCTGGGGGAGGCGCCCCTTGGGGCGGCGGGGGCAAAGCCCCCTTTTTTCTACTGCCTTTCCGCCACCATCACCCCCGGCCGCGACCAGGCGAGCCAGCTTGCCGGGCTGCCGCGGAAGGCGTTGAGGTCGACGTCGCCCGCCACGCCGGGAACGCGGCCGGTGCCGGAATACTGCCAGAAGCTCCATTCCTTGCCGGGGTAGACCTCGCGCGGGTGGCCTGCAACCGAGCGCAGCCAGAACTCGGTGCCGCCGAGCCGGCCGATGCCGGTGTCGCGGTAGAAATCCACCGTCGTGTAGACCACCGGGCGGCGGCCGTAGTGGCGTTCCAGGATGTCGAGGAACTTCTTGGCCTCCGCCCGGACCGTCGCGCCGGAGGGGCGTTTGGTGCAGGTCTTGGACATGTGGTTCCACTCCATGTCCAGAACCGGCGGCAGCGCGCGGGGGTCGCGCGGCACGTGCTTGATGAACCAGCGCGCCTGCTCAGCCGCGGGGCGGCAGAAGTAGTAATAATGATAGGCGCCGCGCGGCAGCCCGGCGCGGCGGGCGCCGCGCCAGTGGTCCTCGAAACGCGGGTCTGTATGGTCGCCGCCTTCGGTCGCCTTGATGTAGGCAAAGGAGACCCCGGCGCGGCGCACCTGATGCCAGTCGACATCGCCCTGGTAACGGGAGACGTCGATGCCATGCACCGGATAAGACCAGGGCGTGCGGCCCTGCCAGTCATGCGGGTCGCTGTCGCCGAAGCGGGGATATGTGCTGAGCCGCTCGAGCCCGGGTGGCGCCGCGCGATCGACCGTGCCGGGCGGCGCCCCTGTCTCCGGCGGCCGGGCACAACCGGCTGCGATGAGAGTTGCAAGTAGAGATAGAACCAGCCTGCGCATAAGAATGCCCCCTGCCTCACCAAGAAAAGATACTGCTCGCCGTTTGGGCTTGTTGCGGAGGAGTGTAGCGCAGGTTGTGACGAAATCCTTCCCCTTTTTCTGCGCGAGAGCGGGTCATCAGCCCGTGAATGCAAAACGCGCCGCGGGGGCTGCGGCGCGTTCAGGATCGGGGCGGGCTGGAGGCAGGGGTGCTTAAACCCATTTGGCCAGCGGCGGAAGGCTCATCAGCACCGCGTTGGCGTCGTGGCCGGTTTCCAGCCCGAACTTGGTCCCGCGGTCGTAGACCAGGTTGTATTCCGCATAAAGCCCGCGGTGGACCAGCTGGGCGTCCTTGTCGGCTTCGCTGAAGGGCTGCACCCGGCGCTTCTCCACCAGCGGCAAATAGGCCGGCAGGAAGGCGCGGCCGATGTCCCGGGTGAGAGCGAAATCCGCCTCCCAGCCGCCAGTGTTTCGGTCGTCCATAAAGATGCCGCCGACGCCGCGGGCGCGGCCGCGGTGCGGGATGAAGAAATATTCATCGGCCCAGGCCTTCAGCTCGGGGTAAAGCTCCTCCCCGTGCGGGTCGAGGTGCTGCTTCTGGACGCCGTGGAAGTGGGCCGTATCCTCGGCATATTCGATGCAGGGGTTGAGGTCCGAGCCGCCGCCGAACCACCAGGCGTGCGGAGTCCAGAACATGCGGGTGTTCATGTGCACGGCCGGCACATGCGGGTTGCGCATGTGGGCGACCAGCGAGATGCCCGAGGCCCAGAACCGCGGGTCCTCCGCCATCCCAGGGAGGCCCTTGCGCGCGGCCATCGCTCCTTGCGCGCGGGCGCCGAGCGTGCCGTAGACCTCGGAGATGTTGACGCCGACCTTCTCGAACACGCGGCCGCCGCGCATCACGCTCATCAGCCCGCCGCCCGCGTCGGAACCGTCCTCCGCGCTGCGGCGGGTCTCGGTCACCTCGAAACGGCCCGGCTCCAGTTCGGCGAAAGGTCCTTCGGTGTGGCTCTGCTCCAGCGCCTCGAAGGCGGCAACGATCTCGTCGCGCAACTGGCGGAACCAGGCAGCGGCGCGGGCTTTCTCGGGGCGCATCTCGGCGGTCATGGCGGGCATTCCTTAGTCAGTGCACGGCCGCGGCGACCGGGTCGAGCAGCGTGCGGCCGCCGTCCAGCGTCAGCACCTGGCCGGTCATGAAGCCGGAGGCGTCCGAGGCCAGATATTGCGCGGTCTCGGTCAGTTCGTTCGGGGACGCGATGCGGCCCAGCGGCGTGTGGGTTTCGATGTCCTGGCGGTAGCTGCGGTTGTCCTTGAGCGTCGACTGCATCGAGGCGCTCATCACCGAACCGAAGGCGATGGAATTCACCCGGATCCGGTGCGGCGCCAGCGCGACTGACAGTGAGCGGGTAACCTGGTCCAGCGCCGCGGTGGAGACGGAATAGGCCATCAGCTCGGGGTGCGTGCGCCGGGCGGCGATGGAGGAGAGGTTAATGATGCAGCCGCGCGGTCCGTTCTCGTCGTCGTCCTCGCCCTGTTTGATCATCCGCCGCGCGACTTGCTGTGACAGGCGCACAGTGGGCAGCAGGCTCTGGTTCAAAAGCTGTTCGAGGGAGGTGTCATCGGGGTCGAGCGGATCGGTCGGCACCATCTGGCGGGCACCATTTACCAGGATGTCGACCCCGTCGAAGGCGTCGATGGTGGCCGACAGGAGGTTCGCAATGGTCAGCCGCTCGCGCAGGTCTCCCGCAAAATATCGGATGTTGCTTTCCTCGGCCTGCTCGCCCAGTTCGTCCGCGAGGGTGTTTTCGTGCATGTCGGCAAACATCACGTTGGCGCCCGCCGCGGCAAACTGCTTGCCGATCGCAAGCCCGATGCCGCTGGAGGCGCCGGTCACGATGGCGGTCTTGCCGGAGATCGAAAAGGACATGAAGGCCACTCCCTCAGAGCTGTTCCGCCGGCACGTTAGACCGGCGCCTGCGGTTTGACAAACCGCACGTAGGCCGCGGGCTCAGCCGCGGCGGCGTTTGGGTTTTGCCGCGTGCAGCACCTTGAAGCGGTTGTCGCCCGCGGTCTCGCTGACCTGGGCAAAGCTGGCCGCCAGCGCGGCCTCGTAAGGCAAGTGGCGGTTGGCCACCATCCACAGGCTGCCGGAGGGCGCCAGCATCTGCGCCGCGGCCGCGATGAAGGCCTGGCCAAGGGCGGGTTCCGCCGCGCGGCCGCTGTGGAACGGCGGGTTCATCACCACGGTGTTGACGGGCCCAGGCACGCGCCAGCTGCGGGCGTCGGCCCAGTGGAAGCTGGCGCGGGGGTCGGTGACGTTGAGTTTCGCGCAGTCCAAAGCGGTGGCGTCGGCCTCGACCAGGTGCAGCGCCTCGACACCGGCGCGCTGGAGAATGGCATGGGAGAGGTAGCCCCAGCCCGCACCGAGATCCGCGACGGTGGCGCCCAGCTTCTGCGGCAGCGCCTCCGCCAGCAGCCGCGAGGCCGGGTCGATGCCGTCGGCGGAGAACACGCCCGGCGCGGTGGTGAAACCTTCCACATCAAGCGGCGCGCCCGGCAGCCAGTCCGAAAGCTCCGTGCCGCCCTCGATCCAGAACACCTTGCCATGCGCCTTCGACACTGGCGCGGAGGGCGCGGTGCGCTTGCGCAGGTCCTTCAGCACCGAATCGATGCCTTCGGTCTTGGCGCCGTCGATCAGCACAGGCCCGGACGTGGCGGCCGCGGCCTGCGCGATCAGCATCCGCGCCAGCGCTTTGGCGCGCGGCAGGAACACGACCGCGGCAGCGGCCCCGGTGCCGTCTTCCCACGCCGCGCGGCAGTCATAGCCGAGGGCCGCGAAATGGTCGTGGTCCGGGCGGAAGGGCTGGACGATCAGCACCCGCTCCTTCGGCAGTGCCGACAGATCGTGGTCAGCGCGCGGGTGGAACACCGCAATGGTGCCGTCTTCCGGCACGGCAAAACCGCCCAGCTCGATGGCCAGTGGCAGGCGAACAGACATGGCGGGGCCCCTTTTAGTCTTCTTTTTCCATCGTGCATTGTAGCGGGTGCTGGTGGCGGCGGGCGAAATCCATCACTTGGCCGACCTTGGTCTCCGCCACCTCGTGGCTGAAGACGCCGACCACCGCAACGCCCTTCTTGTGCACTGTCAGCATCACCTCGAAGGCCTGCGCGTGGGTCATCCCGAAGAAGCGCTCAAGCACCATGACGACAAATTCCATCGGCGTGTAATCGTCGTTCAGAAGCAGGACCTTGTACCGCGGCGGACGTTTGGTCTTGGGCCGGGTCTTGGTCATGACACCAAATTCGGTGTCATCCTCTGAATGGTCCGACATCATCACGGGCGGCAGCGGCATGGGCAATTGGGTCCAATCTTCGGTGGAAATTCCTGTCCCGCTTATATAGCCTGTCTGCCCCGCAGTAAAAGAGATTGAGACCCCGCAATTGGCCCGTAAATTGACAACAATCGGCTTCGATGCCGACGATACGCTCTGGCACAATGAACGGTTCTTCCGCGTGACGCAGGACCGGTTTGCCGAATTGCTGATGGATCACACTCCCGACGACACCGGCGCGGAGCAGCTGGAGCGGCGGCTGCTGGATGCCGAGAAGCGCAACCTCGGCCGCTATGGCTACGGGGTGAAGGGGTTCACGCTGTCGATGATCGAGACCGCGATCGAAGTGACGGAGGGCCGGGTGCCGGGCAGCGTGATCCAGGAGCTGATCGAGGCCGGGCAGATGATGCTCTCCTATCCGATCGAACTGCTGCCGCACGCGCGCCAAGCGGTGGAGGCGGTCGCGGACAGCCACCGGGTGGTGCTGGTGACCAAGGGCGACCTCCTTGATCAGGAGCGCAAGCTGGCACAGTCGGGGCTGGGCGATCTGTTCGACGGGGTGGAGATCGTCTCGGAGAAGACGCCGGAGGTCTACACCCGCATCTTCGCCCGGCACGGCGACGGGGCGGAGCGGGCGATGATGGTGGGCAACTCCATGCGCTCGGACGTGGTGCCGGTGGTGGAGGCCGGCGGCTGGGGCACCTATGTCCCGCACGGGCTGATCTGGGAGGTGGAACACGCCGAAGCGCCGGAGAAGAGCCCGCGCTATCACGAGATCGCCGATCTCGGCGGCCTGGCAGCGCTGGTCGAGCAGATCGGCTGATGCCGGGGCAAGAGAGGCCGAAGCGGGGCTGGCCCGGCTGAGCACGGCGGCCAGGGAGTTCGGGATTCTGCTTTCCCAGAGCCTGCGCGGACACCCGCCGCCCATCTTTTTTCGTTAACACTTCCTTAGGATTTGCCGCATGTAGCGGGTCGCTCCTCCCTACCCCCAAGATGCCGGCACTTCCGCCGTTTTTCGCCACAAATCCCCATGATCGGACGGTTTATTTTCGCCTCGCGGATGTGTTAGGTTTCCGTGAACAGGCAGAAGTCAGCCGGACAACCGGCGGCATGAGGCAGACATGGCAGAAATCGCGCAGGCCGGGCATGTTTGGCCGGCAGTTCCCCGGTGCAACCGGACCCCTTCCCTGACCCCGTTTCAGGCGCGCTTCCGGGCCCTTTTGCGGAGTAATTCCCTGTGGGCCGCAGCGGGGCTCGTTCTTCTGATTCTGGCGCTGGCACTGCAGCCGCAACGGGCCGCCGCCGCCCCTTATGCGGCGATGGTGGTTGATGCGCGCACCAACGAGGTGCTGCATTCGCGCAATGCCGACACGCGCTTGCACCCGGCCTCGCTGACCAAGATGATGACGCTCTACATCGCGTTCGAGGCGGTACGCAACGGCGAGATCTCGCTCGACGACAAGGTCACGATCAGCCGTAATGCCGCCGCCGAGCCGCCCTCGAAACTGGGGCTGCGCTCGGGGCAGAAGATTGCCTTCCGCTACCTGATTCGCGCCGCTGCAGTGAAATCGGCAAATGACGCCGCCACCGCCATCGGCGAAACGCTGTCGGGCTCGGAAGCCGCCTTTGCGCGCCGGATGAACCGCACCGCCAAGGCGCTGGGGATGAGCCGGACCACCTTCAAGAATGCCCACGGGCTGACCGCGAGCGGGCATCTGTCGACCGCGCGCGACATGACCACGCTGGGCCGCCACCTGCTTTACGACTATCCCGAATATTACAACCTGTTCTCGCGCCGCTCGACCGATGCTGGCGTGCGCCATGTGCCCAACACCAACCGGCGGCTGCTGGCCGCCTACAGCGGCGCCGACGGCATCAAGACCGGCTACACGCGGGCGGCAGGCTTCAACCTGGTCGCTTCGGCCAAGCGCGGCCAGGAGCGCATCATCGCCACGGTATTCGGCGGCAAGTCCACCGCGGCGCGCAATGCCAAGGTGGCGGAGCTCCTTGATCTCGGCTTCCGCCGCGCCCCCACCCGTGCGGCGCTGCGCCGTCCGGAGCGCCCGGCCTACCAGGGCAGCGGCGCCGTGGTGGTGGCCGAAGTGGGCGAAACTCACGGCGTGGCGGGCAAGACCGTCCGGGTGAATGGCCAGGTCGTTGCCAGCCTGCGGCCGAAGCTGCGCCCCGGCAGCAGCGCAGATCCGGTGGTGGTGGTCGCGGCGCTGGAAGAGGCGCTGCAGGTGCCCGCCGAAGAGGGTTCAGAGGCCGTGGCAGAGGCCGCGGATGCCGTGGACACGGCGGAAGACGATGCCGGCACCTTGGAAGCGGTGCAGACCGTGAGCGCCGATGGCGCCCAAACCAAGGGGGAGATTCTGCGCAGCAGCATCAGCGCCGCCCTGGCCGAGGCAGTGCCGGCCGCAGAGGTCGCGCCCGCCGCGGCCGCTCCCGCGATGGCAGCCGCAGCCTCCGCCGCGCCCTTCACCGGCCTGCGCCCGGTGGCGCGCCCGGCCTCGCTGGCGCTGGCGGCCAAGCCCGCGGAGCCGGAGCCGGTGGTGGTCACGCGGCTCTCCACCTCGGGCGGACGGCACTGGGGAATCAATGTCGGCCTCTACACCAGCCGCTATCAGGCCGAGAAGGTGCTCCTGCGCACCGCCATGTCAGAACTGGAGACGCTGGACGGCTCGCTGCGCAAGGTGGCCAGAACAAACCGCGGGTTCGAGGCGAATTTCCTGGGCATGACCCAGGAGAGCGCCGAGCTCGCCTGCCGCCGCCTGAACGCCCGCAACGTGACCTGCGAGCCGATCGGCCCGTCCTGAGGGCGGGCTTTCGGGACCGGCGCTGGAGGCTTGCTCAGGCTGGGGCGATCTGAACGGGCGGTGCTGGCAGTTCATCGCCGCCAAGTCCGTGAACACCTTCAAGAGACCGGCCTGACGCCGCGCTGGCGAGAGTTGCCGCCGAGGCATCCGAGCCTGCACGCTCCCAGCGCGTGCCCCCTCCGAAGCGTAAAGAGAAGCCGCGAATCGCCGGCGCGCGCGGGGGCGATCCGAACCGTTCTGGCTGGCAGTTTATCCCGGCCAAGTCCGTAGATCCTCTCGAGGGCACCGCCCAGCCCAAGCCAAATCGCCGCCGCGTTGGGGCGCGCCGGCGATGCGCGGCGGCCTTCGGCCTGGTTCCGCGCTGGCGGGAGGCAGAACCCGGTGTCAGGGCACAGCGTGAGAGCGCCCGGGATACTCGGCGCCTGCCACACGATGTGGCCGGATAGGTCCCTCCTGTGGCTCATGCCTCCGCCGGGCGTCCTGCCCCTCCATCACGACCTACGCCCGCAACCGGGCCGCTCCCGCCCGTCGTCTGCCTTTTTGGCAAAAGGCCTCCTCCCGTTGGGCGTGGCGCCGCGCGTGCGCGGCGCCACGCCCAAGGCCGCCAAGCGGTCCCGGCAAGGCCGGGGCAGCTGCGGGCGCGGGAGTGCTCCCTCCCCTGTCCCGCGCTTGCGGTATTGCGGCGCGTCCGGCCCTCGTCACGGCTTGGGCTGGTCGTCCCATTCGTCGCTCAGGATGCGGCGGGCGTCGCCCTCGGGGTCGTCGTACTGGTTGCTGCGCACGGTGTAGACGAATGCCGCCAGCCCGGCGGTGCCGAGGATCAGGGAGATCGGGATCAGGTAGGCAAGCACGTTCATCTGGGAACCTCGGTTGGCAGGCGCGGGCTCATCTGAGCCGCAGCGCGTTGAGGGAGACTGTGAGAGAGGAGGCCGACATCGCCGCCGCCGCGATCAGCGGCGTCGCGAGGCCCGCGACCGCCAGCGGCACCGCGATCACGTTGTAGATCGTTGCAATGCGGAAGTTCTCGCGGATCCGGCGGTTGGCTTGGGCCGCGAGATCGCAGGCCTCGGCCAGCGGCGCCAGATCCTGGCCGAGGAGCACGATGTCGGAGGCGACGCGCGCTGCATCCAACGCCGAGGCGGGCGAGACCGAGACATGCGCCGCCGCCAGCGCTGCAGTATCGTTGAGACCGTCGCCCGCCATCAGCACCTTGCGGCCCTCCGCGGCAAGCTGCTGCACCCGTTCGGCTTTCTCCTGCGGCAGCGCGCCTGCAACCCACTCCGCGATGCCCAGCCGCGCGGCCAGATCGGCCACCGCGGCGGTGCTGTCGCCGGACATGAGGATCACCGCCTTGCCCGACGCGCGCAGCCCCGCGACCGCCTCCGCCGCGCCTGGGCGCAGGGCGTCGGCGAAATGGAAGGGTTTGGCCGCACCGGCGCCGGTGTCGAGCCACGCGGCAGTGCTGGTGGTCTCCCCGTCCCCAGCGGCCGCCCATTCCCCGCGTCCCAGCCGCACGCGGGTGCCGTTCAGGCGGCCTTCGGTGCCGTAGCCCGGCACTTCCACGATGTTCGTGACCGCGGCGGGGGTGATGCCCAACGCGCGCGCGGCGCGGGCGAGCGAGACCGACAGCGGATGCGCGGAGGCTTCGGCGAGCGCCAGCGCGATCTCCAGGTCCTCCGCCGCGTGCGCCTCCAGACCGATGGCCTCGGGCGTGCCGGCGGTGAGCGTGCCGGTCTTGTCGAAGACCACGGTGTCGACCTCGGCCAGGCGTTCCAAGGCGGTCGCGTGTTTGATCAGCATCCCCTTGCGGAACAGCCGGCCGGAGGCGGCGGTGGTCACCGCGGGCACGGCCAGGCCCAGCGCGCAGGGGCAGGTGATGATCAGCACCGCGGCGGCGATGTTGAGCGAGGTGCGGATGTCGAAGGTGAAGAGATACCAGCCCGCGAAGGACAGCGCCGAGAGGATATGCACCCCGGGCGCATAGAGGCGGGCGGCGCTGTCGGCAAGCGAGGTGTAGCGCGCGCGGCCCGACTCGGCGATGGCGACCAGATCGGCCATGCGATGCAGCGAGGTCTCCTGCCCCACCGCGGTGGCGCGGATGGTCAGCGGGCCGGTGAGGTTCACCTCGCCTGCCGAGACTGTCATACCGGGGCCTGCAGCCACCGGCACCGTCTCCCCGGTGAGCAGGGAGCGGTCGAGCTCGCTGCTACCCTGCACGATTTCGCCGTCAACCGGCATCCGCCCGCCCGGGCGCACCAGGATCAGGTCGCCCACGGAGAGTCCGGCCACTGGCACCTCGCGCGCGCCCTCGGCCTCCAGCCGGATGGCGCGGGGCACCTCGAGCGCGGCCAGTTCGCCCGCGGCGGAACGCGCGGCGGAGCGGGTGCGGTGGTCCAGGTAGCGGCCCGCGAGCAGGAAGAAGGTGAGCATCAGCGCGGCGTCGAAATAGGCGTGCGCGCCGGACAGCGCGACCTCCCAGAGCGAGGTCACCAGCGACAGGAGGAGCGCCAGCACGATCGGCACATCCATGTTGAGCCGCCGCGCCCTGAGCGCGCTCCAAGCGTTCACGAAGAAGGGCTTGCCGGAGAAGACGATGGCCGGGAAGGTGATCGCAGCGGAGATCCAGTGGAACATGTCGCGGGTGGCATCCGAGGCCCCGGACCAGACCGAGACCGACAAGAGCATCACGTTCATGGTGGCAAAGAAGGCCACCGCCAGCCGCATCAGGAGATCCCGGCCTGCGCGGTCGTTTGCGGTCGCCGCAAGCGCCGAGAGGTCCAGCTCATGCGCTTCGTAGCCCAGCGCCGCCAGCACCGGGATCAGGTCGGCGGCCTGCACCTGCGGATTGGCCTCCACCAGCACGCGCTTGAGCGTCAGGTTCACCCGCGCCGAAATCACGCCGGGCAGCGCGGCTAGCCCGCGTTCCACGGTTGATATGCAGGCCTGGCAATGCACCCCCGGCAGCGACAGTGCGAGGCGCGCCTCGGTTGGCGCCGGCTCGGGGGCGGTCTGCGGCAGGGCAATGCAGCCCGGGCAGCCCGCAGCAGGAGGACGAAGCTCGGCAACGCGCATGGCTCAGCCCTTCACATGCAGGATCACCCGCTGAGTGTACTCGGTGCCATCCTTGGCGCGGGCCACCATGCGGATGTTCCAGTTGCCGGGGCCAAGGTCGGCGGGCGCCTCGTAAGCGGTGCCGTCGAAGGTGAAGGCGGGCTCTTGGTCGTCCTGCACGTGGGTCGCGCGGCCCAGAGTGGCGCTAAGTCTGGCGACCTCGACCGGTTGGCCTTCGGCATCGGTGATCTCCAGCCGCACCCGGTCGCCTTGGGCGGAGGCGTAGACCGACCACCCCAGCGCTTCCTGGGCGGAGCGGCGGGTGTCGAACTGCTGGCTGGCGACGTAGGAATTCTTCACCTCGAGTCCCGGGAAGGTCGCAACCGCGTTCACCGCAAGGGCAATGTTGACGCTGATGATGACGGTGAAGGCGCCGGCGAAAACCATCAGCGCGTGGCGGCCGGTGAATTCCCGGGGGCGTTTGGCCTTCTCTGCTGCGGCCATTGTCAGTTTTCCTTCCCGTTAAAGCTGGTGTCCTTGTAGGCGCGCTCGCCGTTGCCCAGATCCTCGGCCCAGATGCGCACTGGCGAGGCCGCGGTCCGGGCCGGGCCGGAGCCGGGCGGCGCCATGATATAGACCCGTTGCAGCAGGGCGGTGTCGGCGGGCACTGCGACAGTGGTGTCCGGCGCGCCTTCCAGCGCCAGCCGCAGCGCAGGATCGCCCTTGAGCGAAAGCCGGAACAGGCGCCGCTCGCCGTGCTTGTTGCGCAGGCGGACGTCATAGGTGTTGCGGATGGCGCCATCAGAGAGAGTGACGAAGGTCGGGTTGCGCACCGGCGCGACGGTTAGCTCGATGTCGGCGCGGATGAAGAGGGCAAACAGCAGCCCTAAACCGACTAGCCCCCAGAGCGCTGTATACATGACCGTGCGCGGGCGGAAGATGTGCTTCCAGACGCTGCGCGGCGGCTGGCCCGCGCGTTCCAGCGGCTCGTCCGAAAGCGCCATGTAGTCGATCAGCCCGCGCGGCTTGCCGATCTTTGCCATCACGTCGTCGCAGGCGTCGATGCAGAGCGCGCAGGTGATGCACTCCATCTGCTGGCCGTCGCGGATATCGATGCCCATGGGGCAGACATTGACGCAGGCCATGCAGTCGATGCAGTCGCCGGGGCCGGCGGCCCCTGCCTGCGCTGTGGCGGTGGGGCCCTGCGCCGGGGCGTGGCCGGGATACGGCGTGCCCGCGTAGGCAGCTTGCCCCGGTCCGGCCGCTTGGGCCGCCTTCGCGGCCGCTTCGGCCTCGGCCCGGCTGCGGCGGCGGACGTTGCCCTTGCCGCGCGGCTCGCCCCGCCATTCGCGGTAGCCGACGGTCAGCGTGTCCTCGTCCATCATCGCGGCCTGGATGCGCGGCCACGGGCAGGCGTAGATGCAGATCTGCTCCCGCGCGAAGCCTCCGAACAGGAAGGTGGTGAAGGTCAGCACCGCCACCGTGGTATAGGCCACCGGATGGGCGTTCAGGGTGAAGAGGTCGCGCGCCAGCGTGGGCGCGTCGGCGAAGTAGAACACCCAGGCGCCGCCCGTTGCCATTGCGATCAGGAGCCAGGCAGCCCATTTCGCCACCCGCAGCCGCGCCTTGCGGAAATCGAGCTTCTTCTGCCGGTGCAGGCGCAGGCGGGCGTTGCGGTCGCCCTCGATCCAGCGCTCGACCAGGATAAAGAGATCGGTCCAGACCGTCTGCGGGCAGGCATAGCCGCACCAGACCCGGCCCAGCGCCGAGGTGAAGAGGAACAGCCCGAGCCCTGCCATGATGAGAAGGCCTGCGACGAAGTAGAACTCATGCGGCCAGATCTCGATCCAGAAGAAGTAGAAACGGCGGCCGGCCAGATCCAAGAGCACCGCCTGATCCGGCAGCGAGGGGCCGCGGTCCCAGCGGATCCAGGGGGTGAGGTAGTAGATCCCCAGAGTTACCGCCATGATGTACCATTTGAGATTGCGGAACGGGCCCGAGACGCGGCGCGGGAAGATCGGCTCCCTCGCGGCATAGAGGCTGGGGGCGGGGCTGGAATCGCTCACGGATGCGGTCTCCGTTCTAGGGCTGTCTCGCGCCCTTGTTCCAGAAGCCGCCGGGGCGGACATTGACGTGGATCAAAAAGCGCATCGGGCAGACATCTTTGGCCGCGGCCCCGAGGGCGGTAACCCGCAAGGATCCGCCGGCGCACACTGTCCGGCGCGGCTTCAGGCGGCGCTGCGCTCGCGCCGCAGCCAGGCGATGAAGGCGCGCACCGCAGGGCGCAGCACGCCGGGGCGGGTCACGATGTGGTAGCCGCGGCCGTCGGTTTCGGTGAACAACTCGGCCAAGCGGCCCTCGGCCAGGTCTTCGGTTACGAAATGGCGCACGCTCACCGCGACGCCCTGCCCCGCGCGCACCGCCTGCATCAAAAGGTTGCCGGGCAGGAGCGTGCGGCTGCCGCGCAGCGCCTCTCCCACCCCGCGTGAGCGCAGCCACTGGCTGGCTTCCGAGGTGCCGAGTTCCTCCAGCCAGGGATAGTCCAGCAGATCCTCAGGTGAGGCCACCTCGCGGCCGTCCAGCAGGCTGGGCGCGGCGATCACCACCATCGGTGATTGCAAGAGCGGCTCGGTTTCCAGCCCGGGCCAGCTGCCCGCGCCATAGCGGAGGGCGACGTCGATGCCGCCGGGCTTCAGCTCGGCGATTGTGCCGCTCGGCTCGATCATCAGGTCGATCTCCGGGTGCGCTGCGCTGAAGCTTGCGAGCCGCGGCATCAGCCAGTGCGAGGCAAACATTGGCGTGCAGGTGACCCGCAGCGGCCGCGCTGCCCCGGCGGCGGAGATCTCCAGCACCGCGGTCTGGATCGCACCGAACCCGAGATGCAGCGCGCGGGCCAGGTGCTGCCCGTCGGCGGTCAGCGCCAGGCTGCGGCCGCTGCGGTCCAGGAGCGTGGCGCCAAGATGCGCCTCAAGCGCGCGCAACTGCTGGCTGATGGCAGCGTGGCTGACATTGAGCGCCGCCCCCGCTCGCACCACGCTGCTGGTCTCGGCAAAGGCCGAAAAGGCCCTGAGCGCTGCAAGCGGCGGCATGTGCATCCAATCCATGTGAAAATCCAGCTTACATGATGGGTATTTTCCTGGCTCGCAAATTGTGCCGATTCCCGCAACCATCACAGGCAGACATCTGGAAAGGAGAGATCCGATGCTTACAGATATCCTGGCCCGTTCGATGCTCACCGCGGCGCGGCAGGACTGCGTGGAGCTGCGCCCGCTGCCCGCCGCCAGGCCCCTGCCCCGCCCGCGCGGCCTTTGGGCGCGGCTGCGGCGCTGGCTGCACCGTCCGCCGCAAAAGACGCGCTGCGTGCGGCCGCAGCAGCTTTGAACGCAGCGGGACGGAGCAGCGGCTGGCGTTCGGCCGGGCTCGCAACCCTCCGGGCGCGGAACAAGGCCGCGAGGCCGCCGCGCATCGCCGCCGCGCCCCCACGCGGTGGCGATTTGGCTGCTGCTTGGGGTGCCCTCGAGAGGGCCTACGGACTTGGCTGGGATAAATTGCCAGTTACATCCGGCTGGGTCGCCTCCGCGCGCGGCGGCAATGCGCGTCTTGCATGTTCCCTCGGGAGAAAAAAGCGCCGGCTTTCCAGGAAACGCGCGAACAGATCGGAAAGCCGGCGCAATCCCGCCGGGGCTGCCTGCACGCGACCCCAGCGGGAAACTCGGCCGCCGGGAGACAGGATGGCGACCCCGGCAGCGCTTGGTTCTCCGTCCTGTCTACCGGGGCCGGCCGGGCCGCGATTTGATCGGGATCAAACGGCGCGGCGGATTTGCCCAATTCCTTGAAAATACTACTTCTCCCTTATGGCAAAGGGCGAAGGCGAAATGGCTGGGCCAAACGGGCGCGGGCCGCTGTCGGCGGCCGAGATCGGGGCTCTGGCGCACCTCTACCGCGGCGAGGTCTACCGCAGCGTGATGTGGCGCACGCGGCTGGACATCACCACCAACTGGGCGGTGGTGACCTTGGGCGTTGCGCTGTCGATCTCCTACTCCTCGCCCGAGGCCTCGCCGCTGCCGCTGATCCTGGTGGGGATCCTGATCATCTTTTTCCTGATGCTGGAGGCCCGGCGCTACCGCTTCTACAACGTCTTCCGCGCCCGCGCGCGCTGGCTGGAGAAGCACTTTTACGCCCCGATGCTGCATGACGGCGACCTGCACCTGGAGGAGAACTGGCAGAAGGTGCTGGCGCATGACTACAACCGGCCCGAGTACCACATCACCCTGCTGCAATCGATCGGTCGCCGGATCAAGCGCAACTACCTTTGGGTGCTGCTGATCCAGACGCTGGCCTATTCCGGCAAGATCGCGGTGCATCCGGTGCCGATCCAGTCCTTCGAACAGGCGCTGGAGCGGGCCGAGATCGGCCCGCTGCCGGGGTGGGCGGTCATCATGGGCGGTGTGCTCTACGTGGTGAGCTGGAGCTGCATCGCGCTCTGGAGCAGCCTGAAGGACCGCCAGGGCCTGGGCATCCGGCCGCCCGATCCGCGGCGCAAGCCCGCGTCGCTGTCGGATGCCGCCCAGGCCGAGGCGAAGGCCAGTGCTCAGGCCGGGTCTCAGGCCAGTTCTCAGGCCGCGGGCCAAAGCCACCAGAGATAGGCGCCGTAGCCCGCCAGCAGCAGAAGCCCTTCTCGCCGGGAAATCTGCATGCCGGTCCGGGCAAGAACGATCAGCGCCAGCGAAACCGCAAGCATCACCGGGTTGTCAAAACCCACAATCTGTTCGGGCACCGGCGCGGGCGCGATCGCTGCTGTGACGCCGCCGATGCCAAGAATGTTGTAGATGTTTGACCCGACGATATTGCCGAAGGCCATGTCGCCCTGGCGCCGCAGCGCCGCCATCACCGAGGTCGCAAGCTCCGGCGCCGAGGTGCCGATGGCGACGATGGTGAGGCCGATCACGGTTTCCGACACGTCCAGCGAGCGGGCCAGTTCTACCGCGCCGTCGACCAGGAAGCCGCCGCCCGCCACCACCAGGGCCAGGCCGGCAATTGCAATGGCAAGCGAGGACCACAGGCCCGGACGCTCCGCGGGCGCGGGGGCGGGGTCGGCCGGGGTGAGCGCCGGGTCGAGGGTTTCCAGCGCTGCCGCCTTCTCGAACACCGCACCGTGGCCCTCGTCCGGGGCCGCCGGAACCGCACCCGCAGGGCCGCCCGCAGGCTCGGCGGCCAAGGGCGCAGTGCGTTCCTGCCGGAAGGCGTAGAAAATGTACCCCGCGAGCGCCAGCACGAAGAAAATACCGGCGGTGCGGGTGACAGGCATCACCGCCGCCAGAACCGCAAATACCACCGCAGCTGCCAGCATCACCGCGCCATCGCGCTTCAGAGCCGCGGATTGCACCGCGATCGGAAAGATCAGCGCCGCGAGACCGGCGATCAGCAGGATGTTGGCGATGTTGGAGCCGACGATATTGCCGTAGGCAATGCCGGGCGCGCCCGAAAGCGCCGCGCGCACCGAGGTCACCAGCTCGGGCGTCGAGGTGCCGAAGCCCACAAGCGTGAGGCCGATCACCAGCGGCGAGACGCCAAAACGCTCGGCCACGCGCACCGCGCCGCGCACCAGAAACTCGCCGCCGAAGATCAGCAGCACAAGCCCGCCCAGAAGCGGGAGCCAGATATCAACCACCTGAAACCTTTCCAAGGTTAGGCCCGTGCCTTTGACAAGGGCCGCGTAATCCAAGCCTGCGGCACGTCCTTTGCCGGCTGCCGTGCCTCACCTGGCGGGGAGGCGTCTTTTTCCATATTCAGAGGTTCGGCCGGCCCTTTTCAAGAGGTTCGGCGCCGCATTTTTCCGGCACGGGCGGCGCCTGAGGGAAAGCCCGGACGCGGATCAGGCCGGACCCGCGCACGGCGCGTTTCCGCCGGTTAGTCAGCAGCTTTCTGCCGATGCCGCACCACAACCGGAAGCATGTTCCTCACGCGCCCTGTTCTTCGGAGCGGAAGCGCTATTTCCCCCACAGAGCCGCTGTGTGCCCTTATTCGCACCGCGCGGCCCGCTTCCTTCGTCTGAAAGGTTCACGCTCCATGAAACGCTCTCTTATCACCGCAGTCATCCTTTCCGCTGCCACGGTCCCTGCAGGTTTTGCAGGGGAATGGGAGGGCGGCTACGTGGGCGGCCAGCTCGGCTACGGGTCAGGCGACTTCGATCTGGGCGTGCTGGACGACCTCGACACGGATGGCGTTGTTGGCGGTTTCACCGTTGGCTACCTCTGGGATCTGGGCGACTGGGCGGTCGGGCCGGAACTGCAGTATGACTTTTCCGATCTGTCGATCAGCTCCCCCGGCGCGACGGGTGATTTCGACGGCATTGCCCGCCTGAAGGTGCGGGCGGGCTATGATCTGGGCGAGGCGCTGATCTACGGGTCGCTTGGCGTCGCCTACACCAACTTCGACGGGCTGTCCGGCGTCACCGACATCGACTTCGACGATCCTGGCTATGTGATTGGCCTCGGCTATGATCAGCAGGTGTCCGAAACCTGGGTGATCGGCGGCGAGTTCCAGTATCACAAGTTCGACGACTTCGGCACAGATGGCAACGACGTCGACTTCGGCACCCTGCACGTCCGGGCAATGTTCAGGTTCTGAAGCCGGGCGCCTGTGACCCAAGACAGTGAAGGGGCCGCAATGCGCGGCCCCTTTTCCTTTTTGCGGGGCCCCGGCCCTATTCGCCGCCGCCGAGCTGATGCACGTAGGCTGAGACGGCGCGGATCTGTGCCTCGGTCAGGCGGGTGTTCCAGGCGGGCATGACGCCGAAGCGCGAGTTGGTCACGGTCTGGATCAGCGCGTCGTAGTCGCCGCCGTAGAGCCAGATCGCGTCTGCCAGGTTGGGCGCGCCCTGGGAGCGGTCGCCGGTGCCGTCTCCGCCGTGGCAGGAGGCGCAGTTGTCGGCAAAGAGCTCTGCGCCCGCCGGGGCCCGGGTGGCGTCCACCGGCGCCCCCGACAGAGACATCACGTAGTTGACCACTTGGCTGATTTCCTCCTTATCCAGGAGCTCGTCGCGGCCGAAGGCGGGCATCGCGGAGTAGCGCGCATCAGCGCTGTCCTCGTTGCGGATGCCATGCGCGATGGTGGCATGGATCTCCTCCATAGAGCCGCCCCAGAGCCAGTCGTCGTCCAAAAGGTTCGGGTAGCCCTTGGCGCCGGCCGCACCGGAGCCGTGGCACTGGGCGCACCAGGTCTTGAACACCGCCGCCCCGGAAGAGACCGCGTAGCCGCCAAGCTCCGCATCATCGGCGATGGCGGTCAGGTCGGCCGCCTCCAGCCGGGCGTTGATCGGCGCGTTGGCGTCTTCCACCGCTGCAATCTCGGCGGCGACGTCACCGCGGGTGGACCAGCCCAGGATCCCTGCCGTGGCCGAGTTCACCAGCGGCCAGGCCGGATAAGCGATGGTGTAGATCACCCCCCAGATGATGGTGGCGTAGAAGGTCCACAGCCACCAGCGCGGCATCGGGTTGTCGAATTCCTCGATCCCGTCCCATTCGTGGCCGGTGGTGTTCGGATCGCCTTCGAACTTCTGCGATTTCTTGCTCATTCCCTCGCCTCCTTATCTGCGGCGGGTCTGTCCTTCGCCGGGCCGGACGCGGGTGCGTCCTCATGCCGGAAGGGTATGTTCGCGGTATCCTTGTGGGTCTTGCTGCTGCCCGGGCGGAAGGCCCAGAAGACGATGCCGATGAAGACCAGGAAAAGCACCAGCAGCATCCAGCTATCGGCAAATTCCCTGAGGAGCGTGTAGAGTTCCATGCTCTGCCTCCCTTAACGGCTGGCATCGGGCGTGAAGGTCGAGAAGTCGACCAGCGTGCCCAGCATCTGCAGGTAGGCGATCAGCGCGTCGGCCTCCGACACACCCGGCTGGCCGTCGAAGTTGCGCACGTTGACGCCCTCGCCGTAGCGCTCCAGCAACCCGTCAAAGTCGCTGTCCGGATCTGCCTGGGCGCGGAAGTCGGCCTGGGCGGCCTCCAGCATTTCGTCGCTGTAGGGGGTGCCCAGCATGGCATTGGTGGCCATCACGTCGCCAATGTACTCCCCGTCGATCTTCTTCTCTTCGAGGAAACCGTATTTCGGCATCACCGATTCCGGCACCACGGCCTGCGGGTCGCGCAGGTGGTCGGCGTGCCACTCGTCCGAGTAGCGGCCGCCGACGCGGGCCAGGTCCGGCCCGGTGCGCTTGGAGCCCCACTGGAACGGCCGGTCGTACATCGATTCCGCTGCCAGAGAGTAATGGCCGTAGCGTTCCACCTCGTCGCGCATCGGGCGGATCATCTGGCTGTGGCAGACGTAGCAGCCTTCCCGGAGGTAGACCTCGCGCCCGGCCAGTTCGAGCGGGGTGTAGGGCCGCATGCCCTCCACCTCCTCGATGGTGTTTTCCAGGTAGAACAGCGGCGTGATCTGCACCAGTCCGCCAATGGTCACGACCAGGAAGCTGAAGATCAGCAAGAGCGTCGCGTTGGTCTCGAGGATCTTGTGCTTTTCGAGAATTGCCATCTCTCCGGCCCTCCTTATTCAGCCGGGACCGGAACCGACAGGCTGGCCTCTTTGGCCGGGGCCCGGCGGACGGTCATCCACAGGTTGTAGCACATGATGAGGGAGCCAGCGAGGAACAGCACCCCGCCCAGTCCGCGCACCACATACATCGGGAACTTCGCTGCCACGGTGTCGGCGAAGGAGTTCACCAGGAAGCCGTTGGCGTCCACTTCGCGCCACATCAGGCCTTCCATGATCCCGGTCACCCACATCGAGGCGGCGTAGAGCACGATACCGATGGTGGCGAGCCAGAAGTGCCAGGACACGAAGCTGAGGCTGTACAGGCGCTCACGCTTCCACAGCACCGGCACCAGGTAATAGAGCGCGCCAAAGGTGATCATGCCGTTCCAGCCCAAGGCGCCGGAGTGCACGTGGCCGATGGTCCAGTCGGTGTAGTGGCTAAGGGAGTTCACCGCGCGGATCGACATCATCGGGCCTTCGAAGGTGGACATGCCGTAGAACCCGACGGAGATCACCATCATCCGGATCACCGGGTCGGTCCTGAGCTTGTCCCAGGCGCCCGAGAGCGTCATCAGCCCGTTGATCATGCCGCCCCAGCTGGGCATCCACAGGATCACCGAGAACACCATGCCCAGGGTCGAGGCCCAGTCAGGCAGCGCGGTGTAGTGCAGGTGGTGCGGACCGGCCCAGATGTAGAGGAAGATCAGCGCCCAGAAGTGGATGATCGACAGCTTGTAGGAGAACACCGGGCGCTCGGCCTGCTTCGGGATGAAGTAGTACATCATGCCGAGGAAGCCCGCGGTCAGGAAGAAGCCCACCGCGTTGTGGCCGTACCACCACTGCACCATCGCATCCTGCACGCCGGGCCAGACGATCACGGACTTGGAGCCCCAGATCGATACCGGAATGGTGGCGTTGTTGACCACGTGCAGCATGGCCACGGTGACGATGAACGACAGGTAGAACCAGTTCGCCACGTAGATGTGCGGCTCCTTGCGCTTGATGATGGTGCCCAGGTACACCGCCAGATAGGCGACCCAAACGATGGTCAGCCACAGATCGACGTACCATTCCGGCTCGGCGTATTCCTTGGACTGGGTGCCGCCCAGAAGATAGCCGGTGGCCGCCAGCACGATGAACAGCTGGTAGCCCCAGAACACGAACCACGCCAGGTTGCCGCCCCACAGCCGCGCCGCAGAGGTGCGCTGCACCACATAGAAGGAGGTCGCAATCAGCGCGTTGCCCCCGAAGGCGAAGATCACCGCCGAGGTATGCAGCGGCCGCAGGCGGCCAAAGTTGGCCAGCCCCTGGGCCCAGTCGAAGTTCAGCGCCGGGAAAGCCAGCTGAAAGGCGATGAAGGTGCCCACCAGGAAGCCGACGACTCCCCAGAAGGCGGTGGCGATAGCGCCGGCGCGCACCACGCTGTCGAAATATTCGTTCTGCGGGGCAGCGGCGGCCGGTTTCAGCTCGTCGGTATGCCGCAGAGTATGGAGAAACAGCCCTCCAGCCACGATCATTACAATGACCGCGTGCACCTGGTAGGCCAGATCCCGCGCGTAATTGGTCGCGATCATCGCAAACAGCGTGACCAGACCAAGCGCTATCAGCTTGATATAATTAGACATCTTACGTCCCTTTGCCGCATCCCGCTGAAGCCTGGCGGCGGCGGGAAGGATTTAGTCCGCGCTCTTCATGCAAAACGGCCGGGCTTGCCGCCTTGATCTGCATCAAGACTTTGAGCGGCCCGATGTGAGACTGGTTCAGAAGCAGAACCGAACCGCCCGGGAGACACCCATGTCGTATAAATCCTTGCTGACCGTGGTCACTGCGGTGGACACCGCCGACGCCCCGCTGGCCCAGGCCGCCGCCCTGGCGGAAATGTCCGGCGGCCATGCCGAGGCGCTCTGCCTTGGCGTCGACCGCAGCCAGACCGGCTATTACTACGCAGGTTCAAGCGCGCTGATCCTGCAGGAGACCATGTCCCGCGCCAATGCCGAAGCCGAGGAAGTGAAGGCCTTTGCCGAAGCGAGGCTGGCGGCGGCGGGGGTGGCCTATTCCACCCAGAGCGGCATTGCACAAATTGCCGATCTCGGCCGCCACGTGGCTCGCCATGCACGGTTTTCGGACCTGGTGGTGCTGGGGAAACCTTACGGGCCGGGCGTGGGCGCCGAGGCCGAGCCGGTGGTGGAATCGGCCCTGTTCGAGGGCCGCGCGCCGGTGCTGGTGGTGCCGGCTGAGGCTCCTGTCCTGCGCCAGCCCAAGACGGTGCTGGTGGCCTGGAACGAAAGTGTCGAGGCGATGGCCGCGGTGCGCCACGCGCTGCCTTTCCTGGCTGGCGCCGCGGTGGTTCGGATCGTGGTGATCGACCCCCCGCAGCATGGGCCGGAGCGCTCCGACCCCGGCGGCCTCCTGGCGCAGATGCTGGCCCGGCACGGGGCCAGCTGCGAGATCGACGTGCTTTCGAAAACGATGCCCCGGGTTTCCGACGTGCTGATCCGCCACGCCAGCGACACCAATGCCGATCTGATGGTGATGGGCGCCTACGGCCACTCGCGCTTCCGCGAAGCGATCCTCGGCGGCGCCACCCGCAACATGCTGGAACAGGCCCGCGTCCCTGTGCTGATGGCCCACTGAAGCGGCGCGCAGCTGCCTGCAGCAGAGCGGCATGCGGCTTTACCACTGCGCTTGCGCGCGCCCCGGCTCAGCGGGGGCGCTCCCGCCCGGCACCGGGGCTTTCCCCAAATCCCCTCAGCCCGATAGGCCGGGCACCGCTCTGCGGTGCCCGGCCCAAGGCCGCCAGCGGGTCCGGCACAGCCGGGCCTGCGCGGGCACGGGAGGGCTTGCGGCGCGGCGGAAGTATAGCCCGGCGCGGCAGACCCGGGCGGCGGGATGGGGGACAGACACAGCGGCCGCGCGCACGCCCGGGCTGCCCGGCGCCGCCCCGCCCCGCAGCGCGGATCAGATCAGGCAGCCGCCGTCGCTGTCGTCACCGGCTTCCTCCATCAGGTTGCGCATGCTGGGAACCGCAACGTGGCGCTTGCCTTCCAGCACGATCACGCCGTCGCGTTTCAGCGCCGAAATCTGGCGGCTCACCGTCTCCAGCGTCAGCCCGAGGTAGTCCGCCATCGCCTCCCGGGTCAGTGGCAGGTCGAACTCGGCGCGGCCCGAAGGAGCCTGCGGCGTCAGCGAGGCGTCGCGGCGGGCGATGATCAGGAGCAGGCTGGCGATCTTCTCGCGCGCGGTCTTCCGGCCCAGCACCAGCATCCACTCGCGTGCGGCATCGAGCTCGTCCAGCGTCATCTCCAGCAGCCGGTGCGCGATATGCGGGGTCTGCGCCATAAGGTCCTCGAAGGGCTTCTTGCGGAAGCAGCACATCACGACGTCGGAGGTCGCCACAACATTGTAGGCCGCGCCCTGGCGGCCCGGGCGGCCGACGAAATCGCTCGGCAGCAGCAGGCCGACCATCTGGGTGCGGCCGTCCTCCATTGTCTGGGTCAGCGTTGCGATGCCGGAGACCACGGAGCCTACGAAATTCATCTCATCGCCAGCCCAGATCACCGGCTGTCCGGCCTCGAAACTGCGGTAGTATTTGATCGCGTCCAGCGCTTCCAGCTCGTCCGCGTTGCAGCGGGCGCAGACCGCCCGGTGCCGGATCGGGCAGTCGCCGCATTTGGAGGGGATCGGTGCGGGAGCGTTCATGGGCGGGGTCCGTTCGGAAGGGAGCAGGCGCCGCTTGATCAGTGTCAAAGCCTGCCTGCACAATCGCCTCTCAGGCTAAAGGAACGGAGCGGAGATCACAATTGGCGCAAATGGGACTCTTCGACGCCCGGGTGCCGCACTATGCCAGCTGCCCTGCCCGCCCAGCAGTTCAGCGCCGCCCCCACGCAACGCATCCGGTCGATGGCGCCGGTGGCGGCATACGCCCGGTTTCTGGAGGCGGAGCTAAGTCTATTAGCCGCGCCTGTCCGCGGGTGTGCGCCGGCCCGGCTGCTTTGAGGCGGCGGCAGGCCGACAATTATGGCTGCAGGGATGACCGCGCGGCTGGCGAGGAGAATTGCCGCGGCGCTGCCGCTGGCCCCGGCCTCGGCCGGAGTGCAGGAGCTCGATGCGCCAGCGGCCGATCGGCCGGGTGCAGAGCTTCCGCGGCCTGTAGCGGCTGCAGTGGACTGCAACTGCCGGAGCACCGCAACTTTTACGGTAGTCTATCGGTATCGATAGGTGGATGAACGGCCCCGGGGGCAGCTAGACTGATGGGGCGTCAGGGGAGTGATTGCACGTTTGTCCGGCAGAGTGCACGCCTGCCGGTCCGGGCAGCTTCCCGTTCCGCAACGGTCAAGGATCCGGGTCAGGTCAGTCCGGACTGCGACGCCGGGGCGCCTGCGGGCCGCGGGGGCCTTCACCTCCTGCGCTGCAGAGAGATTTGTAAGCACCAGAACCTTTGCCAAGCAGCGGGCCGGAACCTGGTTCCGGCCCGTCTTTCCATGCCGGGTATCCCGGCAGAGGCGTCACCCCCCGGCGGCGTCCAGCAGGCCCAGCCGGATTGCCCGGGCGAGCGCCTGCTCCCGGGTCTGGGCGCCGAGCTTGCGGCGCGCTGACAGGAGCGTCTTGCGCACGGTGACCTCGGCGATGTCGAGCCTGTGGGCGATTCCCGCGTTGAGGCACCCCTCGGCCAGAAGTGCCAGCACCTGCCGCTCGCGCCCGGTCAGCCTGACGTCCTCCCCGGCCTGCGGAGTTGCCCCTATGCCGCCGAGCGGAACCGCCGCCGGATCGTCGCCGCCCGGCGCGCCGACAAAGGCCGCTACCGCCATCGCAACGGCGCGGATGCGGTGCAGATGGACCGGTTGGAAGGTCCGCGGATCCTCCCCCGAGCAGAAGGTCACCAGCTTGCAGCGTCCCGGCGCGGATCCGGAGAATTGCTGCACGTATCCGAAGGTGAAGCCCGCATCGTGCAGTGTCCGGTTCATCTCCACAAGCCGCGGGTTCACTGCATCGTTGCGCAAGAGCTCTGCGGTCCGCATAGCAGGTGTATAGTCGGGCTGGCCGGCCTGGGTAACGAAATAGTCGGCCTCCTGAAACCGCCTCTCCACGTAACGGTCCACAACCTGCTCGCTCATCGAGCTTTTCCACCAGAACAGTTCCGGGCTGCCGATGCCGACCTCGGCCACGTTCAGCGCCGACGCGCCAAGTCCCGCCATCGCGGCATTGGCAATGCGCCAGCGGTCCGCATCGCCTCCCGCGGCGGCAAATTGATCCAGCAAGTCCATCGCGGTTGTGTTCATTTCGTGAACTTATCACAAATTCCCGGCTATCTGAATAACCGGGTTTTGCCCGCGGGAGCAGCGCAGCCGGTCAGGCGGACAACCGGGGACCAGCCGCAGCGCGTCAGACCGCCGCGGCCAGAAGCTTGCGGGTGTACTCGGCCCGCGGCGCGGCAAACAGCGTCTCGGCCGGGCCGGTCTCCACCACGTCGCCCTGGTTCATCACCATCACATGATGCGACATTGCCCGCACCACATTGAGGTCGTGGGAGATGAACAGGTAGGCGAGCCCGTAGCGCGCCTGCAGGTCGCGCAGGAGGTCGACGATCTGCACCTGCACCGTCATGTCGAGCGCCGAGGTCGGCTCGTCCAGCACCACCAGCTTAGGGCGCAGCACCATGGCGCGGGCAATCGCGATGCGCTGGCGCTGGCCGCCGGAGAACTCGTGCGGGTAGCGGTCCATCGCCGCCGGGTCGAGCCCGACCTCCTGCATCACCTCGGCCACCAGCTCGCGGGTGTCGCGGTGGCGGTCGACCTTGTGGATGGCGAGGCCTTCCGAGATGATCTGCGCGCAGGTCATCCGCGGGCTGAGCGAGCCGAAGGGATCCTGGAACACGATCTGCATGTCCTTGCGCAGGCGGCGCAAGCTGCGGGTGGACCATTTGCGTAGGTCCTGGCCCTCGAAGGTGACCGCGCCCTCGGAGGCGATCAGCCGCATGATTGCCAGCGCCAGCGTGGTCTTGCCCGAACCGCTTTCGCCGACGATGCCCAGCGTCTCCCCTGCCCGGACCGAGAGGTTCACCGGGTTCACCGCCTTCACATGGCCGACTGTGCGCTTCAGCAGGCCCTTCTGGACCGGGAACCAGACCTTGAGGTTTTCGGCCGTGACCAGCTCCTGCGCGCCCTCGGGGATCGGCGGCGGGTGGCCGGTGGGCTGCGCCGCGAGCAGTTTCTGCGTGTAGGGGTGCTGGGGGTTGGCGAAGATCTCCGCCGCCGGGCCTTCCTCGACGATTTCGCCGTCCTTCATCACGCAGACCCGGTCGGCGATGCGGCGCACGATGCCGAGGTCGTGGGTGATGAACAGAAGCCCCATGCCCTCGCTTTCCTTCAGCTCCGCCAGGAGGTCGAGGATCTGCGCCTGGATGGTAACGTCGAGCGCGGTGGTTGGCTCGTCGGCAATCAGGATGTCGGGCTTGTTGGCGAGCGCCATCGCGATCATCACCCGCTGGCGCTGCCCGCCCGAGAGCTGGTGCGGGTAGGCGCCGAGGCGGCTTTCGGCGTCGCGGATGCCGACTTTCTCCATCAGCTCCAGGATGCGCGCGCGCGCCGCCTGGCCCGCCAGCCCCTGGTGCAGCGCCAGCGATTCCGAGAGCTGCCGCTCGATCGTGTGCAAGGGGTTGAGCGAGGTCATCGGCTCCTGGAAGATGAAGCTGATATCATTGCCGCGCACCTTCATCAGGTGCTTCTCATCGGCGCCGACCATCTCGTCGCCCTTGTAGGTGACCGAGCCTTCGACCTGGGCGCTGTCGCCCAGCAGCGACACTGTGGAGAGCGCGGAGACGGACTTGCCCGAGCCCGACTCGCCCACCAGCGCCACGGTCTCGCCGCGGCCCACGGAAAAGGAGACGCCGCGCACGGCCTGGGTCAGCTTGCCGTCCTGGCGGAAGGAGACGCGGAGGTTTTGGACGTTCAGGAGGGGATGATCAGTCATAGCGAAGACGCCGTATAGATGGCATAGAAGGCGTAAACGTAGAAAGCGGCGACAATAACCGACAGAACCCTCAGCCAAGTGGGTGGTTCGACCCTGAAAGCGAACACGAACGCAGCCGCCGTCAAGGACAGCGTTCCAGGAGCAAACATCAGGAAGAAAAAATAGAACAGCACCCTAAACCACGTCGTTTCCAGAGGCCTCGGGGTTGCCAAGATTTCAAGCACAGAAAACAGAGCCAATAGGGCCAGGACAACGTTGCTAAGCCAATAGAGCAATGCAGGCCGCGTTATAAGGAACGTCCGCACTCTCATGAAAACGTCTTCCGCGGGTCGAAGGCATCGCGGACGCCCTCGAAAATGAACACCAGCAGCGACAGCATGATGGCGAAGGTGAAGAAGGCGGTGAAGGCGAGCCAGGGGGCCTCCAGGTTCTGCTTCGCCTGCAGTGTCAGCTCCCCCAGCGAGGGCGCCGAGGACGGCAGGCCGAAGCCGAGGAAATCGAGGCCTGCTAGGGCCGAGATGGTGCCGGTCACGATGAAGGGCAGCATGGTCAGCGTCGCCACCATTGCGTTCGGCAGCATGTGGCGGAACATGATGGTCATGTTGCCGACGCCCAGCGCCTTGGCGGCACGGACGTATTCCAGGTTGCGCGCGCGCAGGAACTCGGCCCGCACCACGCCGACCAGAGCGGTCCAGCCGAACAACACCATGAGGAACACAAGGAGCCAGAAGCTGCGCCCCAGGATCGCGAACATGATGATGATGACGTAGAGCGTGGGCGTCGAACTCCAGATCTCGATGATGCGCTGGAACAGGAGGTCCACCAGGCCGCCGAAATAGCCCTGCACCGCGCCTGCGAGGATGCCGAGCACGGTGGCGGCACCCGTCACGATCAAGGTGAACAGGATCGACAGGCGGAAGCCGTAGATCACCCGCGCCAGCACGTCGCGCTTGGTGTCGTCGGTCCCGAGCAGGTTCTGGCCGTTGGGCGGCAGCGGGGCTGCGCCGGGGCGGTCGACGGTGGTGTCGAAGCTGTAGGGGATCGGCGGCCAGAGGGTCCAGCCCTCGGCAAAGCCTTCCGCCGCATAGGTGCCCGCGGCGATTTCCCCGAGGATTTCCTCGGGCGCGTCGAAACAGTCCTCGATACCGCCGGAGCGGATCAGGCATTCGACCTCGGGGTCGCTGTAGATTGCCTCGGTCTGGAAATCGCCGCCGAATTCGGTTTCCGGATAAAAATTGAACACGGGCGTGTAGAGCTCGCCCCGGTAGCTTACCAGGATCGGCTTGTCGTTAGCGATGAACTCGGCAAACAGCGACAGCACGAACAGCACGGTGAAGATGACCAGCGACCAGAAGGCGCGCTTGTTGCGGCGGAAGTTGTTCCAGCGGCGCTGGTTGAGTGGGGAAAGCGCCATACCTCAGCCCTCCCGCTTCTCGAAGTCGATGCGCGGGTCGACCAGCACGTACATCAGGTCGGACAGGATGCCGACCACCAGACTCATCAGGCCGAAGATGAACAGCGTGCCGAAGATCACCGGATAGTCGCGCGCCACCGCGGCCTCGAACCCGAGCCGACCGAGCCCGTCGAGCGAGAAGATCGTTTCGATGATCAGCGAGCCGGAGAAGAAGATGCCGATGAAGACCGACGGGAAGCCCGCGATAACGATCAGCATGGCGTTGCGGAAGACATGGCCGTAGAGCACCCGGTGCTCGCTGAGCCCCTTGGCGCGGGCGGTCATCACGTAGTGTTTCTTGATCTCGTCCAGGAAAGAGTTCTTGGTCAGGAGCGTCAGCGTCGCAAAGGCGCCTATGGTTGAGGCCAGCACCGGCAGCGCGATGTGCCAGAAATAGTCGCCGATCTTTCCGAGGAGACTCAGCTGTTCCCAGTTGTCGGAGGTAAGGCCGCGCAGCGGGAAGATCTGCCAGTAGGAGCCGCCGGCAAAGAGAACGAGAAGAAGGATGGCGAACAGGAAGGCGGGGATGGCATAGGCCGAGATGATCAGCCCCGAGGTCCAGGTGTCGAACCGCGAGCCATCGGTGAGCGCCTTGCGGATGCCCATGGGGATCGAGATCAGATAGGCGATCAGCGTCGACCACAGGCCGAGTGAGATCGAAACGGGCATCTTCTCCAGCACCAGTTCGGTGACCTCGATCTTGCGGAAATAGCTTTCGCCGAAATCGAACCGCACGTAGTTCCACAGCATCGTCAGGAACCGCTCCAAAGGCGGCTTGTCGAGCCCGAACTGCTGCTCCAGTTCGGCGATCAGCTCGGGCGGCAGGCCCTGGCGGCCGGCGTAGTTCTCGTTGGCGCCGATGGTTTCGGTACCGGCATCGCCGCCGCCGCCGGCAAAGCCCTCGAAGACGTCACCGCCGCCTTCCAGCTGGGCGATGATCTGCTCCACCGGCCCGCCGGGCACGAATTGCACGAGCACGAAGTTCACCACCAGGATGCCGAACAGCGTCGGGATCACCAGCAGCAGGCGTCTCAGGATATAGGCGGCCATGCGGGGTCCTTACCGAAGCGCGCCGGAGGCTTTAAGCTCGGCGAGGCGGGCGGAGTCGATCCACCAGATGTCGAGCATGCCGGTGTCATAGGGCGGCAGGTTCTCGGGATAACGGTACATGTCCCAATAGGCCATCCAGTTCACGTCCAGATACCAGGTGGGCACCTGGAAGCGCTTGGCACGCAGCACCCGGTCAAGTGCGCGGGCGTTGGCGTGCAGTTCCTCTTCTGTTTCCGCCTCGACGATATTGCCGATCAGCGCATCCACCGCCGGATCGGCCAGGCCCGCAGGGTTGAAAACCGAATATTCATGCGCTTCCGAGCCGAAGTACTGGTAGAGGCCGGTCGACGGCTCCAGCGCCATCGGGAAGGCGGCGGAGATCATGTCGAAATCCTTCTCCCGGCGGCGGCTGGTGTATTGCGCGTAGTCGACCCTGCTCACGGCGGCATCAACCCCCATGGTGCGCAGGTTGGCGGCATAGGGCTGAACGATGCGTTCGATGGTCGGGCTGTCGACGAGGAATTCGACTTTCAGCACCTTTCCGTCCGCATTCCGGCGCAGTCCGTCACCGCCGACACTCCAGCCTGCTTCGTCCAGCAGTTTCATCGCCCGGCGCAGGTTCTTGCGGTCACCGGGGCGGGAGGCCTGCGAGGAGTGCGCCATCACCGGCTCCGAGGTCAGGATCGACGGGTCGATCTGATCGCCCAGTTCCTGCAGCACCTCCAGTTCACGGCCTTCCGGCAGGCCCTTGGCCTCCAGCGCGCTGTCCTGCCAGAATGAATGGCGCTGGCGGAACAGCCCGTACTGCAGGCTTTCGTTGGTCCATTCGAAATTAAAGGCCAGCTGCATCGCCTCGCGCACGCGGATGTCCTGGAACTTGGGTTTCAGCAGGTTCATCACGAAGCCGTTTGCCGCGGGCACATTGCCGTCCGGGATCTCGTCCTTCACCACATGGCCCGCGGCGACTGCATCGAAATCATAGGCCGTGGCCCAGCTTTTCGAGTTATTCTCGGGGCGCATGGTGTAGACGCCCGCCTTGAAGCCTTCCATCGCGGCGACGTCGTCCCCGAAATACTCGATCCGGATCCGGTCGTAATTGTGGCGGCCCACGTTCACATTCAGATCCGCGCCCCAGTAGTCCGGGTTGCGGCGGTAGGTGATGCGCTGGTTGATGTCGAGGTCTTCCAGCACGTACGGGCCGGAGCCGATGCCGGGGTCGAGCCGCGGCTCGTCGATGCGGCGGTTTTCCGGGTCCGCTTCGAACCAGGCCTTGGAGAAGATCGAGGTGCCGCCGACCTGGGTGATCATCGCGCGGCGCGGGAAATCGGGCGAGAAGTAGAACTTAACCCGGTGCGGACCCAGCGCCTCGGCCTTGGGGATTCGTTTTCGCACAGCTTCGGCATAGGACTGAAGCCCCTGCTCCAGCAGGATATTATGGGAAAACACAACGTCCTCGGCAGTAATCGGAGTGCCGTCGGAGAACTTTGCCTCGGGGCGCAGATTGAAGATCACCCACTCCTGGCTCTGGGGATATTCCAGGCTTTCCGCGATCAGCCCGTAATAGGCGCCCGGCTCGTCATAAGATTCTACCAGCAGGCTTTCGAAATGCGCGGAGGAGAGCGCCCCGGCGCGGCCCTTGCGGGTATAGGGGTTCATGCTGTCGAAGGTGCCGACCGCGGAGACCGACAGCTCGCCGCCTTTCGGAGCGTCGGGATTGACGTAGTCGAAATGGGCAAATCCTTCCGGGTATTTCAGCTCCCCGAACTCGGCAAAGCCATGCGCCTTGATGATGGCCTCTTCCGCCCGCGCCAGCGTCGCGGCGGCCAGCGCCAGGATCAGGCCGAACATCAGCGCGGCGAAGGTTCGCACGGGGCTGTGTGCCGTCCGGGCGCGCGCGTGCGCCAAGATCCGGGCGGTTCGAGCGGTGTTCATCTGCCAGCACCTCCATTGCCCGCTCCGTTGTCCGGGCGGCATTCTGTTTCCTGCCCCAAGCTAATGGCCGCGCGGCGTCACATTCAAGCCCGGATTGAATCAGCTTCACGTGAAAGCCAGCGGAATGGCGCTGCCTCCGCCAGCCGGGGATCATACACCAGCCAAGACACGAAAAAGCCGCCGCCCGGCACGGGCGGCGGCCGTGGAATTCTCAGCCAGACAGCAGCCGGGCTTAGTCGTCCAGGGTGTCCAGATAGGCGATGAGGTTCACCCGGTCGTCCTGCTTCTTGAGGCCCGAGAAGCTCATCGTGGTGCCGGAGGCATAGGCGGACGGCTTGGCCAGGAAGGCGTCCAGCTCTTCTGCGGTCCAGTTGCCCTCGATCCCTTCCAGCGCGGCGGAGTAGCCGAAGCCGTCAACCGAGGCGATGTCGCGGCCAACCACGCCATAGAGGTAAGGGCCGGTGGCGTTGGCGCCGTCGTCCAGCTTGTGGCAGGCGGAGCATTTCTTGAACACCTTCGCGCCCTTGGCAACATCGGCTTCGGCCATCAGGACCTCGAAATCGACTTCGGGCTCGCCTTCACCGGCGCCGCCGGCGTCGGCCACTTCGATCACGTAGGCAGCCTCCCCGTGGCTATCCACATGATAGAGCGCTTCAGCGCCCCATTTGCCCAGAAGGAGAACCAGGAACGCGCCGCAGACGCCTGCGGTCGCTTTGGTAAGGGTCATCGTGTCAAACATGATCGCGAGTCCATTTAGCTGTCTGCCGGGCTGTCTAAGGCTTCCCCTCACAAGTGGCAAGGTATAGACAACGCGACGAAACGCCCATTTCTTGAAGTTTTGCACGGGAAACACACCCATGACCCGGAAGATCGCCATCCAGGGGGAGCTCGGCTCCTACAGCCACGAGGCCTGCCGCAATGCCCGCCCCGGCATGGAAGTCCTGCCCTGCCGCAACTTCGAGGACGCAATCGAGGCGGTGAAGAGCGGCGCCGCCGAGCAGGCGATGCTGCCGGTGGAAAACTCCACCTATGGCCGTGTGGCGGACATCCACCGGCTGCTTCCGCACAGCGGGCTGCACATTATCGACGAAGCCTTCGTGCGGGTGCATATCAACCTCCTCGGTGTGCCGGGCGCGCGGCTCGAGGACATCCGCGAGGCGAAATCACACCTGGTGCTGCTGCCGCAATGCGGCGGCTTCCTGCGCGAGCACGGCATCACCGGCCGGGTGAGCCCGGACAACGCGCGTGCCGCCAGAGATGTGGCGGAGGCAGGCGACAAGCATGTGGCGGCGCTGGCGAGCGAGCTGGCGGGGGAGATCTACCGGCTGGACGTTCTGGCGCGCCATATCGAGGACAACGGCGACAACACCACCCGGTTCCTGATCATGTCGCGGGAGCCGAACTATACCCGCCGCGGCGCCCACAACATGATCACCAGCTTCGTGTTCCAGGTGCGCAACATCCCGGCCGCGCTCTATAAGGCGATGGGCGGTTTTGCCACCAACGGCATCAACATGACCAAGCTGGAGAGCTACATGGTCGATGGCTCCTTCACTGCCACCCAGTTCTACGCGGATATCGAGGGGCACCCGGAAGATGCCAATGTGAAGCTGGCAATGGACGAGCTGAGCTATTTCACCACAAACGTGGAAATCCTCGGCGTCTATCCGGCCGACAACGGACGGTTCTAGCGGCGCCGGAATCCGGCGCGAATTCAGGCCGGGAAAATAGATTTTCCGGGCCGTTTCCCTCGCAGGGAAAGGGTACAGCGATGACAGAAATACAGGGGATAGGGTGAGAGGCTGGACATCGACCCAAGCGGGACTCGTTGTGGCTGCTTCCTTCCGGACCTGACCAGGTTGGCGAGGCGCTTGCCCGCGCCAACCTCTCGAATCCCCATATAAGGAGGCGGCGCCGGATTGACAATAGCCGGTCCCGGCATGCTTCAGAGCTTCAGCGCCAGCTCCAGGAACCCTTGCCCGGTATAGCCGCGCAGGCCGGCCCGGCCTGGCGGCAGCTCGCCGAGATATTTCTCCGCCCCTGGCCCTGTATAAGCTGCGGCCTCGGTCCCCGGCAGCGCCGCCAGGCGCCAGGGATAGGGCGCGCGCGCCAGCGGCTCGCAAGGCAAATGGCCCCCGATATAGCTTTGGATCGCGTCGCGGATGCGCAGCGGCGGCAGCGGCAGCTGGGCCGCCTCGCGCAATACCGGGAAATTGCCGCCGCCGTTGGTCCGGTAGCTGTTCACCGCCACCGCGAACTGCTGCCCGGGATGCAGCGGGGCGCCGTTCCAGCGCAGTTCGCGGATGCGTCTTGCCTGGGGATTGATACGCTGCCCTCCGGCCGAGAACCGCGGCGGCTGGGAGACGTCGACGCTGTACTCCACGCCGAAAATAACATCGAAATTGTGTCCGGCCCGCTCCGAATCCACCAGCGGCGCGCCGCGGCTGCCGGGTGTGAGCGTGTTGAACAGCCCGGCCGACATCTCCAGCCAGTCAAGCAGCTGCGCGCCGCTGACCAGCACCACCCGCAGCTCGTTCGGAAAGACCTGGAGGTCGGCGATGTTGCGCATCGACAGCCCGCCCGCGGCGATGTCGGTATAGGAGTGCGGGCCGGAGCGGCCACCGAACTTGCCGGGGGCGGCCGCGGAGAGGAGCGGCAGCCCGTCCGCCTCGGTGCCGCGCAGGAGCGGGCGCAGCACCGCCGCCTGGGCGCTGGCGGCCAGCTGCAGGCTGCGGTCGGGGGCGAAGAAGGTGAAATAGGAATGGATCGCCACCGCGCTGGCACCGGCGGGCTGCGCCATCTGCGCCCGGGTGCGGGTATGGTCCGCGGCAAGGGCTTGCACCAGGCCGGGCGCCTCGGGCGCCAGCGGCTCGGCCTGGCCGCCTGCGCCTTGGCGCGCGACGGGACGCAGCTCCGCCTCCGCCCCTTGCAGCTGCCAGCGGCCGTCCGCATACCGCAGGAGCAGGTCGATCAGCCCCAGGTGCGAGCCATGCGCGCCCGGCATCACCACCGGCTTGCCATAGGGCTCATCTCCGGGCCTATCCGGGTCCGGCAATGTCAGGTGGGTATGGCCTGCGACGATGGCGTCGATCGCGGCGATTTCCGTCAGCGGGCCTAGCGCGTTTTCAGAATCATCCTCGCCGCCGGGGCAGCCCGCGCCGGTATGGGCCAGCGCCAGCACCAGATCGCAGCCGTCGCGCTTCAGCCGGTCTGCCCCGGCCTGCGCGGCTGCGACGATGCCCTCGGCCGTGAGCCGGCCCTTCAGCACTTCGGCCGCCCAGGCCAGCGTTTGCGGCGGCAGCACCGAGAGCACACCGATCCGCACAGGCGGCAGACCGGGATGCGCGGGCAGCGCCTTTTCCAGCACCGTGGCCGGCACGAAGGGCAGCCGTTCGGCCGGGTCGGTCGCAGTGAGATTGGAACAGACGGCCGGGCACGGCATTGCTCTAAGCGCGGATGCCAGCGGCTCCAGCCCGGCGTCGAAATCGTGGTTGCCGAGACCGATCACGTCATAGTCCAGAACCGTGAACGCGCGGGCCAAAGGGTGCGCACGGCCGCGCCCCAGCGCGGTATCGCCCAGTGGCGCCCCATTCAGCGCATCGCCGTTGTCAGCAAGGAGACATGCGCCGCCGCGCGCTGCCGCTTCGGCCCGCGCCTCTGCCACCAGGCTTGCCACGCGCGACAGGCCGATGGCGGGATCGGGCCGGTCCGCGTAATAGTCCCAGCTCAGCAGGTGGCAATGCAAATCCGTCGTCGCCAGCACCCGCAGCAGACCGGCCTGTCCTGCCCCAGTGTTGTCCGCCTGTTTCACCATCGTCCGATTGCAGTCAGCACGGTCCGTCCTGTCCACTTCTGCCCGGCGCTTTGCGCGCTCCGTTACCTGCCGGCGCTGTGCCGCGCCTTGCTTTCCGCTCCCATTTGGATCAGCGAATGCGGCAATTGCAAACCCGCCGTCGCGGCCGCGTTAACTTTTTTCCGCGGGCTAAACTGGCAACTGACCCGCAGCGGCTGCATATCAACGAAAATCAGCATAAAAACGTGTGCCGGCCTGTGGCTCTGCGGCGACACGCGGCGGCGCGCTGGCCGCGGCTTCTGGCCTTTGCCGCGGGCTGCAGGCAGGGTTGCCGTTCTGACCCGCGGGCCGCGGCCCGGGCGGAGCGGAGCAACTGGCGGGAGCGGCGATGAAACGCGCGGAACTGGTGACTTTCGGCGGCGGCGGCTTGCAGCGTGACGCGCATCTGCGCGGCGATGCGGCAGCGCTGAAGGCGGCCTGGCAGCACCCTGATGCCGCGGTGCTGCCGCTGTGGCGCGGCCAGCCGCTGATCTGCCCGCCCGCTCCCGGCGGCGGCAGCGCTGCGCTGGCCTGGGTCTCTCCCATCCACCCCTTGGCAGAGGCCGCCCGCGAAGAGGCCCTGTTTCTCGGCCGCACGCCCGGCGGCGCGCCCCGCTTTGCCTGCACGCTGAGCGGCTGGCAGCCGGAAGTGACCGCGGAGAATACCCCCGGCAGCTTCGGCCCGCAGCACCCGGAACTGCCGCAGGGCCAGGTTTTTGCCGACCTGCGCCAGGTGATGGCGCTGCTGCCTGCGCTCGACGCTGAGATCGCGGCCGCCGCCAAGGCGCTTCTGTCCTGGCACCGCAGCCACCGCTTCTGCGCCGCTTGCGGCGCGCCCAGCCAGGTGGCGCAGGCAGGCTGGCAGCGGCTCTGCCCGGTCTGCGAAACCCCGCATTTCCCGCGCACCGATCCGGTGGTGATCATGCTCATCACCCATGGCGATGACGTGTTGGTCGGGCGGTCGCCCGGCTGGCCCGAAGGCGTCTATTCGCTTCTGGCGGGCTTTGTCGAGCCGGGCGAGACCCTGGAGGCCGCGGTACGGCGGGAGACATACGAGGAATGCGGCGTGGAGGTCGGCGCGGTGCGCTACCTGTCGAGCCAGCCCTGGCCTTTCCCGATGTCGCTGATGTTCGGCTGCGCGGGCGAGGCGCTGGGACAGGCTATCACCCTCGACCGCAATGAAATCGAGGATGCGCGCTGGGTTTCGCGGCAGGAGATGATGCAGGTGCATGCGGGATTCCACCCGGATATGAAGCCCGCCCGGGAAGGTGCAATTGCGCATTTCCTGATCAAGAACTGGCTTGCGGATACGCTGGACTAGCGCGCATAGTCGGACCAAGCGGCAGAACGCAGGCAGATTTCAGTCAGATTTCGGGCGGGCAACCATGAAATTCCACAGCAAAGCAGATATTGATGCGCCGATCGCGAGGGTCTTCGAGGCACTCGCCGATTTCGAGCACCTGGAACGGGCTGCGGTCCGCCGCGGCCTCGAGGTTCACCGCACCGGCGACATCGCCGCTCCCGGTGAGGGGCTGGCGTGGGATCTGCGCTTCGAGTTCCGCGGCAAGCCGCGCGACATCCGCCTGGTGCTGAAGGACTATTCGCCGGTGACCGGTCTGGAGCTGCAGGGCAGTGGCAGCGGTGTCGATGGCATCATGCGGGTTGCACTCGCCGCCCTGTCGCCGCGCAGCACCCGGATGGCGGTGGATTTGGAACTGTCCGCCAGCACCCTGCCCGGCCGGCTGATGCTGCAATCGCTGAAACTCGCGCGGAGCAAGCTGAAAAGCCGGTTCAAGCAGCGCCTCAGGGACTATGCCGCGCTGACCGAAGAGCGTCTGAAACGCACCGCTTAATTCGCGTCCTCCGAGCCGCCGCAGAGGAGGCTTGCGGGTGCGGTGGCGCCGCTTCAGCCGCCGGACAAGCCGGACAATCAGAGCGGCGCAACCAGCTCCGGCCAAAGCACCGCGTTGCGGCGGGCAAAGGCGCCAAGGTGGCCGACGGCCCTCAGCTTGTAATCGGAGGGCTTCAGCACCCGGCGGCGCTGCGGTACTCCGCCGAACACCTCGCCAAGGCGCCAGGCGCTGACCGGCGGGATCACGTCATCATCGCTCAGCGCAATCACGTCCACTGGCACGCCCGAACGCTCCCACCTGGGGCGCGGCAGGCTGTCCCCGGTTTCCGGCAGGTAGCTTCCCGGCGTGGTGCACCAGCGCCGCCACTGCCAGTAGACCCCGGCCGGCAGGTCGGCCCCGAACCCCACCGCGCGCCCGGGGAGGAACCCGGCCAGCCGCACCGCCACGGGCACATGCCCGAACCAGAAGGCCAGCGCCAGCGCGCGGTAGGGCCAGGGATGATCGTGGTGATGCACCAAGCCGCCCGCAACCACGATCATGCGGGCGACGTCCTCGAGGTCCTCCTGCAGGGGCATCAGCATCGCCCCCAGAGAATGACCGATCACCCACAGCGGCACGCCCGCATAGTGCCGCCGCATCTCGGCCCGGGCGGCGGGCTGATCCGCCAGCGCCCATTCGGCCATTGTCGCCTTGGACCGGCGCGGGTGGCCCTGCGCCGAGCCGGCAAAATCCCGGTAGTCATAGGTGAGGCAGGCCAGCTGCTGTTCCGCCGCCAGCCAGCGCGCGAAATGCCGGTAGAAACTCTGCGGCACGCCGGTGGCGCCGTTGAGCACCACCGCGGCCCGCGCAGACCCTTCGGGGCGGAACAGCCGCCCCGCCAGTTCCGCATTGCCCGAGGCAAACCGCACGGGCTCTTCCCGGATGGCGGCGCTCTTGGCTGATGTCCCGTCCAGCATGGCAAATCCCTCCCTAGACCAACTGGTCTATTTCCACCACTGGACCATTCGGTCTAGACCTGTCAAGCTTGCACCATGCGTGACGCAACGACACCCTTCCCCGCAAATGCCCCCGAACCCGTCCATTCTGCCAAGGATCCGGCAGGCGGTGCCCCCCAGCGCCCGACGCGCGAGCGGCTGATTCTCGCCGCCGCAGTCCTGTTCCGCGACAAGGGGTTCAGCGGCGTGGGTCTTTCCGAGGTGCTGGCCGCAGCGGAGGCGCCCAAGGGTTCGCTCTACCACCATTTCCCGAACGGCAAATCCGACCTGGCGGTGGCAGCTGCCACCTGGGCCTCGGACCAGATCATGCGGGTGATCGCGGAGTCCTTCGGACCAGCTGCCAGCTTCCACGAGGGCGCGGTGACGGTGTGCCACAAACTGGCCAAGCTGTTCGATACCTCCGGCAAATGGGCGGGCTGCCCGGTCTCGGCCACGCTGTTCGCAGGACCTGAGAACGCGGAGCTGCACCAGCACGCAGCGGAACTGTTCGAGAGCTGGATCGCCGAGACCGCCGCCCACGCCCGCCGCCTCGGGATCGC
This sequence comes from Cribrihabitans neustonicus, assembly GCF_048820895.1. Lineage (NCBI taxonomy): Bacteria > Pseudomonadati > Pseudomonadota > Alphaproteobacteria > Rhodobacterales > Paracoccaceae > Cribrihabitans > Cribrihabitans neustonicus. The sequence goes on from NZ_JBMERQ010000007.1 coordinate 49,264, forward strand.
GGAGGCGGATGCGCGCGCGGTGGCAGAGAATTTCTACATCCTGCTGCAGGGCGGCTGGCAGCTCGCGCGGGTGCGCCGGTCATCAGACGTGATCCGCGCCCTGCCTGCGCAGCTGGCGCTGCCGCAAACAGCATTGATGCCCTCGCAGGTGCAGATAACGGATTGACGCGGCCGCCGCCGAACCGCTACCGCTTGGGGTGACGGTTTCCTTCGGCACAGAATCTGCTGCCGCGGGATGAAAAGGGAACACGGTGCGGCCCGGCTTTGCAGCCTGGCCAATGCCGCGACTGCCCCCGCAACTGTAAGCGGCGAGCAACCCCGAAGATCACCACTGGCCCGCGGCCCAGCCGCGCCGGGAAGGATCGGGGGCGCCTTGACCCGCAAGTCAGGAGACCTGCCGTCACACGTGAAACTCGAAACCGGCGGGGTGTCCGGGGCGGGTCCGGATGGCGGCGCCGCACACGGGCGCAGAACATTTGGAACCGGTTCCGGAAGCCGCCCCGCCAAGCGCGGAGGGCGCTGATGATCTGGACGGACAAAACACATTTCTACGCCGCAACAACATGCCGGCACCTGGGCAGGCCCTGTCCGGCAGCGGAGCAGATGGCGGCCAAGCTGGCCGAGGCGATGACAAGGGCCAAGCCGCTGACGCAGGCGGACTTTTCCATATCTGGCGGCAGCGAACTGGAGGGCTGCGCCAAGGGCTGCCTGGCGCGGTTCGAAGCCAGCCATGAGAGCATCCGGGTGTTCTGCGGCGCGGGGGAGGACGCGGATCCCGCAGAGCTCGGCCGCTACGCCAATGCGATGTTCCGGCAGGATGGCCGCGGCTTCAGCGCGGCGCAGGGCGGCAGCGCCCGCCCCTGCGCGCTGATCGAGGCGCTGCCCAAGACGGCAGAGGCACGGGACGCCGAGCGGATGATGGCATTCTGAGCGGAATGCCTGGGCATAAGGCCCGCGGCCCGGCTCCGTTCTAGCCGGGGTCCTGCTCTCCGGCCCAATACGGCGCGCAGGCCCAATCCATCTGGTCCTGCGTCTCCACCGCGCAAGGGCGCACCGCGCGCAGGCGGGCAAGAGCCTTTGCGGGCGGCTCGCCGCACTCCACCATCAGCCGCAGGACCGCCATGCCTGAGCGGCCGCAGCCGCCGCGGCAATGCACCAGCACCCGGCCGCCGCCCCGCAGCGCGTGGCGCGCAGAGGCGCTGGCGGCAGGCCATTTCACTGCAATTGCGGGCGGCGGCGCCTGGAAGTCGGGCACCGGCAGATGCACCCAGCGGCAGGCGAGGCTCTGGATATCGGCGCCAAGCAGCTTGGCGCCGACGCTGGCGTGCTCGGCCTCGGTGGTGAGCGAGATCACCAGCCCGGGCTGCCAGGCACCGATATCGGCCAGGTCGCCGTGGTAGTCGCCGCTGGCGCCGGGCAGCGGGCACAGCGCGAGCGTGCCCTGCGCGACGTGCAGCGCGTGGATCGCGAGCCCGGCGGCAGCCTCGGCCGCGGGCTGCGGTTCCGCTGCCCGGCGTTCCGTCTCCTGCTGCCCCGGCTCAGACCTGCCGGGAATCTCCCTGGCCATGACGCACCCCCGCTGCTGCCCGCCCCCCCGCAAACGAGGGGCCGCCGCAATCAGCCTAGCCGCGAAAGCGCTGCCCGCCCAAGCCTTTTGGCGCAGGCCCGGCCCGCGCCGCCCGTGGGCGCCCCCTTCCGCGGTGGACGAAGCCGCCGCGCTTCCTTACGTTGCCCGCAACGCGGCCCCGCCGCCTCTTCCGAATCCGGCACGAGACATCATGAGCGACACCCCCAGCACCGTCCCCGGCAGCCCCGGCGGCCCCGGCGGCCCCGGCGGCCCCGGCCAATCCCCCTATCAGGTCCTGGCCCGCAAGTACCGGCCCGAGACCTTTGCCGACCTGGTCGGCCAGGACGCAATGGTGCGCACGCTGAAGAACGCCTTTGCCGCCGACCGCATCGCCCAGGCCTTCATCATGACCGGCATCCGCGGCACCGGGAAGACCACCACGGCGCGGATCATCGCCAAGGGCATGAACTGCATCGGCGCGGACGGCCAGGGCGGCCCCACCACCGAACCTTGCGGCAAGTGCGAGCACTGCGTGGCGATCATGGAGGGCCGCCATGTCGACGTGATGGAGATGGACGCGGCCTCGCGCACGGGCGTGAACGACATCCGCGAGATCATCGATTCGGTGCAGTACCGCGCGGCCTCGGCGCGCTACAAGATCTACATCATCGACGAGGTGCACATGCTCAGCACCTCCGCGTTCAACGCGCTCTTGAAGACGCTTGAAGAACCCCCCGCGCATGTGAAGTTCATCTTCGCCACCACCGAGATCCGCAAGGTGCCGGTCACCGTGCTGTCGCGCTGCCAGCGCTTCGACCTGCGCCGGATCGAGCCGGAGGTGATGATCTCTCTGCTGCGCCGGATTGCCACTGCCGAGGGCGCGGAGATCGCCGATGACGCACTGGCGCTGATCACCCGCGCCGCCGAAGGCTCTGCCCGCGATGCGACCTCGCTGCTCGATCAGGCGATTTCGCACGGTGCCGGAGAGACCACGGCGGACCAGGTGCGCGCCATGCTGGGGCTCGCTGACCGCGGCCGGGTGCTCGACCTGATGGACATGATCCTGAAGGGCGATGCGGCGGGAGCGCTCACCGAGCTTTCCGGCCAGTATGCCGAGGGCGCCGACCCGCTTGCAGTGCTGCGCGACCTGGCCGAGATCACCCATTGGGTTTCGGTGGTGAAGATCACGCCGGAAGCCGCCGAGGACCCCACCGTCAGTCCCGACGAGCGCGCACGCGGCCAGGCGATGGCCCAGAACCTGCCGATGCGCGTGCTGACCCGGATGTGGCAGATGCTGCTGAAGGCGCTGGAGGAGGTGGCGGCGGCGCCAAATGCCATGATGGCCGCCGAGATGGCGGTGATCCGGCTTACCCATGTGGCCGACCTGCCCTCCCCCGAGGAATTGATCCGCAAGCTGCAGGACACGCCTGCGCCGCCCCCGAATGGCGGGCCCGGCGGCACTGGCGGCAGCCCCATTCAGAGCATGGGCGGGCCTGCGGCGGGCGGGGGAGGCGGTGCCTCGGCTTACGCCTCGGCCCCGCCGCAGGGCGCACCTTATGGGGCCGGATCGGGCCAGACCACGGCCTCCGCAGGCGGTGCGGGACAGGCGGCGGCGCTAGCGCCCCGCACCAGCCCGGCCCTGGCGCGCTACCCCTCGTTCGAGCATGTGGTCGAACTGATCCGCACGAACCGCGACGTGAAGCTGCTGGTGGAGGTGGAAACCGGAGTGCGGCTGGTCGCCTACCAGCCCGGCCGGATCGAGTTCACCCCCGCTGCGCAGGCGCCGCGCGACCTCGCCGCGCGTCTGGGCACCGCGCTGCAGAACTGGACCGGCAGCCGCTGGGTGGTGACCATCGCCCCCGATGGCGACGCGCCGACCATCGCCGAGGTGCGCGACGCCGAGGAAAACGCCCTGCGCCAGAAAGCCACCGCGCATCCGCTGGTGCAGGCGGTGCTGGAGACCTTTCCCAACGCCAGGATTAAGCAGATCCGCACCGCCGAGGAGATCGCCGCCGGCGCCGCCGCCGAAGCGCTGCCCGAAGTCGAAGACGAGTGGGACCCGTTCGAGGACGGCTGAGCGCCTTTGAGCGCCGGGCCTGAGCCTGCGGAAAACCCACCCTGCCCCGGTCTCGCCCCTTGTCTGAGGCCGGTGGCGCCCGTATCTACGCTGCAAACCGGAATCCTAGGAGAAGACAGATGTTCAAAGGCCTCGGCGGTCTTGGCGACATGGCCAAGATGATGAAATCGGCGCAGGAGCTGCAGACCAAGATGGCGGAAATGCAGGAAGAGCTGCACAACGTTCTGGTCACCGGCGAAGCGGGCACCGGGCTGGTGAAGGCCACCGCCTCGGCCAAGGGCGAATTGAAGGCGCTGGACATCGACCCGTCGATCTTCAACGGCGACGACAAGGAAGTGGTCGAGGACCTGATCCTCGCCGCGATCAAGGACGCCCAGGCCAAGGCGGCGGAAAAAGCACAGGAAGAGATGACCAAACTGACCGAAAGCATGGGCCTGCCAAAGGACATCAAGCTGCCGTTCTGAAGCCCGCTCACGGCAGGTGCAACGGATGAGGCGGCCGCGGGCCGCCTTTTCTCTGTCCGCCGTTCGGCGCGCCCGCCCGCGGCAAACAAACCCCGGACATTTTACCGCCCCGGCCTTGCGCTCCCCCGCCCCGGCCCTCCTATATGAAACGGCAAGGAAAGGTCTTGAGCGATGAACGACAACCCCACCGGCGAAATCGAGACGCTGATAGCCCTGATGGCGAAACTGCCGGGGCTGGGGCCGCGCTCGGCGCGCCGGGCGGTTCTGCACCTGATCCGCAAGCGCGCGCTCCTGCTGACGCCGCTGGCTGACGTGATGGGAGAAGTCGCCGCCAGCGCCCGCGAGTGCCTGAACTGCGGCAACGTGGGCACCGATGACATCTGCCCGATCTGCCAGGACGAAGCGCGCGCCAATGGCGAATTGTGCGTGGTGGAGGATGTCGCCGACCTCTGGGCGATGGAGCGCGCAGGCGTGTTCAAGGGCCGCTACCACGTGCTCGGCGGCACGCTGTCGGCGCTGGATGCAATCGGGCCAGAAGAGCTGCGCATTCCGCGGCTGGTGGACCGGGTCGGCGCCGAGGCGGTGCGCGAGGTGATTCTTGCGCTCAATGCTACCATCGAGGGCCAGACCACGGCGCATTACATCGCCGACCAGCTGCAGGGCCAGGTCCGGCTCACCTCCCTGGCTCAAGGAGTGCCGATCGGCGGCGAGCTGGACTATCTCGACGACGGCACAATCTCGGCCGCGCTGAGGGCGCGCAAGGAAATCTGACGGCACGGGAGGAAGTAAAATTCCGGCGGAACTTTGGCCGGGAAAGCGTGCTTTTTCCAAGGTCCCCGCAAACCCCAGCGGGCCGTCCCGCCCGGTCAGCGCAGCACCGCGCGGTAGAGCTGTTCCTTACAGAAGGGTTTGGCCAGCACCTCGACTCCTGAGAGATCCGGATAGCCGGCCGCGGCTGCACTGACGGCGAAGCCGCTCATCATAACGCAAGGCAGGCCTGGCTGCAGCGCCCGCAGCGCGGCGAGGGTTTCCCAGCCGCAGCGGCCCGGCAGGTTCATGTCGATCACCGCCCCGCTGAGCGGGGCGCCGCGGCGCAGCACCTCCAGCGCCGCCGCATGGCCATCCGCCAGCTCCACCGCGCAGCCCTTGAGCCGCAGCAGCCCCGCCACGGCACGGCAGACGGTATCCTCGTCATCAACCACAAGGATGCGCCGCTGCCCGGGGCCGGCCGGAGGGTGCGCGGCCCTGGCGGCGGCCGCGCCGCGGGCGGCGGGTTCAGCCAGAGGGAAATAAAGCCGGAAGCAGCTGCCCTTTCCCACAGCGCTTTCCACCGCTGCGGCGCCGCCATGGCGGCGCAGGGTGCCAAGCGCAGCCGCCAGGCCCAGCCCATGCCGGCCGGGCTGCGTGGAAAAGAAGGGATCGAAGATCCGCGCCCGGATCTCGGCCGACATGCCGGTCCCGCTGTCGCGCACCTCCAGCGCGGCGCAGGGGCCTTGCGGCAGATGACTGCCGTTCAGCATGGCGGCGCGGTCGAATGCGCTGGGAGCCGCGCGGGCGGTGGACAGCCTGATAGAGCCAGTGGCACGCCCTTCCGCGTCCGCGGGAAGGGCTTCCAAGGCGTTCTGCAAAAGGTACAGCACCAGCCGGCGCAGCGCGGCCGCGTCGCCCCGCAGGGGCAGAGGCGCCACGCTCAGGTCCGATTGCAGCAGCCCCGCTGCCGCCTTGCCCATCATTCCGGCAGCAGCCTGCGCTTCGGTGCTGAGATCGCAAAGCGCCTGAGCCCCGGCGGTACCGGCATAATCCCGAAGCGGGCCCAAAAACGCCGCCGAAGCGCGCACTTCCTGTTCCAGCCGCCGCACGTGCGCCGCGGCGGGGTGGCAGCCGGCCGCTTCCCCGAAGTGCCCCAACGCCAGCTCGGTCTGGCTCTGCATGGCCGCAAGGAGATTGTCGAACGCGTGCGAAATCCCGCCCGCCAGCCGGACGAGGCTTGCGCTCCTTTCCGACTGCTCGCGCGCCTGCCGCCGCTGGTGCCGCAGCCTTCGGGCGCTGAGGCGGCGCAACTCGCGCTGGATCTGGGCGGCGAAAGCCGCTTCCAGCCCGGCCGCCATAGGCGGCAACGGCGCCTCACTCATCAGCAGGAAACAGCCCTCCGGGGCGCCGCGCCGATCACGCAATGTATGGCTGCGGCGAGAGGCCAACGCCAACACGTCCCCGCTCTCCGCAGTGCTGGAGGCAGCGAGCAGCTCCGGCAGCGGCGCCCGCAAGGCGCCTGGCGGGCGGGTTGCCAGCTCCCGAGGCAGCGCGCCGCCTTCAACCGCGGGCTGCGGCGCCCCATCAAGGCAGCAGGCGAGAACCTGCAAATGCCCGGCCCCTCCCGGCACCGCACCCGCGATCAGCACAGCGCGGGCACCGGAGGCGGCTTGCAGCTCCCCCGCCAGCCACCGCAGCGCGGTCTGCGGGCCGCCGCCGGAGCCGCGGGCGAGACTGGCCAGCGCGGCACCTCCGCGCTGTGCGGCCAGCCCGGCTGCCAGTCTCGCCGCGAAAGGCTGCATCGCCGCCAGCGCGCGTGCGGTGAGCACGGGGCCGGTTTCGCGGCGCCAGGCTGCGTGCAGAACCCCGGCCACGCCGCCCGCGGGCAGGATCAGCGGCACGCCCGCGTAGCTCTGGATCCCCTCGGCCCGCAGCATTGCATCCTGCGGGAACCGCTGCTGCACCCCGCCTGGCAGCTCCAGCGCGCACGCGGTCCGCATCACCTCACGGCAAGGGGAAAAACGATTCTCGTAGTCGAGATCTTCCAGCGGCAGCCCATCGAAGCACCCCGCGGCCACCCGCATCCGGCCCGGGCCGCTGCACTCCGCCACCGCCACCAGATCGGCCCCAAGAAGCCGGGCAAGCCGCTCTGCCAAAGCTTGGGGAAACTGCAGATCCGGCATTCCTGCAAGGCTGCCGCGATCCGTTCCGCAGCGGGCATCCGCTGCAGGCGCCAAGACGCATACCATGGTGACACTCCTGCCATCCCCCCGGCTGGACGGGCCCCGGCCGCCAGCTGGCAACTCACAAAAACAGATACGCCATGCCGCGCCGCCAGCGCCTCCGGCTGTGCTTTTTCCGGAGGCGGGCGCCGGTTGCAGCCGCCCGGAACCCGGCAGCCAGAACCAGCCTGCAGCGCCCAGGGCGCAGGCGGATACCTGAAAACCCGGCTCCGCTCCCGCAGGCTAACATAAAAAGCCGCAGGCCCTGAGCACAGGATCTGCGGCTTTTTAAGAGATTTTAAACAGCTTGCTGCCGTCCCGCGCCTGCGCCGGGCCCGTTAAGGCCCAAAAGGAGGGACCGCGCGGAGATGTCAGCGCTGGCTGGTATCCTCGTCCTCGTCGTCCTCATCACTGCCGCCGGAAGGCAGGTTGAAGAAGCTGTCGGCATCGAGCGGCTCTTCTTCCTTCGCTTCCTCTCTGCGCCCGCCGCCGAGGGTAAAGCTTTCCAGACCCTCGATGGCGGAGGGAATCTTGGGCTCGGCTTCCATCTCCAGCGACTGCTCGGTGGAGACCAGCTTGCGGCGCTCGTCGTCGCTCATCACGCCGCCTTCGGCGGCTTTCTTCGCGGCCGCCTTCTGAACTGCGGCGTCAAGCTCGGTCTGTTTGCACAGGCCCAGCGCCACCGGATCGATCGGCTGCATGTTGGCAATGTTCCAATGGGTGCGCTCGCGGATCGACTGGATCGTCGGCTTGGTGGTGCCGACCAGCTTGGCGATCTGGCCGTCGCTGAGCTCGGGGTGGAACTTCACCAGCCAGAGGATCGAGTTCGGCCGGTCCTGGCGCTTGCTGAGCGGGGTGTAGCGCGGGCCGCGGCGCTTTTCCTCGCCGGCGGCGGCCGGGTTGAACTTCAGCTTCAGCTTGTGCAGCGGGTTGGCCTCGGCTTTGTCGATCTCTTCCTGGGTCAGCTGGTTGTTCGCGACCGGGTCGAAGCCCTTCACACCCGCAGCCACCTCGCCGTCGGCGATTCCCTGAATCTCCAGCTCGTGCATGCCCACGAAATCAGCGATCTGCTTGAAGCTGATCGTGGTATTGTCCACCAGCCACACGGCGGTCGCCTTGGCCATCAACGGTTTTGCCATGCGCTCATCTCCTTAAAACACATCTTCCCCGCCGCCTGGATAAGGCTGCCCCGGCTTTCGGGGTCTGGTTTCCGTTGTCGGGGAACTTCCCGCCTATATAGTCGGCTTGGACACATAAGGAAAGAGGCCAATGCGCAAACTGTTTCTGGCGCTGGCGGCAGCACTTGCGGCACTTGCCGGCGCGGCTGCGGCAGAGGGCGAGACGGCCGGGGAGTTCGCTTATTACGTGCTGGCGTTAAGCTGGTCGCCGAACTGGTGCGCGCACGAGGGCGATGCGCGCGGGGCTGAACAATGCGATGCGCGCCACGATTTCGGCTGGACCCTGCACGGGCTCTGGCCGCAGAACGAACGCGGCTGGCCCAGCTACTGCCGCAGCACCGCGCGGCCGCCCAGCCGGGCGATGACGGCGGCGATGGCGGACATCATGGGCAGCGGCGGCCTGGCCTGGCACCAGTGGAAGAAGCACGGCACCTGCTCGGGGCTGGAGGCGGAAGAGTATTTCGCCCTCTCCCGCGAAGCCTACGGGAAAATCCGCCGCCCGGAGGTGTTCCGCCGCCTGGAGCGGCCGGTGACCCTGCCCGCGGCAGTGGTGGAGGAAGCCTTTCTGGAGGCCAACCCCGCGCTCAGCGCCGAAGGGGTTACCATCACCTGCCGCAGTGGCGCCATCCAGGAAGCACGGATCTGCCTCACGAAGGCGCTTGACCCGGTGGCCTGCGGGGCGGATGCGAGCCGGGATTGCAGCTTGAAGGATGCCCGCTTGGCACCGATCCGTTAGGACCGGCAGCGCCGCCTACGAAGCCACCCTCCCTGAAGACTCCCGCCGGAGACTGGCGCCGCAAGGCACTGCCCCCCCTCGAACCGCATTAAATGGCCCATGAAGCACACTTTGCCCGGATTTGTGCTATTATTACGCTACGTGCCGCAACCGGCCTCGCCAGAACGGCACTTCTGTAGTGTTTGTGAGGAGGTATCTGTGCATGGCGAAGACAATTGGTAACCCGCTCAGCTGGCTGCTGCAAAGCGCGGGGATCACCCGGGAGCACCTGGGCCAGACGGTCGACCAGCTGGGCAGCAGCAAGGTCCGCGAAATGCCCGTGGCGCGCAAACTGGACATGGAAGACATCCTGCATGCGCTCGCCGCCGGGCTGGAGGACTTCGCCGCCTGCCGCAGCGACGCGATCTTTTTGGTGCTGTTCTATCCGCTCATCGGCATTGCGCTGGTGGTGATGACCCTGTCGATGAACCTCCTGCCGCTGATTGTGCCCATGATTATGGGGTTTGCGATCCTGGGGCCGGTGGCGGCGGTCGGACTGTACGAGATGTCATCCCGCCGCGAGGCCGGTTTCGAGCCGCGCTGGCTGGATGCGCTGGCGGTCCTGCGCTCGCCCGCCTTCGGCGCCATCCTGGTGCTGGGGTTCTACCTCGCCGCGCTGTTCATTGCTTGGCTGGTGGCGGCTGACATGATCTACAGCCGGACCCTGGGACCGGAGCCGCCGGCTTCGATCATGGGGTTCGTGACTGACGTGATCACCACCCGCGAGGGCTGGATCATGGCGATCACCGGCGGGGCGGTAGGCGCCGTGTTTGCCTTTGCCGCGCTGGCGATGAGCCTGGTCTCCTTCCCGCTGCTCCTGGACCGCCATGTCGGCCTGCCAGTGGCGGTGGCGACCTCTCTGAAGGTCATCCGCAAGAGCCCGCTGGTCTGCCTGACCTGGGGCGTCATTGTGGGCACGGCGCTGGTGGTGGGAGCGATCCCATTCCTGGCCGGGCTGATCATCGTGGTGCCGGTGCTGGGACACGCGACCTGGCACCTTTACCGGCGCGCGGTGCTGTAGCCGCCTGAGGGCGAAGCCCCCGGGAAAAAACCGGTAACGGGCCGGCAGCGCTGCCGGCCCGCTTTCGTTGGGGCTCTCCCCGATGAAGCGAAGGCCGCGTCAGGCGGCCGGTTCGCCTCCCACCTCAAGCACGATCTTGCCAATATGGCCCGAACTCTCCATCCGCGCATGCGCCGCCGCGGCCTCTTCCAGTGGGAAGCTGCTGTCCATCACCGGCGCGACCTGGCCTGCCTCGATCAGCGGCCAGACCTTTTCGCGCAGGTCGTCGGCAATGCGCGCTTTGGCAAGGTCGCTTTGCGGGCGCAGGGTGGAGCCGGTCACGGTCAGGCGGCGGGCCATGATCTGGGCGAAGTTCAGCTCCGCCTTGGGACCGGAGAGGAAGGCGATGTGAACCATGCGCCCCTCATCGGCGAGGGCCCGGATATTGCGCGGGATGTAATCGCCGCCCACCATGTCGAGAATCAGGTTGGCGCCGCCTTCGGCCTTCAGCACCTCGACGAAGTCTTCCTCGCGGTAGTTGATCGCGCGCTCCGCGCCAAGTTTCAGGCAAGCGGCGCATTTCTCACCTGAGCCGGCGGTGGTGAAGACCCGTGCGCCAAAGGCGCTTGCGAGCTGGATCGCGGTGGTACCGATGCCTGACGAGCCGCCATGCACCAGGAAACGTTCCCCGGCTTGAAGACCGCCGCGGGTGAAGACGTTGGACCAAACGGTAAAGAAGGTCTCCGGCAGGCAGGCGGCCTGTTTCAGGCTGAGCCCCTCAGGCACCGGCAGGCAATGCGCCGCAGGGGTGACGGCGTATTCGGCATACCCCCCGCCGGGCAGCAGTGCGCAAACACGGCTGCCCACGGAAAACCCGCTGACGCCCGCGCCCACCGCCACAATCTCCCCCGCTGCCTCCAGCCCCGGCAGATCGCTTGCGCCCTTTGGCGGGTCATAGGCGCCCGCGCGCTGCAGCGCGTCGGGGCGGTTGACGCCGGCATAGGCGATTTTGATCAGCACTTGCCCGTGGCCGGGTTCGGGCCGCGGGCGGCTGGTCACTTGCAGCACCTCGGGCCCGCCGGCCCGGGTGATTTCAACGGCGCGCATCGTCTCGGTCATGGGGTGCTCCTCCTGCTTCCGGACCTGCCTAGCATCCGGCCCTGCAGCCGGAAACAGCAAAGGCGCCGCAGCCGGCCGCCTATGCGGAGCATATCCGCCCGCGGCCAGGCCGCCGCCGCCCGCCGGGCGTCCGGTCGCTGCTATCGCCGCGGGCGCATCGAACCGGGCAAGTCGTCACGGTCCTTGGGCGGCCTGAACTGCCCTGCGAGCCAGTTCGGCCCTGCCAGCAGCGGTTTCAGCAGCGGATTGTTCTGCAAATCCGCCTTGAGCTTCTCGAACTCCATCACGTTGGCGATCCGCCGATCGAGGAAATCCCAGGTCGCCTGGTGCTCCAGGCTGTCGTCGCCCAGCCAGTAGAGCACGGTGGCGGTGTAGACCCCGGCGAGCGAGGCGCGTTTGGTGTACCAGTTGAGATCGTCTGAACTGTCCCCCAGCGCGTCCCAGATCGCATCGCAGGTGCCCCAGATGGCGCGCACCCCGTCGCCGGCATATTGCGGGAGCGAGAACAGCGTAGTGCCGCGGCGCACCGCCTCCTTGTCGTCGACCGCCTCGATCCGGTAGCGTACCGCCGCCGCCACCTTGTCGCGGAAGCGCATGCCGGTGAGGTCCGCTTCGGCCAGCCGCTTGAGCATTTTCGCATCGCCGCGGGCGTGATAGGCCAGCGCCAGATCCACCGCTCCGCGCGGGCAGACAGCGCGGGCCAGCGGCTCGGGCACGCCGGCGTCCTGTGCAGCAGCGCGGAAGGTGGTCTCGGTCCAGCCGTCGAAGGGCACATGCAGCAGGGCCGCGTCCAGCAGCCGGTCCTTCACGTGCTCCTGCTCAACTTCGTGTTCCAGGCTCATGGATACCTCCTGCGGTTGCGGTTCATCCCCTACTAGACAAAATAGGGACGCTTTGCTATACGGCCACCTCCTGCAATTTCCTTGCAACTCAAACTTAGAAAGGTGGTGACAACCACATGCAGGTTAGTGTTCGCGACAACAATGTCGATCAGGCGCTCCGTGCCCTGAAGAAGAAGCTGCAGCGCGAAGGCGTGTTCCGTGAAATGAAGCTCAAGCAACATTTCGAGAAACCGTCCGAGAAGAAAGCGCGCGAGAAAGCTGAAGCGATTCGCCGTGCCCGTAAACTGGCACGCAAGAAAGCCCAGCGCGAAGGTCTGCTCTAAGCTGGCGGAACGCCCGGTGCCCTGGCGGGGCGCCATGGCGGTTTGCCCGCGGATCTTGCTCTCCAGCTTTGGACAGCACTAAGGCCGGTGCTTGCATCAGCCGACATAAGTTCAGACAACCCCCGAGGCCTTGCCCGGGGGTTCGTCGTTTTTGCCCCCAATTGCGAACCGGGAGAGCGGCCTGATAACGGCAGCGGAAAAATCGCAAAAACTTTATCAACACACTTATAAGGTGTATTCACGCATTGAATTCTGGTGTAACGTGAATTCGGCGGGGCGAGTCTGATGCGTTTCCCTAACCATTACCCCGCCCGCCGGAAGTGGAACACCCGGCGAAAATGACCCGGAGCTGGCAGCGTCCCCCCACTGACACAGGCGCCTGTCTTGATCCCTGCAAGCAAGACTACCCTGGCTCCGGGTTGTCCCCTTGCCGAAGCGGCGCCGCAGCCTCCGCCCCCCCGGAGCTGCGGCGCTTGCCTTTCCCGCCCCCCCTGAATCTGCTGGTCTTTCTTGCAGCCCATGTCCGGCTTCCGCATAGCCGCTTGGGAACGCTGCGGCGGTCCTGTCGGCCGCGCCGCATAGGCATCTGCCCCAGTGCATCTTCATGAGCCGCCTGCGCCCTCCGGCCGGGCCGCGCGCGGGAATCCGCGTACCGTCATGCGGCATACGGGCAGAGCCTTGCCGCAAACTGCCCGTCACGCTCTAGCGGCCTGTTCCCATTGCCAGATTGCGGTAGCCCCTTGCCCATCGCCGCATCGACGGCAACTTAACGGAGCAGGAACCCTTAATGTCTCAGGCAGACGCATTCGAGCGGCAGATGCTCGACCTCATCAACGAAGAGCGGACCACGCGCGGGCTGGACCCGCTGCAGCTGGAGCTGAGGCTCAACGATTCGGCCGAAGATCACAGCGAATGGATGCTGCAGCAGGACGTGTTCTCGCATACCGGCGCGGGAGGCTCGAGCGCGGGCGAGCGGATGGCCGACGCGGGCTTCCAGTTCTCCGGCGGCTACAGCTGGGCGGAAAATATCGCCTGGCAGAGCGAACGCGGCAGCAGCGGGCTGAGCGATGATGTCGCCGGCCTGCACGAATCGCTGATGAACAGCCCGGGACACCGCGCCAATATTCTCAGCCCCAGTGCCGAGGTCGTCGGTATCGGCGTCGAACAAGGCAGTTTCAACGGCTGGGACGCAGTGATGGTGACCCAGAACTTCGCCAGCACTGGCGCCCCAGTGCAGCTTGATACCGGCGGCAGCGGCAGTGGCGGCAACAGCAGCGGCAGTGCCGCGGCCCAGCCGACCAGCGGCAACGATGTGCTGGAGCTGGACACCGCCGGCAACCTGCGCGGCCTCAAGGGAAACGACCGGCTGACCGGCAGCGGGGCCGCCGACAGCCTCAGCGGCAACGGCGGGCGCGATACTCTGCGCGGCCGCGCGGGCGAGGATGAGCTGCAAGGCGGGCGCCACCGGGACGAGCTGTGGGGTGGCCGCGGCGATGACACGCTGGACGGCGGTAACGGCAACGACATGCTGACCGGAGGCGGCGGCGGCGACCTCTTCGTGTTCAGCAGCGGCGATGACACGGTCACAGACTTCAACCCCCGCACCGCAGGGGAGCAAATCGACCTTGCCGCGGCGGACGGCATCAGCGGCTTCGCCGACCTGGTGGCAAACCACAGCCGCCAGACCAGCGCCGGGCTGGAGATTTCGGACGTGAACGGCAATAGTCTGCTGCTGCCCGGCATCGCTGCCACGGATTTGCAGGCTAACGACTTCCTGTTCTGAGGCGGCAATACCCCGCCCGACATCACAGAAAAGGGCGCGCCAGGTGCGGCGCGCCCTTCGCAATTCAAATTGCGTTCACGAAAAGTTTGAACGCCGCCCAGACCCGGCCCGGGCGGGGCGATCCATCGGGGCGTGGCTGACGATCTGTCCTCGCAGCGGCAATCAGCCTTGCCGGTCAAGCGCCTAGCCTGAAGAAAACTGCGGCCGGGGCTCACACCTGCGGTGCGCGGTGGCAGGGTGGCGGTCCCGCGTCAGTAGATCTTCGGCACGTAGAGTTCGTCCGGCAGCACCTGGCGCTCATAGTCCGGGTTGTACTCCCGGTCAGGCAGCGTGACCTTCTCGCCCGGCACCTCCTCGTAGGGGATCTTGGTCAGCAGGTGCTCGATACAGTTCAGCCGCTCGCGCTTCTTGTCGTTGCCCTCGACGATGTACCAAGGCGCCTCTGGGATGTTGGTGCGGCGGAACATCGCCTCCTTCGCCTTCGTGTACTGCTCCCAGCGGATCCGGCTTTCCAGATCCATCGCGCTCAGCTTCCACTGTTTCATCGGATCGTGAATGCGCATCATGAACCGCAGCTGCTGCTCCTCGTCGGAGATCGAGAACCAGTATTTCAGCAGGATGATGCCCGAGCGCACCAGCATCCGCTCGAATTCGGGAACGTCCTGGAAGAACTGCTCGACCTGGTCCTCGGTGGCAAAGCCCATCACCCGTTCGACGCCCGCACGGTTGTACCAGGAGCGGTCGAAGAGAACGATTTCGCCGCCTGCGGGCAGGTGCGGAACATAGCGCTGGAAATACCACTGGCTTTGTTCGCGCCGGTTCGGGGCGGGCAGCGCCACCACCCTGGCCACCCGCGGGTCCAGCCGCTGGGTGATGCGCTTGATCACCCCGCCCTTGCCCGCGGCATCGCGGCCCTCGAACAGGATACAGACCTTGGCGCCGGTGTGCTGCACCCAGTCCTGCACCTTGATGAGCTCGGCCTGGAGCCGCAGCAGATTGCGGAAATAGACTTCGCGGTCGAGCATCTCGGGGTGCTGGGCGCGGTAGATCTTGCGGATCTCCTGGCTCAGCATCGGCTCAGCAAACTCGATCTCGATGTCCTCGTCCAGCGTGTCCTGCAGCTCCGCTTCCAGCCAGTCCAGGGATGCGGTTTCGGTTTCGCGGGTCACGGGGAGGCTCCTTGTTGTCGTCGCTATGTCATTGTGGCCGGGTCTCAGGCTCGCTGCCCTGCGGCGGGCGGCTTGCGGAGGGCTTGGCGCGACAGGCGGGAAGCCCCGTTCGCGCGTCCCCGCCTTATGACAGCGGCGTGTAATACTATTGTGCCAGCCTGTGCCGCGGGGGCGCAAATCTGAGCGGCACCGGAAGGCGGCGCAGGTCCATATCGCGCCTGTCCGGGCGCGGCAGGCTCACCCTAGGCAAGCGGAAATCCGGGCCGCTTTCAAGCGCAAAAGGCGGCTGAGCGGGGGAAACCGCCGCCGCACTGGCTGGCTGTGCGAAGAAGCTGGTGATGCACGAAGCGGCCCGAAGGACAGTCCGGGGGCTACTCAGACCGGCAGCGCTGTGGTCTTGAAGACCGTGCGCAGGGCAAAGCTCGACTGCATCTGCGCCACTCCCGGCAGCCGCGCCAGATGCTGGCGGTGGATGCGGGCGAAGTCCTCGGTGTTTTCGGCGACCACCTTCAGGATGTAGTCCGCCGTGCCCGCCATCAGGTGGCACTCCAGCACATCCGGGATCAGCGCCACCGCGCGTTCAAACGCATCGAGCAGCTCGTCGGCCTGGCCTTGCAGGGTAATCTCGACGAAGATGGTCGCAGGAACGTTCATCTTGCGGGCGTCGAGAAGGGCTACGTAGTTGCGGATATAGCCATCCGCCTCCAGCCGCTGCACCCGGCGGTGGCAAGCCGATGCCGACAGATTTACCCGCTCCGAAAGGTCGGCGTTGGAGATGCGGCCTTGCTTCTGCAACACCGAGAGTATGCGACGATCCGTTTCATCTAAAGCCATTTCGCGAAGATCCTTGCTGCGTTCGGGTGGTATAGTCGAAGATCCTTCGAATGGCATGTTTTATTTCCGCCGTTAAAAGCAGCACATTTTGTCGCACCTGGGGCATTATCAGAACAGAGCATATGGAGGAGAGATTCCATGAAAATCGGATGCCCCACCGAGATCAAGCCGCAGGAATTCCGCGTCGGCATGACCCCCGATGCCGCCCGCGAGGCGGTGGCCCACGGCCATGAGGTCGTCATTCAGAAAGGCGCCGGGGCCGGCGCCGGCTTCACCGACGAAGATTACGCTGCCGCCGGTGCGGTGATCCTGGACACAGCCGAGGAGATCTTTGCCGGCGCCGACATGATCGTGAAGGTGAAGGAACCGCAGGCGGTGGAGCGCCAGATGCTGCGCGAGGGGCAGCTGTTGTTCACCTATCTGCATCTGGCGCCGGACCCGGAGCAGACTAAGGATCTGCTGGAATCGGGCTGCACCGCCATTGCCTATGAGACTGTCACTGACGACCGCGGCGGGCTGCCGCTGCTCGCACCGATGTCGGAAGTGGCAGGCCGTCTGGCACCGCAGGTCGGCGCCTGGACGCTGCAGAAGGCGAACGGCGGCCGCGGCGTGCTGATGGGCGGCGTGCCCGGCGTGGCGCCAGCCAGGGTAGTGGTCATCGGCGGCGGCGTCGTCGGCACCCACGCGGCCAAGATCGCTGCGGGCATGGGTGCGGATGTGACTGTGCTGGACCGCTCGCTGAACCGGCTGAAGTACCTCGACGACGTCTTCGGCGGCACCTTCAAGAACCAGTACTCCACCGCAGGCGCCACCGCCGAGCTGGTGCGCGAGGCCGACATGGTGATCGGCGCGGTGCTGATCCCCGGCGCCGCCGCGCCCAAGCTGATCTCGCGCGAGCAGCTGTCGGAAATGAAGCCCGGCGCGGCACTGGTCGACGTGGCGATCGACCAAGGGGGCTGCTTCGAGACCTCCAAGGCGACCACCCATGCCGAGCCGATCTACGAAGTCGACGGCATCATGCACTACTGCGTCGCAAACATGCCCGGCGCGGTCGCCCGCACCTCGACCCAGGCTCTGGGCAACGCCACCCTGCCGTTCCTGCTGAACCTGGCGGACAAGGGCTGGCGCAAGGCTTGCGAGGACGACCCGCACCTGCTGAACGGGCTCAACGTGCATGCCGGGCAGCTGACCTACTACGCGGTGGGCAAGGCGCTGGGGATCGACGTGCTTTCGCCCAGCCTGGCGCTGAAGCACTAACGGCCACCCTTGCCGGCAGCAACGAGCCTGACCGGAACCCAGCTAAAGCCCCGCTTAATTGGCGGGGCTTTTCTTTTGACACGCCTGCCGTCTGTCGTGCCCCGGCCGCTGCGTTTCATAATGCCGTTCACCGTGCAGAGACAATTGGCAACGATTGTTTTCGCACAACCCACTTTCTGTTAATGAAAATTTTGTCAAAAATATAGGCGCTGCCGCGATCTCGTGCGTGACGTCCGGCACGCTGCTGATCTGTGGCTTGTCTGGAACACTTCGGCCGGCATGGCAAAGCTGCATCTCCTGCGCCGGTCAAGAGTGGAAAGCATAGCTGATGCCTGTAAGTTCGAAAGTTTTTACCTATGAAGCGGAAGGGCTGTCCTACACCGTTACTGTTTACGAAGAAGCCGGCCAATTCTTTGCCGATATAGCTGTCACTGAAGGCGCCATGGATGTGAATGCCATCTATCTCGGTGACGACGACTTTTCCGGTCCCAGTGAATCCCTCCGCGGACCGCTCAACATGAACGGCGCCAGGCTTGGTGGCGAAGATGTGCAATGGGATTCGGCGGTGGAGCTCAGCCGTCCCGGCCTCGGCCGGGAAGGCGCTGATAAGGAGACCTATGTGGAAACCGGCGATACACTGACGGTTTCGCTGGATATCGGCAGCCTGGATGTGGTCGATGTCTTTGGCATCCGCGCCACTTCGACGACCACCGATGCAGGCTCGATCAAGGCGGTCAGCAGCAACCCGGAGGAGCCCGAGGACCCGGAAGAGCCGGAAGAGCCGCAAGACCCCACCTACGAAAAGGTTTTCTTCGGAGAGGTTTTTTCTGAAACCGGCGATCCCCTGGGCGGGGCCTTCATCCTTGATGAGGAGCCCGATCCCAACCCCTACAGCATTCCTGCGCTGCCGGAAGGCACCGAACCGACCTTCGAGAATTTCCTCTCGTACTATCTGTCGGACGAAGTCGGCGGCGATGTGGAAGCGCTGGAAGGCATCGTCTTTTATGGCTCCGCGGCTGACGGCACTCTCGAAGAGCAGTTCCGCATCAGCGCTCCGGAGGGCGGTTTCCAGGATGCGGAAGAGCTTCTGGCTGCATATGACACTGCCGTCTCAGGCGGCAGTGATGCAGACGCCTATGCCGCAGAGGATCTGATGGCCGCGCTCAGCCTGGGCGAAGACGCGCTGGAGGCCCCCAATGACGACGAGGCGCTGGACGCCGAAGAGTTCGATCTGGCCTGACTTCCGGCAGCACGCCCGGATCGCGCCCGCCCGCAGGACGTGCTCCGCGGCTTTGCAACCGGGCCCCTCCGCCCTAGGCTGCAACGCAGAGCGCGGCCAGTAACGCCGCAAAGCGAGGGACCCGGAATATGCTGAACGAATTCAAAGCTTTTATCGCCAAGGGCAACGTAATCGACATGGCGGTCGGCATCATCATCGGCGCCGCCTTCACCGCCATTGTGCAGTCGCTGGTGCACGACGTGATGAACCCGGTGATCGGCCTGTTCACCGGCGGCGTCGATTTCACTGACCATTTCCTGGTGCTTGGGCGCAGCGAAGGCAGCTTTGACACCCTTGAAGCCGCGCGCGAGGCGGGCGTGCCGGTCTTTGCCTACGGCGCCTTCCTGATGGCGGTGATCAATTTCCTGATCATCGCCTGGGTCGTCTTCCTGCTGGTACGCACGGTCAACAAGATCCGCGACTCGGTTGTGCGCAAGGAAGAGCACGCCCCGGCCGAGAAAGCCCCGGCTGGGCCGACCGAACTGGACGTGCTGCTGGAAATCCGTGATTCTCTGAAAAAATGAGCCTTGCTGCGCCGGGGACTTACCGCCGCACCCCGCCCGGCATTTGAGAGCAGGGGACCGCTGCTGCGCGATCCCCTCCCCCCGCACAGCAGACAACCCTGAATGGCGGCGAAGGCCACGCCCGCCCGCAGGCAGGCGCGGCCGCGGCTCAGCCGGGCAGCTTGCCGGTCAGAACGTAGGAGAGGATCTCCACCACCTGGCGAGGCTCCTCCGCTACCGCCAGCGCCGCGGCATGCACTTCCTTCAGCGCGTGCTGGTGCTCGGGCGGGTTCAGCACGATGATCGACTTGCCGAGCGCCGCCGCATAGCCCGCGTCGAAAGCCGCGTTCCACTGCTTGTATTTCTCGCCGAAGCGCACCACCACGACATCGGCCTCCTCGATGCCCTTGCGGGTGCGGATCGCGTTCACCATCGCGCCCTTGTGGTCGTGCCAGTACTTGCTCTCCTCGGCGCCGAGAATGGCCACGCCGCAGTCGTCGCTGGCGTCATGGTCGGT
Source organism: Cribrihabitans neustonicus (assembly GCF_048820895.1). NCBI lineage: Bacteria > Pseudomonadati > Pseudomonadota > Alphaproteobacteria > Rhodobacterales > Paracoccaceae > Cribrihabitans > Cribrihabitans neustonicus. Next base: position 68,923 of record NZ_JBMERQ010000007.1, read on the forward strand.
GACCGGCGCGCTGAAATGCACCTCCAGCCCCTTGGCGCCGTCGATGATCTGCTCACGCCAATCGGTATGTATCTCTCCCGAGAGGTATACGTTCAATGCCACGGTCTGTCCTTTCCTGAGCCAGCGCCGGGCGCTGCGGCCAATGCGGCCGCGACCTCCGCGTCGCTGGTTTGATCGAAATTCCTGTAATGCGCGCCCACCGCCCAGAACCGGGACGGGCTGAGCAGGCAGACCACAGTATCTACCAGCGGGCGCAATTCGTCCACCGCGTCGGGCGCGGCGACGGGGACCGCCAGGATAACCTTGCCCGGGCGGCGAGACTTCAGCCAATGCAGGGCGGCGAAGACGGTAGCGCCGGTGGCGATGCCGTCATCCACTACCACCACGGTGCGGCCCTGCAGCAACTGGTGCGGGCGGCCGGCAAGGTAGCGGCGGCGCCGGTCGGCGTTCTCCTGCCTGGCCTGGGCTACCTGGGGCGCGAAATCGGCGGGTGTCAGCCCCGCGGCCTTCAAGAGCGCGCCGTTGAACAGCGCATCGCCCCCTTCAGCCAGCGCGCCAGCCGCGAGTTCCTGGTTCGAGGGCATGCCGATCTTGCGCACCAGGATCAGGTCGAGCGGTGCGTTCAACGCTTCGGCGATAGGCAGCGCCACCGGCACCCCGCCGCGGGGCAGCGCCAGCACCACCGGGTTTTCCATCGGCATCGACATGAGCCGGTCTGCCAGCTGCCGGCCTGCGGTGCTGCGGTCGTCGAACATGGGAGCCTCCGTTCCACGACCTAGCGCGCCAGGGCTGCATGCAAAGGGGCCCCTTGCAGACCCGGCGCCGGAACACCGGAACCGGCCTCTCAGCCAAGGCGTGCGACGAGGTAGCGGCCGGGGGTAGCAGCGGGGTAATTCCCGGTCTCGATAATGCGGAACCCCGCGCGATGCACCGCGTCTTCCAGCGCGCGGACAGTAAGGAAGTCCACATGGCTGGGGGCCTGTCCGGCCAGCCGCATCAGCGGGATCGCCACTTGGAACAGAATATATTTGAAGGTCCCCTTGGCCTCCCCCAGGCAGGGTGTCTTGGAAATGAACAACCCGCCCGGCTTGAGCCGCGCGGCGATGCCGGCCAGCGCCGCGTCGAGGTCCGGCAGCAGGTGCAGAAGGTTGAAGGCCATCACCGTGTCAAAGGGCCCCTCCGGCACCATCTCCACCGGGCAGCATTTGAGGCGGATGTTCTGCACTCCCGCCGCCGCCACACGCTCGCGCGCGACCTCGAGCATGCCTTCCGACAGATCCGTCGCGGTGATCTGCGCCACCCCCGGCGCAAGCGCGATCGCGGTAGAGCCTGTCCCGCAGCCGAGCTCCAGCACCTCTGCATCCTCTTGCAGGTAAGAGCGCGTGCGCTCGAGCGAGTATTCGTAGGCGTCCTGGTCCCCGATTGGACGTTTGGCGTATTTCGGGGCAATCCGGTTCCAGAAGCGGGCATCGGCGGTCATGGCATCTCTCCTTGCGTGCAGACAGCGTAGCCATGCAGGAACCACGTGGGAATTGCCGAATTCTGGAAGGGTGATATACATTTTTGCATGGATAACCCGGACTGGAACCACATCCGTGCCTTTCTTGCCACCGCCGAGGCCGGATCCTTCTCGGCTGCGGCGCGCCAGTTGCGGCTGACCCAGCCGACGCTTTCCCGGCAGGTGGCGGCGCTGGAGGCGGAACTGGGCGTATTGCTGTTCGAACGGCTCGGCCGCAGCCTGGCGCTCACCGACGCGGGGCGGGAGCTGCTTGCGCATTCCCGCCGCATGGGTGACGCCGCCAGCGAGCTGGCGCTGACCGCGACAGGCCAGTCCCGCACCATTGAGGGAACGGTTCGTATCACCGCGAGCGACGTGATGTCGGCCTATGTGCTGCCGCCGGTCCTTCAGCAGCTGCGCGCCCGGGCGCCGCGGCTCACCATTGACGTGGTGGCGGCCAATGATATCCGGGACCTGATGCGGCGCGAGGCCGATATCGCGATCCGCCACGTCCGGCCTGAGCAGCCCGGGCTGATCGCCCGGCTGGTACAGGAGGCGAGCGCGCATTTCTACGCAGCCAGCAGCTACCTGGACCTGCGCGGCCGTCCAGAAACGGTGGCGGATCTAAGCAGCCATGACTTCGTGAGCTTTGGCGATGCTGGCCGGTCGATCGAATTCTTCGCGCCAATCGGTATCCGTGTCACCGAAGCGAACTTCCGCGTCGGCTCCCAAAGCGGGCTGGTCGCCTGGGAACTGGTTAAGCGCGGCTTCGGCATCTCTCCGATGGCGGATAGCGTTGCCGGCGCCACGCCAGGGATCGAGCGGGTCCTGCCCGGGATGGAACCGGTTCTGTTCCCGGTCTGGCTCACCACCCACCGCGAGCTGCACACCAGCCGCAGGATCAGGCTGGTATACGATTTGCTGGCGGAGTTCTTTGCGGGACAGTGACATGGAAAAAGCAGCGCACCGGCGGGTGCGCTGCCCAAGGTCATCTGAAAACTAGTGCCAGGACTTTTCGGCAAAGTCCCGGCCCCGGCGTTACCCCCGCAAGGTGCCGCCGGTCGCCTTGGTCACCTTGGCGATGATCTTCTCGCTCACCGCCTCGATGTCCTTCTCCTTCAGCGTCTTGTCCGCCGGCTGCAGCCGCACGGTGATCGCCAGCGACTTCTTGCCCTCGCCCAGGGAGCCGCCGATGAACTCGTCAAAAACGCGCACGTCCTCGATCAGCGCCTTGTCAGCACCGGCGGCGGCATTGACGAGGGTCAGCGCCTCGACTTCCTCATCCACCACGAAGGCAAAATCGCGTTCCACGGCCTGCAGGTCGCTCTGCTGCAGCGCAGGGCGTGTAGCGGAAGACTTGCGCGGCAGCGGGATTTCTTCCGGCCAGATGGTGAAGGCCACAGCCGCGCCCTTGATGCCCATCTCGCGCAGCACCTTGGGGTGCAGCTCGCCAAAGACGCCAAGCGTCTTCTTGGGGCCGAGGCAGATGCGGCCGTGCCGGCCCGGGTGCCACCAGGAGGCACCGCCGCGCAGGATCTGCAGCTTGGCAGGGGCGCCGATGGCAGCGAGCACCGCCTCGATATCCGCCTTGGCGTCATAGAGATCCACCGCGCGCGAGGCGCCGTGCACATCCTTCGGCCCGGTGCGGCCCACCAGGAGCCCTGCAATCTGGCCCGTCTGCTCGCCCGGCTCGCCGCCGTGGAACACCGGCCCTGCCTCGTACAGCGCGAGGTCCATGAAGCCGCGCGCCTGGTTGCGGGCGGCCGCCTGCAACAGGCCCGGCAGCAGGTCGGGGCGCATGTGCGACATTTCCGAGGAGATCGGGTTGGCCAGCATCGTCGCATCATCGCCGCCGCCGAACAGCGCCGCCGAGGGCTTGTCGATGAAGGTGTAGCTCACGATCTCGTTGTAGCCAAGGCTCGCACAGGTGCGCCGCGCCAACTGCTGGCGGCGCTGCTGCGGGGTCATCACCGGTTTGGGGATGCCAGGCGTCAGCCGCCGCAGCGGCTTGCCCACAAGCTTGGTGAGCGAGGCTATGCGGGCCACTTCTTCGACCAGATCGGCCTCGCCCTGCACGTCCGGACGCCAGCTCGGCACATGCGCGAGATTGCCCTCCAGCTGGAAGCCCAGCCGGGTCAGGGTCTGGCGCTGGTCGCTTTCCGGGATCTCCATGCCGACCAGAGACTGTACCCGGGCCGGGTCCAGCTTGTAGGCGCGGGAGTGATCCGGCACGTCGCCCGCGATCACCACTTCCGACGGCTCGCCGCCGCAGAGCTCGAGGATCATCTGCGTGGCGCGGTGCAGGCCCTCGATGGTGTATTCCGGATCGACGCCGCGCTCGAAACGGTAGCGCGCGTCTGAGTTGATCTTCAGCGCGCGCCCCGTGGTGGCGATCTGCACGTGGTCCCAGAAGGCGCTTTCCAGGAACACGTCCACGGTCTCTTCGGTGCAGCCGGTCGCCGCACCGCCCATGATGCCCGCGATGCTTTCCGGGCCGTTTTCGTCGGAGATCACCATCTGGCCCGCGCCGAGGGTGTATTCCTTCTCGTCGAGCGCCTTCAGCACCTCGCCGCCCGCCGCGCGGTGGACGCGCAGACTGCCTTCCACCTTGGCGGCGTCGAAGACGTGCAGCGGGCGGTTCTGGTCGAAGGTGAAGAAGTTAGTGATGTCCACCAGCGCGGAGATCGGGCGCAGCCCGATCGCGGTGAGCCGGTCCTGCAGCCACTGCGGCGAGGGTCCGTTCTTCACGCCGCGGATCAGCCGGCCGGAGAACAGCGGGCAGCCGTCCAGCGTGTCTTCGTCGATGGAGACCTTGATCGGGCTTTCGAAGCTGCCCTGCACCACCTCATGCGGCTGTGTTTTCAGCGTGCCGAGGCCGCGCGCCGCGAGGTCGCGGGCGATGCCATGCACGCCGAGCGCATCGGGGCGGTTCGGGGTGATCGCGATCTCGATCACCGGGTCGACCTTGGCCGGGTCGTTTTCCGCCAGCCAGTCGATGAACCTTTCGCCGACCTCGCCCGAAGGCAGCTCGATGATGCCGTCATGCTCCTCGCTCAGCTCCAGCTCGCGTTCGGAGGCCATCATGCCGAAGCTTTCGATGCCGCGGATCTTGCCGACGCCGATGGTGATGTCGAGGCCGGGGATGTACATGCCCGGCTTGCAGACCACCACGGTGATGCCCTCGCGCGCGTTGGGGGCGCCGCAGATGATCTGCATCTCGCCCTCGTCGGTGTCGACCTTGCAGACGCGCAGCTTGTCGGCGTCGGGGTGCTTCTCGGCGTGTTTCACGTAGCCGAGGGTGAAGTCCTTCAGCCGCTCGGCCGGGTTGGTGACGCCTTCCACCTCCAGCCCGAGGTCGGTCAGCGCCTCGGTGATCTCGGCGACGGAGGCGTCGGTGTCGAGGTGGTCTTTCAGCCAGGACAGCGTGAATTTCATCGGTCGGGGGCCCCTTGGCAGATGTGCGTGATTGCCAGAGGCAATGGCAAAGAATGCGGCAGGGTGCAAGGGTGCGGGCGTGTTGGGGGCGAGGATCGCGGGGAGTGAGGTGGAAATGCCCGGGATGGGCAGCGGCAACGGATGAGCCGCGCGCTCGCCTGACCGCGGGGAGGCGAACCAACAGTCGTGTTTGGCAGTTTATGCCGGCCCAGTCCGAAGAAGGCCGATGTCTGCGCTGGCGGCACCAAATCGCCTGCCCGTGCAGGCGGTCAGGCGATCGCGCGGCGGCCTCTCGGCCTTGATTCCGCGCTTGCGGAGAGCAACACGGGCAAAGCCAATCTATTGGAAGTAAACGTATCTATCTATCACTGAGCATCGCGCCGGACCCGAGGGTCGGCGCAATCGCGCCCGCGCCGTGCTGAAAGCACGCCTTCGGCGTGGCGGGCCGGGTCGAGCGCGACGCGGGGCTGCGCCCCGCGACAGTCTGACTAGCGTTTGAAGCTCTTGAGCTTCGCCTTGGTACCCCAAAAAAGGTTGCGCTTTTTCTGTTCCGAATTCTTCCGTTTGGCCCATCCCCGCATTGCAAAGAGGAGAAAGATCTGCAGCGGCAGCATGATCGCGTAGCCGTAGAGCTGCGCGGCCCAGCCGGGAGCGTTTTCTGCGACCACAACCCAACAGACGAGCCCCGCGAGGAACAGGCCAAAGATCTGCCAGAGTTTCAGCCTGCTTGAACGGTCCTGAAACCACTCGATGCAGGCAGAAACATATAGGCCGAAGACCTGCACTTACCTGCTGAGCCCGCCATGCAGAGCCGGCACGTCGAGGCTCTGGAAGCCGTAGTGGCGCAGCCAGCGCAGGTCGCTGTCGAAGAAGGCGCGCAGGTCCGGGATGCCGTATTTCAGCATCGCCAGACGGTCGATGCCGATGCCGAAGGCGAAGCCCTGGTAGACCTCCGGGTCGATGCCGCCCGCGGCGATCACCTTGGGGTGCACCATGCCGGAGCCGAGGATCTCCATCCAGTCGTCGCCTTCGCCGATCTTCAGCGTGCCGCCCTCCCAGGAGCAGCGGATGTCGACCTCGGCGGAAGGTTCCGTGAAGGGGAAATGCGAGGCGCGGAAGCGCAGCTCTACGTCATCCACTTCGAAGAAGGACTTCACGAACTCCTCCAGCACCCACTTGAGGTTCGCCATCGAGATGTCCTTGTCGAGCGCCAGGCCCTCGACCTGGTGGAACATCGGCGTGTGGGTCTGGTCGTAGTCGGCGCGGTAGACGCCGCCCGGGCAGATGATGCGCAGGGGCGCGCCCATCTTCTCCATCGCGCGGATCTGCACCGGCGAGGTGTGGGTGCGCAGCACATGCGGCGGGCGGTCGTCGCCCTCGGCACGGTGCATGTAGAAGGTGTCCATCTCGGCCCGCGCGGGGTGGTGGCCGGGGATGTTCAGCGCGTCGAAATTGTACCAGTCGGTGTCGATGCGCGGGCCTTCGGCAACCGAGAAGCCCAGTTCGGCAAAGATCGCGGTGATCTCTTCCTGGACCTGGGTGATCGGGTGCAGGCTGCCCTGGCGCCGCGGCCGTGTGGGCAAGGTCACGTCCAGCCACTCGCTGCGCAGGCGCTCGTCCAGCGCGGCATCGGCCAGCGCCATCTTCTTTGCCGCCAGGGCCGAGTTGATCTCATCCTTCAGCGCGTTCAGCGCGGGGCCCGCGGTCTGGCGCTCCTCGGGCGTCATCTTGCCCAGCTCGCGCATCTTCAGCGCCACTTCGCCCTTCTTGCCGACGGCCGCGACGCGGATCGCCTCCAGCGCGGCCTCGTCGCCGGCATCCGCAATCTGACCCAGATATTTTGCCTTAAGATCGTCCATCACGGCCCCTCGAATTCTGCTTGTGCCCTGCTACCACAGAGAGGGCTGAAAGCAAGGCCCGCGGCGCTGCAAGCCGCGCGGCTGTGGCTTTTGCGGGGCGCAGAGCGGCGCTGATTGCAAGGCCCAGATGTGCTATTCTGCCCCCATCCCGCAACGGCAGAACCCGGAGGTCCGCCATGGCTCATGTGGATTGGTACGTCGAGGCGCGCAGCTTTGGCAATTGCAACTGCAACTACGGCTGCCCCTGCCAGTTCGAGGACCTGCCCACCCACGGGCATTGCACCGGGTTCGAGGTGATCCACGTCGACAAGGGGCATTTCGGGGAGACTGACCTGACTGGCACCCGTGCTGCCCTGCTCTATGCCTGGCCCGGCCCGATCTTTGAAGGCGGCGGCGCTTTGCAGGCGGTGATCGACGAGCGCGCGTCGGAGGCGCAGCGCGACGCGCTTGAAACCGTGCTGACGGGCGGCGAAACCGACGCGGAGGCCACCCATTGGTGGGTGTACCGCGCCATGTGCGACACCGTCCACGAGACGCTGGTGAGGCGGATCGATTACGAGGCGGACATCGAAAAGCGCACAGCAAAAGTTGAGATCGCGGGCGTTCTCTCCGCCTCGGGCCGCCCGATCCGGGCCCCGCATGGCGGCGGCGAGCACCGGGTGCGCATCGACATTCCCGGCGGCATCGAATTCACCCTGGCAGAAGTCGGGAGCGGCTCGTCGAAGTCCACCGGCGCGATCAAACTGGACCTTGAGGATACCTACGGCCAATGGGCGGTGATCCGGCACGGCCCGCACGGGATTGCCGCCTGACCTGGCTCAGCTCAGCAGCATCCACGCGCCCATGCCCGCCATCATCAGGTTCTCTGTAAGCGAGACGAACCCCAAGGGCACTTCGCTGCTGCCGCCCATGCAGGCGCATTTCAGTTCCCGCTTGTCGATGTAGACGGCCTTGAACACGGATACCGCGCCCACGGTGCCGATGATAAGCGCAAGCGGGGCGGCAAGCCAGATCATCACGCCAGCCAGCATCAGAAGGCCCGCCAGTCCCTCGGCAAAAGGGTAGGCATAGGCGTAGGGCACGTACCGGCGCGCCAGCAGGTCATAGTTGAGAAACATGCTGGAGAAGCTCTCCACGTCGCGCAGCTTTTGCAGCGCCAGCAGGCACATGGAAATGGCAACGAACCAGAACAGTGTCCGCCCGGCCCCGATCGCGCCGAAGGCGGCCCACTGGCCGGCCAAGGCAATGCCCAGCGCCATTGCAAACAGAGCAATCACCGGAACGTAGGTGGTTTCGCCCTCCTGACGCAGCGGGATACCGAAATGGGCCCGCAGGTCGTCATACCCGCCGATCCGCTCGCCGCCGATATAGGTCTGCGGCGTGGTGCTGACGCCTGCCTCTTCCCGGAAACGGTCGACCTCCTCCCGGGTCGTGAGGCGGTGATCCTCGACCTCATGCCCTTTCCAGCGCAGCAAGGCTTTGGACTTGAGCCCGTAGGGGCAGAGATGGCCCGGCATGTCCATACGATAGAGTTCGGCTGTTCCGGCGTCCGAAGCGGTCCGGCCCGGTTGATGTGGGGTTCTCGTGGTGGTGTCGGATGTCATCGCGCCCTCCCGATCATTTCCGGATATAGGAAGAAACGCCTCTCCCCTGCGGGAAGGTTCCCGGCGGGGCCGATACGAAAAAAGCCGCCCTGACGGGCGGCTTTCCTAAACCTTGCGAGCGGACGGGCCTTAAGCGGCCAGCGCGTCCTGAGCCTGGCGCACGATGGCACCAAAGGCTTCGGGCTCGTGCACGGCCAGATCGGCCAGAACCTTGCGGTCCACTTCGATGCCGGCCAGGGTCAGGCCGTTGATGAAGCGGGAATAGGTCAGCGCCTCGTCGTGGCTGCGGACAGCGGCGTTGATCCGCTGAATCCACAGCGCGCGGAAGTTGCGCTTGCGGTTCTTGCGGTCGCGGGTTGCGTACTGGTTCGCCTTGTCGACGGCCTGACGGGCAACCTTGAAGGTATTCTTGCGGCGGCCGTAGTAACCTTTGGCTGCCTTGATGACCTTCTTGTGACGGGCGTGAGTCGTGGTACCACCTTTAACGCGGGACATATCTCAGATCTCCTCTTAGCGGTCGTAGGGCATGAAGCCCTTGACGATCTTTGCGTCGGGGGCCGACAGGACCGTGGTGCCACGGGCGTCACGGATGAATTTCTTGGTGCGCTTGATCATGCCGTGGCGCTTGCCGGCCTGACCGCCGATGACCTTGCCGGTCGCGGTGACCTTGAAGCGCTTCTTGGCGCTCGATTTCGTCTTCATTTTGGGCATTTCCGTCTCCTTTTCAGGTCGGGTTAAACGCGACTCGGCATGCCACTGGAGCCGGACGCGCAAAGGAAGCCGCTCTATAGGAGGGGCCGGAGCGGATGGCAAGCCTTTTTCGGAGCCTGCCGCCGCTGCCCCGCCAGCCGGTTCAGATCACTCCGGGTCGGTGCTGTAGATCAGCCGCTCGTCGCAAGGCGCGACGCGCAGGATGTTGGTAGAGCCCGGCACGTTGAAGGGCACCCCCGCGGTGACGACGATCTGGTCTGTTCCGTCAGCAAAGCCGCCAGCCCGGGCGGCGCGCGCCGCCGCGACCACAGCCCCCTTAAAGCGGCTCAGCTCCGGCGTCATCACGCAGTGGCAGCCCCAGCTGAGGCACAGCCGCCGCGCGGTGGCCTGCACCGAGGTCATCGCGATGATCGGCACGCCGGGCCGCTCGCGCGCGGTCAGAAGCGCGGTGGTGCCGGACTGGGTAAAGCAGCAAATCGCCTTGATCTCGGTCTTCTCGGCGATCTCGCGGGCCGCGGCGACGATGGCGTCGGCCACCGTCGTGCCCTTGGCCGAGCGCGAGGCATTGATGATCTGGGTATAGGTCGGATCGGCCTCCACCTCGGCAGCGACCTTGTCCATGGTCCGCACCGCCTGCACCGGGTACTGGCCGGCCGCAGATTCGGCGCTCAGCATGATGGCGTCGGAACCCTCGTAGATGGCGGTGGCCACGTCCGAAACCTCGGCCCGGGTCGGCATCGGGCTTTCAATCATGCTCTCCAGCATCTGGGTGGCCACGATCACCGGCTTGGCCGCCGCCCGGCACTTGCGCACCAGCCGCTTCTGGATCGGCGGCACCGCAGCCACGGGCAGTTCCACCCCCAGATCGCCGCGCGCCACCATAATGCCGTCGGAGGCGTCGAGGATGGCTTCGAAATCCTCCACCGCCTGCGGCTTTTCGATCTTCGACAGCACCGCGGCGCGGCCATCGGCGAGCGCGCGCGCCTCGTAGACGTCCTTGGCGCGCTGCACGAACGACAGCGCCAGCCAATCGACGCCGAGGTCACAGACAAATTCCAGGTCGGCCCGGTCCTTCTCCGACAGCGCCGCCAGCGGCAGCACGACGTCGGGCACGTTCACCCCCTTGCGGTTGGAGATGGTGCCGCCGGTTTCCACCGTGCAATCGGCGAAGTCGGGGCCGCAGTCATCCACTGCCAGGCGGATCTTGCCATCGTTGACCAAAAGGTGCGCACCGGGCTCCAGCGCCTGGAAGATTTCCGGATGCGGCAGGCAGACACGGTTTGAATCACCCTCGGCCGTATCGAGATCGAGCCGGAATTTCGCACCTTCGGCCAGTTCCTCGGCCCCGCGGGCGAAAACCCCGACCCTGAGCTTCGGGCCCTGGAGGTCGGCAAGGATGGCGATCGGGCTGCCGACATCGGCCTCCACCTGGCGGATGATCTTGTGCTTCTCGGCAATTTCCGGGTGGCTGCCATGCGACATGTTGAGCCGGAACACATCGGCACCGGCCTCGTGCAGGGCGCGGATGGTGTCATAGGTCTCCGAGGCAGGCCCCAAAGTGGCGACGATTTTCACATTCCGCGAACGTTTCATGGCTTTCCTAACCTCCGGCCCCTGTAATGTTACCGCAAACGGCGTTGTGCCGCTTATCCCCCAATTCCCATTCTGCTGCAACTCCCCCAAAGTGCCGCAGGGACAGATTAGCACCCAAAGACCACATGTCCGCCTGTCTCCGCCTCCCGCGCGGAGAACGGATACGGGCGTTGCGGGCCGAACGGGCCGTGCCCATATATTACGATGACTATACCCAAAAAGGAGCGCCCATGACTCAGGATACGCTCTCCGCCTTCTTTGGCTGGCTGACCATGTTTCATCTTGGCCTGTTCACCCTCGCCGCACTTGCGCTGATGGTGATGCGCGATTGGATTGCCAGGCTGCACGCCCGGCTGTTCGGTCTTGCGCCCGCCGACGTCAGCCTGACTGCCTACCGCTGGCTGGGAGGTTACAAGATCCTGATCCTTGTCACCGCGCTCGGCCCCTGGGTGGCGCTGCAGCTGATCTGACCCTATTGCCCGCGGCCGGCCCCGCTGCTACGCCTGAACGCGAATGCGCCGACATCAAGGAGGCCTCCTATGGATCCGCAGACCGAAATCGAACTTCAAGCCGCAGCCTTCCGCCGCTTGCAGAAGCATCTGATGGAAGACCGCACCGATGTGCAGAACATCGACCTGATGAATCTGGCCGGCTTCTGCCGAAATTGCCTAAGCCGCTGGTATCAGGAGGCCGCCAACCAGAAGGGCATCGAGATGGGCAAGGAGGAAGCCCGCGAGATCTTCTATGGGATGACCATGGACGAGTGGAAAGCCAGGTACCAGACCGAGGCGGGCGCGGGCAAACAGGCGGCTTTCGAGACCGCGTTCAAGGAAAACGTGACGGACAAGCGTTAGGTCCGCGCCCATTCAAGGGAGGGGCCCTGCCCCTCCTGGCCTGGCGGCCAATTCATCTCCGGGTATTTCGCGGTCAGAAAGTTAAGCCCGCCGCCGCAGCGGACGGTTGATCGCGGTCATGTGCGCAGGCTCCTGCCTTTGGTAGGCTTGCCTCCGGAAGGAGGCCCCCGATGCGTGCGATGCTGCTGGAGAAGCCTGGCAAGCCGCTGGTTCTGCGTGACATACCGGTTCCGAAGCCCGGCCCTGGCCAGATCCTGATCCGGGTTGAGGCCTGCGGGGTGTGCCGCACCGATCTTCATGTCGCCGACGGTGAACTGCCCCGCCCCAAGCTGCCGCTGGTGCCAGGGCATGAAATCGTCGGCCGGGTGGCCGCGCTGGGGCCTGGCCGGCAGGATTTCGTAATCGGCCAGCGGCTCGGAGTGCCTTGGCTCGGCCATGCCTGTGGCAGCTGCCCCTATTGCCGCATGCAGCGGGAGAACCTTTGCGATGCCCCGCTATTCACCGGCTACACCTTCGATGGAGGCTATGCCGAGTACTGCCTGGCGCATGCCGGCTTCGCCTTTCCGCTCTCCGAAACCACTGACGCGGCAGATCTGGCGCCGCTGCTATGCGCCGGGCTGATCGGCTACCGCTGCCTTGCCCGCGCTGGCCCGGCAGCGGCGCTAGGACTATACGGCTTTGGCGCCGCGGCGCATATCCTGTGCCAGATTGCCAAATGGCAAGGCCGCCGGGTCTTTGCCTTCACCCGCGAGGGCGACGCGGAGGCGCAGGCCTTTGCCCGCCGGCTGGGCGCCGATTGGGCGGGCGCATCCACAGACCCTGCGCCGGAGCCGCTTGACGCAGCCATTCTCCTTGCCCCTGCGGGAGAGCTGGTGCCCAAGGCGCTGAAGGATGTGCGCAAGGGCGGCCGCGTGGTCTGCGGCGGCATCCACATGAGCGACATCCCCGCCTTCCCCTACGCCGACCTGTGGCAGGAGCGCGAGGTCGTGTCGGTTGCGAACCTGACCCGCGCCGATGGCGCGGCCTTTTTCCCGCTGGCCCAGGCAGCGGGCGTCAGAGCAGAGACCGTGCCCTATCCGCTGGATGAGGCCAACCGGGCGCTCGCGGACCTGCGCGCGGGCAGTCTGCAAGGGGCTGCAGTGCTTCTGCCCTGACCTGCGGCCGCGAAAAAAGGGGCCATGCGGCCCCTTTCCCTTCGTATCCGCTGAGGCGTCAGATCGCCGTCTTGCGGCTTTCCTCAAGGTAGATCTCGCGCAGGCGCTTTGCGATCGGGCCCGGGGTGCCATCGCCGAGAGCCACGCCATCGATCTCCACCACCGGCATCACAAAGGCCGAGGCGGAGGTGGTGAAGGCCTCGTCCGCGCCCTGGGCCTCCTCGATGGTGAACAGGCGCTCTTCGATTTGCATCTGCGCCTCCTCGGCCAGGCGCAGCACCGCGGCGCGGGTGATGCCGTGCAGGATGTCGTTGCTCAGCGGCCGGGTCACGATGGTGCCACCCTTCACAAAATAAGCGTTGTTCGAAGTGCCTTCAGTGACATAGCCGTCCTCGACCAGCCAGGCATCATCAGCGCCAGCCTTCTTGGCCATCATCTTGCCCATCGAGGGGTAAAGCAGCTGCACTGTCTTGATGTCGCGGCGGCCCCAGCGGATGTCCTCGACCGAGATCACCTTGGCGCCCTTCTTTGCCGCCGCACTGTCGGCGAGGCCCGGCTTGTTCTGGGTGAACAGCACCAGCGAGGGCGGGGTGTCCTCAGACGGGAACACGAAATCACGGTCGCCGTCGGAGCCGCGGCTCACCTGCAGATAGACCAGCCCTTCCACGATACCGTTCATTTCCACCAGCTGGCGATGGATCTCCAGCAGCTCCTCCTTGGAGCAGGGGGAGGCCATGTCCAGCTCCTTCAGCGAGCGCTCCAGCCGGACGGCGTGGCCTTCGAAGTCGATCAGCTTGCCGTCCAGCACCGAGGTCACCTCGTAAACCGCGTCGGCAAACAGGAAGCCGCGGTCAAAGATCGAGATTTTGGCCTCGGTTTCCGGCAGGTATTCGCCGTTCACATATACGGTTCGGGTCATCTTGGTCTCCTCAACCCCAAAGCGCCGGTTCCGGCGGGTGCACGCCCTCGGCATCAAACAACAGTGGTTCGGCGCGGTCTTCGGCCAGCAGGAGCGGGCCGTCAAGATCCGTTACCGCCGCACCCTGCGCCACCAGAACCGCGGGCGCCATAGCAAGCGAGGAGCCGACCATGCAGCCGACCATTACATCGAAGCCGCGCGCCAGCGCTTCTTCGCGCAGTTTCAGCGCCTCGGTGAGGCCGCCGGTCTTGTCCAGCTTGATGTTGATGACGTCGTATTTTCCCTCGAGTGCTGCGAGGCTTGCACGGTCGTGGCAGCTTTCATCGGCGCACACCGGCACCGGGCGGTCCATGCCGATCAGGGCCTCGTCCTCGCCCGCGGGCAGGGGCTGCTCCACCAGGCCGACGCCGAGGCGCATCAGGTGCGGGGCGAGCTCGGCATAGACTTCGGCACTCCAGCCCTCGTTGGCGTCGACGATGATCTTCGCCTCCGGCGCGCCAGCGCGCACCGCTTCCAGCCGCGGCATGTCGTCGGGGGTGCCGAGCTTGATCTTCAGAAGCGGCCGGTGCGCGTTGGCGGCAGCCTGTTCGCGCATCTTCTCGGGTGTGTCGAGTGACAGCGTGTAGGCGGTGATCTCCGGCCCCGGCGCGGGCAGCCCTGCCAGTTCCCAGACTCGCTTGCCCGCCTGCTTTGCCTCCAGATCCCACAGCGCGCAATCGACCGCGTTGCGGGCAGCGCCCGGGGGCAGCAACGACTGCAGCTCTTCGCGGGTGAACTCGGCGGGCAGCCCCTCGATCTCGGCAGTCACGCTCTCCAGCGTCTCGCCGTAGCGCGCGTAAGGCACGCATTCGCCCCGACCGGTGACGCCGTCCTTTTCGACCTTGACGGTCAGCACTTTGGCTTCGGTGCGCGACCCGCGCGAGATGGTGAAGACCTGCGCCAGCTTGAATGTATCCGGGGTGACGGTGACTTTCATGACGCTGCCCTTCTCTCTTTCGTTCCACTGCGGCCCATGTGCCGCGCAGGCGCCGGCCGCAACCGGCCCCTGCTCTTTCATCTTGCCAAAAATACTCCCGCCGGAGGCTTCCCAGGCCGCACCTGAACGCCTCCGGCAGAAGCGGTTAGATCAGACCGCAGCGAGCGCGTCCACCAGACGGCCAGCACCGTGGCGGTACGGGTCGACGGCGGGGAGGCCCATGCGTTTCTCGACGCGCGCCAGATAGGTCACCGCCTCATCCTCGCTCAGGTGCTGGGTGTTGACCGAAATGCCCACCACCTTGCAGTCCGGATTGGCCCGCTGGGCCAGCGGCAGCGCCACGTCGCGCAGCTCCTCCAGCGAGGGCACGGCGTAATCCGGCAGACCGCGCATGTGCTCGCGGGTTGGCTCGTGGCAGAGGATCAGTGCATCCGGCTGGCCGCCATGCACCAGCGCGAGGGTGACGCCGGAATAGGAGATGTGGAACAGCGAGCCCTGGCCTTCGATCAGGTCCCAGTGGTCGTCGTCGTTGTCGGGCGTCAGGTATTCGATGGAGCCCGCCATGAAGTCGGCGATCACCGCGTCCAGCGGCACGCCTTCGCCGGTGATCAGGATGCCGGTCTGGCCGGTGGCGCGGAAGGTCGACTTCATGCCGCGCTTCTGCATCTCGGCATCCATAGCCAGGGCCGTATACATCTTGCCGACCGAGCAATCGGTGCCCACGGCGAGGCAACGCTTGCCGCGGCGCCTAACCCCGTTGGCGATCGGGTATTTCACCGCAGGCACCCGCACGTCATGCAGGGTGCGGCCATGCTCCTTGGCGGCGGATGCCAGGTCTTCCTCGTCGCGCAGCAGGTTGTGCAGGCCGGAGGCGAGGTCATAGCCCAGCGCCAGCGCCTCGAGCAGCACTTCTTTCCAGGCGGGCGAGATCACACCGCCGCGGTTGGCCACGCCGATCACCAGCGTCTTGGCGCCGGCTTCGCGGGCCTCGGCCAGGGTCATGTCGGCCAGCCCCAGATCAGCGCCGCAGCCCGGCAGGCGGAACTGGCCGACCGCGTGATCCGGACGCCAGTCGCGGATGCCGATGGCCACCTTGGCGGCGAGCATGTCGGGCGCATCGCCCAGGAACAGCAGATATGGGGTCTCGATCATGTGGGGCCCTCCTTCGAATTCAGACTTACGGCAGACTCTAGAGCGGCGCGCCCGGGAGCGTATCCCTATTCCTGCCGCGGGTGCGCCGCGCCATGCAAGATTTTGCCTCGCATCCGCCATTCTGCGGGAGGAACTCCGGCCGCAATCCGCCGGATGGCTGATCCTTGCGCCAAACGCGCCTCCCGCGCCGCATTCTGCACGCGCGATGCTGCAAGTGCACAAATCCCCTTGCGCGCCACCCCGCAATTTCCTACCACAATCACGAGACATTCCGCAATTTCATTACCCGGAGACCTGACCATGAGCTTCCGCCTCCAGCCCGCCGCCCCGGCCCGCCCCAACCGCTGCCAGCTGTTCGGCCCGGGTTCCAAGGTCAAACTGTTCGAGAAGATGGCGGCCTCGGCGGCCGATGTGATCAACCTCGACCTGGAGGATTCGGTGGCGCCCAGCGACAAGGACCAGGCCCGCGCCAACGTGATCGAGGCGATCGGCAGCGTTGATTGGGGCAGCAAGTACCTGTCCGTGCGCATCAACGGGCTCGACACACCCTACTGGTACCGCGACGTGGTGGATCTGTTGGAGCAGGCGGGCGAGCGGCTTGACCAGATCATGATCCCCAAGGTGGGCTGCGCCGAGGATGTCTACGCAGTAGACGCGCTGGTCACCGCGATTGAGCGCGCCAAGGGCCGCACCAAGCCAGTCTCCTTCGAGGTGATCATCGAATCGGCGGCGGGCATCGCGCATGCGGAGGCGATTGCGGCCTCCTCGCCCCGCCTGCAGGCGATGAGCCTGGGGGCTGCGGATTTTGCCGCCTCCATGGGGATGCAGACCACCGGCATCGGCGGCACCCAGGAGAACTACTACATGCTGCGAGAGGGTCAAAAGCACTGGTCAGACCCCTGGCACTGGGCCCAGGCCGCCATCGTCGCCGCCTGCCGCACCCACGGCATCCTGCCAGTGGACGGGCCGTTCGGCGACTTCTCCGACACCGACGGTTACATCGCCCAAGCCAGGCGCTCCGCAACACTGGGGATGGTCGGCAAATGGGCAATCCACCCGAGCCAGATCGAACTGGCCAACCAGGTCTTCACCCCCTCGGAAGAGGCGGTGCAGGAGGCCCGCGAGATCCTGGCGGCAATGGAAGAGGCCAAGGCTTCTGGCGCCGGCGCCACGGTCTACAAGGGCCGTCTTGTCGACATCGCCTCGATCAAGCAGGCTGAAGTGATTGTGGCGCAGGCCGAACTGATCGCGGACAGCTGACACCGGTTCGGGAGAGACTTTTTGAAGGGCGCCCGGCGGGGCGCCCTTTGTGTTTGGACGAAGCAATGCCGGATTTCCCCTGCTGCATAGGGCCGGGGTACATATGAGATCTCCCGCATGGGCGCGTTTATTGCCGCCAAAGGCGGCCCAGGACCGGGTATGGGCAGCCTAGGGAGGGTACCCAACACCTTCGCCGCGCTTGCCGCCGCTGCGGCGCAGTGAGTATTTGCAGAAAGATGAAAGGCAGTTGAACTTCATCTTTCCCTAAATACTCAA
This sequence comes from Cribrihabitans neustonicus, assembly GCF_048820895.1. Lineage (NCBI taxonomy): Bacteria > Pseudomonadati > Pseudomonadota > Alphaproteobacteria > Rhodobacterales > Paracoccaceae > Cribrihabitans > Cribrihabitans neustonicus. The sequence continues at coordinate 86,214 of NZ_JBMERQ010000007.1, forward strand.
TTCCAGTGGCCGCCGGGGGTCACGCCCGCAGATCCTTGGGCGAGCCCATCACCACATAAGTCGTGATTCCTGTCACATAAGGCGAGGTGCCGAGGATGTCGGTGTGGAACCGCTTGTAGCTGGGCAAGTCGGCGCATTCGACGCGCAGGAGGTATTCGATGGTGCCGGTGATGTTGTGGCACTCGACCACCTCCGGCGCCGCCTGCATGGCACGCTCGAACGCTTCCTGCGCTTCCTTGGTGTGCTCCCCCAGCCCCACTCCGATATAGGTGGCAAAGCCGACGCCCATCTTCTGCCGGTCCAGTACTGCACGGTAGCCGGTGATGACGCCGCTGCGCTCCAGCTCCTGCACCCGGCGCAGGCAAGCGGAGGGCGACAGGCCGACGCGTTCGGCCAGTTCCAGGTTGCTGAGCCGGCCATCGCGGCTGAGCTCTTGCAATATCTGCTGGTTTATCCGGTCATTTTTCGCCATCGATTGCAAAAATACGCCGGAAGCGCTGCAGAACGCAATTTCATTTGCCGGGGTTTGCGCAATTAATCTGCGCATGACCCACGAACTCCTCGCAGCCCTTGCGCTTTTCGCCTTCGTCTCCTCGATCACCCCGGGGCCGAACAACCTGATGCTGATGGCCTCCGGCGCCAACTTCGGCTTCCGCCGTACCATCCCCCATATGCTGGGGGTGGCGCTGGGGTTCGTGTTCATGGTGCTGCTGGTTGGCGCCGGGCTGGTGCAGGTGTTTGATGCCTTCCCGGTGAGCTACACGGTTCTCAAAGTGGTCTCGGTCACCTACCTGCTCTGGCTCGCGTGGAAAATCGCCCATGCCGCCCCGGCCGAAGCTAAGGGCGAGGCGGGCCGGCCGATGACCTTCCTGCAGGCCGCCGCTTTCCAGTGGGTGAACCCCAAGGCCTGGGCGATGGCGCTGACTGCGATCAGCGCCTACACGCCGGATCAGACGCTGGCTGCGATCCTCTTCGTGGGCGTGGTCTTCGGCGCGATCAACCTGCCTTCGGTCGGCTCCTGGACGGTACTGGGGCAGCAGATGGCGCGGTTCCTCACCAGCCCGCGGCGGCTCACGCTGTTCAACTGGACCATGGCGCTTTTGCTGGTGGCTTCGCTCTACCCGGTGATCTGGCCGCAGTGAGATAGAGCGCCCGCCCCAGTCAAGGACGGGCGCTGCGCGGATCACTTCAGGGGCAGGCAGATCTCCGTCACCAGCTCCCCCGGCGCGGTGTTGCGCGGATCGTTCAGATAGATCTCGAAACAGGGCGCATCGGCCGGCTCCTCCCCCGACTGCGGCAGCCAGTTGCCAAACAGGCTGTGATAGGCGGCAGCGAGGCCCGAATACGGCCCCTTGAAGGTGAGAACGGCGGTCTTGCCGCCCGCAAGCTGCATCTCCTCCAGCCCCTCCGGCAGATCGCCCCGGAACTCCGCCCCGGCAAAGCTGCGCAGATCGCTTGCGGGCAAATCGTCGGGGCTGTCGAAATAGACCCCGACCGTCGCGCCGGTGTGCGGCCAGAGGCTGCGGGTCTCGCAGATCGCGCCAAGCGCCTCGAAGCTGCGGCCGATCTCGTCGTAGGCGCCCTTGTGCGGCAAGCCCGCCAGGCGGCGGGACGGTTCTTCTCTCACTGTGACATCAAACATGGGATAGCTTCCTGTTTTGAAGGCGGGGCCGGGCAGTGCCAGGCGCCCCGCGCGGCGGAAGGCAGCGGGAGTGCTGCCATAGGATTCGCAGAAAGCCCGCGAGAAGCTACCGGGGTTGGGATAGCCTGCCCGCGCCGCCACCTCAGCCAGCGGCAGGCCGCCCTGCACCAGCCAGGTTGCGCCCCGGTGCAGCCGGATGCGGCGCACCGCCTGGGCGCAGGTCTCGCCTGTGAGGGCGCGGAACACCCGGTGCCAGTGAAAGCGCGACATCGCCGCGACCTCCGCCAGCGCATCCAGCGACAGGTCCCCGTCGGGGTGGTCGTGGATATGGGTCAGGACCCGCAGTATCCGGTCTTCGTAAGCGCCCGCCATGCCCGGCCTCCCCGCTATGCTCTCTGCCCCATCCTGATGCCACGGCAGGAGATCACAAATCTTGCTGAGTTGCATCTGGCGGCGCGTAAGGTCATATAACGGCAAACCTGCAGAGCAGAGGCGACATGACCCAGTATCTGGAATTCGAGAAACCGCTGGCCGAGATCGAAGGCAAGGCGGAAGAGCTGCGGGCGCTGGCGCGCGCGAACGAGGAAATGGACGTGGCCGACGAAGCCAAGGCGCTGGACGCCAAGGCGGCGCAGCTGCTCAAGGACCTCTACAAGGAGCTCACCCCCTGGCGTAAATGCCAGGTCGCGCGCCATCCCGAGCGGCCGCATTGCAAGGATTACATCGAGACGCTGTTCACCGAGTTCACGCCGCTCGCGGGCGACCGCAACTTTGCCGATGACCTGGCGGTGATGGGCGGCCTTGCGCGGCTCAATGATCAGCCGGTGATGGTGATCGGCCACGAGAAAGGCTCGGACACCAAGTCCCGGATCGAGCGCAACTTCGGCATGGCCCGCCCCGAGGGCTACCGCAAGGCGGTGCGGCTGATGGAGATGGCGGGCCGTTTCAAGCTGCCGGTGATCACCCTCGTCGACACCGCCGGCGCCTACCCCGGCAAGGGCGCCGAGGAGCGCGGCCAGTCCGAGGCGATCGCGCGTTCGACGGAAATGTGCCTGAAGATCGGTGTCCCGCTGATTTCGGTCATTATCGGCGAAGGCGGCTCCGGCGGCGCGGTGGCCTTTGCGACCGCCAACCGGGTGGCGATGCTGGAGCATTCGATCTACTCGGTGATCAGCCCTGAGGGCTGCGCCTCGATCCTGTGGAAGGATGCCGAGAAGATGCGCGAAGCGGCCGAGGCGCTGCGGCTCACCGCGCAGGACCTCAAGAAGCTGGGCGTCGCCGACCGCATCATCCCGGAACCGCTGGGCGGCGCCCACCGCGATCCGAAGGCGGCGATGGCCTCGGTCAAGGCGGCGCTGCAGGAGATGCTGGAGGAGCTCTCCGGCAAGGACGCCGCGGCGCTGATCAAGGACCGGCGCGAGAAGTTCCTCGACATCGGCTCCAAGGGGCTGGCGGCCTAAGCCTTCCCCTGCCCTTTCGATCAGCGAAAGCCCGGCCCCGCGCCGGGCTTTTTGCCGCGCGCGGATGCCTCGGCCAGCCTTCCTTAACTCATCGCGCGGCAACAGTCCGCTGCACGGTGGCGTTTGACGCATCCCGCCAACAGGCGCACAATGGCACTTGCCTTGGAGCCCCGTTCCAGGGGCGGAGGGCGAGGGAAAGGAGGGCACCATGAGTGTCGCACGCGTTACCGAGATTTCAGCCACTTCGACCGACAGTTTTGACGATGCCGTCAAGCAGGGCATCGAACGCGCCTCCAAGACCCTGCGCGATATCAAAAGCGCCTGGGTCAAGGATCAGAACGTCGATGTCCAGAACGGCAAGGTTACCCACTTCCGGGTGAACCTTGCTGTGACCTTTGTCCTGGACGATTAAGCTGCCGGGTACCTTGCACTGCTTGCCGGGCTCTGCGTGTGACTCCCCTTGATCCGGGGCAGCCAGCGCGCTCGTATTTGGGGGCGTTTCCGGCCGGCACGGCGGCGGCGGCTCACGTTTCCGCTCAACTGGGGTTACCGGTGATCTGGGGTTACCGGTGATACTGAACGAGTTGAGCGGACAGGAGGCACTGTTAACGCGCTTCTGCGGACCGGGGACCGGCGCAAGCAGTTCCCCGGAACCGCCCCCAATGGGCTGACGCCGTGGGCCGCCTCTCCCGTTCCTGAGGGCGGCTTTCCGGTTCAGCGCCGCCCGTCGGGTTGGGGTACCAGCCCTGCCGCTGCGGAACATTCTCCCGCCTCACGCATTGGTTCAGTAAGAACAAGAACCTCAAGTGGCCCGGAGGATCCCGCCATGCCAGCCGACACCCTGCAGTCAGACGCCCGCCGCAAGCGCCTTCAAGACGTGAATCCCGAGGACTTCGCCTGGGCGGTGCCGGTGATGCGTGTCGGTTACGCCGGGAGGGCACTGGTCTACCTGGCGGTGGCGGGCGTGTCGCTCTACTCGATCTGGCGGGGCGGCGAGGCCAAGGGAACCGCAGCGGCGCTGGAATGGCTGCAAGGCGGCTGGGGCACAGCCATCGTGGTTCTCATTGCGATCGGGCTCTTTGCTTATGCGCTCTGGCGCGCAATCGACAGCATCTGGGATCTTGAGGCCTACGGCAGCGGCGCCAAGGGGCTTGTGGCGCGGGCGGGCATGATTGTCACCGGCTTCGTGCATCTGGCGCTTGGCGGGCTGGCACTGATGGTCGTCATGGGCTCCGGAGACGCCTCGGGCGGCAAGAGCAGCTACCTGAGCACCGTCCTCAGCCAGCCTGGTGGCCAGACTGCCCTGGCCGTGGCCGGGGCGCTGACCATCGGGGCCGGCGGTTACTACCTCTACAAGGCCTGGAGCGAAAGCTACCGGAACCACCTTCAGGCCAATCCGGCAACGATGCATATGAACGCGGCGCTGAAGGCCGGCCTGGCGGCGCATGGCGTCGTGGTGGCCATCATCGGCGTGCTGATCCTGCAGGCAGCACTTTCTGCATCCAGCGCCTCAGCGGGCGGCATGGGCAGCGCATTCGATTGGCTGAGCACCAAGACCTATGGCCGCTTGCTGGTGACCGCTCTTTGCCTGGGCCTCCTGGGCTTTGCACTGTTCTGCTTCGTCAATGCGCTCTACCGCATCGTCCCCAAGGCCGCCGACCGCACCACCGAAACCCTCCGCGACGCGCTGGAGAAGGCGGGGTAAGCCGCCTGCCTACCCCGCCAGCATCCGCAAGCCCTGCGTTACATCCGAACGGACCGCCAGCCGCAGCCCCGGCTCATCGCCCGCCTTCAGAGCCGCGATGATCAGCTTGTGGTTCTGCGGCGGCTCGGTGCGGCGCAGGCGGCCGTAAAGCGCGCGCATCGTGGGGCCCAGCTGCAGCCAAACTGTCTCCGCCATTGCCAGCATCGCAGGCGCCTGGGCACGCAGATAGAGCGCGCGGTGAAACTCCAGGTTGGTGCGGATGTAGCCGACGGCATCGCGCTTGGAGACCATTTCCGCCACAGTGCCGTTGATCACGGTCAGCCGGTCGATCAGCGCCATGTGCGCGCGCGGCAGGGCGCGGCTGGCCAGTTCTACTTCCAGCAGCGCGCGCAGCGCCGCCAGTTCCTCAATCCGCTCGTTGGTGAGCTCGGGGGTCGACACCCGGCCCGAGGAAGACAGGAACAGCGCGCCTTCCGCCGCCAGCCGCCGCACCGCCTCCCGCGCGGGCGTCATCGAAACCCCGAAATCGCGGCCGATACCGCGCAGGGTCAGCGCTTCGCCCGGGGCGATCTCCCCGTGCATAATCCGGGTGCGCAGGGTTCTGTAGACCCGGTCATGCGCCGACGGCGCGGCATCGGAGGAGGAGCGTGCAGACATGTTCATTCCTTGAAGTGATCAAAAATCGCCGCGCGGTCAACTGTGCAAGGCAGCTCGGGAGTACCCCCGGTTGCTGCGCCTGCGCGGGACGGGGGCCGGCGCTCAGCCACCCTCTTCGCCAGCCTGGGTGCCAAAGCGGTAGCGGTGCAGGCTGGCGCCATTTTCCCGCAGCCAGGCCCGCGGCGCCTGGTAGGGTCCGTGGAGGCGCTCTACCGTGGCCCAAAAGGCAGCGGAGTGATTCATCTCAGCCAGATGCGCGGCCTCATGGGCCGCGACGTAGCGCAGTACCGCGGGCGGCGCCAGGATCAGCCGCCAGGAATACATCAGCGCGCCATCGGCGGTGCAGGAGCCCCAGCGCGAGCGGGTGTCGCGCAGCGTCAGCCTGCTGTAGCTGCGCCCCAGCCGCGCTGCATAAGTGTCCGAGGCCTCGGCCAGCCGCGCCCGCGCCACTTCGCGCAGGAAACGCTGCAGCACCCGCCCCGCCAGCGCCCCATCCGCTCCGCGCGGCACCGACAGGCTCCCCGGCTCTAAAACCACCCGCTTGCCGTGCGCTGGCTCCAGCCTGCGCTCCTCCCCATCGACCGGCAGCACGGCGCCAAAGGCCGCTTCGACGGGCGCCGGGCGGCGGGCCAGATGGTTGCGGATCCAATCTTCCTTTTCGGCGGCAAAGGCCAGCGCCGCCTCGGCCGGGAGCGACTGCGGAAGCGTCAGCGTCACGCGCCCGTCCAGCGAGGATATCCGCAGGCTGATACGGCGAGCGCGGGGCGAACGGCGCAGGGTCAGCGGCACCGGAGGATCACCGGGCAGATGGTGTCGGCTCACGCGCGGCTCCCTCCGGGCAAAGGCTTTGACAGTGCCACCCTCATATGGCAAGGCACCGGAATCGTCGATACGACTCACCAGTAAATCAAGGGGACCCACATGCCCAAGGAAGAATGGGGTGTAAAGCGCGTTTGCCCCACAACTGGCAAGCGCTTTTATGACCTGAACAAAAACCCGATCGTCAGCCCCTATACAGGCGAGGTCGTGGAACTGGAAACCGGCAAGAGCCGGATGATCGCGGCCGATCGCGAAGATGCCGCCAGCATGAAGTCCAAAGAGAACCTCTCGGGCGACGACGCAGTGCTCGAGGACGATGACGCGGTCGACATGGACCTGGGCGACGACGTCCTGGACGACGACGATGACGAGGACAACGTATCCCTCGACGAGATCGCCGACATGTCCTCCGACGAGGACGAAACCTGAGGCACAGCCCTGGACGGAGAGGCCCCGCGCCTCTCCCGCGCCGCTGCCGGGCGGCCTTGAAAAAAATCGGACGATGGCGCATTTTTTTGCTTGCAGCCCGCGCCGCCGTCCCTTAAACGACGCTCACACCGCAAGACGGGCCGCACCGGAAACGGAACGGGCACTGAAAAGCGGACAGATTTGGGGCCTTAGCTCAGCTGGGAGAGCGCTTGCATGGCATGCAAGAGGTCAGGAGTTCGATCCTCCTAGGCTCCACCAAATCTTCTTCACAAAATTCCGAACAGACGTGCTGCAGGCCCGCTTGGCGCAGCACGGTCCTTGGCTCCCGATGCCAGGTAGTTGGGGGCCCACCGGTCTCCCAATTGCTGGATGCGCAGCTAGCCGGAAAGGCACGCTGCCGTTTTGCATATTCAGAACAACCTCTTGAACTGCACGTCCGAAGCTATTGCCGTGTCTGCGCACTAGGTCTTTGGCGCAAAGGCCGCCCCGGCCATCGCTGAGCGCCTGCGCCCCTGCGCATTCCGGGAGAGCGGCAAATTGCAAACCATTCTCAAACTCGTTGACAGTTGCGAATGACTTGCAATAACACTCCCGCCAGAACACCTGCACATTACGGAGAATCTAATGGTTCCGACTCTGCTCAAGACCCTTTCTGCCGCCGCCATCGCAGCGGGCCTCGCCAGCGCTGCCGCCGCTGAAGGCAAGATGAAGGTGGTCACCACCTTCACCGTGATCGCCGATATGGCGCAGAACGTGGCAGGCGACGCCGCCGAAGTTGTCTCGGTTACCAAACCGGGCGCCGAGATCCACGGCTATGAGCCGACACCGCGCGACATCGTGCGCGCCTCGGACGCTGACCTGATCCTCTGGAACGGCATGAACCTGGAATTGTGGTTCGAGCAGTTCCTGTCGAATCTGAAGAACGTCCCTTCCGCCACCCTGACCGACGGCATCAACCCGATCCCGATCGCGGCCGGCTCCTACGAGGGCAAGCCCAATCCGCATGCCTGGATGGGGCTCGACAACGCGCTGATCTACATCGACAATATCGTCGAGGCCTTTGCCGAGCATGACCCGGAAAACGCTGCCGTCTACGTGAAGAACGCCGGCGAGTACAAAGACAAGCTGCGCGCCACCATCGAACCGCTGCGCGAGGCGGTTGCCGCGATCCCGGAAGACCGCCGCTGGCTGGTCACCTGCGAGGGCGCCTTCAGCTACCTGGCGCGCGATTTCGGCATGAAGGAGCTGTATCTCTGGCCGATGAACGCCGATCAGGTCGGCACCCCGCAACAAGTGCGCGCGGTGATCGACGGGGTGCGCACGCACGACATCCCGGTGGTGTTCTGCGAAAGCACCGTGAACACCGCCCCCGCCGAGCAGGTCGCGCGGGAAACCGGCGTGCAATACGGCGGCGAGCTTTACGTCGACTCGCTGAGCGAAGCGGACGGCCCGGTGCCGACCTATCTGGACCTGCTGAAGGTTACCTCCCAGACCATCGCCCGCGGGCTGACCGCCGCCACCAATTGAGCCTTTGCGCCAGCACAAAACTGTTCCCCGCAGCTGCAATGCCGCGGGGGACTGCATTTCTGATCACAGAATACATAAGTGCATGTAAGACTACGGAGCACAAAAATGTTTGACGCCAGCGAGGTCCGGACCATGAAGACGAACGCCAGCCCTTCCGGCGGCGGCATCGCTGCGAAAGACGTGACAGTCACCTACCGCAACGGCCATACCGCGCTGTGGAATGCCAGTTTCGAGATTCCCCGCGGCACCGTCTCCGCGCTGGTCGGTGTCAACGGCGCGGGTAAGTCCACCCTGTTCAAGGCGCTTATGGGCTTCGTGCCTGCCGCCAGCGGCGAGATCCGCATTCTCGGCCTGCCGGTGCGCGAGGCGCTGCGCAGGAACCTGGTCGCCTATGTGCCTCAGGCCGAGGAGGTCGACTGGGCCTTCCCGGTACTGGTCGAAGACGTGGTGATGATGGGCCGCTATGGCCACATGGGCTTCCTGCGCCGCCCCAAGGCGGCGGACCACGAAGCCGTCGATCAGGCGCTGCGCCGGGTCAACATGCAGGATTTCCGCCACCGCCAGATCGGCGAGCTTTCTGGTGGCCAGCGCAAACGGGTGTTCCTGGCCCGCGCCCTGGCGCAGGACGGCCAGGTGATCCTGCTGGACGAGCCGTTCACCGGCGTCGACGTGAAGACCGAAGAGCAGATCATCGCCCTCCTCCGTGAGCTGCGCGCCGAAGGCCGGGTAATGCTGGTTTCGACCCACAATCTCGGGTCTGTGCCCGAGTTCTGCGACCGCACGGTGCTGGTGAAAGGCACAGTTCTGGGCTACGGGCCGACCGAAACCACATTCACCCGCGAAAACCTGGAGCATGCCTTCGGCGGCGTGCTGCGCCATTTCACCCTCGGCGGCGCCGCGTTGCACGAGGACGGCGACCCGCGCCAGGTCACCATTCTGACCGACGACGAGCGTCCTTTCGTCCAATACGGCGAGAAGACCCAGCTCAGCAGGCGCCGCAGCAAGAAGGCAGGCAGCGAGGAAAGCCCCGCCAAGCCGGAACCCGCGGAAAGCCCGAGCGGCGGGAGCAGCGCATGATCGAATACCTGCTGGAACCGTTTGCCTATGGCTACATGACCAACGCCATGTGGGTCTCGGCGCTGGTCGGCGCGGTCTGCGCCTTCCTGTCGGCCTATCTCATGCTGAAGGGCTGGTCGCTGATTGGCGATGCGCTTTCGCATTCGGTGGTGCCGGGGGTTGCGGGCGCCTACATCCTCGGCCTGCCCTTCGCACTTGGCGCCTTCATCGCGGGCGGGCTGGCTTCCGGCGCGATGCTGTTCCTGTCGGAGCGGTCGGGGCTGAAGGTGGATGTGATCATCGGGCTCATCTTCACCTCATTCTTCGGACTCGGGCTGTTCATCGTCTCGGTGAACCCGATGTCTGTCTCGGTGCAGACCATCACGATGGGCAATATTCTCGCCATCACCCCTGAGGACACGCTGCAGCTCGCAATCATCGGCTTCGTTTCCCTCGCCGTGCTGCTGGCCAAGTGGAAGGACTTGATGGTCACATTCTTCGACGAGAACCACGCCCGCACCATTGGCCTGCGGCCCGGGCGGCTGAAGGCGGTGTTCTTCGTGCTGCTGTCGGCCTCGGTTGTAGCGGCGATGCAGACGGTCGGCGCCTTCCTTGTGATCGCCATGGTCGTGACGCCCGGCGCTACCGCCTATCTGCTCTGTGACCGCTTCCCGCGGCTGATCGCGCTGTCGGTGCTGATCGGCGCGACAACAAGCTTTGCCGGCGCCTATGCGAGCTACTTCCTCGACGGCGCCACCGGTGGCATCATCGTGACGCTGCAGACCCTGATTTTCCTCGCGGCCTTTGTCTTTGCTCCGAAACACGGGCTGCTTGCCGCCCAGAAGAAGGCACGCGACGCACTGCGCGACGGCCCGCAGATGCCCGTGCCCCTGCCCGCCGCCGCATCTATACCCGAGGAGGGCCAGTGATGGACATGGACACACTTCTCCAGCCGTTCCAGTTCGCCTTCATGCAGAACGCCTTTTTGATCTCGGCCATCGTGTCGGTGCCGGCGGCGCTCCTGTCCTGTTTCCTGGTGATGAAGGGCTGGGCCCTGATGGGAGACGCGGTGAGCCACGCGGTGCTGCCCGGAATCGTGCTGGCATATATCGCCGGCCTTCCGCTGATCCTGGGAGCCTTTGGCGCAGGCATGCTTTGCGCGGTGGCAACCGGCTATTTGTCCGGCAACAGCCGGGTCAAGCAGGACACGGTGATGGGGGTTGTGTTTTCCGGCATGTTCGGGCTGGGCATCGTGCTCTATGTCTCGGTGGAGACCAACGCCCACCTCGACCACATACTGTTCGGCAACATGCTGGGGGTGGAGCCGGACGAGCTGTGGACCGCCGCGATCATCTCGCTGGCCGTCGGCACCGGGCTGGTGCTGAAGTGGAAGGACCTGCTCCTGCACAGCTTCGACCCGGCCCAGGCGCAGGCCTCGGGGCTGCGGGTGAATTGGCTGCACTACGGTCTGCTGGCGGCGTTGTCCCTGACCATCGTCGCCACCCTGTCGGCCGCTGGACTGATCCTGGCCATCGGGCTGCTGATCGCGCCCGGCGCCATCGCCTTCCTTTTGGTGCGCCGGTTCAGCGCCATGCTCTGGGTGGCGGTTCTGGTTTGCATGGTATCGATGCTGGCAGGCACCTATGCGAGCTTCTTCCTGGACAGCGCCCCGGCCCCAACCGTCGTGCTGATCCTGACTGTGGTTTTTGTGCTGGCATTCGCCCGCCGCCTGATCCTCACCCGCCGCGCGTCAATGCTGCGGACGGGAGCACCCTAAAGCAGGTAACGCGCGGCATGCAGACAATCGCGCCCCCGCTTCCGGACGCGGGGGCGGGGGTGGAGGCGCGGTGCATCCCGCAGGGCGCAAGCAACCTTAACGGTAATTTCACTTTCAAATACACCTTATTGATGTATATTCAGGACGTCCGCCGTTCCCCTGGATAAAGGGCGGCCCCTTCCCGCACTTCCGGAGAAGCATCCCGGCCGCCGGTCAGAAGGAGCACAGATGAGCCCCCCTAAGGCGCTTCCCACCCTGGAAGCCATCGGCACCGAAAGCAAGATGACCCTTGGCTCGACCGTGGTAATCTTTGCCATTGCCACGATCTTTGACCTGATGACCCCTTTGGGAGTGGCTGGCGGCATCGCGCATGTTTTCTTCGTCCTTTGCGGTATGTGGTGGCGGCCCGCCTATGTCACCTTCGTGTTTGCCGCCATTGCCACCACACTCACGGTCCTCGCCTACCTCGTAATCACGGAGATAACCGCCAGCTTATCGGCTGTGGTGGTCAACCGCGCGCTGTCGCTGGCAGCGATCTGGGTGGTGGCCTTCATGGTCTACTTCAACCTCAAAAAAACCGCTCTGGCGATACAGGGAAACGAGGCGCGTCTGGATGCGGTCGTCGCCGGCTCGGTGGACGGCATAATCATCATCGACGAGCACGGCACAATCGAAAGCTTCAACCCAGCCTGCGAAGAGCTCTTCGGCTTCAGTGCCGAAGAGGTGCTGGGCCAGCACGTTTCCATGCTGGTGCCCGTTCCCTACCGCCAGCAAAGCGCCGAGTACCTGCGGCGCTACCAGGAAGCCCATGATGTCAGCGTGATCGACGGCAACCGGGAGATGGTCGGACTGCGCAAGGATGGCAGCACCTTTCCCTTCGAACGCTCCCTGGGAGAGACCAGGGTGGGCGGCAAGACACTGCTCACCCTCATCATCCGCGACATAACCGATCGCAAGAAGGCTGAGGAGGAGCGCGAGATCTATATCGAGCGGCTGGCCCGGTCCAACCAGGAGCTCGACCAGTTCGCTTATGTTGCGTCGCACGATCTGAAAGCGCCGCTGCGGGTTATCGACAACGCCTCGCGCTGGCTGGAGGAAGACCTGGAGGGCAAGCTCGACGAGGAGAGCTTGGAGAACATGGCGCTGCTGCGCAACCGGGTGGAGCGGATGGAGAAGCTCTTGGACGACCTCTTGGAATATTCCCGCATCGGCCGCCAGACAGACGACCGCTACACCACCCGCACCAGCGGCGCGGAGCTGATGAAGGACGTGCTGCTATTGGTGGAAAAGCCCGAACGCTTCGAGATCAAGGTAAGCCCCGAGTTCTCTCGCATCGCGCTCAACGCGATGCCGGTTCAGCAGATTTTCGTCAATCTGATCAACAATTCGATCAAGCACCACGACAAGGACACCGGCCGCATCGAGATCGGGGTGGAGGACCGCGGCGAGAAGTACCTGTTCTCGGTCCGCGACGATGGTCCTGGCATCGCCCCCAGGTTCCACGACCAGATATTCAAGATGTTCCAGACGCTGAAGCCGCGCGACCGGGTCGAGGGCAGCGGCATGGGGCTGGCGATAATCCACAAGCACGTTCAGCACTTCGGGGAGGCGATCAGCGTCGACTCCGCCGAGGGCCAGGGCGCCGAGTTCCGCTTCACCTGGCCGAAGCACCAGAGATTGAACTGATCGAAACGGAGGAGGGCCGCAGTGCTGACCCTGACAACCAACGGCGCGCATACAGCCCCGCTCAACATCCTCCTGGTGGAGGATGACGATGGCGACGCCAAAGCGGTGCAGCGCGCCTTCCGGAACGTCCGGCTGGCCAACAGGATCATCCGCACCGTTGATGGCATCGAGGCGCTGGAACTGCTGCGCGAGCAGGACCCCGAGCGAAAGATGCCTGTACCCTACATTCTGCTGGTCGATATCAACATGCCCCGGATGAACGGGATCGAACTGGTACAGGAACTGCGCAACGACCCGGCGCTGAAACAAACGCTCGTGTTTATCCTCACCACTTCCAAGATCGAGGAGGACAAGGCTGCCGCCTACGACCTCAACGTGACGGGTTATATCGTGAAGGAAACCGCGGGCCGGGACTTCCTGAACCTCGTCGACATGATCGACAGCTACTGGCGCGTGGTGGAAGTTCCGGTACAGCCAGGCTGGTCCGGCGGCAGCCCCCCCGCCTAGCCGGCCGCCATTGCCGGGGCGGCAATCCTCAGCGCATGTTGCGGAAACCGCCGGGACGGCGCTGCTGCATCAAGCCCCGCCCGCGCCTTCGCGTAGAGCGCGAGGCAGCGGGAAATCATGCGGTCCCCGGTGAAGCAGCGTTCGACCCGCCTGCGGGGCACCAGTGGGTCGATCCGCAGCGCGGACTGCAGCGCGGCGGCCAGACTGGCTTCATCCTCCGTATCGGCAAACCGGCCCGCCGGGCCGATGACCTCGCGCACCGCGCCGCGGCTGGTGGCGGCCACCGGGAGGCCGGAAGCCATCGCCTCCACCGCGGCCAGCCCGAAGGGTTCCTCCCACATCGGCGTGAACAGGAACACCGAAGCGCGCCGGTAGGCCTCGCTAAGCTGGCCCGCCGTTGCGTGGCCGCCGTAACGGATGGCGCCGCCCAGCCAGGGGCGGACTTTCTCGTCAAAATAGCCCTGGTGTTCGATGGTGCCGAACAGGGTCAGCGGCACCCCGGCCCGGGCCGCCGCCGCAGCGGCCAGATGCGGCCCCTTGGTAGGGGTGATGCGTCCGGCCCAGACCGCCGAGCCGTCGCCGCCCGCGGCATAAGGCCAGGCCTCCAGATCAATACCGTTGGCGACCACGCGGTGCTGCGGCGGCTCGCGGGTTCCCCGCCACCACGCGGCACCGTGGCTGCGGCTGGTGGAGGTGAACCAGGCCCAGGGCGCTGCACTTTCCTGCACTGCCCGCTGCAGCACGGGAAACGGCGGCACATGCAGAGAGGTCACCATGGGAAGCCGCATCTGCCGCGCCAGCCGCGGCGGGAAGCGGTGCAGCGAGTTGTTGTGCACGATGTCAAAACCGCCTTCCAGCAGCTCCCGGCACGCCTGCGCAAACCCCGCGTCCAGGTGCGCGTTGAGCGCATCGGTGCCGTGCCACCGGTGCCAGGGAAAGCGGGCGTCGTAATGCTGCTCCAGCACCGGCCGGAGCTTCACCCCGGGCGGCAGGCCTGCGGCGCTGTCGCCGCTGGCAAACAGGGTCACCTCATGGCCCCGCCGCGCCAGCCCCGCGGCCAGGTGCCAGGAATGGGCCTCCATCCCGCCCATGAAGGGCGGTGCCACCGGGTGGCGGACATGGGCAAGGACGGCGATCCGCATTATTCGGCGGCCAGGTTGCCGGACGCGGCCGGTTTGCCGCCCCACTGCCCGCGCAGGATCTTCACGACACGGCCAGATGAGGCAAACGGCATATCCGCCTCCTGACGGCAGAGGGCATAGTCCGCTTCCTCCGGCTCGCGCAGCTGGTAGAGCCGGCCGTTTTCGTCCTCGGCAACCAGCCCCATCATGCAGAAAGCGTGCAGCCAGTGGCCCATGGTTCGATGGCCCCACTTTTGGGCGAACAGTTCGGCGTTGCGCAGGATCGAGGGAATATGGTGGACCGGCGGCATGCAATGCGGGTGATACTGGTGATAGGCCCGCGCGCCCTTGATCCACCAGATCTGCACCCCCTGTTCATCCAGGGTGCGCCCGAAATCGGTGTCCTCGCCGCCATAGCCTGCATAACGCTCATCAAAACCGCCGGAGGCAAGGAACTCCCGCCGCCGCATCGCGAAGTTCAGCGACCAGAAGCAGCGGTAATCCTCGCAAAGGCGGCGGCCATGCGGCGGCGGGCCCTGGCGGTCGACGTGGCGCTCGGCGGCATTTTCGAACGTCTCGTAGCTCCAGCCCGGGCCGGCCGCGCCCTTGGGCAGATACATGACCTCGCCCATCAGCAGGCCGCCCCCGGCTTCCGCCTCGCGCAGGTAGCTCGAAACGTAGTCGGGCGCGGGGATGCAATCGGCATCGAGGAACATCAGCACTTCGCCGCGGGCTGCGCGGGCCACCGTGTTGCGGGCCCGGGCCAGCGGCAGCGGATCGCCCTCCACCCGGATCTGGCGGATCGGGAAGGGTGCCTCCGGCAGGCCGCCGATCAGCTCCTCCTGCATCACTCCAATGACAAGCTCGTCCGGCAGCACGTCTTGCGCCAGCAATCCGCGCACCACGTTGCGCATATGATCCTCGCGGCCGCGGACGATGCTGAGAACAGAAGATCTGGTGGCGGGCATTTTCTCCTCCTCAGAATGCTGGGGCAAGGGCTGGCGCGGGCGCGGCGGCTCGCAAAGGTGCTGCGTAACGGGCGGCGAGGTTTTCCAGCCACTCAGCGGCGCAGCGGTCCGCAGCCGGGTGCAGGAGCGCGCGCTGCAAGTCGGGGGCATGGGCTTCGCGGGCGGCGGCCAGTGCCGCGCGCCAGCTGTCAGCGCAGGCAGGCAACCTCGGCACGTGCAGCGCGGCGCCGGCCCGGTGCAGCGCCTCCGCTTTCGCGACCTGCTCGTCGAAATAGCGCCACTCGGGCACCGCAAGCCACGGCAGCCCGGCGCGCAGGATCTGATGGCAGGTCGTATTGCCGGTCGAGGCTACCACCAGGTCGGCTGCGGCGAGATAGGCCGCCGCGGAGTCCACCCAGCCGCAATGCCGCAGGTTTGCGGGTTCCGTCGCGTGCCAGTCGCGCTGCACATGCCCGATGGTCAGCCACAGCGTGCGCGGCGTGGCCCGGGCACCGACGGCAAGCGGCGCGGAGGGAAAACCGCTGCCGCCACCGCCGGAAATCACCAGCACGACTTCCTGTTGCACCGGTATGCCCAGTTCCGCTCTTGCCGCCTGGCGGCTTGGCAGCTTCAACCCCGCACCGAGACCGCCGGCAAAACAGGTTTTCTCCCGCATCTCCGCGGTCCAGTCCGGCTGCGCCAGCGCCTCGGCGCAGGGCGCCAGCAACCCTACCGCGCCGTCATAGGCCGCCCTGTGTGCCGGGTCGCTGCGGCGGCCGTGCTGCAGCACTTTCACGTGCGGAACCGAGCACAGCCGGGCAAGCTGCGCGACCTCCGCTGAGACGTCGCTGATCATCAGCGCAGGTGCGGCTTCGGCAAACCAGCCCGCCATCCGCCCCATTGCGGCGCGGATACCCGGCCAGCCTATAGGCGCACAGTGCACCGTGGCAGGCATCGGCGATGTGTCTTCAAAGGCCTCCGCCCCTGTGGGTTCGAACAGCGAGGGGATCTTCTCGACCACCGCATTTGGCTGCAGCTGCGGAAAAATGTCGTCGCGGGCGCAGAAGATACGAACCTGGCGATGCTGCGGCAGGGCATTCACGATGGCCGCGCAACGCTCGGCATGGCCGCGACCCTGGTGGTGCACGAAATAGCCGATCGGTGCCGGGGATGCCTGGGCACGGCGGGGGGTGAGGGCCGGGATATTCATACCTTTGCTCCTTCTGTCACCGGCGAGGTCGGCGGGCGGCGCTCAGCGGAGCCGGCCCGCCAGCGGCTGAGCCCCTCCAGCACGCCTTGGGCGTGGCGTTTGTGCGACCAGTAGACATTCGGCAGCTCCGCCAGGCGGGCAATCTCCGGTGCGGCGTTTGCCACCAGGATGGCGCGGCGGCAGTTGCGCAGCAGATCACTGTCGTTGCCGGAATCGCCCGCCGCGATCAGGGCATTGCGGGCGATGCCCAGCTCGTCCGCCAGGCAGCTGGCGGCCCGGTCCTTACCCGCCTGCACAGGGATCACGTCAATGAGATTGCCATGGGAGTGCACGACCTTGGCGCTGAGATCCGCGTCATGAAAGGCGGCACGGAGCCTTTCAGCCTCCTTTGCGCTGCCGAACAGGCTCAGCTTCCAGCGGCGCTGCTCGATGTCCGGCTGCCACTTGGCACCCAGCTTGCGGATCTCCGCTTCCAGCGCGCTGCGCTGCCAGTCCGCATTGATCCGGCGCGCAAAGGACTTGCAGAGCTGTAGGCGCCCCGAGCGGCCGCGCACGTGAATTTCGGTGCCAACCGCAGTGATGAAGGCCTCCGGCTCGGGCAGGTCCCACTCTGCCAGCACCCGTCGCGCCTGTGTGATCGAGCGGCCGGTGGCAATGGCAAACCGCATCCCGCTGCGGGTCAGCCAGTCGGAAAACGCCCGCGTCCCCTTGCGGCAGCCGGTGAGAGTGTTGTCGAGATCACTGATCAGCATCGGCGCTGCCGGGCGGGCAATAGCGCGGAGCGGTGCGGAAACCAGCCGGTAGGTCCGCATTGCGCCAGCCGCCCAGTTGTCCCAGTTGTAAACCTCCCGCGCCGCCAGCCCGTTGCGCGAAGCCTTGTCCCAAGCCTCCCGGTCCTGCAGCAGCTCCGCTGCCGCGGCGGCCAGGCGGACCGCGTCGCCGGGATCGGCGAGGCGCCCGTTCTGAAGCCGCCCCACAATGTCCGAGGGCCCGCCTTCGCGGGTGGCAACAACCGGCAGGCCATGCACTGCTGCCTCGAGCAGAGTAAGGCCAAAAGGTTCATGCAGAGCCGGATTGACAAAAACGCCCCGGCGTTTGGCAGCCAGGCGGTACATCTGGTGCACGATCTCCGGCCCGTGCTCCGCCGGCAAAGCGATGCGCCCCTGTACCTCCGGCAGGGCGGCTGCGGCGTGCAGCTCTTCCAGCACGGCCCGGGATTCCGCCGCCGTGGCGATGCCGTCGACCTGCTGGCCGGCCAGGATCACCAGGTTGGCGCGCTGGTGCAGGGCGGGCGAGGCGGCATAGGCCGCCGCAAGCAGGCCCAGGTTCTTGCGCCGGACCGGGCGCGCGATGGCCAGCACCATTGGCTTCTCCGGCTGATCGAGGAAGGGCGCGATCAAGGCTTCGGCATCGGCCGTGCCCTCGTCGGCGGTTCCGGGCAGCCGGGTCACACCGGGCGCGATCTGATGCACAAGGGCCTCCGCCCCGGCGTCATAAGCCACGACCTGCCGCTCGGCTTCATCGCGTGAGGAGACGATGGTGGCATCGGCGTGGCGCAGCGCCGCGGTTTCCTGCGCGATCCGGGTCAGGAACGCTAGGTCTTCCTTGGCGCCGGCATGGTCCTTCTTGCCGATCGCGAGCGAATGCGGCGTGTATACAAATGGAATGCCGAAGACGGCGCGGGCCGCCGCCGCCAGTTCCGCCGCATCGGCGAAATGAGCGTGGATCACATCGGGTTTGCGTGCCATCCCGCGCAGTTCCGCCAAAAAGGCCTCCCTCAGTGCCGGCATCTCGGCGGTCAGCGCCTCTTTCGCTGCGTAAGCCGGTGTGCGTCCGCTCAGCCGCCGTATGTTGATCTTGGCCGCCACCTTCTGCAGCGGACAGCTATGGATAGGATCAAAGCCCGCGCCGCGGAATGCGCGGGTGACGATATCGACCTGGGTGACGTCTTGCCGCGCGGCCTGCGCGTAGGCCGCTCCCAGAACATAAGCAATGTGCCCGCCGGTATCTTCGGTTATGCCGTAGCGGACCAGGGGAGCGGTGAGACACCCTCCCAGAGCGATGTGAAGAATATGCATGATGACCTCGCAGGAACGATGAATTAACGCGAGGCCGGCGGCCGGAGTTCCACACCCCCGGGTAAATAACTGCGGGCAAGGCCGCACCCGCCGGACGGGAACCCGCGGCACCATTGCCGCGTTGGCCTGCCAAGCGCCTGCCCGCACGGAGGACAACCGAAACATGCCAGCAGCCCCCGCTCCCGGCCTCCCGCACCGTTACGTGTTTGTGGGCGGACTGCACCGTTCGGGCACGAGCTTCACGGCGCGGATGCTGGCCGCACTGCCCGGCGCTGGCGGCATAGAGGCCGCGCCGGTTCCGGAAAACGAAGGCGTCTACCTGCAGGGCGCCATCCCGCACGATGCGCTGTCCGGGCAGCCAATGCATTTCGCCACCGATCCATCTCAGCACATGACCGAGGACCACCCCGCCAACAGGCTGGAGACCAAGCAGCGGCTTGAGGCCGACTGGGCGCCATGGTTTTCCGAGGGTGTTGCCTGGAGGGTGGAGAAATCACCCGTGAACCTGACCCGCACCCGGCTGTTGCAGCAGCTGTTTCCGCTGTCGCATTTCGTGCTGGTGATGCGCCACCCCGAGGCGGTCGCGGCCTCCTGCGCGCGGTGGCTGGACAGCCCGGCGGAGAGG
The DNA here is from genome assembly GCF_048820895.1 of Cribrihabitans neustonicus. NCBI lineage: Bacteria > Pseudomonadati > Pseudomonadota > Alphaproteobacteria > Rhodobacterales > Paracoccaceae > Cribrihabitans > Cribrihabitans neustonicus. The sequence goes on from NZ_JBMERQ010000007.1 coordinate 105,460, forward strand.
CTGCACGCGCATTGGGCCGAGGCGCACCGCCGTATGGAGGAGGACATCCGGCGTCTCCATCACGTATTGGTCATCCGCTACGAGGATGCGGTACGCGCTCCGGAGCGGATGCAAGCGGCGCTGGCAGCTTTTCTGGACACTGGAACGACAACCCCGCCCGCGGCGGAGCCGGTCCGCGACGGCAACGCCCAATACCGGGGCTTCGCCGCCCGGATCACCGGGGATGCGGCCGGGGCGGCAGCCCGCTGGGGCTACCTGCCGGGGCTGGAGACCGTGCCGGTGGACCTGCCCCTGCGCCACAGCCTGCGCCGGGTGGCCGATGCCACGCGCGAGGCCTTGCCGGAGCAGGCTGGGGCAGGACGCGGCAGGCTAGCCTGAGCCGCCACCGGTGAGCCAGGACAGCGCCTGGGTCAGATCATGGACTCCGAACGGCTTGGTCAGGATCGGGTGGTTCTCAAAGGGCGGCCCCAGCCGGGTGTCGCTGTAACCGGTGGAAAACAGGACCGGGATACCCTTGTCATGCGCCGCTTTGGCCACCGGGTAAGACGTCTCGCCATGCAAGTTCACGTCCAGAACCGCCGCATCGAAACTGCCGTTTTGCAAAGCGGCAAGTCCTGCGGTTTTGCTGCCGGCCATGGTGGTCTCGCAGCCAAGATCCTCCAGGATGTCCTCGATCATCATCGCGACCAGCATCTCGTCCTCGACCACGAGCACCCGCAGCCCCTGCATCTCTGCTGCCTCAGACATCCAGCGCCTCCAGATCCAGGCTGATTTCGCAGACCATCCCCTCCACCGGGAATTCCATCGTGACCTCCGCTGCAAACTGATGTGCCAGGCCGGTGCGGATCAGGCGGGTGCCGAACCCCTTCCGCGACGGCGGCGAGACCGGCGGCCCGCCAGTCTCGCGCCAGCAGAACCGCAAGCGGCCGCCTTCTATGCCCCAACGGATAGCGACGAATCCCCCCGGCACCGAAAGCGCACCGTACTTGGAGGCATTGGTGGCAAGTTCGTGCAGGCCCAGCCCAAGCGACAGCACCAGATTCGGCTCCAACCTGACGTCAGGCCCTTCGATCCCGAAGCGGGGCGGCGCGCCGGGAGGCGCCGCAAAGGGCTGCAACGCGCCCTCCACCACGTCGCGCAGCGCGGCGGCGTCCCATTGCTGGCGGGTCAGCAGGTCATGCGAGGCCGCGAGCGACATCAGCCGCATTTCGAAGGCGCTGCGGCTCGCACTGTCCAGGCCAGAGCCGCGCAGGGTTTGCGCCGCCATCGACTGCACGATGGCCAGCGTGTTTTTCACCCGGTGGTTCAGTTCGTGCAGCAGCAGCTGGCGCTTCTCCTCGGCCAGCTTGGACTCGGTGATATCGCGGGAGATCACCAAAAGCCGCTCCGGCTGCCCGTCGGTGCCGAAGATGGGCGAGACAAGTTCGTCCCACCAGCCGGGCGTGCCCGCGGCGTCGCGGCGCTCGGCGGTGAACCGCCCCGGCCGCCCTTCCAGCGCCTCGGCTACCGCCCGTTCGGCGGCGTCACGGTGCTCCCCCTCCCAAAGACAGGCATAGCGCTCGCCTACCGGCGGTACCGGATGGCCGCCCTGCAAGGCGCCGAGCCCATTGCCGTTGCCGGTAAGGATGCGGCCTTCCAAGTCCAGAAGCTGTATGCCATCCTGGCTGCTCTGCAGAATGCGCTCGCTCAACGCCTCGCCGCGGGCGACCTCGGCGCGGAGGCGTGCAAGCTTCAGCTGAGCTTCGACCCGCGCCAGCAGCTCGCGCTCGGAGAACGGTTTGACCAGATAATCGCTCGCCCCCGCCTCCAGGCCCTCGACCCGGGATTCCTCTCCCGCCCGGGCGGAGAGCAGGATCACCGGCACCGTGCGCAGACGCGGGTCAGCTCGCAGGGCAGCGATCAGGCCGAAGCCGTCAAGCTTGGGCATCATCACGTCTGAGAGCACTAAATCCGGCGGCGTGGCGCGGGCGGCTTCCAGCGCCGCTGCGCCGTCGGCGGCGCAGATCACCTCGTAAGAAGGGCTGAGCAGGCGCCGGACATAGTCGCGCATGTCGGCATTGTCATCGGCCCAGAGGATGCGAACACGCGGCGCGTCTCCCTCCGCGGGAACGGCCGCCGGGCGCGGCAGGGGCCCCGCGCTTTCAGTCAGCCGCGGCGCGCTCCCCCCCTCCGGCAGCCAGCGCATCGCCTCCTCAACGTAGGTTTCAGCGGCCACAGCGGTTGATTGCAAAGACTTGGCGGCCCCGATCCGATCCTGCGGCAGATGCTTGGCACCTAGCGGAATACGGACGGTGAAGCATGTGCCCGCCCCCAGCTCGCTTTCGGCCGAGATGTTGCCGCCATGAAGCGCCGCCACCTCCTGCGCCAGGGCAAGGCCTATGCCGCTGCCCTCGTAAGACCGCCCGCCGCTCCCCGCGACCCGGTGGAAGCGGTCGAAAATGCGTGGCAGCTCGGCTTCGGGAATGCCGGTGCCTGTGTCGCGCACCCGGAGCACCGCCGCGCCATCTTCTTCCGCCAAAGTCACGCTGATCCGCCCTTCCAAAGTGAACTTGAAGGCGTTGGACAGCAGGTTCAGAACGATCTTTTCCCACAGTTCCCGGTCGGCATAGGCCTCCACCGGCGCACAATCCACCTCCAGCTCCAGCCCCGCGTTTTCGCAGGCCGAGCGGAAGCTGCTGGCCAGGTCGGCGGTCAGGGCGCCGAGGTCCATGGGCTCGAAGGAGGCCTGCGCGCGGCCTGCCTCGATGCGCGAGAAATCCAGAAGCGAGTTCACCAGTTTCAGGAGCCGCCGCCCGTTGCGCTGCACCATTTCCAGCGGCTCCCGCGCGCCAGGGTCAAGATCCTCGCGGCTGAGCATATCGGCCAGCGGGCCAAGCATCAGAGTGATCGGGGTACGGAATTCATGACTGACGTTGGAGAAGAACAGCGTCTTCGCCCGGTCGATCTCTGCCAGCGCCTCGGCCCGGCGGCGTTCATGTTCCAAGGCCTCGGCGTTGGCGACGGCTGCGGTGACAGCCGCAGCCAGCAAGCGCAGGAAGCCGGCATATTCCTCATCAAAAGCAAGCCGGGCGCTGGTGCCGGCGACGATCAGGGCGCGCGGCGTCTCGGCTCCCGGCGGCACCACGGGCAGGATGCGGGCATGGGAGGGCGGCTCGGGATAGGGTCCGCAGGCGAGGGCGCCAAACCGGTCTTCGAACCCGGAGACGTCCACCGCCATCCCGCTCTCCATCACCTCGTGCAGCGGCCATGCGGCGCCGTCCGCCGCGTCCAGCCGCACGGCCTCCGGGCTGGCAGGCGTGCCCGGTGCGAGGCCCACGGCCTGGGCAAGCCGGGCCTGGCCGGTGTCCGGATCGGTCAGGTATATGAGCACAAACGGCAGGTCGGTGTCGTCTTCCGCCAATGCCTCTGCGGCGAGCGCAAAAGCCTCCCCGGCGGTGCGGGCGCTGCCGGTGCGTTCCGACAGGTCGCGCAGCATGCGGCCGCGGCGCTCGGCCAGCATCTTTCCGGTCACCTCGTTCACGGGGTGGAACAGCCCGCCGACGCCGCCGCTTTCGTCCCGGATCGGGCTGAAGGAGAAGGTGAAGAAGGTTTCCTCCAGGTAGCCGTGCCGGTCCAGAAACATCTGCTGGTTCTGGATGAACTGGCTCTCGCCCGCCAGCGCCTTGCGGTAGGCGTCGCCGATCACCGGCATTGCCGAGGCCCAGCATTCGGTAAAGGTCTGACCCATCGAGTCCGGGTGCTTGCCGCCGCAGATCGGCCAGTAGCCGTCGTTATAGATCTGCACGTGCTCCGGCCCCCAAGCCATGGAGATCGGGAAGTTCGAGGAGATACAGATGCTGACCGCGGTGCGCAGGCTCTGCGGCCATTCCCCGATCGGGCCGAGCGGGGTGGCGGACCAGTCCATTTCGCGGATCAGCTTGCCCATCTCGCCGCCCCCGGTCAGGAAGCTGGCATCGCAACTGTCAAACGTCATGGGCCTGTCCTTATTATGCGCAAGGCACCTTGCAACAGCGCAGGACACCAATCAAGGCGTTGATTTCACGTGCACGGTCAGACGATGACCGGCACAGCGCCCGGCATCGCCTCTTGCAGCTTCACACCGGGCAGGCGGTGCGCTGCCAAGTAGTAGAAAATGCCCTGGGCCTTCAGCACCTGCGGGAAGGGGCGGAAGACATAAGCCGTCTCTTCCGGCTGCGAAACTGCGATCAGCGTCCCGTCGCAGGCGGTAATCGCGGCTTCCAGCCGCGCGGTTTCGACTTGGCCCCCAACCCGCGCGGAATAGATCGTCGCCCCCACGTTGGCGGCGGAAAGCGCCATCAGAATCTGCCCCGCGCCCGGATCCTGCGCCGCCCGAACCAGCGCTTCCGAGGCGTTGGAGACCACGGTTTCCACCTCGGCAATGCGCGCCGCGCGCCGCGCTGTATCGCGGTCCTCGAAGAAGGCCGCCACATGCACGGACTGGTTGAGCTCGCGGATCGCGAGGCAGGCGTTGAAAGTCTCCGCGTCGCTGTTGGCAAACACCAGCGCCTTTTGCGCCAGCGGGATAGCCGCCCGGCGCAGCGAGGCCAGCGCATCCAGCCGCTCTGTGCGCACCAAGTGGACGCCTTGCGGCACCTCGGCCTCGGCGTCCTTGGTCAGCAGCACTATTTTCTCGTCGCCGTCCTGGCCTGCGATCAGATTTTCCACGATCAGCGGCGTCTGCTCGCGCTGGTAGCCGACGATCACGGTTGCCCCTGCCAGGGTCTCGAAACTGCCTTGTCCTTCCGCCATGCGCCTTATCCTTTCGACCATTGCCCCGGCCAGCCGCCCCAGTACCGCCGAAAAGATCAGCAGCGCGCCCGGGAAGAACCAGAGCGCCGCGACCAGACGCCCAGCGTGGGTCTGGGGGGACAGATCGCCATAGCCCACGGTGGAGGCGGTGGTGGCCGCAAAATAAAGAAACGTCAGGGCGCTGGAGGTCAGCGCCGTCTCGCCCGCCAGCAGGAACAGCCCCCAGGAGATCAGCACAAACGCCAGGCACAGAAGCGCCAGCAGCCACAGCCGGAGATCCAGCATATCCCGGTACATCTTGAGGATCAGCCTGTTGAGCATCGGCGCTGGAGGTCTCGGGTCAGTTGCAATTCGGGGCCTGGCCCGCGGGCCTGGCCGCAACACTCGCAGAGCATGCCGGCGGCAGCAAGCCCCTCCCCGCGGCTCGGCAGCACGAGATTATTAACCCGGCAGGCCGGAAATTCCGCAGAGGCAGGCGGTCACCTCTGCCACGCCCTCGCCCGCCTTCAGGCTGGTAAGGAAGAATGGCCGCCCGTCCCGCGCGGCGGTGGCGTCGCGCTGCATCACTTCGAGCGAGGCCCCCACATACGGGGCGAGGTCGGTCTTGTTGATCACCAGAATGTCCGAGCGGGTCAGTGCCGGGCCGCCCTTGCGCGGGATCTCCTCACCCGCCGCCACGTCGATCACGTAGAGCGTCACGTCGGCCAGCTCCGGGCTGAAGGTCGCCGACAGGTTGTCGCCGCCGCTTTCGATCAGCACAATGTCGAGGTCCGGGTGGCGCGCCTGCATTTCGGCCACCGCAGCAAGGTTGATCGAGGCGTCCTCGCGGATCGCGGTATGCGGGCAGCCGCCGGTCTCCACCCCGATGATGCGGTCCTGCGGCAGGATCTGCAACCGCATCAGCGCCTCGGCGTCCTCCTGGGTGTAGATGTCGTTGGTGATCACGCCGATCGAGAAGCGGGTCTTCAGGGTCTCGGCCAGCCGCGCGGTGAGCGTGGTCTTGCCCGCGCCGACCGGACCGCCGATGCCGACGCGCAGGGGGCCGTTCATTCTGGTCATGATTGGAATAGCCTTGGTTGCAGGGTTTCGTGGCGCATCGCAGCGATATCGGACAGGAAGGCGGTAGAGGAGATGTCCTCCAGCCCCGCCCCTGCCGCTTCCGCCGCGACGCGCAGACAGGTTTGGTTGAGCCCGGCGAGCACACCTTGCGCATCGGTCTGGCCCAGCGGCATCAGCCGCTGCGCGGCAGCAGCGAGGTTGCCGAGGAAGGCTTGCAGGTAGAGCGCCGCCACCGCCTCGGGCGGCAGGTCCATCAGCCGCGCGGCCCGGCCCAGCGCCACGGGGAGGAGCATCGGCGGCAGCGCAAGGTTCCAGACAGCCGCGGTGACGCGCGCAAAGGCCTCCCCCTGGCGCGCGCCCTCCCGCAGCCGCTCGGCCGCGGCGGCATAGGCGCGGGCCTCGGCGTCGAGCATCAAGGCGTCCGCTTCGCTTTCCGCCCGCCAGGCCAGCCATATCCAGATGGCATCGCTCCGGCCGCTGCCGAAGGCGGCAATCTCCGCCAGCCATTCGCCGAGGCTCTCCGCATCCAGGACCCAGCCCTCTCGGATCGCCTGTTCCAGCCCGTGCGAATAGGCGAAGGCGCCAACCGGATAGGCCGGCGACAGCCACTGCGTGAGCGTCAGCAGCCGGGTGTCAATGGGTGTGGCCGTCAGCATGGTCATGGGCATTGGCGTGCGGGTGGCCGTGGTCGTGGCCATGGTGATGCGCGCTGTGGCCGTGTTCGTGCGCGTGGGTGCGCCCGTGGCCATAGGCGCCGCCCTCCGGCGTGAAGGGCTCGTCGGCCTCCCGCACGGTGGCGCCGAGGTGTTCCAGCATGTGCCGGATCACCGGATCGCGCTGGATCAAGAGCCGCTCCGCGCCGATCTGGCAGGGGGTGTGGCGGTTGCCGATATGCCAGGCGAGCCGCGGCAAGTCGGGCCCGGTCACCTCCAGCACCGGTTCGCGCGCGGCGCGGACCTTCAGGAGCCGCCCGTCCGCCAGCTCCAGCGCATCGCCCTCCTCCAGCGAGGAGGTCTGCTCCAGGTCCACGAGGAAGGCCAGACCGCCATCCGCCACCAGCCGTTTGCGGCGCAGGAAACGCGCCTCGTAGCTCAGCGTCACGGTATCGGCAGCGGTGCCTTCGGGCTGGCGCAGCAGGGTCTGGGCAATGGGAAGCTCTGTCATAGTCGCCTCAATACAAGAAATAGCGTTGCGCCATGGGCAGTTCCGTGGCGGGCTGGCAATTCAGCAGCTCGCCGTCGGCGCGCACCTCGTAGGTTTCCGGGTGGACCTCCACTTTCGGAGTTGCATTGTTCAGTTTCAGGTCCGCCTTGCCGATGTTTCGGGTGTTTTCCACCGCCAGAAGCGTCTTGGCGAGCCCGAGCCGGTGGCCGATGCCATCGGCCAGCGCCGCGCCGGATACGAAAGTCACCGCCGAGTTCTCGACCGAGCGGCCGTAGCTTGCGAACATCGGCCGCGAGTAGACCGGCTGCGGCGTCGGAATCGAGGCGTTCGGGTCGCCCATCTGTGCCATCGCGATGCTGCCGCCCAGGAGCACCATCTCCGGCTTCACCCCGAAGAAGGCCGGGTCCCACAGCACCAGGTCCGCCCGCTTGCCCTCCTCGACCGAGCCGATCTCATGCGCGAGCCCATGCGCGATCGCCGGGTTGATGGTGTATTTCGCGATATAGCGGCGGACGCGGAAGTTGTCGTTGCCGCCCTGCTCCTCGGCTAGGCGGCCGCGCTGCTTCTTCATCTTGTCGGCGGTCTGCCAGGTGCGGATCAGCACCTCCCCCACCCGGCCCATCGCCTGGCTGTCCGACGCGATGATCGAGAACGCCCCCATGTCGTGCAGGATGTCCTCCGCCGCGATGGTCTCGCGCCGGATGCGGCTTTCGGCAAAGGCCACGTCCTCCGGGATCGACTTGTCGAGGTGGTGGCAGACCATCAGCATGTCGAGATGCTCGTCCACCGTGTTGACCGTAAAGGGCCGCGTCGGGTTGGTCGAGGACGGCAGCACGTGGTCCTCGCCGCAGATGCGGATGATATCAGGCGCATGGCCGCCGCCCGCGCCCTCGGTGTGGAAGGCGTGGATGGTGCGGCCCTTGATCGCCGCCAGCGTCTGCTCGACAAAGCCGCTTTCGTTCAGCGTGTCGGTGTGGATCATCACCTGCACGTCCATCGCATCGGCCACCGAAAGGCAGCAGTCGATGGCGGCGGGGGTGGAGCCCCAGTCCTCGTGCAGCTTCATCGCGCAGGCGCCGGCCAGGACCTGCTCCTCCAGCGCGGCCGGCAGGCTGGCATTGCCCTTTCCGGCAAAGGCCAGGTTCATCGGGAAGGCGTCCGCGGCCTGCAGCATGCGGCCAAGGTGCCAGGCACCGGGGGTGCAGGTGGTGGCCAGTGTCCCATGGGCCGGCCCGGTGCCTCCGCCCAGCATGGTAGTGAGGCCCGAATGCAGCGCCTCCTCGATCTGCTGCGGGCAGATGAAATGGATGTGGCTGTCAAAGCCGCCCGCGGTGAGGATGCGGCCCTCGCCCGCGATCACCTCGGTGCCGGGGCCGACGATGATCTCCACCGCTGGCTGGGTATCGGGGTTGCCCGCATTGCCGATCTTGAGGATGCGCCCGTCCTTCAGCCCGATGTCGGCCTTGTAGATGCCGCTGTAATCCACGATCAGCGCATTGGTGATCACGGTATCCACCGCTCCTTCTGCGCGGGCCGCCTGGGACTGGCCCATGCCGTCGCGGATCACCTTGCCGCCGCCGAACTTCACTTCCTCGCCATAAGGCCCGGTGAGGTCCCGCTCGACCTCGATGATGAGATCGGTATCTGCCAGCCGCAGACGGTCGCCCACGGTGGGGCCGAACATCGCGGCATAGTCGGCGCGTTTGATCGTGGCAGGCATCTCCGGGCTACTTCCTTTTCGGGCCGCGTTTGGCCAGCCGGCCAACGTTGGACTTGGTGGTGCGGCGGATCGGCTTGATCGCCTGGGACAGGGTCTTCGCGGCCTCCTGGCCCTGCATCGCCCCAAGGACGAGCTTGGTGCCGGCCTGCTGGAAGGCCTTTTGCTTTTCCGTCACCATTCGGGAGTTCTCGCTGGGCAGGACCGACCAGACCCCGGCCCAGCCCATGACCCGCATCCAGATCACCGCGCTGGCTTCCATTGCCATCAGGGTGGCCTGGGTCTGGAATTTCAGCATCGCGAAAGGATCGGTGTAAAAATCGTACTTCATAACGCACCCATGATCAGTTGATTGAACCCGTAAATGCGCCTTCCACCCTGGATTTCAATCAGCTGTACCTCACGACGCTGGCCCGGCTCGAACCGCACCGCGGTGCCGGCGGCAATATTCAGCCGACTGCCGCGGGCTGCGTCCCGGTCAAAGTCCAACGCCGGGTTGGCTTCGGCAAAGTGGTAATGCGAGCCCACCTGCACCGGCCGGTCGCCGGTATTGGCCACCATCAGCGTGAGCACCGGGGCGCCCTCGTTCAACGTCAGCTCACCCGGCGCGGGAAAGACTTCGCCCGGGATCATCAGAGCCGCCCTGCCCGGCGCGATGCAAAGACCCGGCGCAGCGCCACCGCGGCAAGAGCCAAGCAGAGGCCGCAAACAAGGGCGGCAGCCAGCCAGCTTCCCGCGGCGTGAGGGTGCAGATGCGCGCCGGCATGGGCCTGGGCGGTTGCGGGGGCCGTGAGGGCCGCAACCGCGGCGATCCATGCGTGAACAGGTTTGGTCATCTCTGTCTCCTTCAGCGGATCGGGTTATGGACGGTCACCAGCTTGGTGCCATCGGGAAAGGTGGCCTCGACCTGAACCTCGCGGATCATTTCCGGCACGCCCTTCATGCAGTCGGCGCAGGTGATCACCGCGGCGCCGGCCTCCATCATATCGGCCACCGAACGACCGTCGCGCGCGCCCTCCACCACCGCGTCGGTGATCAGTGCGACCGCCTCCGGATGGTTGAGCTTCACGCCCCGTGCAAGGCGGCGGCGCGCCACCTCGGCAGCCATCGCCAGCAGCAGCTTGTCTTTTTCTCTGGGGGTCAGGTTCATTGTCACAATCTCCAGGAGGCAGGCAGCCGGCCGCAGCTGAGACGGTCGAGAATGGGGATGAGCACATGGCGCAACGCAAAGCTGTCCGCCGCCAGCAAGCGGGCCACAAGCAGGTCCGGCGCCAGCAGGCTGACTCCGCAGGTTGCAGGCAGACAGCGGCGCAGTGGCGCGAGATGCGCTTCGGCATCCGGGGCGGCATAGGCCAGGCTCGACATTGCGCCCGCCCCGGCACCGATGGCCCGCCGCGCCATATGAGTGAACGCATCGCCGCTGAGGTCCATGCCATCGCGGTACGCGGCCACGCCGCCGCGGCTGATCCGGATCCGGTCGCGCAGGCGGATGCTGTGCAGTTGTTCGCCCATCGCAGCGCGGCCAAAGATCACGGCCTCCGCCATCAGGAAACGCGCATCCGGCGCCAGGTCTACGGCCAAGCTCCGGTTCAGCGCGCAGCCATCGAAGAGAATCAATTCCTGCGGCAGCCACATGAGTTCGGCGCCGCAGTCCGCCTCGAGCCGGGTGCTGACAACGGCCTCGCCCGTATTGGCCCGGTAAGCGCGCTCGGCCGCCTGGGTGGTGAGCGTGAGGCTGCTGCCCCGGCCCGCCCGCGCCTCCACATCGATACGGTCGCCGCCGGTCAGCCCGCCCGAGGTATTAATCAGGATCGCCTCGACGCCACCGCCGCGCGGGCGCGGAAACAGCGCCTTCATCGCGCCCGAGCTGCGGAAGCGGTCAAGCCCCGAGCCCGGCCCTGCCTGCTTGACCGACAGCAACAACGCGCCCTGCGAGCGCGGTTGCGCCGCGGCAGAGCGTGGAACAGCAGGTGTGGCGATGGCGGAAATGGTGCGGTCCCCCGGAATCCTTCGGCCCCATCTTTGAGCAGACGGCAGGCGGAGAGACTATGCCGGGCCGCGCGCTGGCGCGTTTTGCCCGAACCCGCGCCGAAATCTTCAGCAGCCCCGCACCGGTTTGGCTAAAAGACAGGCAGGGGGAGGACATCTGCGAGACCAAACGGAACATGCCGCCGGGCGGTCTCACAGCTGCTTCTGCATCAGCACCAGATCCAGCCACTGATCCCACTTGCGCCCCGCCTGCGGCACGCGGCCGGCCTCGGCAAATCCCACTGAGGCGTGGAAAGCTATCGCGCCCGGGTTGGCACCGCTGATGCCCGCAACCAGCACATGCACTTCCTCGCCCCGGGCGACCTCCTCCAGGCAGGCCATCAGCGAGCGCCCTAGCCCGCGCCGCTGTGCAAAGGGCGCGAGCTGGATGCTGTGTTCCCTGGTGTGGCGGTAACCGCTGCCGCTGCGGAAGGCGCCGTATGTTGCAAAGCCGCAGATCCGGCCTGCGAAATCCGCAACCAGGAACCGCGGCCCGCGCTCCTCTATGGTTTCAGCGATCTGCTCTGCCGTCTTTTCTTCCGAAGCGAAGGTAATCAGTGTTTCGCGGATCATCCGGTTGGTGATCTCCGCGACCGCTCCGGCGTCCTCGGGCCGGGCCTGCCTGATGGCGCGCAGCATGGTTGGCATCTTCCTTTCCTCTTCCTGCTTCAGCAGAATTCGCCGTTGATATAGGCGCGGGTGATTTCGTTCTGTGCGCCCGTCATCATCATCTCCGTCGGGCCGGTTTCCAGCACCACGCCGGTGCCGCCCTGCTGCCAGAAGAAGGCGCATCGGTCCGAGATCCGGCGTGCCTGGGCCAGGTTGTGAGTGACAACGATCACCGCGCAGCGCTGGCGCAGATCGTGGATCAGCCGCTCGATCGCGGTGCAGGAGATCGGGTCGAGGGCGCTGCAAGGCTCGTCGAACAGGATCACATCAGGGTCGCTGAGCAGGGCGCGGGCGATGCACAGCCGCTGCTGCTCCCCCCCGGATAGGTTGGTGGCGCGGTCTTGCAGCCGGTCCTTTAGGCTGCGCCAGAGGTTAACCGCGCGCAGCGCCGTCTCGATCTTGGCACCGTAGCCCGCGCGGTCACGGTCACCTGCCGCTTTAAGTGCAAACTCCATGTTTTTTCGGATCGAGAACGGGAAGGGATTGGGGCGCTGGAACACCATGGCGATGCGGTTGCGCAGCGCGGCAGGCGGCACGCTGGAGGGGTAGATCTGCGCGCCATGGAGAGAAATCCGCCCAGTTACTTGCGCTGCCGGCAAGGTATGTTCGATCATCCGGTTGAGCGTGGTGACGAAGGTGGACTTGCCGCAGCCCGAGGGGCCGATCACCGCCAGGATTTCGTTCCGGTGCAGCGTCAGGCTTACATCGCGCAGGATATCACGGCCCTCCAGCGTGACGGTGAGGCCCTCGGCCTGCAGCACAGGAAGGCCCGGCAACGCGCGGGGCGCGGGCAATGCCGGAGTGGCGGGCTGCCGGGCCCGGAGGGCAGTAGGTGAAAGCATAGGACAAGCTCCCTTGGATCAGCGTCTGGCGCGGGTGGAAAAAAACATCCCGGCCGAGCTGATTAGCAGAAAAAGCGCGATCAGCAGCAGCGCGGCGGCCGCGGCGCGCGTGTCGCCGCCCGGAATATTCATCGCGAGGTCGTAGATGTGGATCGACAGCACCCGGCCCGGGTCGAGCAGGCTTTCGGGCATCCGGTCGGAATAGCCGCTGGTGAACATCAGCGCCGCGGTCTCGGCAAGCGCCCGCCCGCTGCCAAGAAGCAGCACGGTCACGATCTCCGGCGCGCAGGCGGGGATCAGAATGCGGCAGATGAACCGCGCCTTGCCGGCACCCAGCGCATAGGCGCCACTGCGGTAGCCTGCGGGCAGGAGCCGGAACACTTCCTCGAAGGCAAAGGCACAGATCGGCAGGATCATTACCGCCAGTGTGAGCCCGCCGGTCAAGAGCGAGGTGCCCAATCCCAGCGCCTGTGCAAAGAAGCTGCTGCCGAAAAGGCCAAAGGCGATGGAGGGCACGCTGGCAAGCACCAGCATGCTGGCCCGGAACAGCCGCACCGCGCGCGAGCCGGCTGGCAGGTACTCGGTCACGAAGAGCGCCAGCGCCAAGCTGACCGGCAGCGCTGCAGCAACCGCGACCCCCAGCACCGCCAGAGTCGAGACCAGAATGGGCAACACCCCGCCGGCCCGGCCGGAATGGCGCGGCGCCTCGGTCAGGTAGGCGGGGCCGAGCTCTCCCAGCCCCTGCAGTGCGATGTCAAACACGATTTTGCCGTAGATCAGGCAGACGGCCGCGCTCACGGCGTAGAAAACCAGCGCCGTCAGCCGTTCGGCCAGCCTGCGGCCGGGCTTGTGGAGGGGTGGGGCAGCCATCTCAGACATCGACCTGCGTGGTCGGCCCGGCATCGAGGAGGCCGATAGCGAGTGCCATCCCAGTGGCCAGCACAAACAGGATCAGAACACTCAGAAACAGCACAGAGCCGTGCAGCGGTTCGGCATAGCCCATCTCCAGCGCGACGTTGGCAGTAAGGGTTCGGACCGGATCGAACAGGCCTTGCGGAAGTTCCGCCTTATTGCCGGTCACCATCAGCACCACGATGGTCTCGCCCAGGGCCCGCCCGAGCCCCAGCAGCGCCGCCGACAAGACCGCGCGCCGGATGACCACCAGCGCCATCGCAAAACAGGCAAGCCCAGGCGGTGCGCCCAGCGCCAGCGCGCCGTGCACCAGCGGCCGCGGCAGTTTTGCAAGAGCGGTGTCGATCAGCAGCGCAGTCGTGGGCACAATCATCAGCGCCAGCACCAGAATGCCGCTGATCAAGGCAAAGCCCGGAGGTGCCACGCGGGCGGCCAGGGGCACCACCTGAGTCAGCCCCCAGAAACCGAGAATCACCGTGGGCATCGCCGCCATCACGAACAGCCCGCGCCGCAGCGCCGCGGCGGCCAGAAGGGGCAGGAAGAAGTGCATCGCCGCAGCCACGGCTATGCTCACCGGCGCCGCGATCGCCACCGCCCCGAGTGAGGCCAGCAAGCTGCCGGCGAGCATTGGCTTCAGGTCGAACAGCCCGCGGGTGGGATACCAGTTCGGATCGGTGAGGAACTGCAGCGGCGGGACCGCCGCGAGAGCCGGCGCCGCGCCGCGCAGGATAACCCAGGCCACCACCAGCACCGCGAGGCAGCCGAAGACAAAGACCGCAGCAAGCAGGACGTGCAGCAAGCGCTCCTCCAGCGGCACCCGCGCCCTGCCGGCAGGACGCCCGGCCTCTGCCGCATGTGCAGTTCCGGCGTTCACTGGCTGGCCGGCGTGTAGGACAGATCGCGGATGATGTCACCGACCGCTTCGGACTTGCTGAAGCCCACCAGTTCCTGCAATTCCACCGCTTCCGCACCGGTGGTCACCAGGTTAAGCGGGCGCGTCGCCTTGTAGCTGCCATCGCCCACGTTCTCGAGCGTTGCGGGCACATCGCCCAGCGCGATCAGTTTGACCGGCACGCCAAAGCCGATGTCGACCATCGCCGCCCCGATCGAGACATAGCCTATGCTATCCGGGGTGAGCGACACGGTCTTGATCATCTGCGCATTTTCGGCGGCGACCAGGTCGCCTTGGATCTGATCCGCGGTGACCCCCAGGAACGTGTTCAGCACCACCGATGTGGCACTGCCCTCGCCCTTGGAGACCACGATGATCTCCCGGTCGGGTCCGCCCGCCTGCGACCAGTTGGTGAGTTCTCCGGTGAAGATGGCGCGGAGGTCTGCGCGGCTGATCTCTTGCACCGGGTTCTCAGCATGGATCAGCGCGGCGATGCCGTCGCGGGCAATGACATGTGCGGTCAGATCCGCTTCCGATGGCTTCAGCTCGCGCGAGACCATGGCGATATCGGTCAGCCCCCTGCGCAGATCGGCGATGCCCTTGCTGCTGCCGCCGGTTTCGACAAAGATCCGCGCCTTGCCCTCGCCCGCCTCATACAGCTTGCCGATTTCCAGCATCACCGGGGCGATGGTGCTGGAGCCTGCAAGGCGGATATCCGGCACGCCCTGCGCACGCCCTTCAGAGCTGCCGAACGCAGCAAACAGTCCGCCAGCCAGAGCCGCGAGGGCGAACACGCGTCGGGATCTTCTCATTTTGTGTCTCCTGTCAGGTCCTTGCACCCCGCGCCTGCGGGACAATCTTTCACGTTGGGACTTATGCCGCGAGCCGGCGCGGCAACGCGCCGAGGAAGCTGAGGCAAGCTTGCAGCTGCGCCGCCTCCAGATATTCGCCCGGCTGATGCGCCTGCGCCATCGCGCCCGGCCCGCAGATCACTGTGGAGTAGCCTGCCTCCTGGAACAGGCCGGCCTCGCTGCCGAATCCCGCCTGGCTGACCGCGCAGCCGCCGGCGAGTTCCTGCACGAGCGCCTCCGCTGCGCCGTCCTTTTCGGGGGCAAGGCCCGCCACCCGCGCCTTCACTTCCACGGTGATGCCCGCCTCGGAGCGGATTTTCTGCAGTTCCGCCTGCAGCGAATTGGTGCGGTCGAGATAGCGCGACAGCCAGCGGTCCATGTCTTCCTCCGGCATCACCCGGATATCGGCAGGAAAGCTGCAGTAGCCCGCGGTGGTATTGCCCGACGTGCCGCCCTTGATGCGGCCCGCGTGCAGTGTGGTGTACGGCGGCGAGAACCCGCTCCCCTGCCCCGCGGTCTTGGCCCGTTGCGCGTTTTCCAGCATCCGGTCCTCCAGCCAGCACACCAGCCGCGCCGCGGCCATGACGGCAGAGACGCCGGTATGGCAGATCGAGCTGTGCACCTCGTAGCCGGTCACCCGGGTCATCAGCGACCAGGTGCCCTTGTGCCCGTTCACGATCGACATGCCGGTGGGCTCGCCCACGATCACTGCCTCCGGCGGCGGCAGGTTTCCGGCCATATGCGCGATCAGGGGCTGGACGCCGAAGCAACCGATTTCCTCGTCATAGCTGAAGACGATGTGAACCGGGCGTTTCAGGTCCGCAGCCTGGAACTGCGGCACCATGGCGAGAACCGCTGCGCAGAACCCCTTCATGTCACAGGCGCCGCGGCCCAGGAGACGGCCGCCTTCGCTGCGCAGAGTCCAGGGATCGGCAGACCAGTCCTGCCCTTCCGCCGGGACCACATCGGTATGCCCCGACAGCACCACGCCGCCGGGCACGCTGGGGCCGATGGTTGCGATCAGCCCGGCCTTGCTGCCATCGGCATTCGGCAGCAGCGTGCAGGTGACGCCGTGGTCGGACAGGTAGCTTTGCACAAAACCGATCAGTTCCAGATTGCTGCTCATCGAAACCGTCGGAAAGGAGACCAGCCTGGCCAGCAGCGCAGTGGCCGTTTCCAGCGGCGTCATGCCTGCCCCCTGACTGCTGCGGCGTATTCGCGGTTCAGCATCCGCAATCCCCGCCCGAACAATCGGCGGCCAGCCTGCCGGAACTGCCCAGCGGCGCGCGCCCCTTGGTCTCCGCCACCGGCCGCACCGCGGTCTGGCTGCAGTCGAACAGCGCGGCTTCCTCAAGGGGCGGCCGCCCGTAGGCCGGGATAATGGCGAAACTTCCGGCATAGGGCGGGCGCTGCAGAACCGCGGCGGTCTTCGCGCAGACCGCGATGCGCACGCCGCGGGGGTAGACATGGCCATCGTCGTCCGCCACCTGCGACCAGGGGCCGAGGTAAACTGCAGCATCGCCCTGCTCCAGGCAGACGCCCTTGGTGCCGGTATAGGCGCTGAGCGCAAAGGCGCGCAGCTCGGCCCCTTCGGTGATCACCGCCGGGCGGTCCAGAAGCGGGGTCAGCGTCACCCCGTGGAAGCCAGCGCGCAGCAGCACGTCCGCGAGCACGTCCTCCTTCGGAAAGTGCCGGCAGAGGTGACCTTCGCACACAATCTGGGAGCCGCTCAGGGGCTCATCCGGCGCGAGGACCAGTGTTTCAAAGCTGCCGCCTGTCTCCAGCACCCGGGCGCATTCCGCCAGCACCAGGGGCAGCTGGTTCCCCGAGGTGGTATTGAGCAGGAAAGGCGCCATGACCTGCCGGAGCGCACCCGTTTGAATCCAGGCCTCCCGGTCCTGCCGCTGCAAAAGTGCCTCTTGGATAGCTAGCATCGAACCCGCGTTGGGCAGCCAGGCCAAGAGCGCCTCTTCCAGCGTGAAGAGGTCCGAGGGCAGCCGCTGCGACACCTGCCAGCCCTCCGGCAGGACCAAACCCTGTGCCGCCGCCGCAGTGGATTGGACCAGCCAGGCGGGCGCGCTGGCGGCGGGCTCCGGACAGCCCTCCAGCGCTGCGGCCGGCACGTCGATCAGAAGGCGCGGGCCCGGCTTGCACAGCTGCGCCTGCTGCCATTCGGCCACGGTTCCGGCCAAGGCCTGGCCATTCCAGTCCAGCGTCTCGCCGTGGGCCGGCTGTGCTGCGGCCAGTTTCGCAGCGTTAGCGATCAGTTCATCCAGCTTCTTCATCGCGGTTCCCTTCTTTCACCGAGCGCGTTTCAGCACTTCAGACAGCAGCGCTTGAACTGGCCTTCCTCCACCGGCGTGACGGAGGCGCGGAACAGCTCGTCCACGCGGGGGTCCGGGTGGAACCAGTCGTAGTGGAATTCCTGCTCCTCCAGCCGCAGCGCGCGGATGCTGTCGTTCTTCAGCAGCGGCGAGCCCTTGTAGAGATGCAGGCGGGTTTCGTACTGCACGGGGTCGACCGCCTCCTCCATGCCGGTCTCAGCCAGGAAGTCGTGGAACCTGGGGAAATCTTCCAGCCCGACCCAGGGGTTGAACATGATGAAGGTTGGGTTGAGCGTAATGCCTGACTGCTGCACGAGGCGGACCGACTCTTTGAGATCCTCCACCGTGACCTCCTTTCGGACCTGTTGCAGCACCTCCTCCTTGGGAAACTCCAGCGCCGAGGTGATCACGCGCACGCCGTGCTCGCGCAGCTCCCCCAGCCGGTCGCGGTTTTCCAGGATGTGGTCGACGCGGGTGGTGAAATCGAAGGTGAGCTCCGGGTGGCGCTGATGAATACGCGCCAGCGCGTCGAAACTGCGGCGGGTGGCGTTGAAAAATTCGGCATCAATGAAGGTCATGTGCTCCATGCCCTGCTCAACCAGGATGTCAATGTCCTCGATGATCTGGTCCACATCGCCCAGCAGCACCTTGCCGTCGTAGGCCGAATAGACCGAGCAATAGGTGCATTTGTGGTGGCAGCCACGGGTCAGCTCCAAGCCGCCGACGACCTTTTCCTCACCCATCAGATTGGTCAGGTGCGGCTGCGGGTATTTCGACAGATGCGGCGCGGCCTGGCGCAGGGGTTTCGCCATGGTGCCGCGCAGCTTGAGCATCTGCAGCGTCTGCTCGGGCGAGGCGGCGTGGCTGTAGACGTTCACCACCGGCTCCTGGGCGCCTGCCTTGCGGTTCATCAGCGAGACCAGCGGCACCTCCCATTCGCCGCTCACCACGTGGTCGGCGTAGCGGCCACTCAAGTAAGAGGCGTTGATAGTGGCATATTGCCCGAACATCACCTTCTCGGCGGTGCAGCCGGCGGCGTCCAGCTCCTTGGAGAGCTGGATGGCGGAGTTCAGGCTGTCGTAGAGCGGCACCGGAAAGATGATCGTGTCGTAGGATTTCAGCCGCTCGATGTCGTAGCCCTCGACATAGGCATCAAGGAAGTCGGTGTCGTGGCCGGCATTGCGAAGCGCGGCCAGCCCTGTGAGAGCGTTGAGCGGCTGGTAGCCGCCTTCGAAAATGGACACGAGAATGGAGGACGGCATGGTCTGAAGTTCCCTTGGCGTGAAATCGATGGCTTAGAAAACGGGGATGCGCGCAGGCTTCAGCTGCAGCAGCTTGCGGCGGGGGCGGGCTTTGCGGGATCGCCGGGGAAATGCAGTTGCCCGGCGTAGGGCTCCTGCCGCAGCCGTTCAGCCGTGGCTGCATCCACGCGGGTCACTTCCCCGCTGACCAGAAAGGCCCCGGCATCGTCGCGGACCGAAGCCCAGGGGCCTTTGTACATCACCGGGTGCAGTTCCCGGGTCTGCCCGGTTTCCTGACTGGCGGCCAGCGGTTTGACGGCCGTCACGGTGACCGACTGGAAGGTGACACTGCCGATGGTCTTCTCCGGCACCGCGGCGCGTTCGGCCACGGTGAGCCCGGTGAAGCCAGCGGCCCGCAGCGCCGCGTAGAAGGCCTGCTCCTGGTAGACGCCCGAATAGCAGCCGACCCACAGCTCGGGGTCGTCCCGCAGCTCCCGCGGCACCTCCACGTTGGAGACATTGTCCGACAGCGCAATCCGCCCGCCCGGGCGCAGCACCCGGTAGATTTCCTTCAGCACATTATCTTTGCTGGCCGTGTCCACCAGGTTGATGACGCAGTTCGAGACCACCAGATCCACCGAAGCATCGGCAATTAGCGGGGCGTTCCGGCGCTGGTCCTGCAGAGCGGCCTGGAGCGCGGCATAATCCTCCAGCCCCTCCAGCCTGCGGCCGGCGACCAGCGATTCCACCTGCTCCAGGTCGCTGGCGAGATCGTCGATCGAGCCCCAAGCAAAGCGCAGGGTGTCGAGGCCGGTGGCGGTGGCAAAACCCGCCTGATGGCGGCGCGCCAGGGTGAGCATGTCGCGGTTCATGTCGACGCCGATCACCCGGCCCTCAGGGCCCGCAATCTGGGCCAGGACGTAGCAAATCTTGCCGCTGCCGCTGCCAAGATCCAGCACCACGTCGCCTGGCCGCGCGAAGCGGGCCGGGTTGCCGCAGCCGTAGTCGCGGGCGATGATCTCCGGCGGCACGTTCTTCAACAGTGCCGGGTCGTGATCGTTCATGCGGCAGACCTGCGCCGCCTCGGCGCCCATCGCGCCATCGGCGGCGGCAATCCGGTCACTGTAGCCTGTCAAGACGGCCTGCTTGATATCCATGGTCAACTCTCGGGATTTGGGAAAGGTGGATCAAATCAGGGCAAGCCCCTGAAGGGTGAGGAGCAGTGCGAGGCCCAGGAAAGCCTGCAGCACCGAGCCGCCGGCCAGGATCGCGGTGGCGCTCATCTCGCGCTCCCCCGCCAGGGCGCTGCGGCGGACCAGCCAGTAGAAGCTGTCGTTGGGCAGAATCGCGACGAAGGAACCAAGGCAGACCGCCAGCACCGCCGCCACCGGCGAAACCTGCGAGGCCGCCACAATCGGCACCGCGACGGGGCCCGCGGCGGCAAAGGTGGACATGCTGGAGCCCTGCAAGAGCTTGAACAGCGCCGTCATCGCAAACAGGGTGAGCAGCGCGGCGGCGCCGTTCTGCGCAGTGAATATCTCCGCTACCGGCACTACCGCGGTGACAAAGGCGCTGAAGGCGCTTGCCGCCCCGATGATCAGCAGCAGCGAGCCGGTGCGGCGGATGGCGGCATCGATGCAGCCCCGCCGTTCCCCCGCCGGCACCATGCCGAGCGCTGCCGCGGCGGTCAGCAGCAGCGCGCCCTTGGGATTGGTGGCGAAATCGAGCCAAGGGCTGAAGGCGAGGTCCATAAGCGCACCGCAGGCCAGCAGCCCGGCGAGGAGGGCAAAGGGCCACAAGAGCTCCAGCGAGGCAGTCCCCGCGCCGCGCCCGGTCTGCCCGCTATCCAGGCCAAGGCGCCGCTCGATCACGCGGCCAAAGATCAGCCCGGCGGCCCAGACCGGCGCGAAAATCGCGGCGCAGTAGGCCAGCAGACGGGCATCGGCCACACCCAGGCTGGTGGCGACGATCAGGGGACCTGCGGGAAACAACAGCTTGAAGCCCGCGTAAGCGCCAAACGCAAGCGAGAGTTTGCGGGTCTGCACCATCGGCGACAACGCCGCGTAGGCAGTGTCCGGACAGATCATCCCGGCCCCCGCCACTGGCGCAAAACCAACCGACAGGGTCTGCGGGACCTCGATCTTCTGCCGGTCTATGGCGGCGGCAATCGCGAAAGAGGGCAGGAGGATCAGCGCGAATTCCCCCGCCGCATAGCCCCAGCCGCTGTTGAAGGTGGAAATGATCTCCCCCGCGCTGAAGCCCGCGACCAAGCCAATCAAAAGAGTGATCAGGATCATCCAAACCAGCACCGGCCAATTTGGCCAGAGACTGACGGGCGTTGCCTTTGCGGCGGTTTGGTCTGCCATGCGATACACTCCCTGACGGGCGGGAAGAGACGCCGCCCGCACCTTGTCCGCCTGCGCTAGCCTTGGCGTCTTCCGGGCACAGCACCGCCCTTGGCCCCGCAGCGTTCCAGCCGCGGCGCCCGCCTCTTCTGGTCCAGATGCAGGAGACCGTTACTGCCGCCTGACAGGCGGCGTTAATTCTGCTTAAACGGGTATTTGCCGATTTCAAAATCTGATTTATTCATGGGTATATGAACAAAACTGCATACAGGCTTCCGAGCTCGAAATCACTGCTCGCCCTTGAGGCGACCGTACGGCTCGGCAGCGCTACGCGGGCGGCGCGCGAGCTGCTGGTGACGCAAACCGCGATCAGCCACCGGCTGAAGGACCTGGAAGACCAGCTCGGCAAGCCGCTGTTCTGCCGCCACGGCCGCACGCTCGTCCCCACGGCGGAAGCCTTGAGCCTGGCCGAAGCGGTGCGCAGCAGCGCCTGTATCCTCAACACCGCCTGGAACAGCATCCAGAGCCCGGCGGAGCGGGACACCTTGACCATTTCGATGCTGCCCGCGCTGGCCAGCAAGTGGCTGGCACTGCGTCTGTCGGACATGCTGGGCGAGGTGCGCAGCGCGAACTTGCGAATCTCGGCTTCGCGCGAGCTGGTGGACTTCCGGTGCGACGGCATCGATGCGGCGATCCGCTACGGCGTCGGCAACTGGCCCGCAGTGCGGGCGCGCCACATCGCCGACGAGTTCGTCGCCCCGGTGATGGCGCCCAGCCTGGCGCGGCAGATCGATCCCGCCTCGCCGCAGGCGCTGTCCGGCGTCACCCTCCTGTGCTGCGATAACCCGGACAGCTGGGATGACTGGTTTGCGGCTTCCGGACACGAGCGGCCGCGCGACCCCGCCGAGATACATTTCGACGAAGACGCGACCATGCTGGAATCCGCGATCGGCGGCACCGGTGTGGCGCTCGGACGCTTTGCGCTCACTGCGCATGACCTCAGGACCGGCCGTCTGGTGGCGCCTTTTTCCTGCCGGATGACCTCCCGCTACAGCTATTGGTTCGTTCAGGACCATTCCGCGCCCGAACGCCGCTCGACCGAGGAGTTCTTCACCTGGGCGCGCAAATGCCTGTCACGGGATGCGCAGATGCAGGCGGACGCCGTGCAGCCGGGAAAGCCCTGACCGGGGCCAGGGCCTTCAAGCGCGCCGGCGGGCGGGCTTCCGGCTACAGGATGCGCTTGCGCAGGGCGGAGGACACCAACTCGCCAAACACCACCAGCGCCAGGATGGTAAGCAGGACCATCGAGACCTCAGGCCAGTTGAAGGTGTCGATGGCGCCCTGCAGGATCATCCCGATGCCTCCCGCGCCCACCAGCCCCAAGACGGTGGATTCGCGCAGATTGATGTCCCAGCGCAGGATAGCGACGGCGAAGAAGGCGGGCATCACCTGCGGCACGATGGCATAGAGCACAATCTTGAACTGGGAAGCGCCCGCGGCCTCCAGCGCTTCCACCGGCTTGCGGTCGATCTCCTCGATTGCCTCGCCCAGCAGTTTGCCGAGGAAGCCGATCGAGCGGAACATGATCGCGGCGATGCCTGCGACGATGCCGGGGCCGAAGATGGCGACGAACAGAAGCGCCCAGATGATCGTATTGACCGAACGCGAGGAGACCAGGATGAACCGCCCCAGCCAAAGCGCGGCCCGGTTCGGCGTTGTGTTCTGCGCGGCGATATAGGCGACCGGCAGCGACACGACGACGGCAATCATCGTCGCCAGCGTTGCGATGTTCACGGTCTGCCAGATCGCCTCCAGGATCGAAGGCAGGTTGCTGGGATCAGGCGGCATCATGCGGGCGAAGAGGTCGCCCATCTGCGCTGGTGCGTCCCAGACCCATTCCCAGATCACGTCGATGCTGCCCAGCGCCCAGCCCACCACAAGGAGCGTCAACGCCAGCCCGCCATAGCGCATCAGCCGCTGGCGCAGGGTGAAGCGGGACCAGTGGTCGAGTGACTGTTGCAATGGTTGAGTGGTCATCATGCGATCCGCTTCCTGACAAATCCGCTCACCGCTTCCGACACCAGGATCACGCCGACGATGACCATAGTGATGGCGAGGGCAAAGTCGTAGTCATAGCGCCCGAAGGCATTGGCCAGCGTCGCCCCGATACCGCCCGCACCGACGATGCCGACAACGGCAGAAGCGCGCAGGTTGCTGTCGAGCTGGTAGATTCCCAGCCCCACCAGCCGCGGCATGATCTGCGGCATCACCGCATATGCCAGCGTCGCGACGAAGCCCGCCCCAGCGGACCGCATCGCCTCGACCTGTCCGAAGTCGATTTCCTCGATCCGTTCGGCCAGGAGCTTGGCAACAAAGCCGATGGAATAGACCACCAGCGTCAGCGCGCCTGCGAGCGGGCCGAAGCCCACAGCCTTCACGAAGATGATCGCCACGATCACCGGGTGGAAGCTGCGCGCGATGATGATGGCAGCCCGGCCCAGGAGGTAGACCGGCCGCACCGCGATGTTGCCCGCCGCCATGAAGGCCAGCGGCACCGAAAGCGCGACGCCGCCCACGGTGGCGAGGATGGCGATCTTCAGGCTTTCCAGAAAGCCGTCGATCAGGAGGCCCGCGCGGTCGAAGCTGGGCGGGAACGCACCGCTGAAGATGCGCTGCGCCCGCGTCAGCCCCTCGGCGGCGCGGTCCCAGTCGATCGGCAGCGTCGCCAGGGTGACGAAGAAATATAGCCCCGCCGCCGCATAAAGCCCGTAGCGCAGCACGGGGCTCGCAATGAAAGGCGGCTTGCGCCAGGTGTCCGGAGTGCTGCTCATGCCGCGGCCCCGACACTGGACCCCGCACCCGTGCCGACGCCAGCCTGCGCACGGTCCTGGGCCGGCACACCGGCATAGATCGCATCCATCTCGGCCGTGCCCAGCGCGCCCGGCAGATCGTCGAAGATGATCCGTCCGTAGCGCATCCCGACGATGCGGTCGCTGTACTGTTTGGCCTCGGTCACGTTGTGGATGTTGATGATCACCGGCAGCTTCAGTTCGCTTGCCAGGTCGCGCAGGAGCGACATGATCTGCTCGGAGGTCTTGGGGTCGAGCGAGGCGGTGGGTTCATCAGCCAGCAGGATCTCCGGCCGCTGCATCAGCGCGCGCACCACACCGACCCGCTGGCGCTCGCCGCCCGACAGCTCGTCGGCGCGTTTGTTGGCGTAATGGGCGATGCCCACCCGCTCCATCAGCTCATAGGCGTGGCGGATGTCCTCGCGCGGGTAGCGCCTGGTCAGCGCCGCCCAGGTGGAAATGTATCCCAGCCGCCCGGACTGCACGTTCTCCATCACCGTCAGCCGGTCGATCAGGTTGAAGCTCTGGAACACCATGCCGATGCGGCGGCGCGCGTCGCGCAGCTGGCGGCGGTTCAGGGCAGTGAACTCGGTGCCGTTCAATTCAATCGAGCCCGAAGTCGGCTCGACCAGCCGGTTGATGCAGCGCAGGAGCGTGCTCTTGCCCGCGCCGGAGGAGCCGATCACCGAGGTGACCTGGTCGCCCTCCACGGTCAGATCCAGCTCCTTCAGCACCGGGTCGCCGGAGCCGTAGCGTTTGGTCAGTTTGGAAATTTTAAGCATGGCGGCCTTTCGGACAAAGCACGGCCCCTCCCCTGCCGCAAGTGCCAGGCAGGGGCCGCAGGTGTGCCCGGCCGGCGCAAGACCGGCCGGGGCAAGGCTGTGAGGAGGGGCTATTTCCCGGCGAGGCCCTGGGGCGTGTATTCCACTCCGTTGGAGGCCTGGATCTGACGGATGACTGCCCACTGATCCTTGTAGGTTATCGGGATGAACTTACTCACGCCGTCAAACTCGTCACCCAGCTTGGTGCCGGCGAAATCGAAGCTGAAGAAGGCTTCCTTGATCTTCTCGGTCAGCTCCGGGTCGAGGTTGTGCGCCACGGTGAAGGAGGTCGTCGGGAACGGATCGCTCTCCCATATCTTGCGCACGTCCGCCGGGTCATAAAGCCCGCGCTCGGCCATGCGGTCCACCACTTCGGAGGCCACAGGAGCGGCGTCATAGTCGCCCGCAACCACGCCCAGCATCGACTGGTCGTGCGAACCGGAATAGATCACCTCGTAGTCCTTGTCCGGCACCACACCCAGGTCCGGGAACAACGCGCGCGGCGCCTGGTTGCCGGAGTTGGAAGTCGGCGAGGTATGCGCAACCCGGCGGCCTGCCAGGTCCTCCACCTTCTCGATGTCGGAGCCGGCCTGGGTGAAGACTTGCAACTTGTAACCGAACTGGCCGTCCTCGGCGCCCATGATCGCAAACGGCACCGCGCCAGCGAGGTTCACCGCAAAGGGCGTCGGCCCGGTGGAGAAGCCTGCCACATGCAGGCGGCCCGAGCGCATCGCCTCGACCTCGGCCGAGTTCGACTGCACTGCGAAGAACTGCACGTCCTTGCCCGTCACCTCTTCCAGATGCGCGATGAAGGGTTCCCAGATATCGGCGTAGACGGCCGGGTCCTCGACCGGGGTGTAGGCGAAGACCAGCGTGTCGGGGTTGCTCAGCTTGGCCGGATCGGTGGGCGTGTCGGCCACCAGATCGCCGTCGGCGTCGCAATAGAGCGCATCGAGCGCGCCGCGCTCGGCGCAGTCTTCCGCCGCGCTGACGGAAACCGCCGCGGCCGACAGGATGCCCAGCGCCGCCACGGCGCGGGTTACGAATTTGTCCATGTTTTCCTCCCTTTGAAGCGCCGCTGCCGGATCAATCTTCCGCACGTCACGGGCACTCGTGATTGTCACGTTAGAGGCCTGCGCGCGGCGGCGGCCAGACGCGATATGTTAACCGGACAGCAGATTGGCGGTTTTGATGTTAACAATGTTTCAAACTCCTGCGCTGGCCTCTAGAGATGCTAGTATTTTCCGGAACGGCGCGGGGAGGCGTCTCCGGATAAGACGAAAACCCCCGTTGAGGAGGAGGGACGCATGCAGCAGGGCAAGGCTGAGCCGCTGATTGCCATCGTGGATGATGACCCGGATGTGCGCGACACGCTGGCCGCGCTGATGCGGGGCAGCGGGTTCGAGCCCATTTGCTGCGAGAACATCGCCGCCTTCCTCGCGCTTGGCGACCCGCCGCCGGTGGATCTCGCGCTGATCGACCTGCGGCTGCAGGGGGAATCCGGGCTGACGCTGGCGATCCACATCCGGGAGCGCTACGATATCCCCATCGTCATGCTGACCGGCGCCGGGGACGAGATCGACAAGATCATCGGGCTGGAGACCGGCGCCGACGACTACCTCATCAAGCCCTTCAATCCGCGCGAACTGGTCGCCCGCATCCGCGCGGTGCTCCGCCGCTACGGGCTTGGCAGCCTGAAACCCGCGAACGGACAAGGCATCGCCTTTGGCACCATGCGCGTCGACGTGCAGTCGCGCAGGCTGCTGAACCGCGACGGCGAGGAAATCCCGCTCACCAACGCCGAATACCGGCTGCTGGAATACTTCGCCCGCAACCCGGAGCGCGTGATACCGCGGCCCGAACTCCTGGAAGAGCTGGGCTCGGACATGCAGCGCTATGTCGACCGCACCATCGATGTGCTGATCCTGCGCCTCAGGCGCAAGATCGAGACGGTGCCCTCCAAGCCCGTGCATCTTCAGACCCGGCGCGCGCAGGGCTACGTCTTCCACCTCTCTGCGGGCTGAACGCGATGCCGCCCCTGCCCCGGCTCAGCGTCCGGTTTCACCTCTCGGCAGCCATCGCCACGCTGTTTGCCCTGATCCTGCTGGTCAGCCTGATCGGCATGCGGGTGCTGAACCGCACCGAGCTGTGGATGAACACGCTGCATCAGGACACGCTGGCCGAGGTCTCCGCCGCGCTCGATCTGTCGCGGCGCTCCGCCGACCTGGCAACCTCAGCGCCCTTCCTGTTTGCGCTGTTCGCACCGTTCCAGCTGGAGGCCGAAGCCCAGACCGTGCTTGCGAACCTGCGCAGCATCGAGACACATCTGGCGCGCGATCCGGCGCTGGACCTGCCGGTGGCGCGGTTGCGCATCGCCATTGGCGATCTGAGCGCGGCGCTGGAGCCGCAGGCCGCCCGCAAGGCGGAGCTGACCGCAATCGGTCGAGACATGCAGCGGCTCTCCCGGAGGGTGCGGCGGCTTGCCGGCGATACCTCCCTGCCGCTGGCCGAGCGCGAGGTCTGGGCCGGGCTGCAAGGGCTCACCGCCAGCGTCATCGGCGCGGTGCAGGCGAAGGAGATGATCGAACTGGGCGAGTTCTCCCGCCGTTATGCCAAAGACCGAAAGGCCCTGGCCGCAAGGCTGCTGCCCGTTCATCGCGCAACCTTTGACGAGATCGAACAGGCGGCTGTGCGCAGCGCTCTGGTCTTCCTGCTGAAGCACCGTGAGATTGCCGCCGGACTTGATGCCGAAAACGCCCTGTTCCGCATCCGCCAGGAAACCGGCCGTATCAACAAATCCGCCGAACAGCGGGTGAAGGAAGCCCAGGCGCGGCTGTCGCAGGCACGGGCGGAGACCTCCTCGAACCTCGGGTTTGCGATCAACTCTTTTGTCGCGCTGACGCTAGCGAGCCTCCTGGTGGCGGTGCTCTCTGCCCTGTTCGTCTCCCGTTACGTCGCGCGCAACCTGCGGCGGGTGGCCGGCGCCATGCGCAAGCTGGCCGCGGGCGACCACCGCAGCACCCTGCCCGCGCCCCGGGTGGCGGAGGACGAGATCGGCCAGCTGTTCCTCGCCTTTCAGGTGTTCCGCGACAACGCCCGCAAGCTTGACCGGCGCACCGGTGAGATCCGGCGCCAGAACGCGCTGTTTGCCCGCGTCTTCCGCAACATTCAGGACGGCATCGCCATCACTGCCGCCGATGGCCGGATCGAGGCCGAAAACGGGAAGCTGCGCACGCTCTTGCGGCTGCCGCCCGCAGACGGCCCCGCGCCTGCGATGCAGGACCTGCTCGCGCGCTCCGCCTTTGCCCGGCAGGCCAGCGCAATTGAGCGCGGCGGGTTCGAGGAATGGCGCGATGCCGCGGGTCACGTGCTGGAGCTGCGCCACTCGCCCCTGCCCGACGGCGGCGCAGTCTGGCTCCTGTCGGAAACCACCGAGCGCAAACGCATAGACGAACGGCTGGAGGAGATCCGCCGGGTCGAAACGCTGGGCAAAGTCACCGGTGAGGCGGCGCATGATTTCGGCAACATCCTCTCCAGCATAGCGGGCAACCTGCATCTCCTGGACGGGGCCGAGGGTGCGGAGGCGCGCCGCCTGCGGGCGCGGATTGGCTCGGCGGTGGATCTTGGCACCTCCCTGACCGAGCGGCTTCTGGCCTTTGCCCGCAAGCAGCATCTGGAGCCGCAGGTCACGGATATCGCCCAACTGGTGGAAGGAATGGCGGATCTCCTCGAAATAGCGCTGCCGGAAACGGCCGGCCTGGAATTCGAACTGCCCGGCGAAGCGGTGCTGGCCCGCATCGACCCTGGCCAGCTGGAAAGCGCAATCCTGAACCTGTGCGTCAATGCGGGACAGGCAATAGAAGGCGCGGGCACCGTTCGGGTCTGCGTCGGGGGCGGCAGCCAGGGCAGCAGTGACGGCGCCCGCGTCCGCATCAGCGACGACGGCTGCGGCATGACGCCCGAGATCCTGCAGCAGGCGACCGACCCATTTTTCACCGCGCGCAGCGATGGCAGCGGCACCGGGCTGGGGCTGTCCATGGTGGACGGCTTTGTGCATCAGTCGGGCGGCCGGCTCACGATTGCCTCCCGCCCCGGCGAAGGCACCACCGTCACCATGGACTTCCCGCCCCATGCAGAGGCCGGCCTCCCCCTTGCGCCGCCGCAGTTCCAAGGCACCGCGCTGGTGGTGGACGACGACCCGGCCTACCTCGCCGCGGCTGCCGCGGCGCTGGAACGCTTCGGCCTCGACGTGCGGCAAGCGGCTTGCCATGCCGAAGGCGCGGCGCTCTTGCGGCAGCTGCCGGCTCTGAATCTAATGCTGAGCGATCTGAACCTCGATGCAGGCCACTCCGGCTGGGACCTCGCGCGGCTTGCGGGTGAAGTGCAGGAGGGCTGCCATGTCATCGTGATGTCCGCCCGCCGCGTCCCGCCGGCGCCTGCGGGTTTGCACGGCACAGTGCCGCTCTCGACAATCGAAAAACCGCTGACGGAACCTAGCCTGCTGGAGCTGATCCGGGCGGCGCGGCTGGCAGCGGCCTGACGCAGAGACTGGCCGGAACTGCATGCCCGCAGAGCGGGGCAACGGCAGAAGGCAGAAGGCCATAGAAAAACAGAATAAATACAGGAGATGCTGCACCCCGGAATGGAATGCGTTGCCCTTATCCCGGCCTGGCTGCAGGAACAGCAAACTACCGGAGCGCGCATCGAAGCTGCCGGGAGGCAGAAACACCGGGCACCCTGGAAATCATTATCAGTAGTTTCGATTATTTTCCCGATTTTGGCCGCCGCTGATGCCCGGCCGACCCGGCCGCAAACTTGACCCGGCCCTGTAACAGGTGCCAGATTTACCTTGTTTAGTTTTTTGCAACCCGGTGCATCGATGTTCAAAAGTGCCTTTTTTCCGTCGTGCTGGGGCTTGTGATCTCTCCAGCCCCGGCGAGCCCCCAGTCCAACGCCCAAAGCATAGCTGCTGCGCTGCAAAGCTGGCGCGACGCCTGCGGGGATCCGAACCCGGATCTGGTGATCGGCTATCTCTCAGATGCGGTTGCCACCAACAATATCGACATCCGCAAAGCCTGCATGCGGCAGGTCTTTGCCTCGGACAACGTGGATCTCAGGAACGCGGCGCTGCGCATCGTGATCGCCGCGCTGCCGCGCATCCGGTTCCGCGTCGGAAAGCCGGAGCGGCCCGGCCCATTATACCCGAACATCCAGACCGGGTTCGTGTTTCAGGCCGCCAACGGCGATGCAGGCGCGGGAACGGCGACCTGGTACACGACCTTCTCGAACCGGGAACCGGAGGATGAGTACAGCGGAACCGTGGCAGTGCTTGGCCCCGGCATCGTGTGGGAAGGCCCGGTCAAATGGGGATCGGCAAGCTATAAATGTCAGCTGTCTGCCGATCTGGCGGAGCGCTCGCAGCTGGTAGGCCTGGTCCACTGCGGAAATCTCGGCACCTATCCGATCTCGGCCGAGCTGATGGACTGAGCCCGTCCAGCGGCGCCCGCTCACTGCAGCGCGATACGCGAAAGTCCAGCGAACCCGGCCTGCGGCAGCAGCTTCAGACGGATCTCGTAAGGCGCGGCTCGGTTGATGCGGCAGAGTTGCGGCTCCGGTCCGGCCTGGCAGCCCGAGGACAGCACCTCCCAAAGCGCGCCCGGCTCCCGGCCCTCGACGATCGCCCGGGCTGGCGGGGCGCAGTCCGGTGCCGCGGCCAGGACCAGGCTGCCGAGGCGGCGCCCGGCCTCAGCAACTTCCAGCACCAATTCCACGGCACGGCTGCCTGCCGGCGGTGCTGCCCGCCAGCAGGTGCCCTGTCCCGAAAGCGCAGTGAGCTGCGCCGAGCCGTCCCGCACGTCCGCCGCCAGGCTGACAACCGCGAAGCCAAGTCTCTCCGCCGCTGCCGGTTCGGTACCCGGGCCGGCGTGCTGTGCCTCCAGCGCCTCGAACGCCGTTCGGATCCGGTCGAAGCGCAGCGCCCTTACGGCTTCGGCTCCGGCGCCGGCCTCCCCCAGCACCATCGCGGCCGGGCGCAGTCGGCCATGCCAGTCGACCTCCGCAACCGAACCGCTGATGCCCTTTTGCAGGAAACCCAAGTCCCTCGGGCTGCGCGGGCGCAGAAGCAGCAGGCTGCCGCGCTCCGCATCCGCAGTGGCAAGTGTGTGCTCCATTTCCATCCGGCGGAACGTGCCCTCCTGCATAAATGTGAGCTGCAAGGGCCCGCCCGCCCGCAAAGCGTCGGCAAAGGCGAAACTGCTTGGCAGGCCCAGCCGCGAGGGGCATTCGCCTGCGCGGCGACCGCTGGTCACCCGGGCGAAGGCGAGATCCTCCAGACCGGGCGCGGCCTGCACGCCTTCAATCTTCACCGCGCGCGCGGGGCGGCCGGTTTCGCCAGCGCGGCCGGACTGGTCGAAATACCGCAGCCCGCCTTCGCCGCCGCTCCGGTCGACCAGGTGCCAGGGGAAGGCGATCCAGCAGCTGCGGTCGATGCGCGAACCGAACAGCCACCCGTTGGCCTTTTCCGCAAAGGCGGCGGCGACAAAGACGGTTTCGCCGCGGACGCCGGAAACCGGAGCTGCGGCCAAGACGAAGCACACCAGGATCAGCCGAACCGTCATGAGTCTCCTTTTCGCCATTCCGCGAACACAGTGTAAAAGCCAAAGCACAGCTGCAGGAAGAAGCTGACAACCAGGAACGCCACCAGGAACGGCGCGATAGTCGGGTCGCCAAAGGCGCGCGCAATCGGGCCAACGGCGATGACCTCGGATTGCTGGTGGCTGCCCGGCCGGAAGAGTTTCAGCTCTTCGGCATTCACTGTGAACTGCAGATCCATCGCCGCCTCCCCCGGCCGCCGCATCACATTGCCCGAGACCTCCCCGCCCGACACCTCTATCCGGCTGCCGCGCACGATGGGAAAGCTGCTTTCGGCGACCGGATACAGCTTGCCGCTGTCCAATGGGGAGGAGGAGCGCCCGAGGATCTGTGCGGTGCCGCCGTGGATAAAGTACCTTGGCAGCCGCTGCACCATTTCTCCAAAGGATGTGACGACCTGCAAATCGCCGGGGTCCGGGCGCGAGGGCATACCAATTTCCTGGCTCACCTCCAGCCGTCCGAAGACAGGCAGAGGCAGGTTCTGACGGAGTATTTCGTCAGGCAGAAGCACTGTCATACGCCCCTGCACCTGGCAGTTTGCCCCTTGCCCCTCGACCAGGATCCTTTCCTCCGCGGACTCGGGGCGGATGTTAATCTGGATAAGGCCTGGAAGGGCGAAATACTCCACGGTGGCCCCGGTTGGCGGGGTGATGCGGGCGGTCAGGCGCGGCACCTTCCTCCCATCCGCTTCCTCCTCTACCACGCCGCAGACGCCATCGGGGGCGACCAGAAGTGCACCGCGCACGGGCAGGATCGCCAAATGGCTGCGGTCGGCTTTGTAAGACACATGGTTGGTTTGCACGTCGGCAAAGAGCACCGGTTTCGCGGCCGAGAACCACCAAGTAACTACGGCCATCAGCCCGAGCGCGATCACGCCCGTGAGGACCAGGCCCGCCAGGAC
Organism: Cribrihabitans neustonicus; assembly: GCF_048820895.1. Taxonomy (NCBI): domain Bacteria; kingdom Pseudomonadati; phylum Pseudomonadota; class Alphaproteobacteria; order Rhodobacterales; family Paracoccaceae; genus Cribrihabitans; species Cribrihabitans neustonicus. The sequence continues at coordinate 137,496 of NZ_JBMERQ010000007.1, forward strand.
GAACGCCACAGCGCCGCGCTTGGCCTGTGGCTTGGTTTGCTGGGTCTGGTCCGCCATGACGCCTACCGAAGCTGCACGCGGTATGTCTTGGTGACCGGGGACAGGCCGTCATCCAGGCTGATCCGCAAGAGCGCCACGGCAGGGACTTGCAAAGGGCCGAAAGGCACCCGGCAGCGGGTGTCGAAGGCAATCCGCTCGTGCCCGACCATCGCGCAGCTGCCCTGCACGGGCCCGCCGCCCGCCGCGCCTTCGGGTGCCAGTTCCACCTCCGTGCGCCGCGAGCCGGAGTTCACCAGGAGCTGCAATTCCTTCGCCCCGCCGCCCGCCGGCAGTTCCGGCAGAAACAGTGCCTGCTCCTCGAAACAGTTCCGATCGGCAGCCGTGAAGGCGACCAGCGCCACGTCTTGCCGGGCATATTCGCGCAGGTGGCGCTCATACTCGATGTTGGCGAAGGGCTGAAGCCGGACTGCGCTGCGTTCCGAACCGCCAGCCTCAAGGGCATAGGGCGTGCGCGTCCAGTAGAGCCCGTCCCGGCTGACGCCGCGCACACAGATGATGCTGCCCGCCAGCGGCGGCGCTGCGACCAGCACGTTGGAGGGGTCGAAAGCAGAAGGGCCCGCGGCCGCTACGCTGAGACCTGCCAGCACCCCGCCAGAGGTCTTAGCGGCCTCGTCGAAATGATCATTCACCACCCCGTCAAACGGCCGCGCAATCGCCACCTGTTCCTGCGCGAAGGTCGGGGCGGATGCAGCCAGGGCTACTGAAATTAGGGCCCACCGCATGAAGTAACCTCCTGCAAAATCACCCTGCGGGAGAATAATGCCAGCCCTGGAGGCAATCACCAAGAGTATTGTCTTGCATAGGTAGCGCGCCCGGCCCCAAGCAGCCTTCAGCGGTCCCCCCCGCCGTCCCGGCCTTGCCCCCAAACCCGCTCCTGCGAACGCCGCTCGCCAGCCCGGAATGCACGCGGCACGTTGCGCAGGGGCTCCATCGTGCTGGCCTGCACCATGTTGGAGAACCCGCCGAACAGCAAAGCTCGAAGATTGGCGGGGATTTTACTTTCTCTTGCATGGTATTTGACCGAAACTGTATTAGCGCGGGGTCATTTCCTGCGCTGCCCAGATGATAACCGATCCGGGCGTGAAGCCGGAGATCGAGGCCTTTGACACCCGCCGCCTGTGGTCTTGGTTCGTGACCTCGGCCGCCTCCGGCACGCTGGTGATCAGCGCCATGCTGGGCCTTCCCGATCTCCTTCCTGGCAATCGCGATGGCCTGGGGGCTGTGGTAGCCGCTGCGGGATGATTCGACCGCCGCACCGATCCAAGTGCCCCCTCCCGGCCGGCAGCGGCAGGGATATTCCCTAGCCACGGCAGTGAACCGCAAATAGACTGGCCGTAACACAGACAGCTGGAGAACCGCCAAATATGACACCTTTTGCGATTGCTGGTGTTCAGATGCACGTCGCCGCCCTGCACTCGAACGTCGAGGCCATGCGGCACCGCATCGAGATCCTGATGGCCCGGTTTCCCTGGACACAGATGGTCCTGTTTTCCGAACTTGCGCCCTTCGGTCCCCTGGACCGCTTTGCCCTGCCCTTTCCAAACGATACCATCCAGCAGTTCCAGGAAGATGCCCGCCGCTTCGGCATCTGGCTGATCCCGGGCTCCATGTTTGAAAAGGCTGAAGACGGCCGGATTTTCAACACCTCCGTGGTGATCAACCCCGAAGGCGAGATCGTCGCCAAATACTCCAAGATGTTTCCCTTCCGCCCTTACGAAGCCGGGATTTCGGCGGGCACCGAATTCTGCGTGTTCGACGTGCCGGAGGTCGGCCGCTTCGGGCTGTCGATCTGCTACGACATCTGGTTCCCTGAAACCACCCGCCAGCTCACCAGCCAAGGGGTGGAAGTGCTCTTGCACCCGGTGCTGACCGGCACCACCGACCGGGAGGCGGAACTCGCCATTGCCCGCGCCACGGCGGCGCAGTTCCAGTGCTATGTCATCGACGTGAACGGGCTTGGCGCCGGCGGGGTCGGCCGGTCCCTGGTGGTCGATCCCGCGGCCACCGTGCTGCACCAGTCGGCGGGCCAGGAGGACCTGTTCCCGATCGAGATCGACCTCGACCAGGTCCGGCGCCAGCGCGAGACCGGCCTGAAGGGGCTCGGCCAGGTGCTGAAGAGCTTCCGCGACCGCGAGGCCGAATTCACCGTCTACGACCGCAACAGCGGCGCCGATGCCTACCTCAAGACGCTCGGCCCGCTGGAGACGCCCAGGCAGGGCTCGGCCCGCGGACTGCAGACGCCGGATCCCCGGACCTCGCTGGAACAGGCCGACCAATCGATACTATCGCCGCAATACTACTCTGCCTTTCCCGGAAAGGCGGGCTCAGGTTAACCGGACCGGATAGCGGCGCTGGTCCGGACACGACAGAAAGGGGGGCAGGTCTTGAACTTGCAATCTGAAAAGAAATTCCCGTCGATCCGAGACTATTACAGCGCGACACAACTGCGCGCAGACCGGTGGAGCGCACTGCGGGAGGCCGCCGAAGGCCTTTCGCGGCACAGCGCAGACAGCCGGCAAGGCAAGAAGCTGATGAACACGGCCGAGCACCTGTTCGAGGTGCTGGCTCCCATTGAACGGTACTGGGCATTTCCCGGCATCCATGCCTTTGAGCACCTGCGGCGGCTCCTGCACCAGGGCAATACCGGGGATCTTTCGATCGCGGTGCGGCGCATCGCTCGGGCGCTGACTTCCGGCGCCTACCGGCGGCGGTCGATCCCGCTGACCTCGGAGGAGATCGACAACGAGGACTATGAGGACGAGGCCGCACTCGCCCCCGAAGCCCGCGCCCTGGGGCGGCCCTACTTCGAGGTTCTGATCGTCGATGATGTCTCGGAATCCCAGGAGCGGTTTCTAAGGCAGAACCTGCTGAGAATGCGCCGGGTCGAAGACCCGTTCATTTACGAGCCGGTGATCGTGCCCTCGCTGGAGGATGCGCTGATCGGCGTCCTGTTCAACTACAACGTCCAGGCCGTGGTGGTGCGTCCCGGCTTGTCGCTGAAATCCAAGATCGAGCTTCCGATCCTCAGCCAGTACCTGACCCGGGTGAGCGAAGCGGAAGAGGTCGATGCGATCGAGCCGCATGAATACGGCCCCGAATCCTGCCGCCTGATCGAGAAGATCCGCCCCGAGCTGGACGCCTACCTAGTCACCGACCGCTCGGCCGAGGATATTGCCGGGCTCGATCTGGGCCGCTGCCGCCGCGTCTTCTATAATCAGGAAGACTTCCAGGAGCTGCACCTCAACATCCTCCGCGGTGTCGACCGCCGCTACAAGACGCCGTTCTTCACCGCCCTCAAGGAATATTCGAAACAGCCCACCGGTGTCTTCCACGCCATGCCGATCAGCCGCGGCAAGTCGATCAGCCGGTCGCACTGGATCCAGGACATGGGGGCCTTTTACGGGTCCAACATATTCCTCGCCGAAACCTCCGCCACCTCCGGCGGGCTCGACAGCCTCTTGGAGCCGCGCGGGCCGATCAAGGAAGCCCAGGACATGGCGGCGCGCGCCTTCGGGGCCAAGCACACGTTCTTTGCCACCAACGGCACCTCCACCTGCAACAAGATCGTGGTGCAATCGGTGGTCCGGCCCGGCGACATCGTGCTGGTCGACCGCGACTGCCACAAGTCGCACCACTACGGCATGGTGCTGGCGGGGGCGAGCGTGGTCTACATGGACAGCTACCCGCTGCACGAGCACTCGATGTACGGCGCGGTGCCGCTGCGCGAGATCAAGCACACGCTCTTGCAGCTGAAGGCCGCGGGCAAGCTGGACCGGGTCCGGATGGTTTTGCTCACCAACTGCACCTTCGACGGCATCGTTTACAACGTGCAGCGGGTGATGGAGGAATGCCTCGCAATCAAGAAGGACCTGATCTTCCTCTGGGACGAGGCCTGGTTCGGATTTGCGCGCTTTGACCCGACCTACCGGCAGCGCACCGCGATGGGGGTGGCCAACACGCTTCGTCACACGCTGCGCACGCCTGAGGCCGCAGCAGCCTGGGAAGCCCAGCAGAAGGAACTTAAAGACGCGGACGAGGCCCAGTGGCTGAACACGCGGCTGGTGCCGCCGCCAGATGCGCGGGTGCGGGTCTATGCCACCCAGTCCACCCACAAAACGCTGACCGCACTGCGCCAGGGCTCAATGATCCATGTCAACGACCAGGACTTCAAAGGGGAGGTCGAGCAGTCCTTCCACGAAGCCTACATGACGCACACCTCGACCTCCCCCAACTACCAGATCATCGCCTCGCTCGACGTCGGGCGGCGCCAGGTGGAGCTGGAGGGGTTCGAGTTTGTGCAGAAGCAGATCGAAAGCGCGATGTCGATCCGCCGTGCCATTTCCGACAATCCGCTGCTGAACAAATACTTCCGGATCCTGACCGCCGGGGAGATGATCCCCGAGCAGTTCCGCGACAGCGGGGTGGAAGCCTATTACGACCCCGATCACGGCTGGGCCGATACCTGGCATATGTGGCGGGAGGACGAGTTCGTGCTGGACCCGACCCGCGTCACCCTTGCAGTGGGCGGTACCGGCTGGGACGGCGATACTTTCAAGACCAAGATCCTGATGGACAAATACGGCATCCAGATCAACAAGACCTCCCGCAACACGGTGCTGTTCATGACCAATATCGGCACCACCCGGTCCTCGGTCGCCTATCTGATAGAAGTGCTGGTGGAGATCGCAAACGAACTGGACGAGCTTTTGGACGATGCCTCCAAGATGGAGCGCCGCTCGTTCGAAAACCGGGTTTCCGCCCTGATCGAGCACGTCCCGCCGCTGCCCGACTTCAGCCGCTTTCACGATGCTTTCCGGGCGGGCACCGACACGCCGGAAGGCGACATCCGCACCGCCTTCTTCCTCGCCTACAACGAGGACAACTGCGACTACATCCCGACCGACGACCGCCTGATGCAGCGCCTGGAGGCGGGGGAGGAACTGGTCTCAACCAGCTTTATCATACCCTACCCGCCCGGCTTTCCGATCCTGGTGCCGGGGCAGGTCATCAGCCCGGAAATCCTGTCCTTCATGCGGGCGCTCGATGTGAGCGAGATCCACGGCTACCGCGAGGATCTCGGGCTGCGCGTGTTCACCAAAGAGGCTTTGATGTCCGTCAAGAAATAGAATTCACAGGGAGAACATACATGCCGAAGAAAGTTCTGAAAAACATTTCGGAAATCCGCCGCTATTTTCACACCAACCCGGACCCGGTCTATTTTGTCTCAGCGACGAACTTTAATCTTCTTGGACTTGATGAATGGGTGAAGAATTTCAAGTACATCTGCTACATGGACTGTTTCGACGGCCGCCATCCGAATGTCCTTGTGCCCTCCGAGCTGCCGCATGACGAATTCCAGTCGATCGAGGACATCAACAATTACCTGCTGCAGCACAAGGAAGTGATCGACTACGTCAAGACCCGCGGCGGCAAGCCGAAGTTCGTGTTCCTGATGTTCGACGAAAAGACCGAGGAGCTGGTGAAGGAGCTTGGCGGCGAGCTGTGGTTCCCCAAAGCGAAGCTGCGCACCAACATGGACAACAAGATCGAAACCGTCCGCGTCGGCAACAAGGCGGGCGTGCCGTCGGTGCCCAACACACTGTCCGAGGTGGAGAGCTACGAGCATCTGAAGGAGATCTGCCAGAAGGCGGATCTGGGCAACGACCTGGTGCTGCAGAGCGCCTTTGGAGATTCCGGCCACACGACCTTCTTCATCAAATCCGAAGCCGATTTCCGCAAGCACGAGCACGAGATCATCGGCCAGGGCGAAATCAAGATCATGAAGCGGATCGACTGCCGCGGCTCTGCGATCGAGGCCTGCGCGACCTCCGAGGGCACCATCGTCGGGCCGCTGATGACCGAGCTGGTCGGTTTCAAGGAGCTGACGCCCTACCGCGGCGGCTGGTGCGGCAACGAGATCTTCTCCACCGCCTTCCCGCCCAAGACCCGCGAGCGGGCGCGGGAGCTGACCTTTAAGTTCGGCGAACAGCTCCGCAAGGAAGGCTACCGCGGCTATTTCGAGCTGGATTTCCTGATCGACAAAAAGACCGGCGAGATCTGGCTGGGCGAGCTGAACCCGCGTATCACCGGGGCGTCCTCCATGACCAACCACGCGGCCTTTGCCCATGCCGATGCGCCTTTGTTCCTGTTCCACCTGCTGGAGTTCTCGAAGAAGCCGTTCAAGCTGGACGTGGGCGAGCTCAACGACCGCTGGGCAGACCCGGATATGATCGATTCCTGGTCGCAGATGGTGATCAAGCACACCGAGGATAACGTCGACATCGTCACCTCCGCGCCGGAGTCTGGCATCTACCGGATGCGTCCGGACGGCAAGGTGGTGTTTGACCGCTTCGACTACCACCGCCGCGCAGTCGAAAGTGAGGACGAAGCGTTCTTTCTGCGCATCTCCAACGCGGGCGACTACCGCTACGAAGGCGCCGATCTCGGCATTCTGGTGACCCGCGGCCGGTCCATGACCAAGGGCTTCCAGCTGACCGACAAATCGAAGCGCTGGATCGACGGCATCAAGTCAGCCTATACCGCGCGCCCGCTGCCCTCGGCCCAGGCCTTTGAGGACCCGGCATTCAAGATTATGTAGGGGGCATGAAACTTACTTTCCGCGCCCTGCAAGAAACCGAGCCTGGACAGGTTTTGTCCGGGCTCTTTTCTGAATACCGCGCCGCCTACCTGGACTGGTGGGCCTGCGAGGGCCTGGCAGGCCGGCCGACCTATGCCGAATGCCGCCGGGCGCTGGAGACCCACATGCCGGAAATCGTAGGGATCTACGACCAGCTCTGCACGGCGGTGGGCGGCGGCGACATGGAGGCGCGTTTCCTCAGCTTCTACTGCCCCCCACGCTATCTGGCGGGGTGCAGCCAGGCGGTCTGGCCCGGCCAGGAACCGCTTCTGGTACGCAACTACGATTACAACCCGGCGGCCTTTGACGCTGTTTATCTGAAGACGAGCTGGGACGGGCGGCAGGTCATGGGAACATCGGACGGGCTGTTCGGCCTGCTGGACGGGTTGAACGATGCCGGGCTCTCCGTTTCGCTCACCTTTGGCGGGCGCCGGGCAATCAGGGACGGCTTCGGCGTACCCCTGATCCTGCGCTACCTGCTGCAGACCTGCGGCACGCTGGAGGAGGCGCAGGAGGTGCTGCGCCGGGTGCCCTGCCACATGAGCTACAACGTGACGGTGCTGGACCGCCACCGGAACTATTTCACCGCCTTCCTGGCCCCCGACCGCCCTGCCCTCATCACCCGCGCGGCGGTTGCCACGAACCATCAGGAACGCGTCGAATGGACCAGCCACGCGCGCCTTACCGCCTCCGTCGAGCGGGAGCGCTTCCTCCTGCAGCGTCTGACATTGCACGAGGAGCCCAAGGCAAAGTTCGTTGGTGCTTTCCTCAAACCGCCGCTCTATTCCCTGGCATTCGACCGCGGCTTCGGCACGCTCTATACCGCCGCCTACCACCCGGCCGAACGCTCCGTGGACCTACTCTGGCCCGGCCGCACCTGGCGGCAGCAGCTGGATCGGTTTGAAACCGGCCACCTGGGGGTCGGCTACCCCGATCCCCGATCTCAGCCTGCCATGCGCCCCTGACGCCTGCCGGACCACGCCATGCTGATAAGACGGGCCGCAGGCGCCGGCTCAAGACAGGCCGGCCGGCGCCCCCAATCCCTTCAGCCGCCCTGCCCTGGCGGCGCTGCGAGACTTGAAGTCCACGCCGGGCGGGTCGTCGCCGCCCGTCTCGGGCGCTGCAGGCAGACTTAAGCCACGACGCTCCAGGAGGGGAATGGGCTCGCGATGACCGCGCAGACTGCGATGGACAGGCTAGCGGCTTATGATACCGGCGCAGGCGCCGACGAGAGGAGCAGATGACGCCTGCTTCGGAATCTTGCATGGCTTGAACGCCTGGCCTTAGGCCCGTTCCGGGCAGGCGATTTCATGCGCCAATCCCCATAAGGTGCCGCACTCCGGAGGCTCCGCGAAGGTCCCAGTTCCAAGTTGGCGGTTTCCCCTTCCGCGCAGCTCTGCGGCCGCCTCAGCCGCCGCTCTTGCGATCGGCGTATTTCTTCACGAACTGGCCGATCGCCTCCTCCCCAAGGTCGATACCCCGCTTCCGTCCCTCGGCGATAGCAGTGTCGCCATCCCAGCCCTTATCCGCCGCCAAAGCCATCAGCGTCATCGCTCCCGCCCTGCGGCCAGAAGCGCAATGCAGGAATACCGGCTGCGGCAGATCGTCGAGAGAGCGCCGGAACTCATCCACAAGCTCGTCACTCAGCGCCTCCGCTGCCACCGGAAAATGGAAATAGTTCACACCCAAGGTCTCCGCCACCTGGCGCTCCTTTTCGAAGGAGAGGCCTTTCTCGCCCTCGGTTCTGAAATCGACAAGGCTGGCCATGCCCGAAGAGGCCGCCTTGCGAAGGGCGTCCTCTCCGGGGGCGAAAAGGGCAACGATGTGATTGCTGCCAATAGTCGCGATCTCGTCCATTAGTTCCTCCATCAATTGCTTGGCTTCTCTGCGGGGTAGCCGGCTGCGGTCCAGGCCTTCCAGCTGCCGGGGACGTTCCGGATGTTCGTGAAGCCGTGAGCGGAGAGAAGACTGGAAGCAATGCTTGCACGAAAACCGCTTGCGCAGTACGTCGCGTAGGCGGCCGACCGGTCCAGGCCGTCGAGCTGTTCCCGCAGCGTGCCGAGGAATGCGTGAGTGGCTCCCGGAATGTGCCCCGCTTCCCACTCGTCGGGCTTACGGACATCCAGCGGCGTGATGTCGCTTGCTTCCTTCAGTTGGTGGACTGACACCTGCGGGATCTGCTGAAAAGGCCGGCCCGCTTCCCGCCACGCCCTCATCCCGCCTGCGAGATACCCCCCGAATTTGGTGAAGCCTGTCCGCCACAACAGCTTGAGCACGCCGGGCAGATCGTCATCCGCATTCAGCACCAGATAGATCGGCCGCTCCGGGTCAAGCAGCCAGCCGGCCCAAACCGAGAGTTCGGGGCGCGCTCCGATGTTCAGCGCGCCTTTCACGTGACCCGCACCAAACGCCATCATGTCGCGCGTATCCAAAATCTGGGCGCCGTTCTTAGCCGCCTTTGCGAATTGCTCGGCGGTCATGGGTACCGCGCGCGGCAGGTTCCGCAGCACCTCAGGCCCCTCTGCGTTGACCTTTTTCATCCGCGGATAGTGCGTTGGCACCGGCGGCGCGTCACCCAGCACCGCCTCCTTGAAATCCTTGAGACTTTCGATCCGGGCGTAGCTGTTGAAACGCCGTTCATAACCTACGGTACTCGACATTCGGTCGCCGATGTCAGGCCCGCAGGCCGAACCTGCCCCGTGGCACGGATAGATAATCACGCCGTCCGGGAGTGCCATGAAGACATCGCGAACAGTGTGGAACAGCTTCTCCGTCAGTTCCTCCGTCTGATCATCCCCCAGGAGATCGGGGCGCCCGACGCTGTCGACGAAAAATGCGTCTCCCGAGAGTACACCCCAAGGGGTCTCGGTTTCACCTTCATAAAGCAGATAGCTCATGTGCTCGGGGGTGTGGCCAGGTGTGAAGCGGGCCCGCAACCGCAATTCACCGAAACGGAATTCGTCGCCATCGCGGACGGCCTCGTGATCAAAGCCGTATTGGGCGCCGCCTTCCGTGCTGACACAGAGCTTGGCTTGCCCGCCGAGACGGTCCACCAACTCGCGTGCGCCGCTCATGAAATCGGCGTGGATATGCGTCTCGAAAACATGGGTGATAGCGAGGCCGAAGCGGCGTGCAGCCTCCAGATAGATATCGACGTCGGGCCGGGGATCGACGACCGCACAGACATGAGCGGCATCATCCCCCAGCAAGTAGGAGCACTCGGCAACGCCGTCGGCCAGGATCTGTTCGAAACGCAAAGTCATCGCGGCACCTCCTCTCGCGGGTAACGCTTTGGCGATCGGTTTCGTTCCACTACCAGTCCGCCGCGTTCTGGCCGGCGGGGTCACCCGTTAATCGAACCCTCTGGTTTCGGCAGCTTCCATTTCAAATTAAACAAAATGAAAAGGGTTTTGGAGCGAAGCCGCAGCTCCGCAAAACCCGCATCTATTTAGAATTTTACCAATTACATTAAGCGGCTGTAATTTATTTCGCGCAATACTTCCCCCCATCGGCGGCTGCACTCTGACCGTGCTTTCGCAGCAATTGGATATTGGGTTGAATAGGATGATGGTATGAACGTCAATTTCACCAGAGCGGGACTTGCATCCGGCGCTTTGCTTGCCCTCGCCGCATGCGGAGGACGGGTCGAAACAGGGGTAAACAACTACGGCGCGCAGAGTACCCGATTGAGCATCGAAGACGGGTTTGTCGGCGAAATCGGGCGTTTCGCGGACGGCACACAAGAACAAAACATGAACATATTCCTGACCGGTTACAGCTTCTGGGACAATACACCCCGCGGTTCAGCCCAAATCGCGCGCCCGGTTATCCATAGGCAGGCAGGCGGAACCGGCACCTATGACGATCCTGTGACCCTTGCAGTAGGGCACTCGAAACGCAACGGGCGCAGTTACATGGACTACCCTGCCGGCACAAGATTTTATATCCAGAACCTGAAAAGATACGCCATCGTCGAAGATCTCTGCGGAGATGGCCCGAAGCCCCAGTCGGGCCCCTGCCACACCGGGTATCAGGGCCATGACTGGCTGGATATCTATGTCGGCGGGCGCGGCCTCGACGAAGGCTGGGTTGACGCCTGCATGAACCGGATTACTGGAATCCAAACCGTAATCATGAACCCCGCGCCAGGCTATCCGGTTGCTCCGGGTGAGATTGCAGCATCCGGTTGCGCCACATTCTGAAGCAGCGGAAAGAACCTCGCTTCCGGGTGCCTCTGTTGGCTGGTGGCTTTCGGGCAGCCATCAGCCCGCGTTTGTCAGGTGATGGGCGATGGCCTGCAATATGACCCCGTTGGTGTTCAGATCGGTGTAAGCGGATGTGGGCTCACCGCTTTTCAGATATATGCTGGAGCAAAAGCCGTTCTCTGTCCTGGCCTTGTCACGGGCGAACCTGAGAAGCTTCCTGGAGTAGTCATGCGGCTGGTAGGCAGACCAAAGGTAAGCGGCCTTAGTGCTGAAAACCAGGTTCGCCTCGCGGAAGGCGGGGGTTCTGTATTCCGGTTCCTGGCCGACCGTATCAATAGCCCAAGTGCGGCTGCCGGCATCTAATTGCAATCCTTGGTAGAAAAACCATGGGGACCTGTCGACTGGCCCTTCCGACACACAAATTAGCCGCCCTGTTTCCCCATATTCCTCCAGCTGTGCCGAAAACAGCACGTCGGCTAGAAACGCGCTCTCAGCCGACATGCCGAGTTCCATAGCTTCCAGCAGCAGCGGCTCGGCACCGATCGGCCCGATCCTGGCCGCCGCTTCCAGGAGGGCCATTTGCCCATCGGGGACAGATCGCTGGGAGAAGACCTCATACGGGGATTTGACAGAGAGACCCCAGCGGCGGAATGCCAAAGCCGAATAGTGGGCGCTGTGGGACACAAACGATGTTTTCAGCACTCCATCCTTAACGGAAAAGATTTCGCCGCCGATAATCACTTTCTCCAAATCCCAGGCACCGACCAGTTCGGCAAGCTGGTCCCCCGCCCTGCTGTGACGCCGCAGGTTGTCCAGGGCTGCAAGCAGGCGGCCGGCGTCGGAGCCATCGAAATCCCTGTTGCCCCATTTGTGCCGGTCGGTCCTGATCCAACCCTGCGGCAGGTGGCGCTGCTGTGATGTGCGGCCCGCGATGTTGGGCAGAATTCTGTGGATGGCACTTTCGAGGGAATTGCGGCTGATCAAGCCGATCTGCGACGCTGCGATCAGTCCGTTTATTTGGCTGCCGACATCCCACATCGTGACAGCCTTGTGCTGCCGCCCTCCCGGCGCGAAATTCACGGTTGCGGGGCACAAGCCGGTACCCGGATCGGTGAAGTTCTCGAAGTACCGCCAAGCCACGCGGGCATCGTCAAGCAATTCCGCACGCATCTTCTGCGATAGCGGAGTGCGTGCCTTTGACAGCCCAGGAGCAGCCGCGGCCGCCCTGCGGTACCGCTTCGGGATGGGTCCTGCCGGAGCAATCCGCCGGGTGTATTGATCCAGCGGGATAAACTCAACCGTGCTACCGGCGTGCAGCTCCTTCAGCATGGCTTCCAGGGCCTTCCTCTCTGGCGGGAAAAGGAGTGCATCGGCTTCCACGAAGACGATCCTGTCCCCGGTGCCGTGCAAAACCTGCTGCAATGACGCAACCGGCCTGCCCGCGCTGATCACGTGCCTGGGCAGGTGGAGAAAGCCATTATGGCTCAAGCCTTGCGGCCCGGTGCTGTCAGCGGAAAATAGCACTCCGATCCCCGGACCCAGCGGCATGACAGTTTTTATTTCCGGGCGGTCCGCTGCACCCGGAAAGTCGACCCCGATGGCACTCATTCCGGCCGGACCGGACCGGGAGGCCTCGGGCGCTGGCAGCATGTCCATCGGGATCCAATAACCGTCGGCGCCCGGCCCGTTCGCCGCCGCCACATCCGGACCGGCGGTGTACGCAATTCCTTCCTTGGCCAGGAACCCGGCAAAGGCAGAAAACGCGCCCATCCTCGCTGCCTCTTCCGGCAACGGCCGCAGCAGGTGCAAGCACAGGGACTGGCTGAAGCGGTAGTCATCCCTCAGCTGGACGTCGGACACGGAGAGAAGCGAATGCTCACCGTCAACCTCTTTCTCTTCCAGCGTACTGGCAAAATGGTTCACGGCCCGTTTCAGCTGCGCAACAGGATATTTGGAGAAGTCTCCGGCAGGCAGATAATAGAGGTTCTGGGTAGCCTGCGGGTCAGTTCCGTGCGTCGGTGCCGCAAGGCCGCTCAGGGATATAAGGCTGCCGCCGAAAAGCCGCACCACGCCGTTGTCCCATGTCTCCGACCGGACGCTGCCGCTCCGGGCAGGGATAACCAAGACATTGAAAACCCCGGCGGACCGCACGCCACGGGGAGACATGGGGATTGCCGCCTCCGCACAGGCAAGTGTTTTCACGGCCGGGCCCGATTTCCCGGCGGCAATGGAAGTCCGCAAAGTGTTCTGCACAGCCTGGACGGCCTCAAACGCCGCCCGGGCCTGGAAATGCTCGGAGAGTACCGGCAAGTCGGGCACGAAGGCCGCGATTTCAAGACCGCTGTTGCCAAGCTGGTACCCATTGAGCACCTGAGCAAGTTTGGAGCCGGGGGCAAGCGGCTTTCCATCCCTGCCAAAAGGGGAAACCACACAGGTCAGCGGCAGGTTCCGGTCGATGAAGGCATCCAAGACCGCAATCAGATGCGGAACCGACACATCCTCAGTGATGCCAGTGAGAACCGGATAGGCCTGTGCAACGGGGCTCGGAAGCACCGAGGCCATTCCGCTTGCCGGGAACACGGACATGCTGGCAGCAGCCGATTTCAGGAAGGATCTGCGTTTCATGTTTTCGCTGCTGCGAGACCGTAGTCCCGGCCTTGTCGTTTCAGGGTGCCCCAGCTGGCCAAGCGGCCGTTAACTGCGCGAAGTATGGCTCGAATGACCGAGAAATACAGCAGCGGACGGTAGATCAGGCGCTGCAGCGGGAACAGAAGCAGAGTCCAGTTGCTTTCGTCGTCATCCGAAGCGACGGCAACAGCGGCAACGAGGAATTCAAGCGCCGGCAGGGCCAGATAGGCCAGCAGATACTGCGCGGGTTGTGCGGACTGCGATGCGCCAACATCTCCTGCCCAGCCGCCCGCTGCCAGCTTGTACAGCAAGAGTATCACGAACAGATCCGCAACCGGCGCCAGCAGCGGAAAGATGTAGCCGAACACAAACATGTCCGGAATAGAAATGAGACCCACTGAGCGCCCTTCGGAAACTGCCCTCTTATGCTTCCATGCGCTTTGGAACATGCCGAGGGACCAGCGCAGCCGCTGCCTCAGCAGCTCACCTGTCGTCTCGGGAACTTCGGTATAGCCTCTGGCCCGGGGCTCATAAATCACGCGGTATCCCGCGCGATTCACCTGAATGGTGAGGTCCGTGTCCTCGGTCAGTGTTTCGTCGGTAAAAAGCCCGGCCCTTTCTAACGCTTCCACCCGCCAGGCACCGATCGCCCCGGGGACGACCAGGATCCCGTTGATCTTGTCAAAGGCCTTGCGGTCCACGTTCTGCGAGGTCGCATATTCGAGCGCCTGCAGGCGGGTCAGCAGGTTGACCCTGTTGCCCGCAATGATCTTTCCGGCCACCGCGCCGACCTTCGGATCTGCGAAATGCCTCATCAGCTCGGCGATGGAGGATTTGCAAACCTGGGTGTCCGCATCAATGCAAACCACGAATTCGGTGCCGGCGCTTAAGATAGCCCGGTTCAAGGCGCTCCATTTTCCCTGATTAGGCTGCGAAATCAGGCGTATCCCGCTCTGGCGGCCGAATTTGAGGACTTCAATCAGCGTGTCATCCGTGGAGCCGTCATCCACCACGATGATTTCGAGGTTCTTATAACCGCTGGCGCGCACACTTTCGATGCTTCGAGCGATAACCTTTGCCTCATTGTAAGCAGGGATGACCACTGCGACTTTCGGCAGCCTGCGAAGCGGAACGTATTTCTCACGCCGGTTGGAAAGGGCCAGCACAAGGACCGCTGCGGAGCGCAGCACACCAATAACAAGGACAGTCCAAAACACAAAAATGACTGCCTGCTGCGCGAACCAGACCATGGAGAAGGACACCCGGTCGAAGGCAGGCGCCCCCCCCGCCGCCACCGGCATCAGCGAGGCCCTGTCGGTGCCGAGAAGGTCTGCAAGGGCAGTAAATTCATACCCCTTAGCCTTGAGCGCGCCGATTATGGATCTGACCGCAGCGACTGTTGCGGTCCGGTCCTGACCGCCGTCATGAAGCAGTATTACATTGCCCGCGCCCTGTTCGACTTGACCGATAACATGACTTGCAATCCGCTCGCTGTCCCAGCCTTCCCAGTCCCTGGGCACGATGTCCATGCCGGCGATAATCGATCCGCGGGCTTGCGCGGCCTCCAATGACGCGACACCCTCTGCGCTGATCGGACCGCCGCTGCGCAGAAACGGTTCCCGGTAGAGCAGCGTCTTGCGGCCCGCCGTCCCGGCCAGGATTTTGTCCAGGAGAGAAAACTCCAGCTCCGCCCTGGTCTTCGAGATTTGATCCATTCGCGGATGCGAAAACGTGTGGGCCCCGATTTCGTGTCCCTCGTCGATCATCCGTGCAATCAGTTCGGGAGCATTCATGACGCTGGTGCCGACAACAAAAAATGCCGCAGGCACCTTTTCTTCATGCAGAATGTCCAGAATCTGCTTGGTGTACTTTGGATGCGGGCCGTCATCAAAGGTCAGCACCAGTTTCCGGCTGCCGGCCTTTCCATAGCGTTCGATGGTGTAGGGTTTGGGCAAAATGCTGTATGTCTGGCTGGAGATACGGCCGGTACCGGGATCGAACTCGAGCTGCCTCACCCCGGCGGAAGACTGCTGAGCAACCCTCATGAACGCGCCTTCCCCGATGTAGTTCACAAAGTTCCCTAGCTCGGCCACAGAAAGTTCGGCACCCAGTACATCCTGGGTGGCATTCCAATTCTGCAGAACTTTCCAAACCCCGGGGTCCTCCCTTCCAAGTGACCAAATAGCGATGTTGGCGACGCCCAATTGCTCCAACCGGAGCATCTGATTGTGAGCCGAAGCCGCATCCAGCATCCAGATTTGGCGCTGGCGCCCCTGTTCATCCCGGTATCGGCTGAAGCTGTTGGAGGTCTTGGCGCTGAACCGAAGCCCCGCACCCGCGGCCGAAATCCTGTGCATCGCCGCCGCATAGGACAGGGTCTCCGGCTCCGGCACGCCGGATGTCCATTCGACGGCATAGTTACCAAGCGCGATGATGAGTTTGTCCGCCCCAATCGCTTGTACTGCTCCTTCCGCTACCTCTGCGAACCAGTTCTCCGGGGCGAGCGGGGCGGGTACCGAACCTGTCCAGGGCTGCTGAAACACCTTGAGAATAACTTGGTCGAACAGTTTAGCGACGTCTGGATCCCGCCATGATGGCTGCATACCGCTCAGGACAACACAGGCGGTCAGCCCCTGGGCCCGGAAGCTTTCGGAGAAATAGGCTGCGAACTGGCGCAGGCGCGTGGCGCCTTCTGCCGTCAGCCCGGAAAAATCAAGGCACGCGCCTTGCGCTTGCAATGCGGTGACCGCCAGAGAGAGGCGGGCAGCAATTGAGACAGCTTGTTCAGAATCCGCAAGTTTGCCGAGAAGGGCCCCCACCTTGAACGCCGGATCCAGCTGAACAATCGGAAGGACCACAGGTTTGATTTCAGAGCTGGCAATGTATTCCTCCATTGCCATCCGCATATCTTTGCTGACCAAAGATACCCCCGGGCTGCCGTGCTCCGCGCCAATGCGGATCCAATCCGGCACGACAACACCAGCATGTCCGCAGCTCTCCTCCAGCGACAGATGCGCGCGCTCCATGCCAACCGGAACGTGAGCAAAAACCCTGGGTGCCGCGGTGTCAGCCATAGCAGAAAGATAAGGCTGTTTGGGCCCTGCGCGGCAGAGGCCCGATGCCTGCGGAGATGACTGACCAGGGCCCGGGCTGGCATAACCGGCGTGATGGGACAGGTCGTGACCGCCTCCGGCAACATGATCATGTCCGCGCGCAGCGCCGTAGAACGGGTTCATCTCGCGCAGGGCAGACTGCAGGGAAAACGCTCCGTTGAGAAACAATATCGCCCAGCACAGAATAGCTGTGACGGCAAAAATAACGAGAGCCCGCACCCGGCGGCCGCGGATCCTCTGGGGATCCTCAAACACTTTGGCTGCAGCCTTGCTGGACACGAGCTTGTCCTGGTGAAAGACAAACCGCGTCACCCGGCCGCACTCCGCATAAGCGAGAAATGCGCACCAGACGTCGGCAGGCACACAGCTGCCAAACACTTACTACCGACAACGTCAGCCACGGTCCCCCGTCCCCCAGATCAGGCCAGCACTGCTGCCGACAGGCCGCGGCGGTTGTCCCCACAACTCTTCCCGCGACGGCATGCAGATCAAGCCAGATAGGGTCCAGCCTGCTGATTGCTGTTCCCTTTGTCAAAATAACTTCAAATTTGCGACAAAGTTCCCCGATTACCTCCATGCTCTGTTAACAGTCCGGCGTGAGCAGCCGCGATTGGTTCATTTTTTGGTCCCCGAAACATCGTCGCGTTGAGATGCCCAAGGGCGCGGATGGCGATTCCGCGATGACCTGACCGGCGTTGGAGACTGAACTTCGCAACCAGCACACTCTCGGACAGGCGCCGGTTCCGTATCCTCTGTTAAACCGGCAACACAGCCCGGCGGGGATCTTTCCGCCACGCTAGCCGTCCAGCACGATGCGGATCTTCTCCTCGGCCGGGTGCTGCTGCCGAGTAGGCCGGCGGATGTCCTTAGGCTGATCGGGAATTCGGCATCCTTCAGCGTTTTGCGTCAGGCTATAAAGGCTGTCGGCGAACACGAACCGCTTACTTGAACTGCCTGCGCGGCGATACTTCTGGTTGCTCCTTGCAACTGAGCGGCGGAGACTGTGCGCCGCCCAACTGCCTCTTCGGACCAAGCCTGGCGATATACTGCCCGAAGCCGAACACTTTTTCCTGGTCAGGGGAAGGTTGGAGAACCAGTTTCGCATGGCTCCTCCGGAGGGCGTGAAAGGGGGGGGAAAGGCCCGGGCTTATTGGCCTGCAAGGACCCAGCGGGCCGCCTTCTCCGCGATCATCAAGGTGGGGGAGTTGGTGTTGCCGCTGGTGATCTCGGGCATAATGCTGGCATCAACGACACGCAGCCCCGCCACCCCCTTGAGCCGCAAATGCGGATCGAGCACGGCGCTTTCATCCTCGGGGTGGCCCATTTTCACGGTGCCTGCCGGGTGGAAGATCGTGCTGGCGATGTCGCCGGCCAGTTTGGCGAGGTCTTCGTCGCTTTGATATTGCGGACCGGGTTTGAATTCCTCGGGCGCATAAGGCTGCATCGCTGGCTGCGACATGATCTCACGCACCTGCCGCAGACTGTCGGCAGCGACCTTGCGGTCGTCCTCGGTCGCCAGATAGTTGGGTGAGATCATCGGAGCATCACGGAAATTGGCGGAACGTATGCGCACATGGCCCCTGCTCGTCGGGTTGAGGTTGCACACGCTGACGGTCATCGCCGGAAAATCATGCAGCGGCTCGCCAAAGGCCTCAAGGCTAAGCGGCTGCACGTGGTATTCGAGATTGGCATGGCTTCGGTGCGGGTCAGAACGGGTGAAGGCGCCGAGCTGGCTGGGCGACATGCTCATTGGGCCCGAGCGTTTCAACAGGTACTCTGCGCCGATCATCGCCTTTCCCAGCAGGTTTCCCGCCAGGGTGTTGAGCGTGCGGGTGCCCTTGACCTTGAACACTGCGCGGATCTGCAGGTGGTCCTGCAGGTTCCCGCCCACCGGCGCGTCACGCAGCACCTCGATCCCGTGCGATTGCAGCAGCGCCGCCGGACCAATGCCCGACAGCTGCAGAATCTGCGGCGAGTTTATCGCCCCGGCCGAAAGCAGCGTCTCGCGCCGGGCGGTGACATCCAGCACCTGGCCCTTCCTGTGGACTCGCGCGCCCGAGCAGTGCAGCCCGCCACTGGCGTCTTTGCTGAACGTTAGTTTCTCGACTTGCGCCTCGGTCCAAACTGTCAGGTTGCGGCGCGACTTAATCGGTCTCAGGAATGCCTTCGACGTGCTCCAGCGCCAGCCCGAGCGCTGGTTGACGTCGAAATAGCCGACACCGGAATTGTCGCCGCTGTTGAAATCGTCAGTTTTCTCGATCCCCGCCTGCACTGCCGCTTCTGCAAAGCTGTCGAGCACGTCCCAGCGCAGCCGCTGCTTCTCCACCCGCCACTCGCCGCCATGGCCGTGCATGTCGGAAACCCGGCCATTGCCGCCCCTCTCCGGATCGGCACCGCCGTCAAGCCTGTAGTGATCTTCATGGGCTTTGAAATCGCTGAGCGAGCTGTTCCAGCTCCACTCCTCTTCTCCGCTGACCCGCGCCCAGTTGTCATAATCGCGGGCCTGGCCGCGCATGTAGATCATCCCGTTGATCGACGAGCAGCCGCCCAGTGCCTTGCCGCGCGGGTACCGCAGCACGCGGCCGTTCAATCCCTCGTCCGCCTCGGTCCTGTACATCCAGTCCGTGCGCGGATTGCCGATACAATAAAGATAACCTACGGGGATATGGATCCACAGGTAATTGTCCGCCTTGCCGGCCTCCAGCAGAAGCACCCGGTTGCCCGGATCAACACTCAGCCGGTTGGCCAGCAGACAGCCCGCGGAGCCGCCGCCAATCACGATGAAGTCGAATTCCGTTCCACTATCCGGCATGGCGGTGTCCCCCTTTTTTGTCCCAGCAGCGCCCAGAGAAAGGTCCGCCCGCCGGTGAGCCGGGCCGGAACCGGGACCGGAGCGCAGGCGGTGCAGCACTTTCCTGCCGGCGCAGAATCTTCCATGGGTATAAAGAGACTTACGGCACATTCCTAATGCCAAATTTCTCAGCGCGATAATAGGGATCGTAATAAGGACAGATACTCAAACCTGGACAGCATCCTCGCTTTCGTCACCGCCGCGCGCGAAGGCAGCGTGTCGCGGGCGGCGGAGGTGCTGTACCTAACCCAGCCGGCGGTCAGCCACCAGTTCAAGCGGCTGCGTCAGGACACCGGGATCACCCTGTTCCGGCGCACGCCGCGAGGGCTGGGCCTGACCTCGGGCGGCGCGGCGATCCTGCCCAAGGCTGCGCAACTGCTGAACGCGATGGCCGAGTACCGCCGCAGCACCAGCCCGCGGTGCGGACAGGTCTCGGGCAGGCTCAGAACCGGCACCATTGTCGACCCGGAGTTCATTCGCCTAGGCCGTCTGCTCAGCGGCCCTGGCACGGCGCATCCGATTATCAGCACCGAACTGGCGCACGGCGTCAGCGGCGAGATTCTCGGCAAGTTGGAGCGCCGCCAGATCGGCGCAGGGTATTACCTGGCCGCACCAGACGAAGTGGATGCCATGCCGTCGGACCAGCCGCGCACCCCCACCGCAAAGAAGGCCGTGCAGCACCGCTGCCGCATTTGGGCCTGCAGTCAGAGCATTTCACTCGTGCCAGCCCCCAGCACTGTCAGGTATTCCCCGGAAAGGTTCCAGCCGTCCGCAGAGAGATGATAGTTCGAAAGCAGAATTGTGGCTTCATGAGACGTTCCCTGCTCAATAAGGATAAGGGTGTCGCTGCCCTGCAGGCTGAAGCTTGCATCCATAGAACCCAAGCCCCAGCCATTTACCTCAAGCATGTCACCTTCAGAAAAATCGATGATGGTGTCAGCGCCAAAAGACCTGAATTCAAACCCGTCCGACTGGATTCCGAAGTCGAAGCGGTCGGCGCCCGCACCGCCGGTCAGCACATCGTCGCCCGCGCCGCCGTCGAGCATGTCGTCCGCTTCGCCGCCATGGAGCGTGTCGCCGCCGCTGCCGCCCAGGAGCGTGTTCATCATGCCGCCGGGGCTGCCGGCCGTCCTCAGCACGTCATTGCCCGAACCGCCGTCCAGATGGTCGCCGCCGCCAAAGCCCTCAAGCGTGTCGTTGCCCGCGCCGCCGTAGAAGAAGTCCGCCGCACCGGCCGTCCCCGCCAGGTAGTCGTGCGAGACGATGCCGTCGGCATTGCCGGTCAGCATC
>NZ_JBMERQ010000008.1:0-150939 GCF_048820895.1 Cribrihabitans neustonicus
CTCTATCGAGAACTCGTAGAACAGCGCACCCTGCGATTCCTGCCGTGGTCCCATCATTGCCACGCACCTCCGCTTGCCTCGCGGAAAGTGAATCAACACTCAACACCCAAAACAACCCGAGTTTTTCAACAGAATAAGCCGATAGCTGACATTCGTGCGCCGCGCAGCATTGGTCGCAATGGGCTCGATTCCGTCTTTCGCTGCACCGCAGGCAAGCGGCGGCATCAGGCCGGGCTGCGCGGATTGCAGGGGCGATGGCGCTGGAAGGCAGGTGCCTGGGGCGCTTGCCGCATTGACCGCGGGCCGGATGAAGCCTGCCGAGGGCGAAAAGCGCCCCGCCGCGCGCGAGCGCGGCGCCCGGCCCAACGGGAAGCGGCCGCCGAAAGGAGGCCTCTGACGGGCGGGAGCACGCGGTACCGGGCAGGGGGAGGCAACAGGCCCCGCGCATCAGACGGCGTTGCAATTATGCCTGCGCACCCTCCGGTTTTTACCTTTCTCCGCATTTGTTCCGGGGGCAGATCTTGTTTCATCCGGTACGGCCCTTTACATCGGCGCCATGAGATTTCACCTGCCTTTCCTGAAACGGCGGCCCAGCGTGGCCGTGGTGCGCCTGGCGGGCGCCATTGGCATGCCGGGCCGCGGCTCCCTCAATGACGCTGCCCTCGCACCGGTGCTGGAACGCGCCTTCCGCAAGGGCAAACCCGTCGCGGTCGCGCTGGAGATCAACTCGCCCGGCGGCTCGCCGGTGCAGAGCGCGCTTATCGGCGCCCGCATCCGCCGCCTCGCGGACGAACTGGAACTGCCGGTCTATGCCTTTGCCGAGGATGTGGCGGCCTCCGGCGGCTACTGGCTGGCGGCGGCCGCGGATGAGATCTGGGCCGATGCCAATTCGGTGATCGGATCGGTGGGCGTGATCTCCTCGGGCTTCGGCGCCCATGTGTTCCTCGCCCGCCAGGGGGTGGAGCGCCGGGTCTACACCGCCGGTGAGAGCAAATCGATGCTCGACCCATTCCGCCCGGAGAAACCGGAAGACGTGGAGCGCCTGAAAGGCATCCTGAACGGTGTGCACGCCAATTTCATCACCCACGTCAGGGACCGCCGCGGCGCCCGGCTGAAGGCGGATGAGAACCTGTTTTCGGGTGACATCTGGCTTGCTGGCCGCGCCAAGGAACTGGGGCTGATCGACGGCATCGGCCATCTGGTGCCCAAGATGCAGGAGCGCTTCGGCAAAAAGGTGCGGCTGCGCCGCTACGGGCTGAAGCGCCCGCTGCTCAGCCGCTTCGGCCTGCGCCTGGCGCAGGATGCGCTCGCGGACATCGAGGAGCGCGCCAGCTTCGCGCGGTTCGGCCTGTAGTGCTGTTCAAGATCGTCACGGTTTTCCTCGCGGTGATGGCAGTGCTGGCGATGTTCGGCAAGCTGCGGCTGCCCGGCCGGAAAACCCTTCAATCCGTGCGCTGCCCGTCCTGCGGGCGGTTCAAGATCGGAAAGGGCCCCTGCGCCTGCAAGAAAGGAGGGCCGGGCAAATGATGCCTTGGCTGTATTCGGCTCTTGGTCTCCTGATCCTGCTGCTGGCGGGCGACGCGCTGGTGCGCGGCGCGGTGAACCTCAGCCTGCGGCTGGGGGTGCCTGCGCTGATTGTGAGCCTCACCATCGTTGCCTTCGGCACCTCGGCGCCCGAATTGCTGATCGCGATCAGCGCGGTGCGCGACAATGCCGACGGAATCGCGATGGGCAATGTGGTCGGCTCCAACATTGCCAACGTGCTCCTGGTGCTCGGCATCCCCGCGCTGCTGCGGTCTTTGCATACCAGCGAATGCAGCACGCGGAAGAACTACACCTTCATGCTGGCAGCTTCCGTCCTGTTCATCGGGCTGTCGTTTGCAGGCACGTTCACCGCCTTGTCCGGATTTGTCCTCCTGGCTGCGCTGTCGGGTGTGCTCTTCATTGCCTTCCGCGAGGCCCGCGCCCACCGCCGCAGCAACAATGGCAATGGTGCTGCTGCGGCGGTTGCCGAAGGCGGGGGCTTTTCCGAGGATCTTGAGGAGATCGAGGAAGCCGACCCGGACATGCCCTATTGGCGCATCCTCCTGTTTCTGGTGCTTGGCCTCATTGGCCTGCCGCTGGGCGCGGACCTGCTGGTGGAGAACGCCTCGGTGATCGCCCGCCTCTATGGGATCAGCGAAACCGTGATCGGCCTCACGCTGGTCGCCGTCGGAACCTCGCTGCCCGAGCTTGCCACCACCGTGATGGCGGCGCTGCGGCGGCAGGCCGACGTGGCGCTTGGCAACGTGATCGGCTCCAACATGTTCAACCTGCTGGCCATCATCGGCATTGCGTCCTTTGTCGGGCCGATCTCGGTTGACCCGGGCTTCCTGAGCTTCGACCTGTGGGTGATGCTGGCGTCCTCGTTGCTGCTGGTGCCCTTCGTCTACCTCAAGCAGGACATCACCCGGGCCTGGGGTGTCGCGCTCAGCGCTCTTTACCTGATTTACATGGTGGCCCTGTTCTAACTCTTTTGCCTGCAACAGCCTGAGAGGAGATCGTGATGCGCGCATTGGTGACCGGAGCAGGGCGGCGGCTGGGCCGCGCCATGGCGCTGCGGCTGGCGGCTGAGGGGTACGATGTGGCGGTGCATTACCGCGGCTCCAGGACGGCGGCGGAGGAGACCGCGGAGATGATCCGCGGGCAGGGCCGCCGCGCGGTGGCGCTGCAGGCCGATCTCGCGGATGAAGACGCAACCCAGGGCCTGCTGCCCGGGGCCGCCGCTGCCCTGGAAGGCCCCATCACTTGCCTCGTCAACAACGCCTCGGTCTTCGAGCGCGACACCATCGAGAGCGCCACCCGCGAAAGCTGGGACGCGCATTTCAGTTCCAACCTCCGCGCCCCCTTCCTGCTTTTGCAGGCCATGGCGGCCCAGGAAGACGTGCCGCCGCTTTTCCCCGCGGGGGATGGGCCGGAGGCCGAAGGCTGCCCCGAGCCGCGCGCCTGGGGGCTTGCGGTCAACATGGTGGACCAGCGGGTGCTGAAGCTGACCCCGGATTTCATGAGCTACACGCTGGCCAAATCCGCTCTCTGGACTCTGACGCGCACCGCGGCCCAGGCGCTGGCGCCGCGGATCCGCGTCAATGCGATCGGCCCGGGACCGACCCTTCGCGGCGCACAGCAGAGCGCCGAGCAGTTCGCCCGCCAGCGCGCCAGCACCATCCTGGAGCGCGGCGCCGGCCCGGGGGACATCGCCGCGGCGCTGGCCTACCTGCTGGCGGCCCCCGCGGTCACGGGCCAGATGATCTGCGTCGATGGCGGCCAGCACCTGGCCTGGCAGACACCGGACGTCTGCGGGCTGGAGTGACTGCCTGGGGCTGTCTGCGGAAGCGGTTCTCTGCAAGCCCCGCGCCCGCACCTGCCGGACCCTGCACCGCTCCCTGCGGCGGCCCCGCAGCAGGGGGCGCGCTTTCCCGATTCCCTCCCGGGCCACCCGTAAAACCAGCCGCCTGTCAACGCGCTTACGGAAGTTTTACACCGGCAGGTGTGGCCTTTCGGAAACGTTACAAAATTCTAAAGAGCGCCAGAGGCTTGTCAGAAGTGGAAAATCTTTCGTTTAAAATCAATATGTTGCATGGTAGCCTAAAAATTAGGCAGCCGCCGGAAACCACCCGGAAATAAGGGAAATCGGCGGATAGCCCAAAGTTATCTCCGGGGTTATCCACAGGTTCCGTGGACTATCCCAGCCTTGATCCCTTGCGGCAAACATTGCAGCCCGCGGCCGGGAATCATATGTCTTCAACCATGAACGAACTGCCCGTCCAAGAGCCCCCCAAGAAGCCCGCCACCGGCTATGCCGTGATCCAGGGTTACCTGAAGACGCTGGACTCTTCCCCCGGCGTCTACCGCATGCTCGATGCCGAAAGCCGGGTGCTCTACGTGGGCAAGGCCCGCAACCTCAAGGCGCGGGTGTCGAACTACGCCCGGCCGGGCCACAGCCCGCGCATCGAGCGGATGATCGCGCTCACCGCCTCGATGATGTTCCTCACCACCAGGACCGAAACCGAGGCGCTGCTCCTGGAGCAGAACCTGATCAAGCAGCTGAAGCCCAAGTACAACGTGCTCCTGCGCGACGACAAAAGTTTCCCCAACATCCTGGTCGCCAAGGATCACGCCTATCCGCAGATCAAGAAACACCGCGGTGCGCGCAAGGAGAAAGGCAGCTACTTCGGCCCGTTTGCCAGCGCTGGCGCGGTGAACCGCACGCTGAACCAGCTGCAAAAGGCATTCCTGCTGCGCAACTGCTCGGATTCGATGTTCGAGACCCGCACGCGGCCCTGCCTGCAATACCAGATCAAGCGCTGTTCCGGTCCCTGTGTGGGGCTGGTCTCGGAAGCGGACTACGCCGCCAGCGTGCGCGACGCCGAACATTTCCTGTCGGGCCGCTCCACCAAAGTGCAGGAGGAGCTGGCCGAACAGATGGCCGCGGCCTCCGAGGCGATGGAGTTCGAGCGCGCCGCTGCCCTGCGGGACCGCATCAAGGCGCTGACGCAGGTGCAGTCCTCGCAAGGCATCAACCCGCGCGGCGTTGCCGAGGCGGACGTGATCGGCCTGCACATGGAAGGCGGGCAGGCCTGCGTGCAGGTTTTCTTCATCCGCGCCAACCAGAACTGGGGCAACCAGGACTTCTACCCGCGCGTCGACGCCGACATGAGCGCGGCGGAAGTGATGGAAGCCTTCCTCGGCCAGTTCTACGGCAACAAAGAGCCGCCGCGGCAGCTGATTCTCTCCGACGCGATCGAGAACACCGACCTGATGGAAGCCGCCCTCACCGAACAGGCCGGCCGCCGGGTCGAGGTGGCGGTCCCGCAGCGCGGCGAGAAATCCGAGCTGGTGGCCTTCGCCGTGCGCAACGCCCGCGAGAGCCTGGCCCGCCGCATGGCCGAAAGCGCCACCCAGGCTAAACTCTTGCGCGGACTGGCGGAGGCCTTCGGCCTGGAAGCCCCGCCGCAGCGGATCGAGGTCTACGACAACTCCCACATCCAAGGCACCAACGCGGTCGGCGGCATGATCGTCGCGGGCCCCGAGGGCCTGATGAAGAACGCCTACCGCAAGTTCAACATCCGCGGCGAGGACCTGGTGCCGGGCGACGACTTCGGCATGATGAAAGAAGTTCTGAACCGCCGCTTCTCGCGCCTCCTGAAGGAAGACCCGGACCGGGAGAAGGGCATGTGGCCCGACCTGCTGCTGATCGACGGCGGCGCGGGCCAGGTCTCTGCAGTGGCGGAGATCATGGCCGAACACGGCGTCCAGGACATCCCGATGGTGGGGGTCGCAAAGGGCGTCGACCGCGACCACGGCAAGGAGGAGTTCTACCGCCCCGGCCAGAGCGCCTTTGCGCTGCAGCGCAACGACCCAGTCCTCTATTTCATCCAGCGCCTGCGCGATGAGGCGCATAGGTTCGCCATCGGCACCCACCGCGCCAAACGCGCCAAGGCCATCGGCGCCACCCCCCTCGACGAGGTGCCTGGCGTCGGCGCTGCCCGCAAGCGCGCGCTGCTTGCGCATTTCGGCAGCGCCAAGGCGGTAAGCCGCGCCAACCTCTCGGACCTGAAGGCGGTGGAGGGCATCTCCGCGGCGCTCGCCGAGCGCATATATGACCATTTCCATGGCAGCAGCTGAGACACGCCCTTGACCCCCGGCCCGCCGCGCGCTTCCTCTTGCCCGGAATATCCCCGCCGGAGGCATCCGTCCCGCCAGGGGCGGATTTTTCCGAGCATCCGCTTTCCACTTCCTTTACAGCCGGATACTGTGCGCCCATGAAATGGACCCTGCCCAATATCCTCACCCTGCTGCGCCTGCTTGCGGCGCCCGGCCTTGCGGTGATGTTCCTGTATTTCTCTCGCCCCTATGCGGACTGGTTCGCGCTCCTGCTGTTCGTCACCGCTGCGGTAACCGACTGGTTCGACGGCTACCTGGCCCGGGCCTGGAAGCAGGAGACCAAGATGGGCGCTATGCTGGACCCGATCGCCGACAAGGCGATGGTGGTGATCGCGCTGATGATCCTGGTTGGCTACGCCGCCGAACACTGGACTCCATGGCTGGTGCTGCCCGCCACGGTAATCCTGTTCCGCGAAGTCTTTGTCTCCGGCCTGCGCGAATATCTTGGCGATACCGCGGGCACGCTGAAGGTCACGAAACTGGCCAAGTGGAAGACCACCGCCCAGATGATCGCCATCGCCACGCTGTTCTCGCAAGGCATCTTCGAGCACTACCTGGTAATGTCCTCCTTTGGCATGGACCAGACCATGGTGGAACAGATCCTCAGCGGCACGCTCGCGGATGAACAGGGGCTGCGCTGGAAGTTCGCGGGCATGGTCTGGACCGGCCGCATCGGACTGTGGCTGTTGTGGATCGCGGCGGCGCTGACGGCAATCACCGGCGTCGACTACCTGCGCAAGGCGATGCCGCATCTGAAGGAGGCGCATTGATGGATGTTCTCTATTTCGCCTGGGTGCGCGAGCGCATCGGCCTGCCGCGCGAGCGGGTGGAGACCTCGGCCGCCACTGTCGCCGAGCTGGTCGACGAACTGCGCGCACGCGAAGAGCGCTATGCCGCGGCCTTCGCCGACCTCTCGGCGCTGCGGGTGGCGCTCGATCAGGAACTCGCCGACTTCTCCGCACCGCTCAGCGGCGTGCGCGAGGTCGCCTTCTTCCCGCCGATGACCGGGGGCTGAGGCGATGGAGATCCGCGTCCAGGAAGCCCCCTTCGCGCTCGGCGCCGAGAGCGATGCCTTTGCCGCGCGGGCAGAGGGCGCGGGGGTGCAGGCGGGCGCGCTGGTCACCTTCACCGGCGTGGTGCGCGACGCCGATCGGGGCGGGCTCCTGGCAATGGAGATCGAGCACTACCCGGGCATGACCGAAAAGGCGCTCACCGCCATCGCCGAAGAGGCCAGCCGCCGCTGGTCGCTGGCGGATGTGCTGGTGATCCACCGCCACGGCCGTCTCGCTCCGGGCGAGCGCATCATGATGGTCGCCACCGCCGCCCGCCACCGCAAGGACGCCTTTGAGGCGGCGGAGTTCCTGATGGACTACCTGAAATCCCGCGCGCCGTTCTGGAAGAAGGAAATTCTTGCAGGCGGCGATACCGAATGGGTCGCCGCGAAGGACAGCGACGAGGAAGCCCTCACCCGCTGGTAGCCCTTCTCCGCCGGCGTCCCGCCGCGGCGGCCGGCAGTCCCGCCAGCCGTGCAATCATCAAGGATGATCTCCGCCCGCTGGGCCGTGCTCAGCGCCGCTGCCCGTCAGCAGAGCAATGCGGGCGCGGTGCGGGGCGCGCGAGTTCGCCCGGCCGCGGCGGCGGCGCTCAGCGCGCCAGGCGGGCGCGCAGCTCTTCGGCTTCGCGGCGGGCCTCGCGCAGCCCGTCCATCGCGGCGCGCAGCTCGGCCTCGGTCTGGGTCAGCTGGTTGGTCAGCTCCGCCTCGCGCTGCTGGAGGTAGGTAATCGCCTGGTCGCGGGTTTCCTCGGCCTCGTGCAGCTCCTGGCTCATCCGGTCCAGATCGGCAACATCGCTCTGCCGCACCCGGGTGAACCGGTGCACCAGCCAGTTGGCAAACCACCCAAGCGAGAAGGCCGCGAAGAGGATGATCGCGGTGGTGATGATGAACTCGGTCCTGTTCATTGTCCTGTAGTCTCCTGTGCGGCGCCGTCTTCGGTGTCGCCCGCGGCGTCCTCCGCGCTTTCTGCTGCCTCTGCGTCTTCGCCGCCTTCCGGATCCGCCGCCGCCTCCGGGCGGATCAGGCGGAACTCGATGCGGCGGTTGGCCTCGCGGCCCTCCTCGGTGCCGTTGTCGGCGACCGGCGTGGTCTCGCCATAGCCGCGGGCGGTGAAGCTCGACGTCACCAGCCGCCGGGCACGCAGCTCGTTCAGAACCGACTGCGCCCGCGCCTGGCTGAGGTTCTGGTTCATTTCCTCGCGGCCCTGGCTGTCGGTGTGGCCCTGGATCTCCAGCCGCACCGGCCCGCAGCGGCCGAGGATTTCGGCGATCCGGTCCATCGTGCCCTGGCTTTCGGCGGCAATCGTGGCCGAGCCCGGCTCGAAGGTGATCTTGCCCGCGGCCTGGGCGCCGGCCAGCTCGGCCTCGCACAGCTCCGGCGGGATCGGCTTGTCCTTGGGCTCCGGCGGCTCCTCAAAGCGGATGTCCAGTTCGTACTGCTCCGCCTCGCCGAGTTTGGCCGACAGCAGCCGCGCGACCTCGGCAGGGGCGTCTTTCCGGTAGCTCATGCCGCTCAGGGCCAGATTGTCCGGCGTCACTGTCACCGCGCCGCGCTGCAGGTAGGAAAGCGCTTCCAGCCCGGCGAGCACGCGCACCGGCCAGTCCGCGGGGAGGCCTTCGGCAATCCGCGCCGCCGTATGCACGCGGGAAGAGCCGAAGCGCGCCTGAGCATAGCTGCTGGCCACCGTGCGCATCGCCGCATCCGGCAGGCGGCCGCGCAGCTGCACTTGGCCCTCGGGGCTGAGCGTTGCGGTGAATTCGGGGGGGCCTGCGGCCTGTGTGGTTTCCGGTTCGGGCAGCACCGCGTGCAGGGCAAAGACCCGGGGCAGGGCGCTCTCCAGCTCGCCCACCACACGGTCGAACACATCGCTTTCCGTGCCTTCGGCTGCGACCAGGGTGATGTCGGCATTGGCCATGGTGACCGATCCCGCGCCAAGCTCGGCAAGGCTTGCGATGCTCAGTTCTGCCGCCCGCGCCCAGTTCGGCGAGGGCACGCCCATGCCGATCACGCAGTCGGCCTCGCCCTCGAGCCCCGCCGCGCGCGCCGCGTCCAGGATACGGTCGCGGCTTTGCTCGCTTTCGGCCGAGCAGGCGTCGAATTCGGCGCCGTCCCCGCCCAGCAGGAAGCGCAGGGTAAACGGTGTGATTACCGGCCGCGGTGCGGCGATATCCATGCTCAGGCTGATCTCCGGCGGCGCCATCCTGCCAAGCTTTTCCTCCAGGCGCTGCTTCGCCATGGCGCTGTCGGAAATCGCGGTGATCGTGACCGCGCCGGCGGAAACAGAGATCTTGGAACGCGGCAGGAGCTCCAGCGCCTCCATTGCAAACTCCAGCGCTTCCTCCCAGCCGTCGGGCGTGTCGTGCCGCGCGGTTTCCAGGAAATCCGCCACCTCTCCCGCCCCCGCCAGCGCATCGAGCCGCGCAACCAGACCCTTGCGCCCGAAACCTTCCGGCATCAGCCCGATGATGGATATGCCGCTGTCGTTGCGCAGGATCTCGGCAGAAAACCGCGGCGGTGCCAGCTTTTCCGATGGGCGCACGTCCATGCCGTCGATGATGCGGGCGGCATCGATCACGCTGCCCGCCGCCGAAAGCGCGGAGAAGCGCGCCGCCTCGTCCGGGGCAGTGCCCTGCATCTCCACCTGCAGCCCGTCCGCCGTGACCTCGGCCCAGGTGAACCCCGCCTTGTCCAGCGCCGCGCGCAGCCCCATCTCCGTGCTGCGCTCCACCGCGGTGACGGCAAAACTGGCGGTTACAAGGCTCAGCCCGGCCGCGGCAGCGAAGGTCAGGCCCGGAAGCATCAGCGAAGACAGGCGCATGTGGCGGCAGGTTCCCCTTGTTTCAGCGTCCCGCGCTCTTACCGCTTGCAGGCCGCGGGTTCAATCATGCCAGGATTGCCAGAAGGAGGAAGATCAGCGGAATAAGGCCGGTATCGCGGTTCAGCCGGAACAGCTGCAACAGCCGCGGACTGTTCTCCGCGTCAAACGCGCGCAGCTGCCAGGTCATGTGCCAGCCCATCGCCCAGGGGCCCGCAAGCGCCAGCACCAGCGCCAGCACCGAGCCCGCAGGCTGCACCGCGAGGATCACCGCCAGCGCCATCAGGCTCACCGTGGCAACAATGAAGCGGCGCAGCCACATCGGCGACTTCCTGCCGAACAGCCGGGCGGTGGATTTCACCCCGATCAGCGCGTCGTCCTCGGTGTCCTGATGGGCGTAGATGGTGTCGTAGAACAGCGTCCAGGCGATCCCCGCCAGGTACAGCACCACCGGCGGCCAGCTCAAACTGCCGGCATGGGCAACCCAGGCCAGCATCGCGCCCCAGTTGAAGGCAAGCCCCAGGAACACCTGCGGCCACCAGGTGAAACGCTTGGCAAAGGGGTAGACTGCCACCGGCAGCAGCGCCAGGACGCCCATCGCGATGGCCGCCTGGTTGAATGTCAGCAGGATTGCCAGGGCCAGCAGCATCTGCAAGCCCATCCAAACCAGCGCGCCCTTGACCGAGACCTGCCCCGAGGGGATCGGCCGCGAGCGGGTCCGCTCCACGGCACCGTCGAAGTTGCGGTCGGTGATGTCGTTCCAGGTGCAGCCCGCACCGCGCATCAGCCAGGCGCCGGCGCCGCAGGCGGCAAAGATCCACAGGTCGCCCCAGCGCGGATCCTGACCCGCGAGGATCGCGAGCGCCAGCCCCCACCAGCACGGGATCAGCAACAGCCAGGTGCCGATTGGCCGGTCGGCGCGGGAGAGCCGCAGGTAGGGGCGGCTCCAGGCCGGGGCATGGGTGTCCACCCAGTTTCCCTTTACCGCATCGGCGACCTGACCCTCTGGCGCTGGCGTTTGACCTTGCATATGTAGGTCCTCATGACTGCGAAAATCAGGTTGTATGTAGAGCACCCGCTGGGGGCAGGGCAAACGGTTCCTCTGGACCGCGATCAGGCGCATTACCTGTTCGGGGTGATGCGGCTGCAGCCGGGCGCCCATGTGGCGCTGTTCAATGGCCGCGACGGCGAATGGCAGGCCGAGGTCGCCGAGGCCGGCAAGCGCGGCGGCGCGCTTCTGTGCCGCGGGCAGAGCCGCGCCTTGCAGCTGCCGCCCGATCTCTGGCTGATGTTTGCTCCGATCAAGAAGGCGCGCACCGATTTCATCGTCGAGAAGGCGGCCGAGATGGGCGCGGCCCGGATTCTGCCGGTGCAGACCGAGTTCACCAATTCCGAGCGCATCCGCCAGGACCGCCTGCAGGCCCACGCGGTGGAGGCGGCCGAGCAGTGCGGCGGCACCTTCGTGCCGGAGGTGGCCGAACTGCAGAAGCTGTCCCGCCTGCTGGACGAATGGCCGCAGGAGCGGCAGCTGATGTTCTGCGACGAGGCCGAGGCCGGCAACGCGCTGGAACTTGCGGCAGAAGACCGGAAGGCTGCCCCCTGGGCCATCCTGATCGGCCCGGAAGGCGGCTTTTCCGACGCCGAGCGCCGCCGTCTCCATGCGCTGCCGCAGAGCTGCGCCGTCAGCCTCGGCCCCCGAATCCTGCGCGCCGATACTGCCGCGGTGGCGGCGATGACGCTGTGGCAGCAGCAGTTGGGGGATTGGTAATGGGCCGTCTGGACCGCCTTCCCTTTTTTGCCCGCCCCGATGGCGCCGCCCGTCAGATGGCGCGCATTCAGCGCCAGGTGCAGTTCAAATGGCCGCTTGGAGGCCTGGTGCTTGAAAGCCCCCTGAAGATCGACGGCGAGGCCTCGGTCTTCCGCGGCTTTCACAAAGGGCGGCCGGTGGTTGTCAAGAAGTTCTGGGACCGCGGCACCCGCCGCCGTTTTGTCGGCCATACGGTGAAGGCTCTGAAGCGCTTTCAGGATCTGGAGCCGCATCCGGAGTTTTCCGTCAACGAATATATCGCCAGTTCCGGAAACCTGGGGCTTCTGGTGGTGAGTTTCGAGGCAGGCCAGTCGCTCAAATCGCTGCTGAAGGGGCCGGCCGGGGACCGGAGCCGACTTCTGCAGAAGTGTTGTGCCTGGCAAGACTGGGCGGCCGGGGGCGAGGTCACGCGGGAGATCCTGCCGGCCGGACAGTTCGAGGCCGAAATCAGCCGCAGTCTAGCGGCCTCCGCAGCGCATCCGGATGCGGCGCTGCTGGGAGAGCTTGGGGGCGCCCTCCTGCGCATGCTGGCGGAGATCGCGGACCAGCCGGCCGCCCGGTCGCCCGGCCACCCGGATTTTGCCCCGCGCAACCTGATCCTGCGCCCGGACGGCGGATTGACCGCCGTGGACATTCACCGCCGCGGCGCGTTTTTCCGGGCCCGCCAGGCAGCCATGTTCCTGGTGTCAAAGGACTTCCAGAACGGACGTCAGGCGGGGCCCATGCTCTATGGGCTGAACCTGAAGGAGACGCGGCGGTTCCTGGCCCACGGCACCGTCCCCGAGGAGGAAACCAGCCGCGTGCTCCCGTTCTTCATCGGTCTTACATATTTTACCATGTACGCTAAGAACCCCGGCCGGCCGCGGCGCATGAAGGTGCGCCGCGGCCGGATCCTGGCTTTTCTTTCCGATGCCGCCGAGGGCAGGAGGATCTTGCCATGAGTTTCATCCGCCCCGAAGCGCGCGCCGCGCTCTGGCAGTGGCGGGAGGTGATCGCCGCAGCGCTGATGTTCCTTGTCGGGCTGAAATGGGCCTTTCAGGGCCAGGGTTTCAG
This sequence comes from Cribrihabitans neustonicus, assembly GCF_048820895.1. NCBI lineage: Bacteria > Pseudomonadati > Pseudomonadota > Alphaproteobacteria > Rhodobacterales > Paracoccaceae > Cribrihabitans > Cribrihabitans neustonicus. Next base: position 12,433 of record NZ_JBMERQ010000008.1, read on the forward strand.
CGCCGTCACCGGCTGGGCGCTGGTCGCCACGGGCATCGTCACCGGCATCATCGGCGCCCAGCGGATGCGCTTCCGCCGCGGCACCGGCGGCCCTGGCGTGGTGCAGGTGGACGAGGGGCAGATTGCCTACTTTGGCCCGCTCACCGGCGGCGCCGTCGCCGCTTCGGAGCTGGAACGGCTGGCGCTCGACCACTCGGCCCGGCCGCCGCACTGGGTGCTGGAGCAGCCCGGCCAGCCGCCGCTGGCAATCCCGGTCACTGCCGAGGGTTCCGAGGCGCTGTTCGACGTCTTTGCAGCACTTCCCGGTCTCAAGACCGAGCGGATGCTGGCCGAACTGCGCAGGCGCGGGCCTCACCAGGTCGTGATCTGGGAGCGCGCGCCCAGCCGTCCGGGCCACCAGCGGCTGCATTGACACCAGGGCGGAATTTCCCCACCACTGGCCTTTTAACCCTTTTCACTCAGGACGGAGTTCCAGGCATGTCCATTCCCCAGTCCGGCGGCGGTCCGATCGAGCGCCACGAGCAGCTTGCCGAATATCTCTCCAGTGGCTGCAAACCGCGCCAGGACTGGCGCATCGGCACCGAGCACGAAAAGTTCGGCTACTGCAAGGACACGCTGAAACCGCTGCCCTACGAAGGCGAGCGCTCGATTCTCGCGGTGCTCGAGGGCCTGCGCGACGGCCACGGCTGGGCACCGCTGACCGAGGGGGGCCACCTCATCGGCCTGACCAAGGACGGCGCCAATATCTCGCTGGAGCCGGGCGGCCAGCTGGAGCTCTCTGGCGCGCCGCTGGAGACCATCCACGAGACCTGCGATGAGGTGAACGCCCACCTGCGCGACGTGAAGGACATCGCCGACAAGATCGGCGTCGGCTTCATCGGCCTCGGCGCCGCGCCGGTCTGGAAGCACGAAGACATGCCCCTGATGCCCAAGGGCCGCTACAAGCTGATGGACAGCTACATGCAAGAGGTCGGCACCATGGGCACCACCATGATGCGCCGCACCTGCACCGTGCAGGTGAACCTCGACTTCTCCTCCGAGGCCGACATGGTGCAGAAAATGCGCGTGGCGCTTGCGCTGCAGCCGGTGGCCACCGCGCTGTTTGCCAATTCGCCCTTCCTTGACGGTAAGCCCAACGGCCATAAATCCTGGCGCTCAAAGGTGTGGCGCCACCTCGATGCCGACCGTACCGGCATGCTGCCCTTCGTCTTTGACGAGGGCTTCGGATTCGAGGCCTGGGTGCAATACGCGCTCGATGTGCCGATGTACTTCGTCTACCGCGACGGCGAATACATCAACGCGCTCGGGATGTCCTTCCGCGACTTCCTGAAGGGCGAGCTGCCGGCGCTGCCGGGTGAAAAGCCGACGCTTTCCGACTGGGCCGACCATCTCACCACCCTCTTCCCCGAGGCGCGGGTGAAGAAGTTCATCGAGATGCGCGGCGCCGACGGCGGCCCCTGGCGCCGCCTCTGCGCGCTGCCCGCCTTCTGGGTCGGGCTCACCTACGACCAGGGCGCGCTGGATGCGGCCTGGGACCTGGTCAAAGGCTGGGATGCCGAGACCCGCGAGGCCCTGCGCGTCGCCGCGTCGGAGCAGGGACTGCAGGCCAAAGTGAATGGCATCAGCATGCACGAGCTTGCGCGCGAGGTGGTGGCGATCTCCGAAAGCGGCCTGAAGGCGCGCCACCGCCCCGGCGCCGGCGGTCTGGTCCCGGACGAGACCCATTTCCTCAACGCGCTGAAGGACAGCCTGGAGACCGGCAAGGTGCCCGCCGACGAACTGCTTGACCGCTACAACGGCGCGTGGCGGGAAGACCTCAGCCGCATCTACAGCGAATTCGCTTACTGAAACACAGGGGGCGCTGCGGCGCCCCTCCGTTTTTTCGGGCTGCCGGTTGCCGTTGCAAACGGGGCGCTGCTCTCCGGCATCAAGAAACCGGCGGCGGGCTGCCCCGCCGCCGGCCGGTTCGCGTGCTTGGTGCGCCGCCTTACTGCTGCAGCGCGGCCGGCTCCACATCGGCAATCTCGCTCCAGTTGGCGTCGGCCTTTTCGATAAAGCCTGGAATGTCGCCTTCCCAGCGCTGCTGGATGTCTTCGGAAATGTTCAGGTACAATTCGCCGTCGACGATCTTCCACACGGTGGGGTCGCCGTCGAACTTGAAGCCCATTGCTGCGCCAAAGGCGCAGTAGCCGCCGTATTCCGGCAGGTAGGCTTCCGGGTTCTTTTCGAACGCCGCCTTGTTCTCTTCCGAGGCGAAGCGGTAGGTGGCGTCCTCATGAGTGCTGGTGATCTTCCAGTTGCCCTTCTGCGGCGCGCCTTCGGTGAAATAGGCCACCGGGTCGTAGCCCTGAAGCGCCAGCCCGGTGGAGGAGGCGTTGAGCTCGACCCCGGCCGCCATGGCCGAAGCCGCCAGCGATGCGGAAAGCGCAAGTCCGCCCAGCAGTACTCTAAAGTTTGTCATAGGTCCCGTCCTTGTCCGATCGGCCCGCGCCTCCATTAAAATCCATGCGCATTGGGCCGTGTTGCAGTCTCCCGTGCGGCGGTAATTGCCGGCACGGACCCGATGTGGGCGAAGACGGGATCACATTCAAAGCAACTCAATTTGACCGCGTGGTGAGCGCGCTTTGTCTGTGCAAAAGCGCGCAGAAAAAACGCCCCGGGCGGGGCGTTTCACCGGGCGCGGCAAAGGCGGGAGGGCCTACTTCTGCCCGATCCGCGGCTCAGTGCCTGCACGCAGCCGCGCTATGTTGGCATGGTGGCGGACAAAGACGATGATGGCGAGCACCGCGGCCAGCGCCGCCGCCTGCGGATAGCCCAGCACCAGGGCCCAGAGCGGGGCTGAAGCGGCCGAGACCAGCGCCCCAAGCGAGGAAATCCGGCTCAGCGCCGCCGCCGCCAGCCAGGTGAGGCAGGCGGCAATGCCCGCAGGCCAGGCGAGCGCCAGCATCAGGCCGAGGAAGGTCGCCACGCCCTTGCCGCCCTTGAAGCCCAGCCACACCGGGAAGCAATGGCCGAGGAAGGCGGCAAGCCCCGCGATCTGCGCGGCATCGCCGCCAGCCAGGGAGCGGGCCAGCAGCACCGCCGCCGCGCCCTTTCCGCCATCCAGAATAAGCGTCAGTGCCGCGGCGGCCTTGCTGCCGGTGCGCAGCACGTTGGTGGTGCCGATATTGCCCGACCCGATCTGGCGCAGGTTGCCCAGCCCGAAGGCGCGGGTGACCAGCAGGCCGAAGGGCACCGAGCCCAGAAGATAGCCCGCAGCGGCCCAGAACAGCAGCAGCGCGGGGGCGGTCTCAAGAAGCGGCATCAATCTCTCCGGTAAACGGTCTTGCCCGCCACATAGGTGGCCAGCACGCGGCCCTGCATGCGCTGGCCGTCAAAGGGGGTGTTCTGCGATTTCGAGCGCAGCTTGAAGCGGTCGAGCACGAACGGAATATCGGGGTCGAACAGCACCAGGTCCGCAGGCGCGCCCTCGGCCAGGCGGCCGCAGTCCAGCCCCAGCCGTTTCGCCGGATTCAGCGCCATCGCCCGGAACAGCGTGGGCAGGTCCAGATGGCCTGCGTGGTAGAGCCGCAGCGCCGCGGGCAGGAGCGTCTCCAGCGCCACCGCCCCGGCCGCGGCCTCCTCGAAGGGCAGGCGCTTGCTCTCCTCGTCCTGCGGCGTGTGCATCGAGCTCAGCGTGTCGATCAGCCCGCTCTTCAGCGCGTCCACCACCGCCAGCCGGTCGTCCTCGGACCTGAGCGGCGGCTTCACCTTGAAGAAGCTGCGGTAGCCCGCCACGTCCAGCTCATTGAGCGTCAGATGGTGGATCGAGGTGCCCGCGGTGATGTCGAGCCCGTTGGCTTTCGCGCGCTCCAGCGCGGGCAGGGCGCGCGCGGTGGTGATCTGGTCGGCGTGGTAGCGCGCGCCGGTCATCTCGAGAAGCGCAATGTCGCGGTCAAGCCCCATCCGCTCCGCCATGGGCGAAACCGAAGGCAAGCCGTAGAGCGCAGCAAGCTTTCCCGAAGTGGCTGCGGCGCCCTGGCTCAAGCCCGGCTCTTGCGGATGCGCGATCACCAGCGCGCCGCAGGACTTCGCGTAGGTCAGCGCGCGGCTGAACGCCTTGGTGTCGGCGACCACGTGATCGCAGTCTGAAAACGCCACCGCGCCTGCATCCATCAGGAAGCCGATCTCGGTCATCTCCCGGCCCTGGCGGCCCTTGGTCAGCGCCGCCATCGGCAGCACGTTCACTGGCGTATCGGCCTGGGCGCGGCGGGTGACGAATTCCAGGGTTTCAGGACTGTCGATCGCGGGAGAGGTGTCGGGGCGGGTGACCATGGTGGTGACCCCGCCCGCCGCCGCCGCGAGGCCGGCAGATTTGTAGCTTTCCTTGTGGCGCTCGCCCGGCTCGCAGACCTTCACGCCGATGTCGACGATGCCGGGCGCGAGGCACTTGCCGCCGCAGTCCACATGGGTCACGTCCTCTGACCGGATGTTTCGCGCACGAAACAATTGGTCAGCGTCGCTGCCCTTTCCGCCGCGGGCCGCGATGCGGCCATCCTGCACCAGCAGAAAACCGGAGGACTCGCTGCCGCTTTCGGGGTCGATCAGGCGGGCGTTCAGAAAGAGGGTGGTCATTTCGGTGGGGTCCTCTCGAACTGTCCGGTTGGGTCGGGTTTTCCGGCTTGGCTACCGCGCGGCATTCAGAACACCAGCGCCCAGAGGACCAGCGCGATCAGCGCCATCACCACCGCGAACAACGTGGCGCCGATGCGGCGCGACTTTTCGCGGGCGGCGCGGGGCGGCAGGGGAGGAGCGGAATAAAGTTCGGCGCTTTTTGTGCTCAATGGCGCGGACTCCCAGTTGGTTTGCCGCTCGCCGTAGGTGCCCTTCAGCACGATGCTCTGCGCCGGCGTCAGCTGCACGTCCCGGCCCGCAAAGGCGCGGGAGCGGATCAGCAGCACGTGGCCCTCCAGCGCCTCCAGCATCGCCCGGTCGTTCTCGACCTGCGCCTGCGGCACGCCGAGGCCCTCGGTCAGGTAGCCCGCGAGGCCGATGTCTTCGAGGTCTTTCACCGGGAAAATCTCAACCTGCTCCATGTCGGGCTCGATGCCGGTTTTCTCCAGCCCCAGCACCTGCGCCAGCGCGCCCGGCTCCTTCAGGAAGGCAGCCTGCTCGGGGCGCATGTCCAGCGCGAAGAGCCGCACCACGCCGCGCTCGCCTGCCGGGATATGGATGACCTCTGCCATTGTCCTGCCTCCGCCTCAGACCGCTTTCACTTGGTTGGCGGCCTGCCGCTCGGTGCGCAGGTTGCGCGCGAGCAGGTCCATCGCCGCCATCCGCACCGCTACGCCCATCTCCACCTGCTCCTGGATCACCGAGCGGTTGATGTCGTCGGCGATGGTGCCGTCGATCTCTACCCCGCGGTTCATCGGGCCGGGGTGCATCACGATGGCATCGGGTTTGGCCAGCGCCAGCTTCTCGGCATCGAGCCCGTAGCGGTAGAAATACTCGCGTTCGGAGGGGATGAAGCCGCCGTCCATGCGCTCCTTCTGCAGGCGCAGCATCATCACCACGTCGACGTCCTTCAGCCCCTCGCGCATGTCGTCGTAGACCTCCGCACCGAATTCGGCGAAATGGCCGGGCACCAGCGTCGGCGGGCCGATCAGGCGGATGCGGTTTTCCATTTTGCCCAAGAGGATCAGATTGGAGCGCGCGACGCGGCTGTGCGCGATGTCGCCGCAGATCGCGATGTTGAGCCGGTGCAGCCGGCCCTTGGCACGGCGGATGGTCAGCGCATCGAGCAGCGCCTGTGTCGGGTGCTCGTGCCGCCCGTCACCGGCGTTCAGCACCGCGCAGTTCACCTTCTGCGACAGAAGGTCCACGGCGCCGGAATGCGGATGCCGCACCACCAGGAGGTCGGGGTGCATCGCATTGAGCGTCATCGCGGTGTCGATCAGTGTCTCGCCCTTTTTGATCGAGGAGGCCTGCATCGCCATGTTCATCACATCCGCGCCCAGCCGCTTGCCCGCCAATTCGAAGGAGGCCTGCGTGCGCGTGGAGTTCTCGAAGAACATGTTGATCTGGGTCAGCCCGGCAAGCGCGTCTGCGTGCTTCTCGGGCCGCCGGTTGAGATCGACGTAACTGTCCGCCAGGTCGAGGATCGCGGTGATCTCCTGCGGCTTCAGCGGCTCGATTCCCAAGAGGTGGCGGTGTTCGAAGGACATGGGGGGCGGCTCCGCGTGATTTGCCGGGAGTTATAGGGGGGCTGCGCGCTTGCGGCAAGGCGGTGGGGCGTGTGCGGCGGGCGGCGGGTGCGAGGGGCCGCCCCCTCGCACTCCCCGGAGTATTTCCGGAAAGATGAATGGCTTGATTGTGAAGGGGCAGAGCGTGTGAGGTGTTCCGCTTGGGCTGCGGGCGGGGTAGCTTGCGGGCATGGAATCGGCATTGGACTATTGGAGCGCCCGGGCGCTGTTGGAGTGGCAGGCGGAGCTGGGCGCCACCGAGGCGCTGGGCGATGCGCCGGTGGACCGCTATGCGCTGGAACAGGCCGCGCCCAAGCCGAAGCCGGGCGCCGCTCCGGCGCGGCCCGCAAAGCCAAAGCCGGCGGACCCCGCCATCGTGGCGCAGAGGGCGGCGCGGGGGGCGGCCACCATTGATGCCTTGCAGGCGGCGCTTGCCGGTTTCGAGCATTGCGAGCTGAAGAAAGGCGCGCGCAGCCTGGTCTTTGCGGATGGCACCCCCGGCGCGCGGGTGATGATCGTGGCGGAGGCGCCGGGCCGCGAGGAAGACCTTGAGGGCAAGCCAGTCGCCGGCCAGGCGCTGGGATTGCTTGACAAAATGCTCGCGGCCATCGGCCTCAGCCGTGCCGAGGACGTCTACCTCACCAGCGTGCTGCCCTGGCGGCCGCCGCAGAACCGCGATCCGCTGCCCGGTGAGCTCGCCATGCTCACGCCTTTCCTGGAGCGCCACGTGGAGCTGGCGGCGCCGGAGATTGTGGTGCTGATGGGCAACCTCGGCTGCCAGGCGGGGCTCGGCAAGCGCGGCATCACCCGGCTGCGCGGGCAATGGGGCAAGGCCTGGGGCAAGCCCGCCCTGCCGATGCTGCCGCCCGCGGCGCTGATGGCGCAGCCGGGGATGAAGCGGCTCGCCTGGGGCGATCTCCTGGAGCTGAAGGCGCGGCTGGCGGCCAAGACCTGAGGAGGAAGCCATGAGAATTCTAGCCTTTTCCGACCTGCATCTTTCCGCCCCGCATGCGGCGGAGATCGTCGCCGCCAGCGCGGGAGCTGATCTGGTGATCGGCGCGGGCGATTTCTGCAACATGCGGCAGGGCTTGGACCGCGCGGTGGCGATGCTGGCGGGGCTCAAGGCGCCAATGGTGGCGGTGCCCGGCAATGGCGAAAGCGCGGAGGAGCTGCGCGCTGCGGGGTTTGCCGGCACCACCGTGCTGCATGGCGAAGGGGTGGATATCGAAGGCCTTCGCCTGTTCGGGCTCGGCTGCGGCGTGCCGGAGACGCCGTTCGGCAGCTGGTCCTGCGATCTGAGCGAGGTGCAGGCGGCGGCAATGCTGGCGGCCTGCGATCATGCCGATATCCTGATTTCGCACTCGCCGCCCAAGGGCGTGGCGGATGTGACCTCGGGCGGCGTGTCGGTTGGCTCCACTGCGGTGCGGGCCGCGGCGGAGCGGGTGCAGCCGAAACTGCTGCTTTGCGGCCACGTGCACGACTGCTGGGGCGTGCGCGGAACGATCGGCAAGACCGAGGTGGTGAACCTTGGCCCCGGCCTTACCTGGTTCGAGGTGGCGCCATGATCGACCCGGTTACGCTTCTGGCCTTCATCCCGGCGGCGCTGGCGCTGAATCTGACGCCGGGGGCAGACATGATGTTCTGCCTTGGCCAGGGCCTGCGCTCGGGGCGGCTGCCGGCAGTGGCGGCAAGCGCCGGGGTGGCGGCGGGCGGCATGGTGCATGTGACGCTGGCGGGGCTGGGGCTCGGCGCGGCGGTGGCGGCGGTGCCGGGGCTTTTCGACGTGATCCGCTGGGCCGGCGTTGCCTACCTCCTGTACCTCGCCTGGGGTGCGCTGCGGCATGGGCCTGCCACGGGCAAGCCGCTGGCGGTGCCCGCGCGGCATGCCTTCCGGGCCGGCTTCTTCGTGAACCTCACCAACCCCAAGGTGATCCTCTTTGTGCTCGCCTTCGTGCCGCAGTTCGTGCGCCCCGAGGCGGGGCCGGTGCTGGCGCAGTTTCTGGTGTTCGGAGCGGTGCTGGCGCTGGGCGGTTTCGTGGTCAACGGCCTGGTGGGCATCTTCGCGGGCCACGCCGGGCAGCGGCTCACCGGATCGCCGGTGTTTGCGCGCTGGCTCGGCCGGGTCTCGGCCGGGATTTTTGCAGGGCTGGCGCTGCGGCTGGCCATCATGGAAAGGGCCTAGATGTCCCGTATCGACGAAAGCATGGAATTCATCCCCGTCCGCATCGCGGTGCTGACAGTGTCGGACAGCCGCTCCTTGGACGATGACCGTTCGGGCCAGGTGCTGGCGGACCGGATCGAGGCAGCGGGCCACATGCTGGCGGACCGCCGCATCATCGCCGACGAGCGCGCGGAGATCGCGGCGCAGCTGCGCGCCTGGGTGGCGGACCCGGAGGTCGATGCGGTGATTTCCACCGGCGGCACCGGGCTCACCGGGCGCGACGTGACGGTGGAGGCGCACCGCGACGTCTACGAAAAGGAGATCGACGCTTTCGGCACCGTCTTCACCATAGTGTCGATGCAGAAGATCGGCACCTCGGCGGTGCAGTCGCGCGCGACCGCGGGCGTCGCGGGCGGCACCTACCTGTTTGCGCTGCCCGGCAGCCCCGGCGCCTGCAAGGACGGCTGGGATGAAATCCTGTCAAAACAGCTCGATTACCGGCACCGGCCCTGCAATTTCGTGGAAATCATGCCAAGATTGCAGGAACATTTGCGGCGGAAGTGATCCGCGCCTGCGTGTAAGCCCGCACATTCACAGGGGCCCGGGTGGATCGCATCGCGGGCGCCGCCGCTTGCCTCGGGGCAGGGCGCCGCAGCACCGGCGCCGCGCCGGGGCCACCGGAAGGAAGCTATATGCGCTTTTTGCGACGCAGTGTGACAGGAGTGTTTCTCGCCGCGGTTGCGGTGGGGCTGATGCTCTTTGCCGCAAAGCTGGTATTCGACGCCATCGAGGCGCAGCTGAGCGCCGATGACCGGGTGCCGCCCGCCCGCGAGCGGGTGTTTGCGGTCAACGTGGTGACAGCGGAACTGGGCTCGGTGGCGCCCGAGCTCACCGCCTTTGGCCGGATCGAGAGCCGCCGGACGCTTGAGCTGCGCGCGGCCGTGCCGGGCCGGATCGTGAAACTGGCAGAAAACTTCGAGGAAGGCGGCCGCGTGGAGGCAGGCGAAGTGCTGGTGCAGATCGACCAGGCCGACGCCCAGGCGGCGCTGGACCGGGCCGAGGCCGACATGATGGACGCCCGCGCCGAGGCCCGCGATGCCGAACGCGCGCTGACGCTGCTGCGGGACGAGCTGCGCGCGGCGGAGGACCAGGCCGCCCTGCGCGAGCGTGCCTTTGTGCGGCAACAGGACCTGGAGGCACGCGGCGTCGGCACCGCTGCGGCGGTGGAAACGGCCGAGCTTGCTGCGGTGCAGGCGCGGCAGGCGGTGATCTCGCGCCGCCAGGCGGTGAGCCAGGCCGAGGCGCGCGCCGATCAGGCCGAAACCCGGGTGGCACGGGCGCGGATTGCTCTTGGCGAGGCGCAGCGCGAGCTGAGGGACACCACCGTCACCGCCGCCTTCAGCGGCACGCTTCAAGCGGTGAACCTGGCCGAGGGGCGGCTGGTCTCGGAAAACGAGAAACTGGCGGAACTGGTCGATCCGAATCTGCTGGAAGCGGCTTTTCGGGTCTCGACGGTACAATATGCGCGGCTGCTGGATGATGACGGCCGCCTGCTGCCTGCACCGGTGCGAGTGACGCTGGATGCAGCGGGCGCGGGGCTTACCGCCAGCGGGCAGCTGTCGCGGGTGAGCGGTTCGGCCGGGGACCGGCAGACCGGCCGCATGGTCTATGCCGCGCTGGATGCGGCGCCGGGGTTCAAACCGGGCGATTTCGTCACCGTCGCGGTGACCGAGCCGGAAGTCTCCGCGGTGGCACGGCTGCCGGCTTCGGCACTGGGCTCGGACGGCACCGTGCTGGTGGTCGATGGCGAGGGCCGGCTGGAGGCGCTGCCAGTGGAGCTACTGCGCCGGCAGGGCGATGACGTGCTGGTGCGCGGGACTGGGCTTGCCGGGCGCGAGGTGGTGACAGGGCGCACGCCGCTTCTGGGCGCGGGCATCCGGGTGCGGGTGCTGCGCCAGGGCGCGGAGGTGCGGCTGAGCCCCGGCATGATCGAGCTCGGCGCCGAACGCCGTGCGCGGCTGGTGGCGCTGGTCGAGAATGCTGCCGGGATGGCACCCGCGGAGAAGGAGCGGATGCTGCGCCAGCTGGACAAAGCGCAGGTGCCCGCCAAGCTGGTGGCGCAGCTCGAAGCGCGGGCGGGGGGCTAGGCGATGGCGCGCGCACTGCCGCCCCGGGCCGGCGGGCTGTTCAGCTATTTCACCCGCCACCGCACCGCGGCGAACCTGCTGCTCGTGCTGCTGCTGGTCCTTGGCGCCGCCGCAATGCCCAACATGCGGGCTCAGTTCTTCCCCGATGTGATTGTCGAAAACGTCAGCGTGAACGTCGAATGGGAGGGCGCCGGCCCCGAGGACGTGGACAGCGGCATCGTGCAGGTGCTGGAGCCGGTGCTGCTGGCGGTGGATGGCGTTGCGGAGACCGCCGCGGTCTCACGCGAGGGGCAGGCGTCGCTGACGCTGGAGTTCGAGCCGGATTGGGACATGTCCCGCGCCGTGGCCGATGTGCAAAGCGCGGTCGACAGCGTCACGTCCTTGCCCGAAGAGGCCGAGGAGCCCGAAGTGCGCCGCGGCGGCTGGCGCGACCGGGTGACCGATGTGGTGATCACCGGGCCGGTGTCGCCTCAGCAGCTCGCCCTGTTTGCGGACGAGCTGGTGGTGCGGCTGTTCGAAGCGGGTGTCACCCGCACTTCCATCCGCGGCGTGGCGGCGCCGCAGACGGTGGTGGAGGTGCCCTCGGCCAGCCTGATCTCCCATGATATCACCCTGCGCGGGATCGCCGCTGCCATCGCCGCCGAGGCCGATGCTGATCCCGCGGGCGACATCGAAAGCGCCAATGCGCGGGTGCGGACAGGCAGCGAGAAACGCGCGCCGGACGCCCTGGAGCGCATCGTGCTGCGCACCAACCCGGACGGCTCGGTCCTGACGGTGGGCGACGTGGCCACCGTGCGCGTTGAAGGCCCGGACCGGAACCGCGCCTATTTCGTCGGCGAGAACCCCGCCGTGTCTATCCGCATCGACCGGGCCGGGCAGGGCAATGCCATCCGCCTGCAGGCCCAGGTCGAGGACGTTGTCGAGGAACTGCAGGCGAGCCTGCCCGAGGGCGTCAGCGCCGGGCTGATCCGCACCCGTGCCGAAGCCATTACCGACCGGCTCGACCTCCTGGTCGACAACGGGCTGATGGGGCTCGGGCTGGTGCTTGCGCTGCTCTTTCTGTTCCTCAACAGCCGGATTGCCTTCTGGGTGGCGGCGGGCATACCGGCGGCGATGTTTGCTGCGGCGGCGCTGATGTATGCGGCGGGCATCACCATCAATATGGTGAGCCTGTTCGGGCTGATCCTGACACTCGGCATCGTGGTGGATGACGCCATCGTGGTGGGCGAGCACGCCGATTTCCGGGTCCGCCGCCTCGGCGAGACGCCGGTGCAGGCGGCCGAGAACGCCGCCCGGCGGATGGCGATGCCGGTGTTTGCCGCCTCGCTCACCACCATCATCGCCTTCTTCGCGCTGACCCTGGTGGGCGGGCGCTTCGGGGAGCTGATCCGGGACATTCCCTTCACCGTGATTGCGGTGATGGCAGCCTCGCTGGTCGAATGCTTCCTGATCCTGCCGAACCACTTGGCCCATGCGCTGACCCATGCCCAGGCGCGGCACTGGTACGACGTGCCCAACCGGGTGGTGAACCGCGGCTTCCGCTGGCTGCGCGACCATGCCTTCCGGCCGCTGACGGCGGGCGTGGTGCAGGCGCGCTACGCGGTGCTCGCCGGGATGCTGGTGATCCTCGCGAGCCAACTGGCGCTGTTCATCGGCGGCGACGTCAAATGGCGTTTCTTCAATGCGCCCGAGCGCGGATCAGTGACCGGCAACTTCGCCATGGCCGAGGGTGCCACCCGCGCCGACACCCTGGCGATGATGCGCGAGATGCAGCGCGCAACCGAGGAGCTGGGCGCCGAGTACGAGGCGCGGTTTGGCGAGAACCCGCTGAATTTCGTGATGGCGGAGACCGGCGGCAACGCGGGCTGGGGCCTGGCCGGGGTGGAGACCAAGGATGCGGACCTGCTGGGCGGGATCTCAATCGAGCTGATCGACGCCGACCTGCGCCCCTATTCCAGCTTTGCTTTTGTCGCCGAGCTGCAGGAGCGGGTGGTGCAGCATCCTATGGCCGAGACCGTCTCTTTCCGCGGCTGGCGCTCCGGGCCGGGCGGCGATTCGCTCGACGTGCAGTTCTACGGCGCCGGGGCCGAGGTTCTGAAGCGCGCGGCGGAGGATCTGAAGACGGCGCTTCTGCGTTTCCCCGAGGTTTCCGCAGTGCAGGATAGCCTCGCGTACGACAAGGAGGAGGTGCTCCTTGACCTCACCCCGCAGGGGCAGGCGCTTGATTTCGATATTGCCGGCCTCGGGCAGGCGCTCCGGGCGCGGCTCAACGGGATCGAAGCGGCGACCTACCCGGACGGGCCGCGCAGTGCAGCGATCCGGGTGGAGCTGCCGAAGGGCGAGCTGACCGCTGATTTCCTTGAACGGATGCTGATGCGCGCGCCAAGCGGCATCTACGTGCCGCTCGCTGATATCGTCTCGGTCAGCCAGCGCACGGGCTTCTCCACTGTGCGGCGCGAGAACGGGCTCAGGGTAATCAGCGTGACCGGCGACGTTTCCGAAGACGATCCGGCCCGCGCCGAGGCGGTGATGCAGGCTCTGAAGGACGAGATTCTGCCGGAGATTGCCAGCCGCCGGCAGGTGGAATGGCGGCTGGGCGGGCTGGCCGAGCAGGAGCAGACCTTCCTGCAGGAGGCGGGCACAGGGCTGATCCTGTGTCTCACCGGCATCTACCTGGTATTGGCCTGGATCTTTGCCAGCTGGACCCGGCCCTTGGTGGTGATGGCCGTGATTCCCTTCGGCCTCGTCGGCACCATCTGGGGCCACTACATGTGGGAGGTGCCGCTGTCGATGTTCACGGTGGTCGGGCTGCTGGGGATGACCGGGATCATCATCAACGACTCCATCGTGCTGGTCACAACCATCGACCAATACGCCGAGGAGCGCGGGCTGATCCCTTCGATCATCGATGGCGCGGCGGACCGGCTGCGGCCGGTGATGCTGACCACGATGACCACGGTACTGGGACTGGCGCCGCTGCTGTTCGAGCGCTCGCAGCAGGCGCAGTTCCTGAAGCCGACGGTGATTACCCTGGTCTACGGGCTGGGCTTCGGGATGCTGCTGGTCTTACTGCTGGTGCCAGCCCTGATGGCGATGGGGCAGGACGTGCTGCGCCCCGCGGCGGCGCTGCGGCGGGCGCTTCGCCGCGGAGGGCCGCGGGCCGCGTCGGGGCTGCGCTGGCTCGTGGCGGGCACCGCGCTGGCCGAGCTGGCGTGGCTTGCGGTCACACTGGGCTGGGCGATGGCCACCGGCGCGCTGCATCCGGCCCTGCGCGGGCTGGCGCCGGTGATGGCGCGGGCTGAGCCGGTAACGGCGGGCTTGCTCCTGTTCCTGGCAGGCGCTCTGGTTATTGCGGTTCTGGCCTACATGGGCGGCGGGCTCGCCTACCGCATGAGGGTCCGCCAGCGGGCCTGAGCCAGCCGTGCCACGCCGGCCACCTCATCAAGCAGATCGAAACCCGGCGCTTCCAGCCCGGCGACGGAAACCCATGCCGCCTGGGCGGCATCATCCTGCGGCCGGGGCGTGCCGGAGGCGTAGCCGCACAGCACAGCAGCGAGCAGGTAGTGGCTCTGCACCCTGCCTGCGGCGTCGCGGGTGATCACATCGATATTGGTGAGGTACTCCAGCGGGCGGGCGATGACGCCGGTCTCCTCATGCAGTTCGCGTGCCGCGGCCTGCATCGCGGTTTCGCCAGCCTCCACATGGCCGCCGGGAAAGCCCCACCAGCCCGCCATCGGCGCCTTGCCGCGCTGGACCAGGATCACCTCCCCATCTTCCGCGCTGCCGCCGCCGCTGCCGGCGGGCTGGCGGCAGACCACGGCGACGGCCCCCAGCACGGGACGCTGAGCGGCAATCCTGACGGCGGAGGGAGGGGTTCCTGCTGCGCTCATCCGGCAGCGCAGCCGCGGATGTCGACCGCGTGATCGCGGCCCAGAACCGTGATGCGCAGGCGCGAGCGGTCGAGCGCGGAGGCCGTGCCGCTGTCTGCGGGCAGGAACTCGGTTTCGGCAACCAGGGTGCCGCCCTCGCGCCGCGTGCTGGTGGCGCCGGCCTGGAAATGCGGGGTGCCGGGCTCGATCACCGCGACCTCCTCGCCTCCGGCGGGCGGCATGGCGATGCGGGCGGTCACGCTGAGCCCGTAGCGCGAGGGGCGCACGCCGCAGGCGGCATTGCTGACCCGGGCTTCACGCGCCGACAGGGGACGGCTGGCGAGCGCCGCGGCAATTGCCGGATTGCGCCCGGCCTGCGGGTCGAGCGTGTGATCGAAATCCAGCTCCGCCGGCACGCAGACATCCTTGCACACCCCCAGCTGCACTTGCCCCTTGAGCCGCACCGGCGCGCCGGGGCGTGCAGGGGTGATCTCCACCGGCAGCACCAGCGCATCGTGGTAGCCCAGCGTGCGCATGCCCGCGGTCAGGAACACCTCCGGCGCGGGCCAGGTAAAGGCGGCGGCAGCAACGTTCTGCGAGCCGTTCCAGGCGAAGGAGGGCGGGATGCCGGCCTCGCCCGGCGCGCGCCAGTAGGTCTTCCAGCCCTCTGCTAAAGTGATCTTCAGGGCGCTCTGGTAGGTGCCGCGGGCGGTCATCCCGCCGTCCAGCACTTCGATCCGCACCAGGCCGCCTTCGGGCAGGCCCGCCGCACGGGTCGCGGAGGCGGGCAGAACGGCAAACCAGGCGGCTGCAAGCACGGCGGCAGCCCGGATCAGGATAGGGGTCAGCTTCTGTCTCATGGCTGCATTGATGCGCCGCATACGCGGATTTGCCAAGCCTTCCGCGGTCATCTTTCCGTGTGCGCCGCGGGGGCTCTGCGCGGGTTTTGACGGGCGCGCGCCGGCGGGCGGTTCCCGCAGCCCTTGCGCGCGGGCCTGCCGGGCGGCATGGTGGGGACAGGAAGCAGAGTGACGGAAGCGCATGGAACTGACAGGTAAGCTCTTGATTGCAATGCCCGGAATCGGCGATCCCCGCTTCGAGCACGCGGTGATCTTCCTGTGCTCGCAGGGCGAGGACGGCGCGATGGGGCTGATTGTGAACAAACCTGCCGCTGGCGTCGCGCTCGGCGAATTGCTGGAGCAGCTCGATATCGGCGGCGCGAACAGCCCGGCGGCGGCGCTGCCGGTGCGCTTCGGCGGGCCGGTGGAGACGCAGCGCGGCTTCGTGCTGCATTCCGACGATTACGTGTCGGACGTGAGCTCGCTGAAGGTGGCGCCGGGGTTTTCCATGACCGCGACGCTGGACATCCTAGAAGACATCGCCCGCGGCGCCGGGCCGGATGACCTCTTGGTGCTGCTGGGCTATGCCGGCTGGGGACCGGGACAGCTGGAGTCAGAGATTGCCATGAACGGCTGGCTGACCACGGATGCGAGCCCCGAGCTTGTGTTCGGCACCGAGGATGACGCCAAATGGGGCGCGGCGCTGAAGACGCTGGGCGTCGATCCGCTGACCCTGTCTGCCAGCGCCGGGCACGCCTGAGCCGCCGGCCCGGGGGCAAGAACCTACCGTTGCAAGCTGCAGGAAGCGGGCGTGGCGCACCCGCCTCCTGCCGTGGGGGAGCAACAGGCGGAGAGCCCGCGCAGGCCTCAGCCCCGCGGGGCGGCGGCGCGGCGGAGCCGGTCGTTGATGGCGGCGCCCAGCCCGTGCTCCGGTACCGGCGCGACCGCGATCGGCAGGCCCATGGCGTCGAGCCGGTGCAGGTGGCCAAAGAGATTGGCCGCGGCCTCGGCCAGGTCGCTGGTTTCCGACAGATTGAGATCGCAGGGCCCGGGGCCGAAACCGAGGAACAGCTCGCCCGCAGCAGGCTCTTTGGCGTTGAGACGCACCGGCGCGCCGGGGGCGTAGTGCGACAGGAGCTGGCCGGGTGCGGTCAGCGGGTCCGCGGCATCGCGCAGCACCAGCTTCCGGCCCAGCACCGCCTCCACTTCCTCGGCCGCAAGCCCGCCGGGGCGCAGCAGCATGGGCTCGGGGCCTGCGAGGCCGATGATGGTGGATTCGACGCCCACTCCGCAGGGGCCGTCATCGAGGATCGCCGCGATGCGGTCGCCGAGCCCGGCTGCGACATGCGCTGCGGTGGTCGGGCTGATCTTGCCCGAGAGGTTGGCCGAGGGCGCGGCCACCGGCCCGTCGAAAGCGGAGAGCAGCGCCTGTGCCGCCGGATGCGCGGGCACTCGGACGCCGAGCGTCTCAAGCCCTGCCGTTACCAGAGACGAGATCCCGTGGCCTTCGCGCAGGGGCAGCACCAGCGTCAGCGGGCCGGGCCAGAAGGCCGCGGCGAGCGTCTCGGCTGGCCCGCTCCACTCCACGTAGCGCCGCGCTGCCTCTGCCGAGTGCACATGCGCGATCAGCGGGTTGAAGCTGGGCCGGCCCTTGGCGTCGTAGATCGCCGCCACGGCGCTGCCCTGCCGCGCATCGGCGCCGAGTCCATAGACCGTTTCGGTCGGGAAGGAGACCAGCTCCCCCGCGTGCAGGAGCGCGGCGGCGCGGGCCACGCCTTCCGCCGTGGCGGCAAGAATTTCGGTGTTTTTCTGGGTCATGCGGGTGACGCGGCGTTTTGGTTGATTGCACGGGGCGCCCGATTAGGTAATCGGACAAGCCATCGACCATACCGGTCCCGGCCCGCGATGCCAAGCGTCCGGGCCGCACAACCGCCTATTAGGACGCCAAGAGAACGCCCATGACCTTCCGTGCCCCCGTTTCCGAATATGAGTTCCTGCTGAAACATGTGATCGGCTACAGCGCGGTTGCGGCGACCGAGCGTTTCTCGGAAGCCCCGATGGACATGGCCAGGGCGATCCTGAACGAGGCCGACCGCATGTGCGGCGAGGTGCTGGCGCCCTTGCAGCGCGGCGGCGACCTGCATCCGGCGCATCTGGAGAACGGCGTGCTGCGCACCTCGCCCGGTTTCGGGGACGGCTGGAAGGCCATCGCCGAGGGCGGCTGGATCGGCATGAGCGCGCCGCAGGAGCATGGCGGCATGGGGCTGCCGATGACGGTGACCACCGCGGTGAACGAGATGATGGCGGCGGCCTGCCTGTCGCTGCAGCTGGCGCCGCTGATGAGCCAGGGCCAGATCGAGGCGCTGGAGCATCATGCCTCGGACGCGCTGAAAGAGCTGTACCTGCCAAAGCTGATCTCGGGCGAGTGGTCGGGCACGATGAACCTGACCGAGCCGCAGGCGGGCTCGGACGTGGGGGCGCTGAGTTCGAAGGCCGAGCCGAACGGGGATGGCACCTATGCCATCAGCGGCCAGAAGATCTTCATCTCCTGGGGCGACAACGACTTCTGCGAAAACGTCTGCCACCTGGTGCTGGCGCGGCTGCCTGATGGCGTGCCGGGGACCAAGGGGATTTCGCTGTTCCTGGTGCCGAAATACATCCCGGATGAGAACGGCAACCCCGGCAAGGCCAACAGCCTCAAGGTGGTGAGCCTGGAGCACAAGATGGGCCTGCATGGCTCGCCCACCTGCGTGATGCAATATGACGGCGCCACCGGCTGGCTGGTCGGTGAGGAACATGGCGGCATGGCGGCGATGTTCACCATGATGAACAACGCGCGGCTGGGTGTCGGAGGCCAGGGTGTCGGCGCGGGCGAGGGCGCCTATCAGCACGCGCTGGGTTATGCGCTGGAGCGCAAGCAGGGCAAGACGCCCTCGGGCACCATCGCCGACCACGCCGACGTGCGCCGGATGCTGATGGAGATGAAGGCGGAGCTGTTCGCCGCCCGCGCCATCATGCTGGCCTGCGCCCAGGCCATCGACATGGCCACCGCCACCGGTGATCCGGACTGGAAGACCCGCGCCGCCTTCCTGACCCCGATAGCCAAGGCCTTCGGCACCGATACCGGCATCCGCGTCGCGGAGACCGGCGTGCAGGTGCATGGCGGCATGGGCTTCATCGAGGAAACCGGCGCCGCGCAGTATTACCGCGACGTGCGGGTGACCGCGATCTACGAAGGCACCAATGGCATTCAGGCGATGGATCTGGTGGCGCGCAAGATGATGGACGGCGGTGACATGGCAAACCGCCTGATCGACGAGATCGAGGAGCAGGCTGAGCGCGCGCGCCCGACCCATCCCAACATGGCGGAGGCGGTCTGGCAGGCCTGCGAGTCCCTGCGCGAGGCGACCGAGTGGCTGACCGCGCAGAGCGACATGCAGAACCGCTTTGCCGGAGCCGTGCCCTACCTGCGCGCCTTTGCCCGCGTGCTGGGCGGCCATTTCCACCTTGCCGCGGCGCTGGCCGACCAGGGCGGCCCGCGCGAGAAGCTCGCGCGGTTCTATATCAAGCGCATGCTGCCGGAGCACGCTGCCCTGCTCACCCACGCGCAGGAAGGTGCCGAGGGCGCCATGGCGCTGAGCCTCGGCGAGCTGGCCACCGGATGACGTCGGTTCCCGAGGTCTCGCTGCACACGCCGTGGACGGAGCCGCCCGCGCCGGGCGAGGCTATCGAGGTGGCGGAGGGCGTCCTGTGGATGCGCCAGCCGCTGCCGATGAAACTGGACCACGTGAACATCTACGCGCTGGATGACGGCGGCGGCTGGACCGTCATCGACACCGGCTTCAACACCCGCAAGAGCCGGGCTATCTGGGACGGCCTGATGGCGGGGCCCCTGGGGGGCAAGCCGGTCACCCGCGTGGTGGCGACGCATCACCACCCGGACCACATCGGCCTGGCGGGCTGGTTTCAGAGCGAACACGGCGCCGAGCTGGTCACCACCCGCACCGCCTGGCTGTTTGCCCGCATGCTGACGCTCGACGTGCAGGAGAGCTGGCCCGAGGAAACGCTTGCCTATTACCGCAGCGCCGGCATGGCGCCGGAGATCTACGAGAAGCGCGTGGCGGAGCGGCCGTTCAACTTTGCCGACACGGTTTATCCGATGCCCTTGGGCTTCACCCGCGTCCAGCAGGGCGATGTGATCCGCATGGGCGGGCGCGACTGGGACGTGCACATGGGCAACGGCCATGCGCCGGAACATGCGACCTTCTGGAGCCGCGACGACCATCTTGTGCTGACCGGAGATCAGATCCTTTCCTCGATCAGCCCCAACATCGGCGTCTATGCCACCGAGCCGATGGCCGACCCGCTTGGGGAATGGCTGGAGGCCTGCGAGCGGCTCTCGGGCCTGGCGCGGCCGGAGCATCTGGCGCTGGGCGGCCACAAGCTGCCGTTCACCCGGCTGCCGCTCAGAATGCGGCAGCTTATCGGCAACCATCATGGCGCGCTGGAGCGGCTGCTGGAGCACCTCAGCGAGCCGCGCACCGCGGCCGAGTGTTTCGCGCCGCTGTTCAAGCGCCGCATCGGTGACGGCGAATACGGTCTTGCGCTGGTGGAGGCGGTTGCCCATGTAAATCATCTCTACCACACCGGACAGGCCGCGCGCTGGCAGCGCGGGGATGGGGCCTGGCTTTATCAGCGCACGGGGTGATGCCGCGCTCCGCAGGAGGGGACGCCATGGACGAAGACAAGAACACAAGCCAGCCCGGCGACGAGATCGCGACCACCGCCGAGCTGGCGGAAGCCGCGGTGCTGCCCTGCGTGCACGAGGTCCATGCCGACCCGGACGCCTGCGCCGCGCTGACCAAGGTGCCGCAGAGGCTGCAGCAAGAGGCGAAGCACAAGAGCCCGGCGCGCTGGGCCTACGAGCGTCTTGCGCTTTATATCCAGAACTTCGAGCAGCAGCTTGACGCCGAGCATGAGGTGGCGATGGGCTTCACCAGCGGCGGCAGCGGGGTGATGCGGATTGAGGGCATGGGCTACTTCGACCCCGACATCCTGACCTTCTACAGCACCGGCCCGGACGGTTCGCGCAGCCAGCTGGTGCAGCACGTGAGCCAGCTGGACGTGCTGCTGCGCTCGGTCCCGAAGGCGAAGAAGGAAGAGCCGCCGCGGCGCATCGGCTTCCGCCTGGCCAAGGACCTGACGGAAGAATGAGCCCGTCAGAAAGGGCGTGATTCGCCGCTCAGCACGGTGCCGCAGCGGCAAGCCCGCGACAGGCTCGCGAATGCTCTGTCACAGGTGCGTCACGGGGCCGGGGAATTCTGCCGGATGCGCCCGAATGACGTGGTGACACCGGGCGGCAAATCCAGTAAGCAGCGGCAAAATTCGATACGCATGAGGAAATACCAGATGGCTGAACACAAGCATGGCTCCATGGACAGCAGCGTTCAGGAAAAGACCTATGCCAGCTTCATCACCTTCATTACCCGCACGACCATCGCGCTGATCGTGCTGGCGCTGTTCCTGGCAATCTTCGCGGCCTGAGCGGCCAGGCCGGACCCAGGCTGATCCGGTGTCAGACCCTGACCTGAAAGCCCCGCAGGCGCCCGCCGTGTCCTCGCGGGTTTTCTCTGCGCGCCGGCGTCTGCGGGCCCGGGCGGGCTTGTGCCTTGGCGCGGGCCTGCTGGCGCTGGCTCTTGCGGGCTGCGCTGCTCCGCAGCAGCCCAATGCCGACGCGGCCACGCTCGCGCAGGCGGCCTACCGGCATCCGGGGCCACCGGCGCTCACCCTCTACACGATGGTCAACAACCGCACCGGCCGGGGCGGACATGCCTCCCTGATGGTGAACGCCAGGGAGCGGGTGCTGTTCGACCCGGCGGGCTCCTTCTATGCCTCGGTGGTGCCGGAGCGGAACGATGTTCTCTATGGCATCACCCCGGCAGTGGAGAGAGCCTACCGCGGGGCGCATGCGCGCAGCACCTACCACGTGGTGGTGCAGCGGGTGGAGGTGACGCCCGAGCAGGCGGAGCTGGCCTACCGGCTGGTCACTGCCAATGGCCGGGTGCCGGGGGCGTTCTGCGCGCAGTCGGTCTCGGGCATCCTGCAGCAGATCCCCGGCTTCGAGGGGATCGGGCGGACTTTCTACCCCGAGGCGCTGTCCGGACAATTTGCCAAGCTGCCGGGGGTGCAGACCGAGGTCTACCGCGAGAACGACAGTGCCGACCTGCAGGAAGGCCTCGCCAAGAGCGACGCGGCGCTGCGCGCGGGCGGGTAAGCCTCAAGCGATGTAGGGAGAACAAGCCGCGCCGGGAGACCGGGGCGGTTTTTCCGCCTGTGCCCTTCGGCGCTCATCGCGGTTCCTGCGCGGGACAAGGCCGAAGGCCGCCGCGCATCGCCGGCGCGCGCCCACGCGGCGGCGATTTGGCTGCCGCTGGGCGGTCCCTCGATAGGGTCTACGGACTTGGCCGGGATAAACTGCCAGTCAGGACCGTTCGGATCGCCCCCGCGCGCGCCGGCAATGCGCGGCTTTGCACCTTGGGGGCAGCAGAGGACGCGCTCCCGCGCCTGCTGCCCGCGCCAGGGGCGCAGGCAAAGCAGCCTTGGGCCGGGCGCCATGCTGACGCATGGCGGGGCGCGCGTGGCGGTGGCGGGGGCCTTCAGCCGCGGCGCGTCAGCCTGCGAGGTAGAGCAAAACCAGCGCCACCCCGCCGGTTCCCAGCGCCACCAGCACGTTGCGGCTGAGATAGCCGGCCGCGAAGGTCACGGCGGCGGCAGCGAAATGCGGCAGGCTGGGTTCGCCTCCGGTAGGGGCGGGCCAGACCGCAAGCGGCACCACCAGCGCCGGGATCACCGCCACCGCGGTGTAGCGCAGGTGGCGCATGAGCCAGGCGGGGATCTCGCGCCCGCCCATGAAGCCGATGAAGACGAAGCGCAGCACGTAGCTGCCCAAGGACACGCCCAGGATCACGGTCCACAGCATCCAGGTAGGGATATCGGTCATTCTGCGGCCTCCGGGTTGGTGTTGCGGGCGTCGGCCGCGGCCTTGCGGCGTTCGAGCCACAACTCTGCCTGGGCGCCCGCGATCATGCCGGCAATGCCTGCGACGATCAGGCCGAGGTTATAGGGCAGCGCGGTGGCGGGCAGGGCGGTGGCGACCGAGACGAAACAGGCCACGACGTGAGCGGGCGTCCTCAGCATCGGGCCGATCATCGCGAGGAACGCCAGCGGCAGCACGAAACCCACCCCCCAGCTGTCGGGAATGCGGGTGCCTGCCAGCGCGCCGAGCACCGTGGCTGACATCCACACCGGCGCCACGATGCCGCAGGTGCCGAAGAAATAGGCCAGCCGTTCGGGCAGGCTCATCCGCGGCTCTTTCTCGAACTGCACGATGGAGAGCGCATAAGACTGGTCGACCACGAAATAGGCGGCAATCGCGCGCTGCCACATCGGGGCGTCGCCCAGGTAGGGCGTGAGTGAGGCGGAATACATCGCCATCCGGAGGTTCACTGCCAGCGCCGACACCAGCACGATCAGCACCGGCGCCTGCTCCTGCATCAGCTGCAGCGCAGTAAGCTGGGCGGCACCGGCGAACACCGCCATGGAAAACGCCAGCGCCTCGGCGGCGTTCAGCCCGGCCTCCGCCGCGAGCACGCCGAACAGCGATCCGAAGGGGGCGGCCATCAGCAGGAAGGGGGCGCTGTCGCGAAACCCCTTCCAGAAGGCCGATTTGGGAGTGGTGATTGCCATGCGCGCGTCCTAGATTGCCTGCACCCGGCCTAAGGCGGACGCAGGAGGTTTGCAATTGGTGAGTGCAGATATCATGGCGGAATATCTGATTGCGCCCGATGTTTCCAACCCGCGGCTGACGCGGGCGGTGCAGGGGTTCGACCATACCGGCGCCGCGCAGGAGATCGCTGTGGTGGAGGAGCGGCCGCTCACGATCTTCCTCAACAGCCGCGAGATCGTCACCGCGATGACCATCGGCGATTACCCGGAGTACCTGGCGCTGGGGTTCCTGCGCAACCAGGGCATGCTGCGGGACGGGGACGAGGTGACGGGGGTCGATTACGACGAGGACCTGGACGTGGTGGTGGTGCGCACGGCGGTGGAGACCAGCCACGAGGAGAAGCTGAAGAAGAAGACCCGCACCTCGGGCTGCGCGGTGGGCACCGTCTTCGGCGACATGATGGAGGGGCTGGAGGGGCTGCGCCTGCCCGAAGCGGAGCTGCGCACATCGTGGCTTTATGCGCTGGCGCATAAGATCAACCGCACGCCGTCGCTCTACCTGGAGGCCGGGGCAATTCATGGCACAGTGCTATGCCACCGGGACCGGCCGCTGGTCTACATGGAGGACGTGGGCCGCCACAACGCGGTCGACAAGATCGCGGGCTGGATGCTGTCGGAGCGGGCGGAGGCGGCGGACAAGATCCTCTACACCACCGGGCGGCTCACGTCCGAAATGGTGATCAAGACCGCGCTGATGGGCATTCCGGTGCTGGCCTCGCGCTCGGGCTTTACCGCCTGGGGGGTGGAGATTGCGCGGGAGGTCGGGCTCACCCTCATTGGCCGGATGCGCGGGCAGCGCTTCATCTGCCTTGCGGGCGAGGAGCGTCTGGTGCGGGATATCGACCCCAGGGACGTGCCTGCGGAGGAGAAGAAGCATAGAAGGAAAGGCGCGGATGGCTGACAGGCGGGCTGACAGGTATGCTGACTGCGGCGCCGAATTTCGTACGAAATTCGTCCCGGAAAACGCGTGTTTCCCGGCGCGGGAGGAGACGGCATGACGGAACGGAAGCCTTTGGGCGTGATCCTCGCAGGCGGGCAGGCGACGCGCATGGGCGGCGGCGACAAGGGGGCGCTTGTCCTCGGCGGCCGCAGCATGCTGGACTGGGTGATCGACCGGCTGGGCCCGCAGACGGAGCGGATGGTTCTCAACGCGAACGGCGACCCGGCGCGTTTTGCCGAATACGGGCTGCCGGTGGTGGCCGACAGCCTGCCGGGCTTCCCGGGGCCGCTCGCGGGCGTGCTGGCGGGCATGGAGTGGGCGGCTGCGCAGGGCGCCAGCCATATCGTCACGGCCGCCGCGGACACGCCCTTTTTCCCGGAGGATCTGGTGGCGCGGCTGGCCCGCGCCGCCGAGCGCGCCGCGACCCCGATTGCGCTGGCCGCGACCTATGAGGGGGGGCGCGCCAACCGCCACCCGACCTTTGGCCTCTGGCCCGTGGCCTTGCGCGCGGACCTACGCGCGGCGCTGGAGGGGGGGCTGCGCAAGGTGGTGCTCTGGACCGACAAGCACGGCGCGGCAACCGCGGCTTTCGAGGACGGCGCGTTTTTCAACGTGAACACGCCGGAGGACCTGGCGGAGGCGGAGCGCCGCGTTGCCGAGGGGGAGGTATGAAGCTCTACGGCGTCACCGGCTGGAAGAACAACGGCAAGACCGGGCTGATGGAGCGGCTGGTGGCGGAGTTCACCGCGCGGGGGCTCAGCGTCTCCACCGTCAAGCACGCGCATCACGCGGTCGACGTGGACCAGCCCGGGACCGACAGTTTCCGCCACCGGCAGGCGGGGGCGTCGGAAGTGGTGCTGGCCTCGGCGGGGCGGATCGCCCTGATGCAGGAGCTGCGCGGCACGGCGGAGCCGGCCCTTGCGGAGATCCTCGCCCGGATGCAGCCCGTGGATCTGGTGCTGGTTGAGGGCTACAAGCGCGAGCCTCACCCCAAGGTCGAGGCGCACCGGCAGGCGGCGGGTACGGAGCTGATCGCGCATGGGGACGCCAGCATCCGCGCAGTTGCAAGCGATGTGCCGGATGCGCTGGACTTGGGCGGTGCGCGGCCGGTCTTCCACCTTGATGACACCGCCGCTATTGCCGATTTCATCCTGAAGGACCTCGGGCTGTGAGCGCTTTCGATACCGTGCTCGTTGTGGACTGGTCCGCCGCCAAACGCAGGCCGAAGCGCGAAAGCCGGGATGCGATCTGGCTGGGCGTCGCGCGCGGCGGAGTGGCCGAGCCGCCGGTCTACTGCCGCAGCCGTCAGGAGGCAGAAGCCTGGATTTCGGACTTCTTTGCCCGTGAGCGGGCCGCCGGGCGGCGGGTGCTGGCGGGGTTCGATTTCCCCTTTGCCTGCCCGAAGGGTTTTGCCCGCCGGATCACCGGTTCGGACGACCCGTTTGCGCTCTGGGCCTGGCTGGAGGCGCGCATCGAGGACAGCGTGGACGGCAGCAACAACCGCTTCGACGTGGCCGCGGAGATGAACCGGGCCTTCCCTGGCAAAGGTCCTTTCTGGGGCAAGCCGGAGGAGGGGCGCTGGCCCGATATCCCCTACCGCAAGGGCGGGATCGGCTACGCGGAGGTGGCGGAGCGGCGCCAGGCAGATCTGGCGGCCAAGGCGGCTTCTTCCTGCTTTCAGCTGTTCTTCAACCCGACGGTGGGCAGCCAGATGCTGATGGGTCTGCCGGTCCTGCAGCGGCTGCGGCAGGCCCATGGCCCGGCGGTCTGGCCGTTCGAGCCCGCAGAAGACACCGCGGTGGTCTTTGCCGAGCTTTGGCCCGGGCTGATCGAGCCGGCGGTTAAGGCCGCTTTGGCGGCGGCGGATGAGGACGAGATCCGCGACAGGGTGCAGGTCCGGCTGCTGTCGCAGGCACTCTCGCGGCACCCGCGGGAGGAAATGGCGGAAATGCTGGGAACTTTTCCGCCGGAGGCGCGGGAGGAAGGGTGGATCTTGGGCACAGGTTACGAGAAGCGGCTGACCGCCCTGGCGGCAGGGGACACTGCGCCGCTGGCGCCGCCGCCGCTTGGTAATGATTGTTTTGCCCTGCCCGCGGGCGTCGACTGGACTCCGGTGGATGTGGCGCTTGCGCGGCTGAAGGAACGGCTGCGCCCGGTGACCGGGCAGGAGCGGGCGCCGCTGAGCCAGGCGCTGGGCCGGGTGCTGGCCGCGGACGCGGTGGCGCAGCGTGCCAACCCGCCGCTGCCGAACACCGCGGTGGACGGCTATGGCTTCCGGGGGCCGCTCCCCGAAGGTCCGCACGTTCTGCCGCTGGTCGAAGGCCGGGCCGCCGCCGGGGTGCCCTTTGCGGGCGAGGTGCCGCCGGGCCACGCGATCCGGGTGCTGACCGGCGCCGCGCTGCCTGCGGGCGTGGACACGGTGGTGCTGGAGGAGGACGTGAACAACAACGGCAGGCAGATCGCGCTAAACGGCCCGCTGAAGCGTGGCGCCAACACCCGCAAGGCGGGAGAGGATGTGTCGGAGGGCGCGGTGATCCTGTCCCGTGGCCGGGTGGTGACGCCCGCCGATCTCGCGCTGGCTTCGGCCTGCGGGCTGGCGCAACTCACTGTTCACCTGCCGCTGCGTGTGGGGGTATTGTCAACCGGGGATGAGCTGGTGGAGGCCGGTGAGGCCGCGGCGCCGGGCCAGATCTATGACGCCAACCGGCCGATGCTGCTGGGGCTGGTGCGGCAGCTGGGCTTCACACCCGTTGACCTGGGCCGGGCACCGGATGACCGCGCCGCGCTGCGGGCGCGGCTGGATGCGGCGGCAGGACAGGCAGATGTGATCCTCACTTCCGGCGGGGCCTCGGCGGGGGATGAGGACCATGTCTCGGCCATCCTGCGCGAAACGGGCGCGCTGCAGCACTGGCGCATCGCGCTGAAGCCGGGGCGGCCGCTGGCGCTGGGCATGTGGCAGGGCAAGCCGGTTTTCGGCCTGCCGGGCAACCCGGTGGCGGCACTGGTCTGCACGCTGATCTTTGCGCGCCCGGCGATGGGGCTGATGGCGGGGGCGGGCTGGCAGGAACCGCAGGGCTTTGAGGTTCCGGCAGCGTTCCAGAAACGCAAGAAGCCGGGCAGGCGGGAATACCTGCGCGCCCGTATCCGCGATGGGCAAGCCGAGGTCTTTGCCTCGGAAGGCTCAGGCCGGATCAGCGGGCTCAGCTGGGCGGAAGGGCTGGTGGAGCTGGGCGACGGCGCCGCCGAGATCCGCCCCGGCGATCCGGTGCGCTTCATCCCCTACGGCAGCTTTGCCATGTGAGGGATTTGCTCCCGCCCGTTGCCCGCCCGTCATGGCATGACGCGCAGGCGCCGGTTGGGCCGGGCGCCGCGCTCGCGCGCGGCGGACCGCCGCATCACACGGCTGTATTGCTTTCCCGTGCCGGTTTCTGACCCGGAATACCCCCGCCGGTGGCGGCGCCCGCCAGGGCGCTTTCAGGCCCGCCTGCCCGATTGATCTCAGTCAAAGGTCCCGGCGACCCGCCCCAGGAGCATGAAGGCGCGCGCCGTGCGGGTGCCGCTGAGCGCGGAGATCTCGCTGTCGGAGGCGCCCGCCTCGAACTCTGCGAACATCTGGTCGAAACGGCGCAGGAAGTGGTGTGCGGCGTCGCGGAAGATCGGGTCCTGCTTCATCCGGGCCGCCGCCAGCGACAGAGAGGCGCGGTCGCGCACACCGCCGAGCGCGGCCACAGCGCGGCCGCGCGCGCCCTGCGCGAACTGGCGCCAGATCTCCGGCCGGGCCATGTCGGGGTGCAGGTCATCCATGTAGATGCCGTCCTGGCTCAGCAGGGTGAGCACGTCCTGCGCGGCCTGAATCACCTGCGCCGCCTTGCGGTCCTTCAGGGCTGCGCGCAGGGCGGCGAAGCCCTCCTGGTCCTCGGCGGTCTCCGGGAAGTTCAGGGCCCGGATGAACTGTTCGGCGGGGAGTGGCGGGGCGCCATCGGCGGCCTCGGTCCCCAATGCCAGTGTGCCCTGGCCGGCCGCAGCCATCTCCGCCGCCTGCTCGGGGATCGGCGGGCGCGGCGGCATCCGGCGGCTGGTGTGGAAGGTGGCCAGCGCGGTTTCGGTCTTGCGCGCCGCCTCCGCCAGTTCGTCCAGTTTGCGGCTGACCGAGGGCTCGGCCACCGCCGCATGCTGCTGCGCCTGGGTCAGATAGGTCTTGCGCAGCCCGTCGATCGCGGCCTGGAGCTGCTCGCTCTCCTCCCGCATCACCCGGGCCGAGCGCGCCGCCGACGCCGCGACCCAGAGCATCGCCAGCGGCAGGATTACCGCCAGGAGGACGGTGATCTGGTCGGCCCATTGCTCCAGTCCGCGGTCCTCGGCAGAAAAGTAATAGAGCCCGCCCGCCACCAGCAGCCAGAGCCCGCCGAGCACGATAGCCGCGAGTTCCGCAGCACCTGGGCCGGAGGAGCCGGCTGGCTCGAAGCCGCGCAGCGGCTGGCCCGGGCTTGCGCCGGGCCCGCTGCCGCCTGCTCCGCTGCCGCCTGCTCCGCTGCCGCCCGGTCCGCGGCCTGGCTGGCCGTCGCTGCCCGGCCCGGAGCCAGCTCCAGGAGCCTGTGCGGTGCGGACCGCGCCAATGCCGGAGGGGTGGCCGGAGCCGCCCGGGCCCGCGGTCCCGGCGGCTTGCGCGCCGGGGCTCGTGCCGTCTGGATATGCGCCTGCGTGACTCTGGCCGGACATGGGCCGCTCCCGGTTGCTGCTGGGGTCAGGAATAGTCGATCTTCAGGATTTCATAGGCGCGCTCGCCGCCGGGCGTGCGCACTTCCACACTGTCGCCTTCTTCCTTGCCGATCAAGGCGCGGGCGATCGGGGATTTGATATTCAGCAGCCCGGCCTCGATGTTGGCCTCGTGCTCGCCGACGATCTGCCAGGTCTTCTCCTCGTCGGTGTCTTCGTCCACCACGGTGACCCTGGCGCCGAACTTGATCGCGCCGGAGAGCTTGGCCGGGTTGATCACGTCGGCCAGCGACAGGATGCCTTCCAGCTCCTTGATGCGGCCCTCGATGAAGGACTGCTTTTCGCGCGCCGAGTGGTATTCGGCGTTCTCCGACAGGTCGCCCAGCTCACGCGCTTCGGCGATGGCCTGGATGATTGCCGGGCGTTCGACGGATTTCAGGTTTTTCAGTTCGCTCTCCAGGGCGGTGTGGCCCGCCGGCGTCATCGGGATCTTGTCCATAGGTGTCGTCCAAGTCGTTTGTCTGTGCGTTCATCAGGAAAACCGGAGCCCCGCAGCAGGCAGCTGCGGGGCGTCCGGTTCAGTTGCAATTACCTGACCCAATCCCGGGCCGGATTTCAAGTGGGGGGCTGTGGCCTGCGGCGGGCAAATCCGGCAAAGATGCGGTATTTCATGCCGGCAGGGCGCCCATGCCCCGGAGAATGCGCGGAAAAATGCCGTGGCGCGGGGCGGGCCATCCACAAAAGCAGATCATTCATCATATTGCACCGCCTCGTATTCGACCCCGTCGCCATCGAGGAAGTAGAACCGGCGGCCGGGTTCGTAGTCGGCGTGATTCACCGGCTCGAAGCCCGCCTTCTTCACCGCGGCTTCGGTGGCGTCGAGATCCGCCACCACCACGGCGAGGTGGTTGAGCGCGCCCTTGCGGCTGTAGCGCGGCGGTGCCTCGCCGGGCGCTTCCGCGGGGCGGAACAGGGCGAGGTAGCTGTTTTCGCCGCCCACGTGCACGGTGTAGCCGCCGTTGATCGCCGGGCCTTCCCAGCGGATGTGCCAGCCGAAGACCTCGCCCATCCAGGCGGCAGTGGCCTGCGGGTCGGCGACGGTGATGTTGGCGTGTTCCAGTTGTGCGCTCATCTGCGGATCCTTTTCATGTCTGGTTGCTCTTGATACGACTCACACTAATTTCTAAACCTAACTTGAGCTCAAGCATTTTTTCCGGGGGGCGCGGGAAATGGCGGCACAGGCAGGGATCTCCATCGGCTATCTGGCGAACCGAACCGGGCTCGCGGTTTCGGCAATCCGCTACTACGAGGCGCAGGGGCTGGTGGAGCCCTGGCGCAATGCAGGCGGGCAGCGGCGTTTTCACCGCGCCGACATCCGCCGCCTGAGCTTTGTGATGATCGCGCAGCAGTTCGGCTTTTCGCTGCCGGAAATCCGCGCGCAGCTGAAAAGCCTGCCGGGCGGGCGCACGCCGACGCCGCAGGACTGGGCGAGGCTCTCAGAAGGGTTCCGCGCGCATCTCGATGCGCGAATCGAAACCCTGACCAAGCTGCGCGACAATCTTGACGGCTGCATCGGCTGCGGCTGTCTGTCGCTGCCCAAATGCGCGCTCTACAACCCGGCCGATGCGGCAGCGCAGAAAGGCAAGG
This sequence comes from Cribrihabitans neustonicus, assembly GCF_048820895.1. Taxonomy (NCBI): domain Bacteria; kingdom Pseudomonadati; phylum Pseudomonadota; class Alphaproteobacteria; order Rhodobacterales; family Paracoccaceae; genus Cribrihabitans; species Cribrihabitans neustonicus. The sequence goes on from NZ_JBMERQ010000008.1 coordinate 42,758, forward strand.
GGCCCCGCTATCTTCTGGGTGATGCGCCTGAGGCAGGCACCGGGGCGGAAAACGATGCCTGAATGACGAAAACAGGCGTTCATTTTGCCGCGGAACCCTGTTCTACAGGGTCCTGACGCAGAGTTTGGATTGACCAGCACGGCCGCCAAACGCTAAGCACCCGCGAAAGAAAATTACGCCCTTCCGGTGGGGCCGGTAGCGAAATAGCCAAGGAGCACCTCTATGGCCGAGATTGAACGCGAAGCGATGGAATATGATGTGGTGATCGTGGGGGCCGGCCCCGCCGGTCTCTCGGCCGCCATCCGCCTCAAGCAGCTGGACGCCGACTTGCAGGTGGTCGTGCTGGAGAAGGGCTCGGAAGTGGGCGCGCATATCCTGTCGGGCGCGGTGCTGGACCCCTGCGGGCTGGATGCGCTGATCCCCGACTGGAAGGAAAAGGGCGCGCCGCTGAACGTGCCGGTGGAGGAAGACAACTTCTACATGCTGGGCGAGGCGGGCCAGGTCCGCATCCCCAACTTCCCGATGCCGCCCCTGATGAACAACCACGGCAACTACATCGTCTCCATGGGCAATGTCTGCCGCTGGATGGCGGAGCAGGCCGAGGAGCTGGGTGTGGAGATCTTCCCGGGTATGGCGTGCTCGGAGCTGGTCTATGGCGACAACGGCGAGGTGAAGGGCGTGGTCGCGGGCGAGTTCGGCAAGAACCCGGACGGCACACCCGGCCCGTCCTACGAACCCGGCATGGAGCTGCACGGCAAGTATGTCTTCCTGGGCGAGGGTGTGCGCGGTTCGCTGTCCAAGGAAGTGATCGCCAAATACGGCCTGTCGGACGGCAAGGAGCCGCAGAAATACGGGCTCGGCATGAAGGAGATCTGGGAAATCGACCCCGCCAAGCACAAGGCGGGCCGCGTCTCCCACACCATGGGCTGGCCGCTGGGCGGCAACGCGGGCGGCGGGTCGTTCATCTATCACCTCGACAACAACCAGGTCTATGTCGGTTTCGTGGTGCACCTGAACTACAAGAACCCCTATCTGTTCCCCTACATGGAGTTCCAGCGCTTCAAGCATCACCCGATGGTTGCGGAGCTTCTGAAGGGCGGCAAGCGCGTGGCCTACGGCGCACGGGCGATCACCGAGGGCGGCTGGCAGTCGCTGCCCAAGCTGGTGGCACCGGGCGTGGCGCTGCTGGGCTGTGCCGCGGGCATGGTCAACGTGCCGCGCATCAAGGGCAACCACAACGCGATGCTGTCGGGCAAGGCTGCCGCCGAGGCCGCGTTCGCGGCCATCAAGGCCGACCGCGCGGGTGACGAGCTGGCAGCATATGAGACCGAAGTGCGAGAGGGCGCCATCGGCGAAGACCTGAAGAAGGTGCGCAACGTGAAGCCGATGTGGTCGAAGTGGGGCCTCACCGCGTCCCTGATGCTGGGCGGGCTCGACATGTGGACCAACACCTTTGGCTTTTCGCTGTTCGGCACCCTGGGCCACGGCAAGAACGACGCCGAAGCCACCGAAGAGGCCAGCAGGCACAAGGAAATCGACTATCCGAAGCCCGACGGCGTGCTGTCCTTCGACCGGCTCACCAACGTCAGCTTCTCGATGACCAACCACGAGGAAAGCCAGCCGTGCCACCTGCGGCTCGGCAATCAGGACACGCCGATCAAGGTGAACCTGCCGAAATACGCTGAACCCGCGCAGCGCTACTGCCCGGCCGGGGTCTATGAGGTGGTGGAGAAGGACGGCCAGCCGGAGTTCGTCATCAACTTCCAGAACTGCGTCCACTGCAAGACCTGCGACATCAAGGATCCCTCGCAGAACATCAACTGGACCACCCCACAGGGCGGTGACGGGCCAAACTACCCGAACATGTGAACCGCCGCGCCGGAAACGGCGGGGTTTCGCCGGAAAACAGGGGGCGGCCAGGCGGCCGCCCCATTGCGTGCAGGGGCCGCGCACACTACGATTTCAACCGAGCAGTGACATAACACGTAGAGGGAGGCCCCGCGTGCCCCGATCCTTTTTTCGCCCCTTCCGTGGCGCGGCGCTGGCCGCAGTGGCCGCTATCTCCGCCGCAGGGCCCATGGCCCACGCAGGCGGGCTGGCGGGTTCCTACCTGGCCGGGCGGGCGGCCACCTATGACAGCGATTTCGTCTCCGCCGCGCTCTACTACACGCAGGCTCTGGCACGCGATCCCCAGAACCCGGTGCTGATGGAGAATCTGGTATTCGCGCAGCTGGCGATGGGCCAGATTGATGCCGCGGTGCCGGTGGCTGAGCGGCTGTGGCAGATCGGCGCCCGCAGCCAGGCCGCCAATATCGTGATGGCGGGCAACTTTGCCCGCCGCGGCGACTTCCAGGCGATCCTCGACCGCGACCTGTCCCGCCAGGCGATCCATCCGCTGGTGGACGGCTTACTGGAGGGCTGGGCGCATATGGGCACGGGCTCGGTTTCCAGCGCGCTCAAACGCTTCGACGAACTGGCGGAAGACGGCAGCCTCCGGCCTTTCGTGCTCTACCACCGGGCGCTGGCGCTGGCCTCGGCGGGTGATTACGGCGGCGCCGAGGAGCTGTTTGCCGCCGACGACGGCCAACTCACCGGGCTCAGCCGCCGCGCCGCCATTGCGCGGGTGCAAATCCTGTCGCAGCTGGGGCGGACCGAAAAGGCGCTCACAGTGCTCGGGGAAAGTTTCGGCAGCCGGCTCGACCCCGGCCTGGATCGGCTGGCCACGGCGCTGGAGGCAGGCGAGACCCTCCCCTTTACCATCGCGCCGAGCGCACGGGATGGCGTGGCCGAGGTGTTCTTCACGCTGGGTGCAGCGCTGAATGGGGACACTGCTGATGACTACGTGCTGATGTATGTCCGCATGGCCGCCGCGGTCAGTCCCGAGCATGCCGATGCCATCCTCCTGAGCGCGGGGCTGCTGGACCGGCTCGGCCGGTACGAACTGTCGGTGGCGACCTACAAGCAGGTGCCAGCGGGGCACCCGGATCACCACGCCGCGGAACTGGGCCGGGCCGAGGCGCTGCGCCGTGCCGCGAAGCCCGATGCCGCGATCGAGGTGCTCGAGCAGCTGGCACGCGACTACCCCGACCATGCCGGCGTCTACGTGAGCCTCGGTGACCTGCTGCGGCAGCAGGAGAATTACGCCGCCGCCGCGCGTGCCTATGACAAGGCGCTGGCCGTCACGCCGGAGGATGACGGCAGCCGCTGGTTCCTGCTCTACGCCCGCGGCATCTGCCACGAGCGGCTGGGCCACTGGGAGCAGGCGGAGGCCGATTTCCGCGCCTCCCTGGCCCTGGACCCGGACCGGCCCCAGGTGCTGAACTACCTCGGCTACTCGCTGGTGGAACAGCGCAGCAAGCTGGACGAAGCGCTTGAGATGATCGAGCGGGCAGTCGCCGCGCGCCCCGACAGCGGGTATATCGTCGACTCCCTGGGCTGGGTGCTCTACCGGCTCGGCCGCTTCGAGGAGGCTGTGGGCCACATGGAGCGCGCGGTGGAGCTGATGCCGGTGGACCCGGTGGTGAACGACCACCTTGGCGATGTCTACTGGGCGGTGGGCCGCAAGCGCGAGGCGGAATTCCAGTGGAGGCGGGCGCTCTCCTTCATTGACCCCGAAGACAGCGACGGCGAGGCCGACCCGGAGCGGATCCGGCGCAAGCTGAAGGTGGGGCTGGATGCGGTGCTGGCGGAGGAGGGCAGTGCCCCCCTGAAGGTGGCCAATGACGGTTGAGGCATTTGCGCCCGCCAAGATCAACCTCACACTGCACGTGACCGGCCGCCGCGCGGACGGTTATCACCTGCTGGACTCGCTGGTGGTCTTTGCTGATGTGGGCGACCGCATCAGCGCCAGCCCGGCGGAGGCGCAGAGCCTCCAGGTGGAAGGGCCGATGGCGGCGGGGGTGCCGGCGGACGGCAGCAACCTGATGCTGCGCGCGGCCCGGCTGATCGCGGGCGGCCAGGCGCGGGGCGCGGCGCTGCACTTGGACAAGCACCTGCCGATGGCGGCGGGCATCGGCGGCGGCTCTGCGGATGCGGCGGCGGCGCTGAAGGCGCTGTCGGAGCTCTGGCAGCAGCCCATGCCCGCGGCTGGGGACGTGCTGCAGCTTGGCGCTGACCTGCCGGTGTGCCTCGCCGCCCCGGTCCCGCAGCGGATGCGCGGCACAGGTGAGCGGCTGGATGCACTGCCGCCGCTGCCGGACTGCGGCATCCTGCTGGTGAACCCGGGCGTCGCGGTGGCCACGCCTGCGGTTTTCAAAGCGCTCACGCAGCGCGGGAACCCGCCAATGCCCGATGCGCTGCCGCGCTGGCAAAGCGCTGAGGAGCTGGCGGAGTGGCTTGGACAGCAACGCAACGACCTGCAGGCCCCGGCCGAAGCACTGGCGCCACAGATCTCTGGCGTTCTGGCTGCGCTGCGCCGCACCCAATGCCTGCATGCAGGCATGTCCGGCTCCGGCGCCACGTGCTTTGCGCTCTACGTCAGCCGGGCCGGAGCACAGGCGGCACTCAGCCAGGTCCGCCGCGCCCGCCCGGGGTGGTGGGCCGCCGCTGGCACCCTTCTCTGACACCGGCAGGGGAGTGTTTCCGCGCGCGGCGGGGGCGTCCCGCAGGGCCTGAACCTCTTCTTCTTGCCAAAAATATCCCGGGGGTGAGGCCGCAGGCCGAGGGGGCAGAGCCCCCTCTTTGCCGATGCCCCTGAGGGCTCAGTTCAGCCGGGCCACCACGTAACCCGCCAGGTCATGCAGCACCTCGCGCAGCGGATGCTCCGGGAGGACCGAGAGTGCCGATTTGGCCTTATCCGCCCAGGCCATCGCGTCCGCACGGGTTGCGTCCAGCGTGCCGTATTTTGCCATCAGCGCCAGCGCCTCTTCGAGGTCGCCCTCCTGCTGGCGGCCCTTTTCGATGGTGCGGGTCCAGAAGGCGCGCTCGTCCCCGGTGGCCTCGGCCACAGCCTTGATCACCGGCAGGGTCAGTTTGCGCTCGCGGAAGTCATCGCCCACGTTCTTTCCGGTGGCCTTGCTGTCGCCCTGGTAATCCAGCAGATCATCGGCGATCTGGAAAGCAATTCCCAGCGCATCGCCGTAGTCGAACAGCGCCTTCACCTGCGCCTCGGGCGCGCCAGAGATCACCCCGCCCACTTCGGTCGCAGCCGAGAACAGCGCCGCGGTCTTGCCGCGCACCACTTGCAGGTAGATGTCTTCGTCGGTCTTGAGGTTCGACGCCGCGGTCATCTGCAGCACCTCGCCCTCGGCGATGGTGGCGGAGGCATTGGCGAGGATGTCGAGCACCCGCAAAGATCCGGTCTCCACCATCAGCTGGAAGCTGCGGGCAAAGAGGTAGTCGCCGACCAGAACAGAACTCTTGTTGTCCCAGAGCAGGTTGGCGGTGGGGCGGCCGCGCCGCTGGGCGCTTTCGTCGACCACGTCGTCATGCAGCAGCGTCGCGGTGTGGATGAACTCCACCGTCGCGGCGAGCCGGATGTGATGCTCGCCCTCGTAGCCGCAGAGCCGGGCGGCCGCGAGCGTCAGCATCGGGCGCAGGCGCTTGCCGCCTGCTTCGACCAGATGCGCGGTCACCTCAGGGATGCGGGGGGCGTGGCGGGAGGCCATGCGGGTGCGGATCAGCGAATTAACCGCGTCCAGTTCCTGGCTGAGCGTGGCGGCCAGCATCTCGTGCGGCTTCTTGTTCATGACTTGGTCCATCACATTCCTGCTTGCAAGCCTCGACAATCCGGCGGGCTTGCCCTTAGATCCATCCCATGAAGGAACTCCTGCGCAGCACCGATCCAACCGTCTTGGCCTTTGCCTCAGCCCTTCTTGAGGGAGAGGATATAGACTGCTTTCAAATCGACGTAAACATGAGCGTCCTGGAGGGCAGCATAGGCATTCTGCCGCGGCGGCTGATGGTGCGGGAAGCGGATTATGACGCCGCATGTGTGGTGATGGCGGACAATGAAATCCCGCTGGGCCGGTGATGCCGAGGCGATGAGCGCATTTTCAGACAATGAGTTGAGCCGCAACGGTTTCCTCGGCGGCCGGGTGCAGCTGTGGCAGCCGCTGAAGGGTTACCGTGCGGGCGCCGATCCGGTGCTCCTGGCGGCGGCAGTGCCGGCGCGGGCGGGGCAGTCGGTGCTGGAGCTTGGCTGCGGCGCGGGGCAGGCGCTTCTGTGCCTTGCGGCGCGGGTGCCGGGCCTGGATCTGGCGGGGGTGGAGCTGCAGCCCGCCTATGCGGCGCTGGCGCGGCGCAATGCGGCGGAGAACGGCGCGGAGCTCACCGTCTGGGAGGCGGATCTGGCAGCTTTGCCCGCCGATCTGAAGCAGCGCCGCTTCGACCACGTGATCGCCAACCCGCCCTACTACCGCGCGGGCGCCCACAGCCCGGCGCAGGATGCGGGCCGCCGCACCGCGCTGGGCGAGGCGACGCCGCTGTCGGACTGGATCGCCGCCGCGGCGCGGCGGCTCTTGCCGAAAGGGTATTTGCACATGATCCAGCGTGCCGACCGGCTGCCGGAAATGCTGAGCGCCTGCGAGGGGCGGCTGGGCTCGCTTGAGGTGCTGCCGCTGGCACCGCGCGCAGGCAAGGCCGCGGAGCTGGTGATCCTGCGGGCGCGCAAGGAGGGCCGGGCGGCGTTCTGCCTGCATGCGCCGCTCATCCTGCACGAAGGCACACGGCACGAAGGAGACGGGGAGAGCTACCGCCCTGAGCTGCGCGCCGTGCTGCGCGATGGTGCGGCGCTCAACTGGCCTTAAGCCGGGCCGATCCCACGGTGCAAGGGCGTGAAGGCTGGAGCAGCGGGGCGCTGAAACTGCGAGCCCTGCTGAAGCCGCCGATATGGTGGCCTGCGCGGTCCGCTTCAACCATTGCGGCACTGCGGCGCGGGCCGCTCTGCCACTCTCTGCCCCTTGGCGCAACATTATGAGCGATGAACAGCCTATATGACAATTTCATGACAAAAATGCTGCGGCTGCGGCGTGACAGGCGGCAGTTCTTGTGCTCCACTCGATGTGTTCAACAATCTAGCTCAATGAAGGAGGAGTGCCATGAGCCTCAGCTCGCACCTGACCGAACTTAAGAAGAAGCACGAGCACCTGAGCATGGAAGTGGAACACGCCCAACGGTCGCCGAGTACCGACGGGTTGCAGATCGCAAAGATGAAAAAGCAGAAGCTCAAGCTGAAGGAAGAGATTGAGCGCCTGGCTGCCGAGACAGCCTGAGGTTCCCGCCGGGCCAAGGCCCGGGTTTGAAGCGGAGGGCCAGCCGAACGGGGCGGCCCTCTTTTTTGTGCGCCGGGAACTATGTGCCGCGCAGCTGCGCCCGTGGCTCAGGCTGCGGCGCTTGACCTGGCCGCAATCAGTGCGCCGAAAGTGATCAGCGCTGCCGCCAGCGCCAGGCTCCAGGAAGCGGCGGCGATTCCTGCCATGACCAGGATCAGCGTCGACAGCAGGGGGGCGGCATAGGAGCTGGTGCCGAGCATCTGGATATCGCCCTGTTTCACCCCGATGTCCCAGACATAGAAGGCAAGCCCCACCGGTCCTAGCCCAAGCAGCAGCGTCGCGCCCCACCCCAGGGCGCCGGCGGGCCAGACCGTCTCCTCCAATGCGAAATGCAGCCCCCAGGAGGCCGCGGCGGTGGCGAGGCAAAAGACCGCGACCGAGCTGGTCGGCGCATGGCCGACGCGGCGCGACAAGACCGAGTAGCTGGACCAGGTGAGCGCGCAGAGGAGCGCGAGCCCGTAGCCCGGCAGGTATTGCGCCTGAAAGCCTTCGCCGCCGCCCGAGATGATGGTGGCCGCACCGCCGAAGCCCAAAACCGCTCCGATCAGATGCCCTGGCTTCAGCCGCTCCCCCGGCAGCAGGCCGGAGAACAGAACGATCAGCAGCGGCCAGAGATAGGCAATCAGCCCGGCTTCTGCCGCGGGTGCGAGGCGCAGGGCCGAGAAATAGAGCGCGTGGTAGCCGAACAGGCCCAGCGTGCCGAAAGCGTAGACCTTGAGCGGCACGGTGCGCAGCTGGCCCAGCTTGCCCGCGGCGGCGGTCCAGATCAGCCCCAGCGTGCCGCCGATGGTGAAGCACAGCGCGTTCAGCAGCAAGGGCGGCGCGGGTTCCGATCCGACGGTGAGCAAGGCGAGCAGCGACCACAGGAGAACAGCAATAAAGCCGATGGCGGTCGCGCGGGTCTTGGTCATGGCGGGGGAATGTCCTCAACTGGGATGATCTCAAATGCCTCCGAGACGTAGGCGGTTTTTGCAATCTCGGCAACAAACCAATCGCGGAAGGCGGCGATCTGGGGGCGGGTCTCGGTGCCCGGGGCGCAGAGGAAGCGGAAGTGTGCCTTGGTCTGGATCGCGGTCTTGAAAGGGGCGACGAGCCGGCCCGCGTGCAGGTCGGTGACCGCCATGCCGCGCCGCCCCAGCGCCACGCCGGCACCAGCAAGGGCGGCGTCGATGGCGTGGTCGGCCTGGGAAAAATGCGCGCCGTGGGTGGGCGTGAAGCTGATCCCCTGGCTGCGGAACCAGGCGGGCCAGTCGCAGGGCGGGTCGAGGAAGGCAACCGATTCATCGAAGATCAGCGGCGCCTCCATCAGGCTTTCTGGCGTGGTGTAGCGCTCGGCCAGCTCGGGCGTCATCACCGGGGTCATCCACTCCGGCGGCACTTCGACCGAGTAGAATCCGCCCTCCTCGCCATAGCCGAAGCGGATCGCCACATCGATATCGTCGCGCTGGAAGTCGAGCACCCTGAGCGTGGCGGAGAACCTGAGGTCGATCTCCGGATGCGCGCGGGCGAACTCGTAAAGCCGCGGTGCCAGCCACTTGGCGGTGAGCCCGGGGCCTGCGGTCACCGTTAGCGTGGTGTTGTCCTGCAGGCGGCGGGTGGCGCGCCAGGCAGCGGTGAGCGCGGCAAAACCCTCGGCGGTGCCGGGCTGCAGGGTACGGCCGACCTCGGTCAGCTCCACCGCCCGGTTCAGGCGCCGGAACAGCGGCTCGCCCAGGTGCTCCTCCAGCGATTTGATCTGGAAGGAAAGCGCGGCAGGCGTCACGTTCAGCTCCGCCGCCGCCTTGGCAAAGGACATGTGGCGGGCGGCGGCCTCGAAGGCACGCAGGGCGGTGAGAGGGGGCAGGCGGTCACGCATGGTCACATAAGTACAGCTTAACTGAGGCGGTGAAAACTCTCGTTTGTATGCTTCCGGAGCGGGCCGCATATTGGGCACAGTCAAGAGTTCCTGATCCAAGAGGAGGCCGAGATGCTGGAGTATACTGCCAATGCCGCCGTCAAAGCCGGCTTTGCCCGGGCGCATGAGGCGCGCGGCGCCGTGCTGAAACAGGCTTGGCGCTGGCTGGTGGCGCGGCGCATCCCGCTGGGTGGCCACCGCACCGCAGTTTCCCGCTGGGCCTGAGCGCGCCAGGTCCTTACGGGATTGGAAAAGGGCCGGCCCCGCAGGGCCGGCCCTTGCCGTATTGGGATACGCGGCAGAATGCGCCGCCGCTAATCACACGAAGAACTGCGCGCCGTTGGCGGAGATCGTCGAGCCGTTGATGAAGCCCGCGTCGTCAGACGCCAGGAAGGCCACGCAGCGGGCGATTTCCTCGGGTTCGCCCAGGCGGCCGGCCGGGATCTGGCCGATGATCGATTCGCGCACCTTTTCCGGCACCGCCATCACCATCTCAGTCGCGATATAGCCGGGGCAGACTGCGTTGGCGGTGATGCCCGCGCGCGCGCCTTCCTGCGCCAGCGACTTCACGATGCCGAGATCACCCGCCTTGGTCGCGGCATAGTTCACCTGGGCGAATTGCCCCTTCTGGCCGTTGATCGAGGAGATCACGATGACGCGGCCGAACTTGCGCTCGCGCATGCCGGGCCAGACCGGGTGCACGGTGTTGAAGACGCCGGTCAGATTGGTGTCGATCACCTCGTGCCACTGTTCCGGGGTCATCTTGTGGAAGGGGGCGTCGCGGGTGATGCCTGCGTTGGCGACCACGATGTCGATCGGACCCAGCTCCTCTTCGACCTTGGCAATGCCGGCCTTGCTCTCTTCATAGCTGGCGGCGTTCCACTTGTAAGTCTTGATGCCAGTTTCCTCGGTGAACTTGGCGGCCGCGTCGTCATTACCGGCATAGGTCGCGGCGACCTGGCAGCCCTGCTCCTTCAGCGCCTTGGAAATTGCTGCGCCGATGCCGCGGGAGCCGCCGGTGACGAGTGCGATACGTGCCATTCGAGTTTCCTCCAGATTTCAATACTCGGTAATCTTGCTATCGTTTCGGATGTATTTGAGCAACAATATTTCGTGCAGGTTTTTGCTGCGCTGCCGCATAAAATTGTCGCACCACGCCCATACCGCTGGCGTGTAACAAAAAAAGGACGCCCAATGGGCGTCCTTCGATATCAGCGCTGCGCTATCCCTCAGGGACGCTCCACGCACATGGCGACACCCATGCCGCCGCCGATGCACAGTGTGGCGAGCCCCTTCTTGGCGCCGCGCCGCTTCATCTCGAACAGAAGCGTGTTCAGCACCCGGCAGCCGGAAGCGCCGATCGGGTGGCCGATGGCGATGGCGCCGCCGTTCACGTTCACGATCGACGGATCCCAGCCCATGTCCTTGTTCACGGCGCATGCCTGGGCGGCGAAGGCCTCGTTGGCTTCAACCAGGTCCAGGTCATTCACCGACCAGCCTGCCTTTTCCAGCGCCTTGCGCGAGGCATAGACCGGGCCGACGCCCATGATCGACGGATCGAGGCCGGCAGTCGCGTAGGAGACAATCCGGGCGAGCGGCTCGATGCCGCGCTTCTCCGCTTCATCGGCGCTCATCAGCAGCGTCGCGGCGGCGCCGTCGTTAAGGCCGGAGGCGTTGGCCGCGGTGACCGAACCGTCCTTGGTGAAGGCCGGGCGCAGTTTCTGCATCGCCTCGATAGTGGCGCCGTGGCGGATGTACTCGTCCTGATCCACCACGGTCTCGCCCTTGCGGTGCTTGACGGTGAAGGGGGTGATCTCGTCGGCGAATTTGCCCGCCTTCTGAGCCGCTTCGGCCTTGTTCTGCGAGGCGACGGCGAATTCGTCCTGCATGTCGCGGGAGATCTGCCACTGCTCGGCCACGTTCTCGGCGGTCTGGCCCATGTGGTAGCCGTTGAAGGCGTCCCAGAGGCCGTCGCGGATCATCGTGTCGATGTATTTCATGTCGCCCATCTTGTGGCCCGCGCGCAGATGCGCGGCATGGGGGGAGAGGGTCATGTTCTCCTGCCCGCCGGCAGCGACGATGGAGGCATCGCCAAGCTGGATGTGCTGGGCGCCGAGCGCCACGGCGCGAAGGCCCGAGCCGCACACCTGGTTGATGCCCCAGGCAGCGCTTTCCTTGGGCAGGCCGGCGTTGATATGAGCCTGGCGGGCCGGGTTCTGGCCCTGGGCCGCGGTCAGCACCTGGCCGAGAATGGTTTCCGACACTTCGGATTTGTCGACGCCAGCACGCGCCACCACCGCTTCCAGCACTGCAGCGCCAAGGTCATGCGCCGGCGTGTTGGCGAAGGCGCCGCCAAAGGAGCCGACGGCGGTGCGCGCGGCGGATGCGATTACAACATTGGTCATTGATCTGGGTCCTCTGCCATCATTTGTCTGCCGGAAAAGCGGCGTCGCGCCGTGCAGGGCATCGGGCGCAGCGGCCGGGTTTCCTCCCATGTCCGGATGCAGGCATAACGCTTTGCTGCACCTGCAGCAATGGACAGGGTGTCTCATGCCCCGTGGCGGTGTCAACCGCAGGAAGCGCAGCCAGTGCGGGGAAATCCGCCAAGCGGCGCTTCGGGCGGACCGCCGAAACACCGGCCCTTCGCGTGGAGCCTCGGTTCGGAGTATCTGGGAAAGATGGAAGGCGGGGGCTGGCAGAAGCCAGCCCGGCGGAGCGTCCCGCGGGCCTAGCTGCCGCTGCGCCGCTTCATCGCCTCGACCCAGGGCGGCGTCACCGAGGGTGCGCCGTAGAGGAATCCCTGCAGGCAGTCGACGCCAATGGAGACCAGGAACTCGGCCTCGTCCGGCCGTTCCACCGATTCGGCGACGGTGAGCATGTCGAACTGCTTGGCGATGCTGACCAGCGCCCGCACCACCGCCTGGTTGTCGTGGTTGGCGTGCACGCCGCGGATGAACTGGCCGTCGATCTTCACCGCGTCGAAGAACAGCTGGCGGAAGTGGCCGATCGCCGTGGTTCCGGCGCCGAAGTTATCCAGCGCGAAGGCGATGCCGTGCTGCTGCATCCGGCCCATGAAGTCAGTCACCAGCTCGGGCGCGGCCATGGCGGAAGATTCGCTGATTTCCAGCACCAGCCTCTCCCCCAGGGTGGAATCGCGCTTGAGAATCCGCTCCAGCACCCGGGTCCAGGGCTGATAGCCGATTGAGCGTGCCGACATGTTGACCGACAGGCGGATGTCCGGGAAGCGTTCCAGCGCCTGCAGCCCGTGCTTCAGCGCCAGGCAGTCAAGCTCGCGGCCAAGCTCTTTGTCTTCCACCAGATGGAAGAAATCCCGTGCGGGGATCACCCGGCCGGTGGCGTCCAGCACCCGGATGTAGCCCTCGTAAAAGGCGGTGCCATGCGGCGGCATCGCCTGCATCACTGGCTGGTAGGCCAGCACCGTTTGGCCGTGCCGCACCGCCTCCTCCACCATGTCGAGCGTCGACCGGTCGCGGGTGGTCACCGCCGCGCTAAGCGGGTTGTCGGCCCCCTCGGGCAGATCTGCGGCTTGGAGGTGCTTGCTCATCTCTGTATTTTTCCCTGTTTCGGCCCGGGCAGGGCCCAGTATGCGGCTGCCTGCACCCTGGCGCAAAAGGGTTGCTGGGGAATTAAAGGCGGCATTTTCGTCAAATCCCGGGCAGTTTCCCCGCCGGGCCGGTGCCATTTCTCAGCGGCGGGCAAAACCCGGCGTGCCCGCTTCTTCGGGGTGGCGCGCAAGGTGCTTCGCCTTGATCGCGGCGGAGGTGTCGCGGCTGCCGTCGTGGCTGTAGCCGGGCGGCGCCAGCGCGTAGGCCAGCCGCTGCCGCCAGGTGAGCCCGGGCTGGCGCATGTCGGCAAGCATCCCCGCCCATTCGTGGAAGGCCACCCGCAGCGGGTTGAAGGTGGCGATGTTGCGGACCAGGCCGTAGTCCGGCTTGTCGTGGTCCTGTTCCGGCACGAAGGTGCCGAAGATCCGGTCCCAGATGATGAAGACGCCCGCGTAGTTGCAGTCGAGGTAGCGCGGGTTGCGGCCATGGTGGGCGCGGTGGTGGCTGGGGGTGTTCAGCACCGCCTCGACCCAGCGCGGCAGGCGGGTGATTGCCTCGGTATGGATCCAGAACTGGTAGACCAGGTTCACGCCCCCGACGAACAGCACCAGCGCCGGGTGAAAGCCCAGCAGCACCATCGGCGCCTTCACCACCATCATGAAGGTGAAGGTGCCGGTCCAGGTCTGCCGGAGCGCGGTGGTCAGGTTGTAGTGCTGGCTGGAGTGGTGGTTGACATGGGACGCCCAGATCCAGCGCACCCGGTGGCCCAGCCTGTGCACCCAGTAGTAGCGCAGGTCGTCCAGCACAAAGCAGACCGCGAGCGCCCAAACCGAGGTGCCGAGATCGAGCGGCGTGAGGCGCCAGAGAAACATCAGGAATCCCCAGGCCAGGAAGCCCAGGAGAAGCCCCTCTGCCACGCTGCCTGCCCCCATGATGAGCGAGGTGGCGGCGTCCCGCGTCTCGTAGCGGCCGCCGCGTTTCCTGAGGCTGATCCAGAGGATCTCGGCCAGAATGGCGGCGATGAAGAAGGGCACTGCGAGCTGGGTGGCATCGGGATAGGCGAGGGCGTCCGTCATGCGCGGGCTCCGGAACTGGGGGCAGGGGTAGAGGGTGGGCAGAAAGAAGAACGGCAGTCCGGGGAGAGGCTGGCGGCAGGCAGGCGGGCGAGCCAGGCGGCGCGTTCCTGTTCCGTGAGCGTGATGGTGAGGCCGGGGGCGGCAAAATCCGCGAATGCCGCCCGGAGCCCGGCGGGGGCCGGGGAAATGCGTGCGCCCTCAAGACTGCGCGCGGCTGTGTCGGCGCCGAAGGACCAGACCAGGCCGGGAAAGCCAGGTGCGGCAGAGCCGGAGCTGGGGCAGGGCAGCAGCAGCGCCGCGTCCTGTGCGGCGTTCACCAGAATCTCGCCGGGAGCGGCCTCAGGGTCATGCCGGAGCCAGGCTTGGCGGGCACTCGCGGCATCCAGAACGGCCCGCTGCGACCGGCCGGTCAGATGCAGCAGGGCGGCAATTGCAGTAATCCCGCCAGCCACCAGGGCCAGCAACAAGGGTAGCGGCATGATTTCCTCCCGCCGCCAGAGTGGCGCCGGGCCCGGCCGCCTGTCAAAGGTGGCGTGGGGTCAGGCCGGGTTCAGTTGGGCCAAGGTTCAGCCGGCAAGCGGCACTTTCGGCGGTTCAGCCAGCCCCTCCATCCGCACCACGCGTTCGACGAACGGCACCAGACCCTCCGGGCCGGACGCGCGGTCCTTCAGGTGGATGCAGAGATCAGGGCGCTGCTCGGCGATGATGCCGACCAGGTCGCCGCGGATGCGGTCGTCGAGTCCGGCGCCCATGATCACGCATCTGATGCGGGGTTCAGTCTCTAACTGGCGCACCACCTCGGCGTGGTCATGCGCGCCCAGCCATTCGATCGGCAGATGCTCCAGCTCGCGCGCCACATTGCCGATCACATGCGGCAGCTTGCCGATCAGCAGCACTACAGGTTTCATCTCTCTCTCCTCCACTCTGCACGGCGGCGGCGGGCGGCAAGGGCTGCGGCCCGCCTTAGCAAGAGGCCCGCCAAAGCAAGAGGGTAGAGCGTTTTGCCGCCGGGTCAGCCCGGAAGCGGCGGAGTCCGCAGCCCGGGACAAGGGCAGCCGCGCTGTTCAGCCCTCGATCATCTTGGAAATGATCGCCTTGGCGCTTTCCGAGTTCCACTCGGCATCGCCCAGCAGCCGCGCCACTTCCTGGCCCTCGCGGTCCAGGAGCACCGTGATCGGCAGGCCGATCACCGCCATCTCCCGCGCCAGGGCCTGTTTCGGGTCCTGGTGGCGGGGCAGATTGGTGACGCCGATCTCGTCGAAGAACTTCTGGATGCCCGCGGGGGAGTTGCGCCCCGTCGCGATGGTCAGGACCTCGAAGTCCTCGCCGCCCAGCTCCTCCTGGAGTTCAGCCAGCTGCGGCATCTCCTTGCGGCAGGGGGCGCACCAGGTGGCCCAGAAGTTCAGAAGCACCACCTTGCCCTTGTAGTCGGCCAGTGTCGCGGTGCCCGCGTCATCGGCGAGCTGGAAGGCGGCATCGGAGACCGGTTTCGGCTCGGCATGGACCACCAGTTTCCTCATGTCCCCCTGGCGCAGCGCCTCCAGTGCGGGACCATCGGCGGCAAACGCCGCATTTGCACCCAGAGCAAGGGCCATATAAAGGGTGAGCTGACGAAACAGACGCATTTTATCTCCGGGGTTTCACCACAATGACAGATCAATCCTCGAACCAGATGTGGGGCGGCCGCTTTGCCGCCGGCCCGGACGCGATCATGGAGGCGATCAACGCCTCGATCGGGTTCGACAAGCGGATGGCAGCCCAGGACATCGCCGGTTCCAGGGCCCACGCGGCGATGCTCGCCGCCACGGGTGTGATCAGCGATACCGATGCGGAGGCCATTCGGGAAGGGCTGCTCACCGTTTTGTCAGAAATCGAAAGCGGCAAATTTGCCTTCTCCACCGCGCTGGAGGACATCCACATGAACGTGGAGGCCCGCCTGAAGGAGATCATCGGCGAGCCCGCGGGCCGTCTGCACACCGGCCGCTCGCGCAACGACCAGGTGGCGACCGACTTCAAGCTCTGGGTGCGCGACCAGCTGGATGCTGCGGAAGCGGGCCTCCTGGCGCTGATCCGGGCGCTGCTGGCGCAGGCCGGGGCGGGCGCGGACTGGGTGATGCCGGGCTTCACCCACCTGCAGACCGCGCAGCCGGTGACCTGGGGCCACCACATGATGGCCTATGTGGAGATGTTCGGCCGCGATCTGTCCCGCGTGCGCGACGCGCGGGCACGGATGAACGAATGCCCCTTGGGCTCCGCCGCGCTGGCGGGCACCTCCTTCCCGATCGACCGGGAGATGACGGCGCAGGCGCTGGGCTTCGACCGGCCCACGGCGAACTCGCTCGATGCGGTCTCCGACCGCGACTTCGCGCTGGAGTTCCTCTCGGTGGCGTCGATCTCTGCCATGCACCTCAGCCGCTTTGCCGAGGAGCTGGTGATCTGGTCCTCCGCGCAGTTCCGCTTCGTGACCCTGTCGGACCGTTTCTCCACTGGCTCCTCGATCATGCCGCAGAAGAAGAACCCGGACGCGGCCGAGCTGATCCGCGCCAAGGTGGGGCGGATCTTTGGCGCCAATACCGCGCTGATGATGGTGATGAAGGGGCTGCCCTTGGCCTATTCCAAGGACATGCAGGAGGACAAGGAACAGGTCTTTGACGCCGCCGACAACTGGATGCTGGCGCTGGCGGCGATGGAGGGCATGGTGAAGGACATGACCGCCAACCGCGAGAGCCTCGCGGCGGCGGCGGGCTCGGGCTTCTCCACCGCGACCGACCTCGCGGACTGGCTGGTGCGGGTGCTGAAGGTGCCGTTCCGCGACGCCCACCACGTGACTGGCACGCTGGTGGCGATGGCCGAGGCGAGCGGCTGCGACCTGCCGGACCTGTCTCTGGCAGACATGCAGGGGGTGCACGCGGGCATCACCGAAGACATCTTCACTGTGCTCGGGGTCGAGAACTCGGTAAACTCGCGCCAGTCCTATGGCGGCACCGCGCCGGACCAGGTGCGGGCGCAGGTGGCGCGCTGGCAGGAGATCCTGGGCTGAGCGCCCGGGTGAAGCAGGGGGAGAGGCCGATGACCCGTTTGCTGATGGTACTGGGCTGCGCCCTGTCGCTTGCTGCCTGCGGTGCGGATGGCGAGCCGGTGCGCCCGTCGCTCAACGCCGGCATCGGCGTGGGCGGCGGCGGCGTTCATGCAGGCGGCAGCGTCGGCCTGCACAAGGGGCCGCTCAACGTTTACCTCGGGTTCTGAACGGGAACGGCCCGGAAAGGAAAGCGGGATGAAACAAGCTGTCGCGGCCCTGGCCCTGCTGGCCCTTGCCGCCTGCGAGACCGGCGGTTCAGGTGCAGACCAGCCGCAGGACGCGCCCTCGGGCGGCGTGAGCATCTCCGGCTACGCCCGCATCGGCGCGTCGCATACCTTCTGAGCCAAGTTCCGCTGCGGCCTGCGGCAGCGGGCGGCTCCCGCGCCTGAAGATGCTCCCTGCGGGATCATATTGCAGCCTTGGGCCGGGCGCCGGGCTGACGCCCGGCGCGGCGCTGCTGCTTGCGGAGTGGCAGAAAGGCAGCGAACCGAGGCGGGACACCGGGCGGTTTCTTTTTTGCTGAGAAACGTTTGAGGGGCAGATTTGCCCCTCAAGCGCCTTATCGAGTTTATCGAAGAGGGCGCGTCAAGGGTGAACGGCGCTGCGCGCCGCCGCCGACGCGGGCCTTGACTCGCCGGCGCGGTCTGGCGTTGCGGCTCGGCGGTGCGGCGGAATGGTGGCGTGCCCGGAGGGGGGATACCGCGGCCTGGGACCATGCACCGGGACCGGGAAGGGCCAGCGGCTGCTGGTGTTTGATCAGATGGCGGGCCGGGGCGGAAGATCGGGCGGTTTCTTTAAGCTGAGAAGCGCTTGAGGGGCAGGTTTGCCCTCAAGCGCCTTGTCCAGAGTATCAAAGTGGGCGCGTCAAGGGTGAACGCCGCTGCGCGCCGCCGCTGGCGCGGCCCTTGACCCGCCGGCGCGGCCTGGCCCCGCCGCGCGTGAGCGCGGCGCACGGCCCAACGGGAGCGGGGGCATCTTGGATGCGCCTTGCGACGGGCGGGAGGGGACGCGGGCGGCGGGGTGCCACGCCCCGCTAGGGCGGAATCAATTGATCCGCCTGCCCGTTTTGCCCTAAACGCCATCCCATGGATCACTTTCTCTACCGCGACGGCGCGCTTTACGCCGAGGATGTTCCCGTCACCGAGATCGCCGCGGCGGTGGGCACCCCGTTCTACGTCTATTCCACCGCCACCCTGCTGCGCCACTTCCGGCTGTTCGACGAGGCGCTGGAGGGCACCGACCACCTGGTCTGCTACGCGATGAAGGCGGCGAGCAATCAGGCGATCCTGAAGACCCTGGCGCAGGCGGGCGCGGGCATGGATGTGGTGAGCCAGGGCGAATACCTGCGCGCCAAGGCGGCGGGCGTGCCGGGGGAGAAGATCGTCTTCTCCGGCGTCGGCAAGACCGCGGAGGAAATCCGCGTGGCCCTCACCGGCGGCATCCGCCAGTTCAATGTCGAGAGCGAGCCCGAGATGGAGGTGATCAGCGCCATCGCCGCCGAACTCGGCACCGTGGCCCCGATCACCATCCGGGTGAACCCGGACGTGGACGCCAAAACCCACGCCAAGATTGCCACCGGCAAATCCGAGAACAAGTTCGGCATCCCGATTGCCCGCGCCCGCGAAGTCTATGCCCGCGCCGCCGCGCTGCCGGGGCTGGAGGTGGTCGGCATCGACGTCCACATAGGCTCGCAGCTGACCGAGCTGGAGCCGTTCCGCCTCGCCTACCAGAAGGTCGCGGAGCTGACCGAAACTCTGCGCGCCGACGGTCATGACATCCGCCGCCTCGACCTCGGCGGCGGCCTGGGAATCCCCTACGAGCGCTCCAACAGCGCTCCGCCTCTGCCGGTGGAATACGGCCAGCTGATCAAGGACACCCTGGGCCATCTGAACTGCGAGATCGAGATCGAGCCGGGCCGGCTGATCGCAGGCAATGCGGGCCTGATGGTTTCCAAGGTGATTTACCTGAAGCAGGGCGAGGGCCGCGATTTCCTGATCATCGACGGCGCCATGAACGACCTGATCCGCCCTGCCATGTATGAGGCGCATCACGACATCGTGGCGGTGATCGAACCCGCGCCGGGCGTCGACAGCCAGCCCTATGACATCGTCGGCCCGGTCTGCGAGACCGGCGACACCTTTGCCCGCCAGCGCGCAATGCCGCCAGTGGCGCCGGGGGACCTGATCGCCTTCCGCAGCGCCGGCGCCTATGGCGCGGTGATGGCGAGCGAGTACAATTCCCGTCCGCTGATCCCGGAGGTGCTGGTGCATGGGGATCAATTTGCGGTCATCCGCCGCCGCCCGGACTTTGACGAAATGATAAACCGCGATACCATCCCGGAGTGGCTCTGACGCGATCCGGCGCGGGCCATTGGCAGGGGAGCCCCGCATGGCCCGCAATACGGACCGCACCTGCGGCACCGAAGACACGCTGGAGCAGCTCAAGCGCCCCCTGGCCCTGACCCGGGCCGGGATGGCGGCTGAGCGCAGCTTGCGCGCCTTCTGGCCGTTCGCCTCGGTGGTGATGGCGGCTTTGGCGGCGCTGATGCTGGGGCTGCATGAGCTTCTGCCGGTTGAAGCCGTCTGGACCGGCACCGTGGCAGCGGTGCTGGGCGGGCTGACGGCTCTGGGCTGGGGCCTCTGGCGCTTCCGCTGGCCGAGCCGCGCCGCTGCGCTTGCGCGGCTGGATGGAACGCTGCCGGGCCGGCCGGTCAGCACGCTTCTGGATCAGCAGGCCATCGGCGCGGATGATCCCGCCTCGGCCGCGCTCTGGCAGGCGCATCAGCGCCGCATGGCCGAGGCCGCGCGGCGCGCCCGAGCGCCTGCGCCGGATCTCAGGCTTGCAGCCGCCGACCCGTTCGCGCTGCGCTATGTGGCGGCGCTTGCGCTGGTGGTGGCGCTCCTGTTCGGCTCTATCTGGCAGGTGGCCTCGGTCCGCGGGCTGGCGCCCGGCGGCAACGGCTCGGCGCTGGGCGGTCCGGCCTGGGAGGGCTGGGCCGAACCGCCCGCGTACACCCGCCTTCCGGTGCTTTACCTCAACGACCAGGCAGAAGGCCCGCTGGAGCTGCCCGAGGGCAGCAAGGTGACACTGCGCTTCTATGGTAAGGCGGGAGCGCTGTCGCTGGCGGAAACCGTCTCGGGCCGCGCCGGCGCGGAGGTCCCGCCCGCGGCGCCGATGCATGAATTCGAGGCCGCGCACTCCGGAACGCTGGAGATCGAGGGCCCAGGCGGGCGCAGCTGGTCTGTGGAGGTGATTGCCGATCAGCCGCCCAAGGCCGCCGCGGCGGGCGATCCCGAGCTGGACGCGGGCGGCGAGACCGCGATTGCCTATTCCGCCAGCGATGACTATGGCGTGGCAGGCGGCACGCTGACCATCACGCTGGACCTCGCCAGCGTCGAGCGGCGCTATGGTCTCACCATCGACCCGGACGCCCGCGAACCCATAGTGGTGGACCTGCCCCTGCCGATCACCGGCGGCCGCAAGGCCTTCACCGAAACCCTGGTCGAGGATTTCTCCGAGCACCCCTGGGCCAACCTGCCGGTCACCTACAGCATTGCCGTCAGCGACGAGGCCGGGCATGAGGCCGATGCGGCGGCGTACAGCGCGCCGCTGGTCACGCGGCGGTTCTTCGACCCGCTGGCGGCGGCGGTGGCGGAGCAGCGGCGGGACTTGCTGTGGTCGCGCGCGAACGCGCCGCGGGTGGCGCGCATCCTGCGCAGCCTGTCGCACCGGCCAGAAGGCGTCTTCCGTGATTATGGGGATTACCTGCGCCTGCGCAGCATTCTGCGCCGGCTGGAGAGTTACATCGCCCAGAACGCCCTGCCCGAACCGCGGCAGGAAGAAGTGGCCGCTGCGCTCTGGGCTCTGGCGCTGCATATGGAGGAAGGCGACATTGGCGATGCCCTGGAACGGATGCAGCGCGCTCAGGAACGGCTCAGCCAGGCAATGCGCGACGGCGCCAGCAATCAGGAGATCGCCCGCCTGATGCAGGAGTTGCGCGAGGCCACCCAGGACTACCTGCGCCAGCTCAGCCGCCAGGCAGAGGCCGGGCCGGAACAGCCGGGCGGCGGCGATCAGAATACGATGACGCTGAGCCAGGACGACTTGCAGGCGATGATGGACCGCATCCAGGAACTGATGGAACAGGGCCGCATGGCCGAGGCCGAACAGGCCCTGCGCGAGTTCCAGCAGATGATGGAGAACATGCGGGTGACCCGCTCCCAGGGAGGGCAGGGCGCTGATGCAGGCCGCGAGGCGATGGAGGGGCTGGCGGAAACCCTGCGTGAACAGCAGGGGCTCTCGGACCAGGCTTTCCGCGACCTGCAGGAGCAGTTCAATCCCGGTGCCCAGAGCGGCGAGAGCCAGGGCAACGAAGGCCGCGAGGGGGGGCTGGGCCGCGGCCAGTCCCATCAGGACGGCGGCCAGGAGGGCGCGGGCCGCGGCAGCGAGGCCGGCCGCGGCGAGGGCGGAAACCGCCAGAGCCGCGGCCCGGACGGCGGCGCTCAGGAGCCGGAAGCGGGCAGCCTCGCCGACCGCCAGGACGCGCTGCGCCGTCAGTTGCAGCGCCAGCAGCAGGGACTGCCCTTTGCGGGCGGCGAGGCGGGCGAGGCCGCGCGCGAGGCGCTCGACCGTGCGGGCCGCGCCATGGAGGGTGCGGAAGAGTCTTTGCGCGGCGGCGATCTCGCCGATGCCATCGGCCGCCAGTCCGAAGCGATGGAGGCGCTGCGCGAAGGCATGCGCAGCCTCGGCGAAGCGCTGGCGCAGCAGCAGCAGGGCCAGCCGAACGGCCAGGGCCAGCCGTCGGCGACGGCGCGCGGCGACCGGATGGACCCGCTGGGCCGCAACAGCCGCGGCACCCTGGACGGCGGCGAGGTCGGCGAGGGCCAGGCCTACCGCCGCGCCTGGGATCTGCTGGAGGAAATCCGCCGCCGGGCCGGCGACCGCGAGCGCGGCGACAGCGAACGCGGCTACCTGCAGCGGCTGCTCGACCGCTTCTGACTGCAGCTTGGGCGCGGCGGCGCGGCTGGGATGCGACGCCCGCTGCCCCGCGAACTCCCGGGATCGGGGGCCCAGGGGGCGGAGAAGGTTTTCTACGCTGCGGTGAGCGACTTCACCTGCACGTCCAGCCACAGCCGCAGCTGGTCGACCCAGGCGACATAGCCTTCCAGCGCGCTGCCCGCCTGCGGCAGATACTCGGCAATCAGTGGCGCGTTGGCATAGGTCATGACCAGCGCCAGCATCACCAGCAGCGACAGCGTAAAGCCGCGGGCAAAGCCACCCTGTCTGCGCCGCACGGAGCCGGTGCCGTCGGCTGCTCCGGCCGCGGTGGCGCTTTCGCCTGCGCGCAAGGTGGAGTTGATCTCTTCGATATCGGGCAGCAGGTCGCGGCGGGAGCCTGCTGCGGCGGCCTCGGTCTCCAGACCGTTGCGCCGCCAGTCCTGATCCCGCGCTTCGGCTGCGGGACGGGCCCCGCGGCGGGCACGGGCGATACGCTCGGGCTGCTCATGGTGCTCGGGGCGTTCTGCGCGGCGCGGGCGTGCGGGCGGCCCGCCGGGCATTGCGTCAAGGCCGAGGTCGGGCTGGGTTTCCAGCGCCTGGGCTTCGGCTGCGCGCAGGGCGGACTCGCGCGCCGCCTCCTCGCGCAGGATGTCGGACAGTTCCGGGTCAAGCCCGCGGGCCCGCGGGGCAGGCGGTTCGGGGGCGGGTCCGGGGGCAGGGTCGTGCTGGGGAGTTTCCGGCGCAGGCGTGCCGGATTCCGGCGCGTCAGGTGCAGCCGTTTCAGGCGCCTCGGGCTTGGTGTGTTCCGGGCGCGTGGTGTCTGGTGCCTGCGCCGCCGCTTCTTCTGCAACCCCGGGCTGGAACCAGGTCTGGTCGCACTCCGAGCACTGCACGTCCCGGCCCTCGGCGGGAATGACGTCATCCGGCACTTCGTACTGGGCGGCGCAATTCGGACAGGTCAGGCGCATTGCTCTCTCCTC
Source organism: Cribrihabitans neustonicus (assembly GCF_048820895.1). Lineage (NCBI taxonomy): Bacteria > Pseudomonadati > Pseudomonadota > Alphaproteobacteria > Rhodobacterales > Paracoccaceae > Cribrihabitans > Cribrihabitans neustonicus. The sequence goes on from NZ_JBMERQ010000008.1 coordinate 65,622, forward strand.
GGCGCCGGCGCCCGCGGCCGCCGGCAGGTTGTTTTCCAGCGATCATAGGTAGTTCCGCCCCGCCATAAAAGGGCCAATCGCGGTGTGGCCCGGCCGCCCTCCGCCACGGCGGCTCTGCCGCAACAGCAGCCATTGAATCTGACGGGGCCTTGGGGCACAACGGCACGGAAAAACAAGGGGGCAGCGGTGATCGAGCTGGACGAGGTGGGCTACAATTACGGCGGCGGCGAGTTGCTGTCCGGCGTCTCGGTGCGGCTGGCGCCGGGCTCGTTCCACTTCCTCACCGGTCCCTCCGGCGCAGGCAAGACGACGCTCCTGAAGCTCTGCTACGGCGCGCTCACTCCGACCGCAGGGCGGGTGCGGGCCTTCAACATGGATGTGAAGGGGCTGGACCGGGACCAGATGGCCTATTTGCGCCGCCGTGTCGGCGTGGTGCACCAGGACTGCCGCTTTCTCGACCATTTGCCGGTAATCGAGAACATCGCCCTGCCGCTCACCGTCTCGGGACGCGGTCTTTCGCAGGAGGAAGCCAACCTGCGCGAGCTCCTGAACTGGGTGGGCCTGGCCGACCGCGCCGATGCGCTGCCGCCGGAACTCTCGGGCGGGGAGCGGCAGCGGGCGGCGCTGGCCCGCTCCTTGATCCTGTCCCCCGACGTAATCATCGCGGATGAGCCCACCGGCAACGTCGACTGGGAGATGTCGCAGCGGCTGCTGCAGCTTCTCGTGGAGCTGAACCGGATGGAGAAGACCATCCTGGTCGCCACTCACGACCTGTCGCTGATCCGCGCCGCCAAGAACCAGGTGCAGGCGCGGGTGCTGAGGATCTCGGGCGGGCGGCTGCACTCGGCGGGGGCCGATCTGTGAGCGGCGGGCGGTCCGCGCGGCTGCGCCAGCTGATCCTGGGCGATGCCCAGGCCGACCGGGTGGTGCCGCCGAGCGGCTTCACTGCCCATCTCACGCTGTTTGCCGCGGGGGCGATGGCGTTCCTCGCGGTCTTTGCGCTGGCGCTGTCTCTGGCCTCGGGGCGGCTGGCGGACCGCTGGGCCTCGGAACTCGCGCGCGCTGCTACCCTGCGCATCAACGCCCCTGCTGAGCAGCGCGCGGCGCAGACCGAAGCGGCGCTGGAAATCCTGCGCCAGACTCCCGGCGTTGCCCAGGCACGGGCGCTGAGCGTGGAGGAGCAGGCCGCACTGCTTGCGCCCTGGCTCGGCTCCAGCCTGCCTGCCGAAGATCTGCCGGTGCCGCAGCTGATCGAGGTGACGGCGGATGATCCGGGCTACGACGCCACCGGGCTGAGGCTGCGGCTGCAGGCCGAGGTGCCGGGCGCCGTTCTCGATGACCATGCCCGCTGGCGCGCGCCGCTGGTCGACGCCGCCCGCGCGCTCAGGCGGCTGGCCTGGGTCTCGATCCTGCTGATCGGCGGCGCGACGGCCGCGATGATCACGCTGGCCGCCAATGCCGCGCTGGCCGCGAATGCCCAGGTGATCGAGGTTCTGCGGCTGGTTGGCGCGCTTGACAGCTACATCGCGCAGGCCTTCGTGCGCCGCTTCACTCTGCGGGCGCTGATGGGCACTGCCGCGGGCGTGGCTTTGGGAATGGCCGGGGTCTGGCTGATGCCCGCCGCCTCGGAAGAGGGCGGCTTCCTGACCGGGCTTGGCTTCCAGGGCTGGGGCTGGCTGGCGCCGCTGCTGATCCCGCCGCTGGGCGCGCTGGTGGCCTTTGGCGCCACCGCCCGCGCGGCGCGCAAACGTTTGGGGGAACTTACGTGAAATCCGCATTCCAGTGGCTGCGCTCGGCCCTGTTCGAATTCCAGATCTACCTGGCGATGGCGGTCATCGGGCTGGTCTTCGCGCCCTGGGCGCTGGTTTCGCGCCGCGGCGCGAGGGTGGCCTGCAAGAGCTACTGCCGCTGGGTGCTGTGGACGGCGCGCTGGATGGTCGGCATCAAGAGCGAGGTGCGCGGCCCGGTGCCCGAGGGCGAGGTGATCATAGCCGCCAAGCACCAGAGCTTCCTCGACATCCTGATCATCTTCAACGCCGTGCCTTCGGCCCGCTTCATCATGAAGCGCGAGCTTCTGTGGACCCCGGTGATCGGCATCTATGCCAAGCGCCTGGGCTGCGTGCCGGTGAACCGCGGCAAGCGCGGCGCCGCCATTGCGAGGATGGTCAAGGGCGTCGCCGCCGAAAGCCGCGAGCCGGGCCAGCTGATCATCTATTCGCAAGGCACCCGCGTGGCGCCGGGGGTCAAAAAACCGTACAAGGTCGGCACCGCGGTGCTGTATCAGGCGCTGGGTCAGCCTTGCGTGCCGGCCGCCACCAACGTGGGCCTGTTCTGGCCGCGCAAGGGGCTGATGCGCAAGCCGGGCCTGGCGGTGGTGGAATTCCTGCCGCCCCTGGAGCCGGGGCTCGGGCGGGAAGAATTCATGGCAAGTCTGGAAGAGCAAGTCGAGCGCCGCTCGGACGCATTGATGCGGGAAGCGGGGTTTGAGCCGGATGGAGTATATCAGCAGTCTTGACGAGCTGGAGGCGCTTTACGGGGGACCGGGAGCGCGTGCCGGCCGGGGGCTGTTCCGCCCGGTCGGCCGACTGAGTGGCTTCTTCGCGGGAAGAGACTAGCTGCGCTTTGACGGCGCGCGCGGGGGCGATGCCAGCAGACGTGACTGGCAGTTTATCCCGGCAAAGTCCGTATGCCCTCCCGAGGGACCACCCAGCCGAAGCCAAATCGCCGCCGCGTGGGGGCGCGGCGGCGATGCGCGGCGGCCTTGCGGCCTTGTTCCGCGCTGAGGAGAAACGGACCGGGCAAGAAAAAAGGCAGCTCCGGGGAGCTGCCTTTGCGTTTCAGTGCCGGTGCGCGCCGGATCAGCTGTGGATCGCGCCGTCGCCGCAGGCCAGCGCCGCCTCGCGCACCGCTTCGGAGTAGGTCGGATGCGCGTGGCAGGTGAGCGCAACATCCTCGGCCGAAGCGCCGAACTCCATCGCCACGCAAAGCTCGTGAATCAGGTCGCCGGCACCGGGGCCGATGATCGCGGCGCCCAGGATGCGGTCGGTTTCCTTGTCGGCGATGATCTTGACGAAGCCGCCCTCGGCCTGGTGCACGGCCTTGGCGCGGGCATTGCCCATGAACATGAACTTGCCGACCTTGACCTTCTTGCCCTCGGCCTTCAGCGCGTCTTCGGTCGCGCCGACGGTGGCCACTTCCGGAGTAGTGTAGACCACGCCCGGGATCACGCCGTAGTTCACGTGGCCATGCTTGCCCGCGATCACCTCGGCCACGGCCATGCCCTCGTCCTCGGCCTTGTGGGCGAGCATCGGGCCTTCGATCACGTCGCCGATGGCGTAGATGCCCTTCACGTTCGTGGCCCAGGTCTTGTCGGTGGCGATCTGGCCGCGCTCGGTCATCTTCACACCCAGCGCATCGAGCCCCAGCCCCTCGGAGTAGGGCTTGCGGCCGGTGGCGACCAGCACCACGTCGGCATCGAGCGTTTCCTTATCGCCGCCCTTCTTGGGCTCATAGGTCACCTTGGCTTTGCCCTTGCCGGTCTCCACGCCCTGCACCGCGGCGCCCATGATGAACTTCAGGCCCTGCTTTTCCAGGATCCGCTTGAAGCTGCGCTGCACGTCCTTGTCCATGCCGGGGCAGACCGCGTCGAGGTATTCCACCACGGTCACGTCGACGCCGAGGCGGGCATAGACCGAGCCCAGCTCCAGGCCGATCACGCCCGCGCCGATCACCACCATCTTCTTGGGGATCTTCGGCAGCTCCAGCGCGCCGGTGGAGGAGACCACCTGCTTCTCGTCGATCTCCACGCCGGGGATCGAGGCGGGGACCGAGCCGGAGGCGATCACGATGTTCTTCGCCTCATGGGTGTCGCCGCCGACCTTGACCTTGCCCGCCTCGGGGATCGAGGCCCAGCCCTTGATCCAGTCGATCTTGTTCTTCTTCATCAGGAACTCGACGCCGCCGGTGTTCTGGCCGATGACCTCGTCCTTGTAGGCCTTCATCTGGTCCCAGTCGACGGAAGGCGTTTTGCCCTTGAGGCCCATGTGCGCGAAGTTGTGCTCTGCCTCGTGCAGCAGGTGGGTCGAGTGCAGCAGCGCCTTCGAGGGGATGCAGCCGACGTTGAGGCAGGTGCCGCCGAGCGTCTCGCGGCCCTCCACGATGGCGGTCTTCAGGCCCAGCTGGGCGCAGCGGATGGCGCAGACATAGCCGCCGGGGCCGGCGCCGATTACGATCACGTCATAAGAGGCCATTACAAGGTCCTTTCTTCAGAATGGGCGTGGTCCAAGCGGGGTGAGTCCCCTGCACCCCTTAGGCAGCGGGCCTACACCGGCTTGGACGGATTTGACAGAGAAGTGTTGCGCAGGGCGCAAGCCGGGGAGGGGGCGCTGCCCCCGGCCCTGGCGGGCCTCCCCCGGAGTATTTGGAGAAAGATGACAGGTCATAGCAGCGCCGCCAGCAGCATGAGCGCGGTGGCGAGGCAGCCGGCGCTCCAGATCAGGCTGCGCCAGGGCACCCAGCCGAAGGCATAGGCCGGGATGTAGAGCAGGCGCGCGCCGAGGTAGGCATAGGCGCAAGCCGCGGTGAGGGGCGAGCTTTTGCCTGCCAGCGTGACCGCGAGGCAGGCGATGGTGAACAGGATCAGCCCTTCGAAGTGGTTATTCATTGCCCGGTAGAGCCGCGCAGTGCGCCTCGAGACCTGGTCCTGCAAATCACCGCCCAGCCGGTCCCGGTCGCGGGGGCCGAGCGTCTTGCCCTGGCCAAGCTCCAGGTTGGCAGGCACCGCCATCAGGGCGATCTGAACCACCTGCAGAAGCGCAGCAAAGGTGAGGGCGGTGAGTTCGGGGGTCACGTTTGCTGCCTCCGGGCTTTTACCCATAGGCAAAACGGGTAAATCCAGCCAAGGGCAGTATAAAGCGCAAACCCTTTCGACGACGGGCGTTCCAACTGCTGCGGAGAGGAAACGGGCAAAAACAAGAGCGTGACACCGGCGCAGAGCAGCCAGATCCAGAACCAAAATGCAATCGGACGCTGAGCTTTCCACGCAATCACGCGGTGTTTAAGCGCAAACAGCCTGGGGTATTCCTTTTCAGGATCCGGTTCCGGTTGATAGCTCATACAGCCCACGCAATGCCTTAAAGAAACACGCATCGGGCCGCTGATGGGCCCGATGCAATCCGGATGCGCCTGTTTTTACAGATCCATCAGCAGCCGGCGCGGGTCCTCGAGGGCTTCCTTGACGCGGACCAGGAAGGTCACCGCGCCTTTGCCGTCGACGATGCGGTGGTCGTAGCTGAGCGCCAGGTACATCATCGGGCGGATCTTGATCTCGCCGTCGATGACCATCGGGCGCTCCTGGATCTTGTGCATGCCGAGGATGCCGGACTGCGGCGGGTTCAGGATCGGCGAGGACATCAGCGAGCCGTAGACGCCGCCGTTGGAGATGGTGAAGGTGCCGCCCTGCATCTCCGCCATCGACAGCTTGCCGTCGCGGGCGCGCTTGCCCTTCTCGGCGATCGCCTTCTCGATCTCGGCAAAGGACATCCGGTCGGCGTCGCGGATCACCGGCACCACCAGGCCCTGCGGGGTGCCAGCGGCAACACCCATGTGCACGAAGTTCTTGTAGACGATGTCGGTGCCGTCGATCTCGGCGTTGACCTCGGGCACTTCCTTCAGCGCATGGCAGCAGGCCTTGGTGAAGAAGGACATGAAGCCGAGGCGCACGCCGTGCTTCTTCTCGAACTGGTCCTTGTACTGGTTGCGCAGCGCCATCACCTCGGTCATGTCCACCTCGTTGTAGGTGGTCAGGATCGCGGCGGTGTTCTGGGCGTCCTTCAGGCGCTTGGCGATGGTCTGGCGCAGGCGCGTCATCTTCACCCGCTCCTCCCGCGCGGCGTCATCGGCCGAGACCGGGCCGCGGACCTGGGCGGCGGGCGCGGGCGCGGCGGCGGGTGCGGATTTCGCGGCGGCGATGGCGGCGGCCACGTCTTCCTTCATGATGCGGCCATCGCGGCCGGTGCCCTTCACGTCCGAAGCATTGAGGCCCGCTTCGGCCATCGCCTTCTCGGCGGAGGGGGCGTTGGCGACGTCCTTGCCTCCCGACGTTTCCGGGGCAGCTTCGGCCGCGGCTTCGCCGTTGCCGGATTTAGCGGCGGGCTTGGCAGCGCCCGCGCCGCCCGAGATCACGCCGAGCTTTGCATCGGCGGTCACGGTCGCGCCTTCTTCGGCGCTGATTTCTGCGAGCACGCCCGCGGCCGGTGCGGGGACCTCGACGGAGACCTTGTCGGTTTCCAGTTCGCACAGCATCTCGTCCTGGGCGACGCTGTCGCCGACCTTCTTGAACCAGGTGGAGACGGTGGCCTCGGTCACCGATTCCCCGAGCGCAGGCACCATGATGTCGGTGCTGGCACCGGCATCCCCGGTTCCGGAGGCTTCGGGCTCGGCAGCGGCGGCTTTTTCGCCGCGGGGCTTCACGACTTCGGGGCCGGCCGCGTCGGATTCGGCGATGTTGGCGAGCAGCGCATCGGCGCCGACGGTTTCGCCTTCGCCCGCGACGATGTCCTCCAGCCGGCCGGAGGCCGGGGCGGGCACCTCGACGGTGACCTTGTCGGTCTCCAGCTCGCAGAGCATTTCATCGGCAGAGACCTGATCGCCTGGCTTCTTGAACCAGGTGGCTACCGTTGCTTCGGTCACGGATTCGCCCAGGGCGGGCACGCGCACTTCGGTGGTCATATCAAATACTTCCTCAGATGCTCAGCGCTTCGTTCACGAGCGCCTCTTGTTGGGCTTTGTGTTCGCTGGCCAGGCCGGTCGCGGGCGAGGCCGAGGTGGCGCGGCCGACATAGATCGGCCGGGTGTGCTTGGCGCCGATCCGGGTCAGCACCCACTCGATGTTGGGCTCGATGAAAGTCCAGGCGCCCTGGTTCTTGGGCTCTTCCTGGCACCAGACCATCTCCGCCTGCTTGAAGCGCTCCAGCTCTTTCACCATGGAGATCGCGGGGAAGGGATAGAACTGCTCGATCCGCATCAGGTAGACGTCGTCGATGCCGCGGGCGTCGCGCTCCTCCAGCAAGTCGTAGTAGACCTTGCCCGAGCACATGACGACGCGCTTGATGTTGCCGTCCGCCACCAGCTGGGTGTCGGAGTTGCCATGCTGGGCGTCATCCCAGAGCACCCGGTGGAAGCTGGAGCCGGTGGTGAACTCATCGGCCTTGGAGACCGCGAGCTTGTGGCGCAGCAGCGACTTCGGCGTCATCAGCACCAGGGGCTTGCGGAAGGTGCGGTGCAGCTGGCGGCGCAGGATGTGGAAGTAGTTCGCAGGCGTCGTACAGTTCGCCACGATCCAGTTGTCCTGGCCGCACATCTGCAGGAAGCGCTCGAGCCGGGCGGAAGAGTGCTCCGGCCCCTGGCCCTCGAACCCGTGCGGCAAGAGACAGACAAGGCCCGACATGCGCAGCCATTTCGACTCACCCGAGGAAACGAACTGATCGAACATGATCTGAGCGCCGTTGGCGAAATCGCCGAACTGCGCTTCCCAGAGGGTGAGCGCGTTGGGTTCGGCCAGCGAGTAGCCGTATTCAAACCCCAGCACCGCATATTCGCTGAGCGCTGAATCGATCACTTCGAATTGCGACTGGCCGGACCGGATGTTGTTGAGCGGGTAGTAGCGCTCCTCGGTCTCCTGGTTCACGATGCCGGAATGGCGCTGCGAGAAGGTTCCGCGGGTGGCGTCCTGGCCCGCCAGGCGCACCGGGTATCCTTCCAGCATCAGCGAGCCGAAGGCGAGCGCCTCGCCGGTGGCCCAGTCGATGCCTTGGCCGTTCTCGAACATCTTGGCGCGGGCGTCGAGGAAGCGTTTCACGGTGCGGTGCACCGGGAAGCCCTCGGGCAGCCGGGTCAGCGCCTGGCCGATTTCCTTGAAGGTCTCCGGCTCGACCGCGGTGCGGCCGCGCTGGTAGTCGGCGTCCTGCTTGTCCAGATGCGACCAGCGCCCGTCCAGCCAGTCGGCCTTGTTGGGCTTGTAGTTCTTGCCGGCCTCGAACTCCTCGTTCAGCATCGCCTGGAAGGCGGCCTTCATATCCTCGATCTCGCCCTCGGGGATCAGGCCATCCTTGACCAGCCGCTCGGTATAGAGGCTGAGGGTAGTCTTGTGGCCCTTGATCTTCTTGTACATCAGGGGGTTGGTGAACATCGGCTCATCCCCCTCGTTGTGGCCGAAGCGGCGGTAGCAGAAGATGTCGAGCACCACGTCCTTGCCGAACTTCTGGCGGAACTCGGTCGCCACCTTAGCGGCGTGCACCACTGCTTCCGGGTCGTCGCCGTTGACGTGGAAGATCGGCGCCTCGACCACCAGGGCGTTGTCGGTCGGGTAGGGGGAGGAGCGCGAGAAATGCGGCGCGGTGGTGAAACCGATCTGGTTGTTCACCACGATGTGCATGGTGCCGCCTGTGCGGTGGCCGCGCAGGCCGGAGAGCGCAAAGCATTCCGCCACCACGCCCTGGCCCGCGAACGCGGCGTCGCCGTGCAGCAGGATCGGCAGCACCTGGGTACGGGTCTTGTCGCCCAGCTGGTCCTGCTTGGCGCGGACCTTGCCCAGAACCACCGGGTTCACCGCTTCCAGGTGCGACGGGTTGGCGGTCAGGCTGAGGTGGACCTCGTTGCCGTCGAACTCGCGGTCGGAGGAGGCACCGAGGTGGTATTTCACATCGCCGGAGCCGTCCACGTCCTCGGGCTTGAAGCTGCCGCCCTGGAATTCGTGGAAGATCGCCCGGTAGGGTTTCTGCAACACGTTGGCGAGCACCGACAGGCGGCCGCGGTGCGGCATGCCGATCACGATGTCCTTCACGCCAAGCGCGCCGCCGCGCTTGATGATCTGCTCCATCGCCGGGATCAGGCTTTCGCCGCCATCAAGGCCGAAACGCTTGGTGCCGGTGTATTTGACATGCAGGAACTTCTCGAAGCCCTCGGCCTCGACCATCTTGTTGAGGATCGCCTTGCGGCCCTCGCGGGTGAAGGTGATTTCCTTGTCGTAGCCCTCGATCCGCTCTTTCAGCCAGGCGGACTGCTCGGGGTCGGAAATATGCATGTACTGCAGCGCGAAGGTGCCGCAGTAGGTGCGCTTCACGATGCCGACGATCTGGCGCATGGTTGCAACCTGCAGGCCAAGCACGTTGTCGATGAAGATCGGCCGGTCCATGTCGGCGTCGGTGAAGCCGTAGGTCCTGGGGTCCAGTTCCGGGTGCGGGGTCTCGGCGCGCATGCCCAGCGGGTCGAGGTTGGCGGCCAGGTGGCCGCGGAAGCGGTAGGCGCGGATCAGCATCAGGGCGCGGATCGAATCCAGCACCGCGCGCTGCACGTCCTTGTCGGAGATCTCGACGCCCTTCTCGGATGCCTTGGCCTTGATCTTTTTGCCTGCGGCCTCGGCCTCAACCGGGTCGGGCCACTGGCCAGTGAGCGCGCTGGTCAGCTCATCGGCAGGCGCGGGCGGCCAGTCGGACCGGGCCCAGGACGGGCCGGTGGCCTCCGCCTTCACGTCCAGTTCGGCGTCGCCCATGCGGCGGAAGAACTCCCCCCAGGCGGCGTCCACCGCATTCGGATCATTGGCGTACTGGGCGTAGAGCTGCTCCAGATACTCCGCATTGTGCCCCTGCATGAAGGAGGAGGCGTGGAAGAGGTCATTGGGGCTTTGGTCGGTCATGAGGTTACCTCTAGCGGATTGGGACCGTATGGGTTTCGGCCCGGAGGCCGCGCCCCGCAATGTGGACTGCGGGGGTATTCAATGTCTTAAACCGCGCCTGATCGCCACTGCGGGGCGGCCGGGCCGGAGCATCAGACAGAAGCGCCCGGCGGGAACCGCCGGGCCGTGCCTGCCGTGCAGATGCCCCGCAGGCCCGCGGTCTTACTTGCCGATCGCCTTCAGCACGGCTTCGCCCAGGCCCGCCGGGCTTTCAGCGACGACGATGCCTGCCGACTTCATCGCTTCGATCTTGTCCTCGGCGCCGCCCTTGCCGCCGGCCACGATGGCACCGGCATGGCCCATGCGGCGGCCCGGAGGCGCGGTGCGGCCGGCGATGAAGCCAGCAACCGGCTTCTTGCGGCCCTTCTTGGCCTCGTCGGCCAGGAACTGCGCGGCTTCTTCCTCGGCGGAGCCGCCGATCTCGCCGATCATGATGATGCTCTCGGTCTCGTCATCGGCCAAGAACCACTCCAGCACGTCGATGTGCTCGGTGCCCTTGATCGGGTCGCCGCCGATGCCCACGCAGGTAGACTGGCCAAGGCCGACGTCGGTTGTCTGCTTCACGGCCTCGTAGGTAAGCGTGCCGGAGCGCGAAACAACCCCGACCGAGCCGCGGCGGTGGATGTGGCCGGGCATGATGCCGATCTTGCAGGCATCCGGGGTGATCACGCCGGGGCAGTTCGGGCCGATCAGGGTGGACTTGGAGTTCTCCAGCGCCCGCTTCACCTTCATCATGTCGAGCACCGGGATGCCTTCGGTGATGCAGACGATCACTTCCATCTCGGCGTCGATCGCCTCCAGGATCGAGTCGGCGGCAAACGGCGGCGGCACGTAGATCACGGAGGCGTTGGCCTCGGTCACGTGCTTGGCTTCATGCACGGAGTTGAAGACCGGCAGGTTCAGGTGCGTCTGGCCGCCCTTGCCGGGGGTCACGCCGCCGACCATCTTGGTGCCGTAGGCGATGGCCTGCTCGGAGTGGAAAGTGCCCTGCGAGCCGGTGAAGCCCTGACAGATGACTTTGGTGTTTTCGTCGATGAGGACTGCCATGTCGTCGGTTCCTTCAAGCGATAGGTGTCTGTTGGTTCTGTGGGGTGGCCAAAGCGCGGCCGTCGAAGCGGATTTTTTCGAGGGTGGCCCGCCCCAAGACCACACTGGGAAGTATTCGGAAGCCGCCGCGGAACTCGTAGATCCCGCGGCGGAGTTTCTGGCGGATCAGCGGCCAGCCGGTGGGGCGGTGGCGCGCCGGGCCAATGGCGTGTTCGCCGGGGGCCTCGTTGCCCTGTTCGGCGAGGGCCGGCTGGACCTGGTAGACCTTGATGCCGCGCGCGGGCGCGGAGGCATCGAAGTTGAACAGCAGGTTGTCGAGCGTGATGGCGAAGGGACGGCTGTCCAGCAAATGCTGCGCCGCCTGCCGCGAGATCACATAGGCCGCGCCGCCCGCGTGGCGGGACAGCAGCCTGCGCACCTCGCGGCCCATGTGGGTAAAGCCGCCCTTGGCAAGCGCCACCTGCAGCCGTTTTGCCCGCCAGCGCTCGAACTTGACGATGCCGGCATCGGCAGGCCACCAGGAGAGGTTCGCAAGCCAGGCGCCGGTGTCGGGCGACAGGAACACGTCATCCTCCAGGATCAGTGCCACCTCGGCATCGGACGCCAAGAGCGCCTCCCAGGCCTTGGCATGGCTCAGCGTGCAGGCCATGTCCTTGGTCTGGAAGTAGCCCCAGTTGCCCTCGGGCTCGCACTGCCTGAGCATCTCCTCGCGGCTGACGACGGTGCTGTCCACCGCGTCGACACGCGTGGCCTCGAGCCCGGCCTGATCCAGCTCGCGCTGCATCAGCTCCGCCCGGCCCGTGGCCTGCGCCAAGCCTATGAGGAAGACGGCGGCTTTCACGGTGCATTGCCCTCCAAGACGCAAGGCCGCATCCCGCGATCAAACATGCCGAACGAGCAATATTTGGTTTTGCCAATGATGCGTGGCACGGGATCGGTTCCTATTTCTGCAACGGAGAACTGGATACGAACGAGAAGGCTGGGACTTCACCACTTACACCGCCCACTCTGTAGCGCTCCTTCCGGCCTACCAAGCCCTCTCCCAGAAAGGAGAACGCAGTTTCGACCGTAGGGTTTGCTGAGGTGGAAAGCAGGCACAGCATGTTTGCCTCGACCTCGCCCGACATCGACTTGATGGTCAGCCCGGAATAGAGAAACGCCGTGTTTCCTGTGATTGCGGAGTCCCAGTAATCCGGGCCTGGAAAATCGATTTTCTCAAGGCCTTTCGCGAACTTATCCAGATGGCTTGCGGCCTTCTTCTGGCAAATGGTATCGGCAGCCACGAGAGCGGGTGCAGTGAAGCGGAAGCTGCCCTCGCGGGTGATCTCGACTGCCTGCGCCGAATTTGCGGCGGCGCAAGCTGCCATTGCCAAAAGCATGGATCGCATACCGATCAGCCCTTCACCGCCTTCACGATCTTCTCGGCGCCGTCCTTGAGGTCGTCGGCGGCGATCACGTCGAGGCCGGAGGTGTTGATGATCTCCTTGCCCTTGTCGACGTTGGTGCCTTCGAGACGGACCACCAGCGGCACCTTCAGGCCGACTTCCTTCACCGCGGCGACCACGCCCTCGGCGATCACGTCGCAGCGCATGATGCCGCCGAAGATGTTGACCAGGATGCCTTTGACGTTCGGGTCCGAGGTGATGATCTTGAACGCTTCGGTCACCTTCTCCTTGGTGGCGCCGCCGCCAACGTCGAGGAAGTTCGCGGGCTCGGCACCGTAGAGCTTGATGATGTCCATGGTCGCCATCGCGAGGCCCGCGCCGTTCACCATGCAGCCGATCTCACCGTCGAGCGCGATGTAGTTCAGGTCGTACTTGGAGGCTTCCAGCTCTTTCGGGTCTTCCTCGGTTGTGTCGCGCAGCTCGGCCACGTCGGCATGTCGGTAGATCGCGTTGCCGTCGAAGCTCAGCTTGGCGTCCAGCACCTTCAGGTTGCCATCGTCGGAGACGATCAGCGGGTTGATCTCCAGCATCTCCATGTCCTTCTCGACGAAGGCCTGGTAGAGCTGGCCCATCAGCCTCACGCACTGCTTGATCTGCGCGCCCTCGAGGCCGAGCGAGAACGCGATGCGGCGGCCGTGGAACGGCTGGTAGCCGGAGGCCGGGTCAACCGAGAAGGAGAGGATCTTCTCCGGGGTGGCTTCTGCCACTTCCTCGATGTCCATGCCGCCTTCGGTGGAGCAGACAAAGGAGATGCGCGAAGTCTGGCGGTCGACCAGCAGCGCCAGGTACAGCTCGCGCTCGATGCCGGAGCCGGCCTCGATGTAGATGCGGTTCACCTGCTTGCCCGCCGGGCCGGTCTGATGCGTGACCAGAGTGCGGCCGAGCATCTTCTTGGCTTCCTCGGCGGCTTCCTCGACCGATTTGGTCAGGCGCACGCCGCCCTTCTCGCCCGCGCCGGCTTCCTTGAAGGAGCCCTTGCCGCGGCCGCCTGCGTGGATCTGTGCCTTCACCACCCAAAGCGGGCCGTCCAGTTCACCCGCTGCGGTCTTTGCCTCTTCGGCTCTCAGCACCACCCGTCCGTCGGACACCGGGGCGCCATAGCTGCGAAGAAGGGCTTTGGCCTGATATTCGTGGATGTTCATCTGAAACTGTCCCGTCTGGCTGCAATTGTCGCGCACACTAGGCCGTCTCCGGCGGGCGGTTTAAAGGCTTTTCAGGCGGAGCGGCGGAAATTGGCGGAGATTTGCCAGATTTGTGATCACGCTTTTCAGGCGTGTGATCACGAATTTCCGAAGCCTTAACGGAGGGTGATTCGAAGCTGCGGCAAAGCGGCGCGCCCGGCACTCCGCGGCACGAAAGCGGCAGCAGGGCATGGACCCGTTTGCGGCAGGGGAGGCCGGAACAGCAAGTGGCCCGCCACGAGGGCGGGCCTTTCAGGTAGCTTGGCGTGGCGGGCTTATGCCAGCGAGGCGTCGATGCCCTTGCAGGCTTCGACCAGGCCTTTCACGGCGTTCACCGAGTTGGTGAACATCGCTTGCTCTTCCGAGGTCAGCTCGATCTCGACGATGCGCTCGACACCGCCGGCGCCGATCACGGTGGGCACGCCCACATACATGTCCTTCACACCCAGCTCGCCGTCGCAGTAGGCGGCGCAGGGCAGCACGCGCTTCTGGTCCTTGAGGAAGGCCTCGGCCATCTCGATCGCCGCGGTGGCGGGTGCGTAGAAGGCGGAGCCGGTCTTCAAGAGGCCCACGATCTCGGCGCCGCCATCACGGGTGCGCTGCACGATGGCGTCGAGTTTCTCCTGGCTGGTCCAGCCCATCTTGACCAGGTCGGGCAGCGGGATGCCGGCCACGGTGGAGTAGCGCACGGACGGCACCATGGTGTCGCCATGGCCGCCCAGCACAAAGGCGGTCACGTCCTTCATCGAGACGTTGAATTCCTCGGCCAGGAAGTGGCGGAAGCGGGCCGAATCCAGCACGCCTGCCATGCCGCAGACCTTGCTGTGCGGCAGGCCGGAGAATTCGCGCAGCGCCCAGACCATCGCGTCGAGCGGGTTGGTGATGCAGATCACGAAAGCGTCCGGCGCATGGTCGCGGATGCCTTCGCCAACGGATTTCATGACCTTGAGGTTGATGCCCAGAAGGTCGTCGCGGCTCATGCCCGGCTTGCGCGGCACGCCGGCGGTCACGATGCAGACGTCGGCGCCTGCGATGTCCTCGTAGGACTGGGTGCCCTTCAGTTTGGCGTCGAAGCCTTCCGAGGGACCGGACTCCGCGATGTCCAGCGCCTTGCCTTCGGGGGTGCCTTCGGCGATGTCGAACAGAACGACGTCGCCAAGTTCCTTCAGGGCTGCGAGATGTGCGAGGGTGCCGCCGATCTGACCTGCGCCGATAAGGGCGATTTTGGGTCGTGCCATTGGATGATTTCTCCGGTCCGGTTGAATTTGCCTGATGACCTACGGCGTAACGCCTTCCCGCGCAAGTGTTCTGCGCTGCGGCATCGGGCGCCGGGCGGGAGCTGGTCTGGAACGTTGAAGCCGGTGGGGCGCCTGCGCAGGGTCACCGGAATGGCGCCCCCGGCAGGATTCGGGCCGGTCTCAGGAAGCGGCGCGGGCGCATCCCGGCGCGCGGCCGCCGGTGGCACCAGCGGTGCCCGGGCGGCGGCATGGCGTGCGGCGGCCCGCCCTTCCGGCCGGGGCGGTCGCCGCGCCTGTATGGCCCTTCGGCCTGCCTCGTCCGTTGCGGCTTCGGCCTGCGCTTGGCCGGAGCCGATTCCGTTCCGCGCGCCTCAGGCGTCGCTCTCCATCTCCGGCAGCGCTTCGGCCAGCACCTCGTAGGATTGGCCGGAGGCGACCAGGCAGGTGATCCCGGTGGGGGTGGTTACGGTGATGGTCCAGCTGCCGGATTCGGCGGAGGCAAAGGTTTCCATCACCAGGCCGCGCTCACCCATGCCGATGCTCTGCCTGCTTTCGCCGTATTTCTCAGCCAGCCGCTGCACCACCTTCTCGCGCGGTGCGCATTTGCGCCCCTGCGCGGCAGCGGGTCCGGCGCTGAGCGCGAGCAGGGACAGCAGACACAGCCCCAAGGTCAGGTTCATTATTGTCTTCAGCATTGCGTTTCACCCTTCTCCCGAGCGGCCGGACAGGGCGGGGCGCCTCATGAGGCATCCCCGGTCGCCCCAAGCGGGCCGGTGTAGCGTTGGTCCTGGAAGCGGGCGCCTGCCCGCGGGCAGCTGCTGCGCCGTTTGGCGGCGAAGAGCCTTTGGCTTGATGTCTCCCAGCATGACTGTGAGGTGCTGAGATACGGTTAATCCGGCGATCTCCGGTATTTTACACTTCGTTTCAGCATCTTGCCGCGAGGCCGCAACGTCTGTGCTGCGTTGCGGCGGAATTTGCCTTGAAAGTTTGCATTCGATTCGGTAGCGGTTTGAGCAACAAAATAACCAAAGGAGAGGCTTCATGGATCCGCGCGCGCGCCCTTACCGTTCGGTTTTGTACATCCCCGGCTCCAAGCCGCGCGCCTTGGAGAAGGCCAAAACCCTGCCGGTGGACGCGGTGATCTTCGACCTGGAGGATGCGGTCTCGCCGGACGAGAAGGTGAACGCGCGCACGACGCTGGCGGAGGCGCTGGCCGGCGGCGGCTATGGCGCGCGGATGCGGATTGTGCGGATCAACGGGCTCGATACCGAGTGGGGGCGCGCCGATGCTGAAGCGGCAGCGCAGATGGACTGCGACGCGGTCTTGCTGCCGAAGGTGTCCTCCGCTGCGGATCTGGACGCGCTGGCGGAGTTCACCGGGGACAAACCGCTCTGGGCGATGATGGAGACCCCGCGCGGCATGCTGAACGCCGCCGCCATTGCCGCACACCCGAAGCTGCAGGGCATGGTGATGGGCACCAATGATCTGGCCAAGGAGCTGCAATCGCGCAGCCGCCCCGACCGGCTGCCGATGATGACGGGGCTGGGGCTATGCCTGCTGGCCGCCAAGGCCGAGGGGCGCGCCATCGTCGATGGGGTCTACAACGCCTTCAAGGACGCCGAGGGGCTTGCAGCTGAATGCGAGCAGGGCCGTGATATGGGGTTCGACGGCAAGACGCTGATCCATCCGGCGCAGGTGGAGGTTGCCAATGCTGCCTTTGCTCCGGCGGAAGAGGAGATCGAAACCGCCCGCCGCCAGATTGCCGCCTTCGAGGAGGCCCAGGCCGCGGGCCAGGGAGTCGCGGTGGTCGACGGCCGCATTGTCGAAAACCTGCATGTGGCCACAGCGCGGGAAATCCTTGCAAAAGCGGATGCAATCGCCGCGCTTTCCGCCTAGCTGTAGACGCAGAAAAAACGGCGAAAGGAGAGGGACATGGCGCTTTTGATTGCGGGGCTCGTGCTGTGGTGGGGAGCGCATCTGTTCAAGCGGCTCGCGCCCGGGCCGCGGGCCGCGATGGGCGACAAGGGTAAGGCCTTGGTGGCTCTGGCGCTGCTCTTGAGTGTTTTGCTGATGGTGCTGGGCTACCGTTCGGCCGAGGTCTACGACCTGGCCGCGCCGCCGCCCTTCCTGCGCCACATCAACAACCTGATGGTGCTGATCGCGATTTACATGATGAGCCCGGCACCGAAAAAGGGCGCGCTGCTTAATGGCATGCGGCACCCGATGCTGATTGGCATCAAGCTCTGGGCGGTGGCACATCTGCTGGTCAACTGGGATGCGGCCTCGTTCGTGCTGTTCGGCGGGCTTCTGGCCTGGGCGGTCACAGAGGTCATCGTGATCAACCGCGCCGAGCCAAACTGGTCCCCGCGCCCCAGGGGCAGCCTGGCCAAGGACGGTCTGTTCCTCATTGCGTCGGTCGCGCTCTACGGCGTGATCGGCTACATCCACGGGCTGATCGGCCCCTCCCCCTTTCCAGGATAAGTGACCCATGAAACTCTATCGTTTCCTGTCCGAGGACGACACCTCGGCCTTCTGCCACAAGGTGACCGATGCGCTCAACAAGGGCTGGGAACTGCACGGCAGCCCGACCCAGGCCTTTGACCCGGTGAAGGGCCTCATGCGCTGCGGCCAGGCCGTGGTGAAGGAGGCGGAGGGCACCTATACCCCCGAGACCAAGCTGGGAGAGAACTGATGCCCGAGGCCCGCACCGCCCCGAAAGCCGCCAAGACCAATCCCGGCCGCTTCTTCGAGGACTACCGCGTTGGCGAGGTGATCCGCCACGCAGTGCCGCGCACCGTCTCGGGCGGGGAGCGGGCACTTTATCATGCGCTGTATCCGGCGCGCCACGCTCTCTATTCCTCCGACGAATTCGCCCGCGCCTGCGGCCTGCCCGCCGCCCCGATCGACGATCTGGCCGCCTTTCACCTGGTCTTCGGCAAGACGGTGCCGGACATTTCGCTCAATGCGCTGGCAAACCTTGGCTATGCCGGCGGGCGCTGGCTGAAGCCGGTCTACCCCGGTGACACGCTGCGCGCGGAATCCGAGGTGATCGGGCTCAAGCAGAACTCAAACGGCAAGTCCGGCGTCGTCTATGTGCGCACCCGCGGGCTGAACCAGCACGATGATTGTGTGATCGACTTCGTGCGCTGGGTGATGGTGCGCAAACGCGATTCCGATACGCCTGCGCCGGAGACCGTGATCCCCGAGCTCGACAAGGTGATCCCGGCGGACCGGCTGGTGGTGCCGGAGGGGTTGGATTTTGCCAATTACGACTTCACGCTTGCCGGGGAGCCGCACCGCTGGGGCGACTACGCAGTGGGGGAGACTATCGACCACGTCGACGGCGTCACCATCGAGGAAGCCGAGCACATGATGGCCACGCGGCTGTGGCAGAACACAGCCAAGGTGCATTTCGACACCACCGCACGCCCGGATGGCACCCGGCTGATCTATGGCGGCCACGTGATCTCGCTGGCGCGCACGCTGTCGTTCAATGGGCTTGCCAACGCGCAGGTGATTGCCGGGCTCAACGGCGGGGCCCATGCCAACCCCTGCCTGGCGGGCACCACGGTGCGGGCATGGTCCGAGGTGCTGGACAAGGCCGACACACCCGCGCCCGGCGTCGGCGCGCTGAGGCTGCGGCTGGTGGCCGTTCGCGACGGCACGCCGCCCTTTGCACTGAAGGGCGGGGACGGCAAATACCTGCCCGGCGTGCTGCTCGATCTCGATTACTGGGCGCTGATGCCGCAATAGGCGCTGATCACCGCCTTCGGAGGGAGGTCCCGGGATCGGTTAACTCAATCTTTACTTTTGCATGGCGACAATCTACAACCTATAGGGGCGGCTTCTCATAGGGTGGCACATGCTGGACCGGCACTACCTCGAGGATGAGTTGTCGCAGCTGATCCAGACCGACCCTTCGGTCTGGCAGTTCATCCAGGAAGGCTCCCTGGACGGGATCTGGTACTGGGATCTGGAAAACCCGGACCAGGAGTGGATGAGCCCGGAGATATGGCGCCTGTTCGGGGTCGATCCGGCCAGCAAGCGCCACGATCCTTCGGAATGGCAGGACCTGATCAACCCCGACGACCTGAAGCGGGCGCTGGAAAATTTCGACGCCCACTGCGCCGACCCCAATCACCCCTATGACCAGATTGTGCGCTATACCCATGCCGACGGATCCACGGTCTGGGTGCGCTGCCGCGGCATCGCGATCCGGGATGAGAGCGGCAAACCGGTCCGGATGCTGGGCGCGCACAATGACCTGACCGCGGTGAAACGCGCAGAGCAGACCGAGAAGGCCGGTGCGGTGCTTGCGACAGAGGAGTTGCGCGCCTTCTCCTACGCGCTTTCTCATGATCTGAAGGCGCCTGCGAACACTGTTCTGATGGTGCTGAACGAACTGAGCGAGCATCTGGAGGGCCAGCTTGACGGCGAAGGGCGGGAGATGCTCGCCATTGGGCTCAAGACAGTGATGCGGATGCGCAGCCAGATCGATGCACTGCTGAACTTCACCCATGTCACCGAAAACCGTCAGCGGCACGAGGATCTGGACCTCGCTGCCCTGACGCAGGAGGTGCTCTCCGACCTCAGGGGCGACATTGCCGGGGCAAAAGCCGGAATCGAGGTGGGTGAGCTTCCGGTCTACTCCGGCAACGCGGTGCAGATCCAGATGCTGATCCAGAACCTGCTGAGCAACGCCATCAAGTTCAGGCGCCCCGGGCAACCGCCGCGGATGCGCATCAGCGCTGCCCCGTTAGACGGAGCGGGCGGCGTGCGGCTGTCGGTTGCCGACAACGGCATCGGCATCGCACCCGCTGACCGGGAGAAGATCTTTGGCATGTTTCAGCGGCTGCATGTCTATCAGGACTATCCCGGCTCCGGGCTGGGGCTGTCGATGTGCCGCCGTGTTGCGCGGAACCACGGCGGCAGCATCACCGTGGCGGACACTCCGGGTGGGGGCACCACCTTCATCGTCAACTTGCCGGGAAAACACTCATGAATGGGCCGAGCCAAGACCAGCCGGCCATCGGGCGGGTCGTTGTTGTCGATGACGACCGCGCCGATCAGATCTTTTACCGGCGCATCATCCGCCGCTCCAAGCTCGCGGATGACATCATCATGTTCGACTACGCCGAAGAGGCACTGGAGTTCCTCTCCGGCGACGACTGCCCGCCGGTTGACGTGATCCTGCTCGACATCAACATGCCGCGGATGAATGGGTTCGAGTTTCTGGAGGAGGCCTGCCGGCGCTTGGGGCCGGACCTCGGTCAGGCGCTGGTGGTGATGCTGACCTCCTCGCTGGACCCGCGCGATCTGCAGCGGGCACAGCGGTTCGAGGCGGTGAAAGGCTACCTGAGCAAGCCGCTTACGGTGGACTGCCTGCAGCGGATTTCCGACCTGCTGGCCGGCAAGCTGGAGCGGGACGCGGGCTCGGGGCTTCTGCTGCATCAGTGACCGGAGCGGGCGCGGCGCTGGCATAAAAGTGATGACCCGTGGGTCAAATCCCGCCTACTCTCGGCCCATGCGGGTCCTGCGGCATCTGTTTCTATCCCTCATTTTCCTGGCACCGTTCAAGGCGGCGGCCTGCGATCTGGCGCTGGTGCTGGCGGTGGACGTTTCGGGCTCCGTGGATTCCGGTGAATACCGGGCGCAGATGGATGGTTTGGCGGCGGCGCTGCGCGACGGCATCGTGGCAGAGTCGCTGGTGCGCGGCCGGGCCCAGGTTATGCTGCTGCAATGGTCGGGAAGCGCGCGCCAGGAGGTGACCCTGCCCTGGACAGAGGTGCAGAGCTTCGCCGGGCTCGAGGCCCTGGCGCAGCGCATCGAGGAGGCGCCGCGGCCCTGGCGCAACTACTCCACCGCGGTGGGAGAGGCGCTGGCGCTGGGGCTTGCGCAGTTCGGCGCCGTCCCCGGCTGCCGCCGCCGGGTGATCGACATTTCCGGCGACGGCCCTTCCAACGAAGGCGCCGAGCCGCGCACTCTGCAGCCGGCCTTGCGCGCCGCGAACGTAACCGTGAACGCCATCGCCATCGAACAGAGCGAGCCGGACCTTACCGCCTATTTCTACGAGAACGTGATCCTGGGGGAGGGGGCCTTTGTGGTCACTGCCGCGAGCTTTGCGGACTACCCCGAGGGCATCCGCAAAAAGCTGCTGCGGGAGGTGGCGCGGCAGACCGCGGCGCTGCCCGCAGCCGCCGGGAGTTTGCGGTAATTTGCAGACCCGGTATTGATTCTGTAAAGAATTTCCAATTGCAGCGTTTGTGATCACTATTGAATGGCGTGTGATCACAACTATCGGCGTTTTCGCGCTAACGGGACAAATAACCGCGTATTTTTACCCTTCGTTCGGGTGACAGTCCGCAAAAATCGGCTAAAACGTCGTCAGCCAACCGGAAAGGAGCCAAAATGGCCGATGTTAATCGGGGCAACCGCCCGCTTTCGCCACATTTGCAGGTCTACCGTCCGCAGCTGACTTCCATCACGTCGATCCTGACGCGGATCACCGGCAATGCGCTGATCGTTGCGGCGCTGCTGATTGCCTGGTGGTTTCTCGCCGCCGCCACTTCTGCGGAAAGCTTTGCCTCCGCCAATGCCGTGCTGACCAGCTGGTTCGGCGATCTGGTGCTGAGCCTGTCCGTGCTCGGCCTGTGGTATCACACGCTGGCCGGTATCCGGCACCTGATCTGGGACAACGGCTACATGCTGGACCTGGACCAGGCCGAGAACCTGGGCTGGATCGTCCTGATCGGTTCAGTTGCCCTCACCCTTTTCACCCTCATCATCGTTTGAGCCGGGAGAATTGACGCGATGCGTTTTCTGACTGACCGCAAGCGGGCCATGGGGCTCGGCAGCGCCAAATCCGGCACCCAGCACCACTGGTCGATGCAGATGAGCTCGATCGGGCTCCTGATCCTGGTGCCGCTCTTCGTCTTCACCTTCGGCCCGGCGCTGGGCGGCTCCTACGAGGAGATCACCGCCTATTATTCACGCCCCTTCCCGGCACTGGTTGCCGCGCTGACCATGTGGGTGGGCATGATGCATTTCAAATCCGGTGCCCAGATCATGATCGAAGACTACGTGCACGGCCTGCCCGGGCGCCTGACGATCATCCTGGTGAACTGCCTGTCTTATGCAGTGGCCGCCGCCAGCGTCTATGCGCTGGTGCGCCTGGCCCTCTGACGAACCCCGAGGTTTTTTCTATGGCTGCTTACGAATACGAAACTCACGAATACGACGTGGTTGTCGTCGGCGCCGGCGGCGCCGGCCTGCGCGCGACGCTCGGCATGGCCGAACAGGGGCTGCGCACCGCCTGCGTCACCAAGGTGTTCCCGACCCGCTCCCACACCGTGGCGGCGCAGGGCGGCATCGCCGCGTCGCTGGGCAACATGGGTCCCGACAGCTGGCAGTGGCACATGTATGACACCGTGAAGGGCTCGGACTGGCTGGGCGACACCGACGCGATGGAATATCTCGCCCGCGAGGCGCCCAAGGCGGTGTACGAGCTGGAGCACTACGGCGTGCCGTTCTCGCGCACCGAGGAGGGCAAGATCTACCAGCGCCCCTTCGGCGGCCACACCACCGAGTTCGGTGAAGGCCCCGCGGTCCAGCGCACCTGCGCCGCCGCCGACCGCACCGGACACGCCATCCTGCACACGCTTTATGGCCAGAGCCTCAAGAACAACGCGGAATTCTACGTCGAGTATTTCGCCATCGACCTGATCATGTCCGAGGACGGGCAGTGCCAGGGCGTGGTGTGCTGGAAGCTCGACGACGGCACCATGCATGTCTTCAACGCCAAGATGGTGGTGCTGGCGACCGGCGGTTATGGCAGGGCCTATTTCTCCGCCACTTCCGCGCATACCTGCACCGGCGACGGCGGCGGCATGGTGGCGCGCGCAGGGCTGGCGCTGCAGGACATGGAGTTCGTGCAGTTCCATCCGACCGGCATTTACGGCTCCGGCTGCCTGATCACCGAAGGCGCGCGCGGCGAAGGCGGTTACCTGACCAACTCCGAAGGCGAGCGTTTCATGGAACGCTACGCGCCGCAGTACAAGGATCTGGCACCGCGCGACTATGTGTCCCGCTCCATGACCATGGAGATCCGCGAAGGCCGCGGCGTGGGCGAGCATGGCGACCATATCCATCTGAACCTGTCCCACCTGCCCGCCGAAGCGCTGGCTGAGCGGCTGCCGGGGATTTCGGAAAGCGCCAAGATCTTTGCCGGCGTCGATGTCACCAAGGAGCCGATCCCGGTTCTGCCCACCGTGCACTACAACATGGGCGGTATCCCGACCAACTACTGGGGCGAGGTTCTGAACCCGACCGAAGACGATCCGACCGCAACCGTGCCGGGCCTGATGGCCGTGGGCGAGGCGGGCTGCGCCTCGGTGCATGGCGCCAACCGTCTGGGCTCGAATTCGCTGATCGACCTCGTGGTCTTCGGCCGCGCCGCGGCGATCCGCGCAGGCAAGGTGGTGGACGCAGAAGCCGCCAACCCGAAGCTGAACCAGGCCTCCGTCGGCAAGGCATTCGAGCGCTTCGACAGTCTGCGCTACGCCAAGGGCAGCACGCCCACGGCCGAGCTGCGGCTGGAGATGCAGCGCACCATGCAGGAAGATGCGGCTGTGTTCCGCACCGACAAGACCCTCAAGGAAGGCGTCGAAAAGATGACCGCGATCGCCGGAAAGCTCGATGACCTCAAGGTCACCGACCGCTCGCTGGTGTGGAACTCCGATCTGATGGAGACGCTGGAGCTGACCAACCTGATGCCGAATGCGCTTGCCACCATCGTGGGCGCCGAGGCGCGCAAGGAAAGCCGCGGCGCGCATGCGCACGAGGATTACGCAGAGCGCGACGACGAGAACTGGCGGGTGCACACCGTCTCCCGCGTCGATGGCACGAAAGTCACCCTCAGCTACCGGCCGGTGATCACCGATCCGCTCACCACCGAGGATCAGGGCGGCATCAGCCTGAACAAGATCGCGCCCAAGGCGCGGACGTTCTAAGGAGAGGCATCATGGTTGAATTTACGCTCCCCAAGAACTCGCGCATCACCACGGGCAAGACCTGGCCAAAGCCGGCGGGCGCCAGCAACGTCCGCAAGTTCCAGATCTACCGCTGGAACCCGGATGACGGCCAGAACCCGCGGGTCGATACCTATTTCGTCGACATGGACAGCTGCGGCCCGATGATTCTGGACGCGCTGATCAAGATCAAGAACGAGATCGACCCGACGCTGACCTTCCGCCGCTCCTGCCGCGAGGGTATCTGCGGGTCCTGCGCGATGAACATCGACGGCATCAACACGCTGGCCTGCATCTACGGCATGGACGAGATCGAAGGCGACGTGAAGATCTACCCGCTGCCGCATATGCCGGTGGTGAAGGACCTGATCCCCGATCTGACGCTTTTCTATGCCCAGCACGCCTCGATCATGCCGTGGCTGGAAACCAAGACCAACCGCCCGGCGAAGGAATGGAAACAGTCGATCGAGGACCGCAAGAAGCTTGATGGCCTCTATGAATGCGTGATGTGCGCCAGCTGCTCCACCGCCTGCCCGAGCTACTGGTGGAACAGCGACCGCTATCTCGGCCCGGCGGCGCTGCTGCACGCCTACCGCTGGATCGTGGACAGCCGCGACGAGGCGACGCCGGAGCGGCTCGACGATCTTGAAGACCCCTTCAAGCTCTACCGCTGCCATACCATCATGAACTGCGCCAAGACCTGCCCCAAGGGCCTGAACCCTGCCAAGGCCATCGCGCATATCAAGAAGATGATGGTCGAGCGCACGCTCTGATCCGCAAAGCTCTGCCGGTGCGGCCGCTGCCGCGCCTCCACGATTGATCGCGCCCCGGTTTCCTGCGAAACCGGGGCGTATAACGTTCCGGGCCCTCCCTGAGGGCAGGGCGCAGGGCAGGCGGAGGACACGGGCATGAACAGGCATTTTCCGGCTCTGGCGGCAGCGGCGCTGCTTGCGGGGTGTATTACGGCGGGTGACAGCGACCGGCTCGGCGCCCAGATCGCCGCCTCTGACGCGCGGCTGCCGGGTTGCATTGCTGAGGCCGGGATTACAGGGAGCTACCGGGTGCAGACCCAAGTGCTGGGCCATGGGGCAGGGGCCACGGTGCTGCGCCGGGTGGAGCCGGGCGCGGGCGTGAGCGAGGCGCAGGCCGCGCAGGCAACCTCCTGCCTCAACGCCTGAACCGCGGCGGCGTTTGGCGGCGTCTTCGGCGCAGTTGTGAAGCCTGCCGCGCGGGCCTAGGCTCTCGCCATGCAACCCGTTCTCTATGCCGTTCTCCTGTCGGCCGCCGCCGGCCTGTCGATGCCCCTGGGCGGGCTGCTCGCCGTCTATGAGCACATCCGCAACCCGGTGGTGCGCGACGCGGTGCTGCATGCGGTGACCGCCTTTGGCGGCGGCGCGCTGGCGGCTGCGGTGGCGCTGGTGCTGGTGCCCGAGGCGGCGGAGGCGCTTTCGCCGCTCGCGGCCGTGGCGCTGTTCCTCGCGGGCGGGGCGGCCTTCTACCTGGTCGATGGGGCCCTGGAGCGGCGCGGCGGCAGCTGGGCGCTTTTGCTTGCAATGATGCTCGACTTCCTGCCCGAGGCGATGGCGCTGGGGGCGATGCTGGTGGATCAGGCCGCCACTGCCTATGTGCTGGCCGCGATGATCTTCCTGCAGAACGTGCCGGAAGGTTTTGCCGCCTTCCGTGAGCTCTGCCGCAAGGACAGCCCGGCCTGGCCGGTGCTGGCAGGTTTCACCGGCCTTGCCGCGCTCGGACCGCTTTGCGCGGTGGCGGGCACCCTGTGGCTTGCGGATGCGCCGGAGGCACTTGGGGCAGTGATGATATTTGCCGCGGGCGGGATACTCTACCTGCTGTTCCAGGACATCGCGCCCAAGGCGCGGGGCGGGGGCAGCAGCGCCCCGGCCCTGGGGGCGGTCGCGGGATTCGCGCTGGGGCTGGCGGGGCATTTGCTGGCTGGTTAGGGATACTGGCTGCCCACACGTCGGTTTCGCAATGGCCACGGCGCCATTGCGGACATGCCTGCTGCGCCGCGCGGCAGCAGGCCCTGCCTGGGTGGCGGGAGGAAACCGGGAAAGACCGGAGGCAACCTAGACGACGCTGAGCCAACATCCCGCGGTTCCCGCAACCGAAGAGACCCGCAGCGCCGCAGCCCGCACCGCTGCGGAGGCGCTGGACCAGGCCTTTGCCTTCTATACGCCCGAAGCCGCGCCGGAAGCGCCCGCTGCGGCACCTGCGGCGGAAGAATGCCGGCCCGCGGCCTGAGACTTGCTGCTTCCCCGCCACCGGCGGCCCCGTTGCGGTGTCGCGGCGCCGCGCCTAGATAGGGGCCATGCCGGTGCTTCTTCTCCTCCTTCTGGCCGGGGTGCTCGCTTATTTCTTCTGGCGCCGCCGCACCACCAGCCTTACCCGCGACTGCCGCTGGCGGCAGGAGCGCGCCCAAGCGCGGTGGCGCTGCAGCGCATGCGGCGCGGTCGAGCCGGGGGAGGCTCCGCCCCGCGTCTGCCGCAAGCCGCAATAGGGCAGACCCGGCTTATCGCTCAGCTCCCGCGGCCGCAGGCGGCCCGGTGCCGCCGGGGTGGAACCTGTGACTGAAAAAGCGCTGCGGAAAAGACTGAAAAATTGCCGCAGAAAATACTTGAAAGACTCGTTCTCTTGCCCGATATGGGCGCTCTAGACGCCAACGCACGCGCCTCTGTCGAAAGGGCTCACTCCCCTAAGGTTACGTAGCGACGGTAACGTCTCTGATGGAACTGAGCGGTCATATATGGCCGGGTCTTTTGGAGATGACAATGAACGCATTCGCCGCTGGGCAAACCGCCCTCGAGCCTGTTTCTGTTCCCCGCCACCTGCATTACATCGCCCAAGCGCATTTCGACCGCCCGACCCTGGTGATCGACAGCGAGGCCGTTGCACGGCAGTACCGAGCGCTGGACCGCGGTTTGGGCCGCGCCCGCATCCATTACGCCGTGAAAGCCAACCCGGCCCCCGGCATCCTGGAAATGCTGGCCCGCCTCGGCTCCAATTTCGACGCTGCCAGCCGCGCCGAGATCGAGATGTGCCTGGCAGCCGGTGCCACCCCGGACCGGATTACCTTCGGCAACACCATCAAGCGCGCCTCCGACATTGCCTTTGCCCACGCGCTGGGGATTACCCATTTCTCCGCCGACGCGGTGGAGGAGCTGGACAAGCTTGCCGAACATGCGCCGGGCGCGCATGTCTGCCTGCGCGTGGTGGTCGAGGCCTCCGGCGCCGACTGGCCGCTGAGCCGCAAGTTCGGCTCCTCGCCCGAGATGGCGCTCGAGCTGATGGACGCTGCCGCCGCCCGCGGCCTCTCGGTGCACGGTCTGTCTTTCCACGTCGGCTCGCAAACCCGCGATCCGCTGATGTGGGCGCCGGTGCTGGATCAGGTCGCCGAAGTCTGGCGGCAAGGCCGCGATGCGGGCCATGACCTGCGGCTGATCAACATCGGCGGCGGCTTCCCGGCCGCCTACCGCAGCGAAGTGATGGCGGCCGAGGAATATGCCCGCGTGGTGATGGCCCAGGTCGAGGCCCGCTTCCCCGATGCGGCCGAGGTGATGGCCGAGCCGGGCCGCGGCCTGGTCGCCGAAGCCGGTGCGATTGCCGCCGAAGTGCTGCTGGTCTCGAAGAAACACGCCGACGACCTGCACCGCTGGGTGTATCTGGACATCGGCAAGTTCTCGGGCCTCGCTGAGACCATGGACGAGGCGATCCGCTACCGGATCACCACTGCCCGCGATCACGAGACCTTCGGGCCTTGCGTTCTTGCAGGCCCCTCCTGCGACAGCGCCGATGTGCTCTATGAGAAGCAGCCCTTCCAGCTGCCGCTGGGCCTGACGGCGGGCGACCGCGTGGTGATTCACTCTTGCGGCGCCTACACCTCGACCTATTCCTCGGTCGGCTTCAACGGCTTCCCGCCGCTGGACGTAGTGGTGATCTGATCCGGGCAAACCGGACGTGATCCGATCTGACGGAACAAGCCGCGGCAGGGGTTGCACCTCTGCCGCGGCTTCGTCTTGATGGGGCAAACGAACAGGAAGGTCTGCCTGATGCCCTCTCTCTCTGCCGCGCCCGAAGACGCCGGGGCCCGCCGCGCCGTAAAGCCGGTGATCTGCTACCCGAACGAGACTCTGCCGGTACCGGACCTCGCGCTCTACCGCCGCGCCCGGGCGGGTGCGGTAAAGACCGGCGAGCTGCTGGCCCAGCCGCGCGATGCCGCGTGTTTCGAGGTGCCCGCGGGGCATTTCTTCCGGATTTCTTCGGTCGAGGGGCCGCAGGTCGGCGATCTCAACCTGTGGAACCGCCATGACTTGTCCGAGCGGTTCTACTCCGGCAAGACCCGGGCGCTGCACGGCACCCATGTCACCACGGGCGAGCGGCTGTGGAGCAGCCTGCCGCAGCTGCGCCCGATGGCGACCATCATCGAAGATACGCTCGACTGGTACGGCATCGATCCTTACGGCGGCGCGGTGCATGACGTGATCGGCACCCGTTGCGATCCCTATACCGGCAACCTCCTGAAGGGCAGCCAGTACCACCATTGCTGCCATTCCAACCTGACCCGGGCGCTGGCCGATCACCTCGGCCTGCCGCTCCTGGAGGCGGAGCCGCATGTGCATGACGTGCTGAACGTCTTCATGTGCACGGGGTTCACCCGCGATACCGGCCAGTATTTCATGAAGGCAAGCCCGGTGCGGCCAGGCGATTACCTGGAGTTTTTTGCAGAAATCGACCTTTTGGGAGCACTCAGCGCTTGCCCGGGCGGGGATTGCTCGGCCGAGCATACCTCGGATGCGGCCGCCTGCCATCCGCTGCTGATCGAGATATTTGCCCCGGTGGAGGGTGCGCTGGAGGGCTGGCAGAGCCCGGCGCCGAACGGCTACGACCGCAGCCACGGACGCTGAACACGCTTCCGGGAACAGAGGCAGGGGAGGGCTCCCGCGCCCCGGTGCCGCATTGCAAATGCGGCGGCCGGGCCTTGGGCCGGGCAGCGCGCCTGCGGCGTGCTGCGGTAATGCAAATTGCGGCGGCCAGCAAAAAAAAGGCAGCGGAGACCCGCTGCCTATTCCTGTCTTAACAGCTCCGCCGCTCAGGCGAAGGCTGCTTCCAGTGCTATTTCCACCATGTCGCCGAAGCTGCGCTCGCGCTCGCCGGAGTCCAGCGCCTCGCCGGTGCCCAGGTGGTCGGAAACCGTCAGCACAGCCAGGGCCCGGCAGCCGTGGCGCGCCGCAAGCGTGTAAAGCTCGGCAGCCTCCATCTCCACGCCGAGGATGCCATGGCGCACCATCTGCTCGTTCAGGTCGGGGCGCTCGTCGTAAAACGTGTCCGAGGAGTAGATGCCCCCCACGTGAGTGGTGACGCTGCGCTTCGCCGCAGCCGCATGCGCCGCCTGCAGGAGGCCCCAGTCGGCGCAAGGCGCAAAGTCGAACTCCTTGAAGATGGTGCGGGAGGGGCTGCCCGCGGAGCTCGCCGTCATTGCCAGGATCACGTCGCGGAGCGCAACCTTCTCCTGCATGCCGCCGCAGGAGCCGATGCGGATCAGCGTTCTGGCGCCGTAGTTTCGGATCAGCTCGTTTGCGTAGATCGACAGCGAGGGCATGCCCATGCCGCTGCCCTGGATGGTGACGCGGTGGCCGTTCCAAGTGCCGGTATAGCCAAGCATGCCGCGCACCTCATTGACGAGGGTTGCGCCCTTGAGAAAGGTTTCTGCCGCCCATTTCGCCCGGTAGGGGTCACCGGGCATCAAAACGGTTTCCGCAATTTCACCTTTTGCGGCACCAATGTGGATGGTCATGAATTCACCTGTTCCTGGTTCAGATTTCCAATTCGGAAATATCCATGCCCGCGGTCAGCGCTTCGTGCACCCAATGCGGTTTCCGGCCGCGGCCGGTCCAGGTTTCGCTCGGGTTTGCGGGGTTGCGGTATTTCGGGGCGGCCTTGGTCTTTTTTGAACTCTGGCGCGCGGCAGAGGAAATTTCATCCAGCGAGAAACCATATTTTGCGGCGGCTTCCTCGGCCGCTTTCAGGGCTTCCTGACGTTCCCGCAACTCTGCCTCCCGCAGGGCGTTTTCGACATCACCCTGCAGCTTGAGCAATTCTTTACGGGACATCGACGAAAGGTCTTGGGTCACGTGGCACTCCTTTGCAAATGGCACACCACTTGATTTGGTGTGTCATTCTTTATGACCCAAATACCAGACGCGGTTCAGCATCTTTTTTTGCTTCTCGCGAAAAATTGCGCAGGCAAAGTCAATTTGCTGCAATTTGAGGCGGCTTTGCCAGCTCTACGATGTCACCAATAATTGAATTGAGCTCGAAATCCTTGGGCGTATAGACACGCGCCACGCCGTAGGATTTCAATTTCCGGGCGTCTTCGTCGGGAATGATTCCGCCCACGACTACCGGCACGTGGCCAAGGCCTGCCGCTTTCATGCGCTGCATCATCTCCTCCACCAGCGGCAGGTGGCTGCCCGACAGGATCGACAGGCCAACCACATGGGCATCGTCCTTCTGCGCCGCCGCGACCAGTTCCGCTGGCGTCATGCGGATGCCGTCGTAGGTGATGTCCATGCCGCAGTCGCGGGCCCGGAATGCAATCTGCTCGGCACCGTTGGAATGGCCGTCGAGCCCAGGCTTGCCGACCACGAACTTGATGCGGCGGCCGAGCGTGCGGCTCACCGCGTCCACGGCGGCGCGCAGGTCGTCCAGCCCCTCGGTTTGGTTGGAGACCGAAGCGGAAACCCCGGTGGGCCCGCGGTAGGTACCGTGGACGCGGCGCATCTCCTCGGCCCATTCGCCGGTGGTGACGCCGGCCTTGGCGGCCGCGATGGAGGGCGCCATGATGTTTGCGCCGCGCGCGGCGGCCTCCCGCAGGCCTGCCAGCGCCGATTGCACCGCGTCCGCGTCGCGGCTGCCGCGCCACTCGTTCAGCCGGGCGATCTGCTCCTGCTCCACCGCCGGATCGACCACCATGATGCCGCCGTCCTCGCTCTGCAGCGGCGAGGGCTCTCCCTCGGTCCACTTGTTGACGCCGACGACCACGGTTTCATTCCGCTCGATCCGGTTCAGCCGCTCGGCGTTGGAATCGACCAGCCGGCCCTTCATGTACTCGATGGAGGCCACCGCACCACCCATCGACGCGAGATTGGCGAGTTCGGCGCGGGCGCCTTCCTTCAGCTCCTCCACTTTGGCGTCCACGACCGGGTTTCCGTCGAACAAGTCGCCGTATTCCAGCAGGTCGGTCTCGTAGGCCAGGATCTGCTGCATTCGCATCGACCACTGCTGGTCCCAGGGGCGGGGCAGGCCGAGGGCCTCGTTCCAGGCGGGGAGCTGTACAGCCCGGGCGCGGGCCTTCTTCGACAGTGTCACCGCCAGCATCTCGATCAGGATGCGGTAGACGTTGTTTTCCGGCTGCTGCTCGGTCAGACCCAGCGAGTTCACCTGCACGCCGTAGCGGAAGCGGCGGAACTTCGGGTCCTCCACGCCATAGCGGTCGCGGCAGATCTCGTCCCAGAGGTCGACGAAGGCGCGCATCTTGCACATTTCGGTGACAAACCGGATGCCCGCGTTCACGAAGAAGGAGATGCGGCCGACCATCGCCGGGAAATCCTCCGCCGGGACCCGCGGCTTCAGCTCATCGAGCACCGCCTGCGCGGTGGCAAGCGCAAAGGCCAGCTCCTGCTCCGGCGTCGCGCCCGCCTCCTGCAGATGGTAGGAGCAGACGTTCATCGGATTCCACTTAGGCACATTGGTGTAGCAGTACTCCGCCACATCCGCGATCATCTTGAGGCTGGGCTTGGGCGGGCAGATATAGGTGCCGCGCGAGAGATATTCCTTGATCAGATCGTTCTGCACGGTCCCCTGGAGCTTGGCGACATCCGCCCCCTGTTCCTCTGCCACCGCAATATAAAGTGCCAGCAGCCAGGGCGCGGTCGCGTTGATCGTCATTGAGGTATTCATCTGCTCCAGCGGAATCTGGTCGAACAGGGCGCGCATGTCGCCCAGGTGGCCGATTGGCACACCGACCTTGCCGACCTCGCCGCGCGCCAGCTCGTGGTCGCTGTCATAGCCGGTCTGGGTGGGCAGATCGAAGGCGACGCTAAGCCCGGTCTGCCCCTTCGCCAGGTTAGACCGGTAGAGCGCGTTCGAGGCCTTGGCGGTGGAATGGCCGGCATAGGTGCGGATCAGCCAGGGGCGGTCTTTTTGCGTCTGCGGCATTGCGGGCCTCGCGATTCATGGTGTTGGTAATTTTATTTCGTCACGGTGATGTAAACCGTAATGATCGACCCTTGTCAATTCGCTGCGTTGCGGCAAAGGCCGCATGGCCCGAGCAGCAAGGGCGGGGCGGTGGCTGGGCAAATTCGGTGGCTGGGCAAATTCCTTGTCAACGTCCGGCACCTGGGCAACTGTCCGGATATGACGCAGACGGTAGAACTTCCGCTTTGGCTTTTCGTGCTTGTCGTGGTTTTTGCCGCGGTGACCTTTGCCTCGCATTTCCTGTTCCCCTCAGTGCGCTGGTTCTTCCGGCGGCGGCTGGAGCGCGCGGTGGCCCGGCTGAACCGGCGGCTGGAGCGGCCAATCGAGCCTTTCAAGCTGGCGCGCCGCTACGATATGATTCAGCGGCTGATCTACGACCCGCAAGTGACGAAGGCCGTGGCAGAGCAGGCGGCGGCCGAGGGCATCCCGGAAAACGTCGCATTCGAGCAGGCCCGCCGCTATGCCCGAGAGATCGTGCCGGGGTTTTCCGCGTTTGCTTATTTCGGTCTGGCGATCCGGGCCGCCCGGTTCCTGTCCAACGCGCTTTACCATGTGCGCTTCGGCCACCGGGACGAAAGCGCGCTGCGCCAGATCAGCCCGGATGCCACCGTGGTCTTCGTGATGAACCACCGCTCCAACATGGATTACGTGCTGGTCACTTACCTTGCGGCGCACCGGCTGACGCTGTCTTATGCGGTGGGGGAGTGGGCGCGGGTCTGGCCCTTGTCCCGGCTGATCCGGGCGATGGGCGCCTATTTCATCCGCCGCCGCTCGCTGAGCCCGCTCTACCGCGCGGTTCTGGCGGCCTACGTGCGGCTTGCGACCCGCGGCGGCGTAACTCAGGCGATGTTCCCCGAAGGCGGGCTCAGCCTCGATGGGGCGCTGGCAGCGCCCAAGCTGGGGCTGCTGAAATACATTGCCGATGCCAGCGCGGCCGAGGCACGCGACGTGGTTTTTGTGCCGGTGGCGCTGAACTACGACCGGGTGCTTGAGGACAAGATCCTGACATCCGCCGCCCGCGCGGGCGAACGCCGCTTCCGGGCGCGCATTGGGGTGGTGGCGCTGAAGATGCTGCGCCAGCTGTGGCTGTGGATGACCGGCCGATACCGCCGCTTCGGCCACGCGGCAGTAAGCTTCGGCCGGCCGCTCAGCCTGCGCGGCTTTGCCGAAGGGCGCAGCGGCGAGGTGACCGTACCGCTCGCACGGGAGCTGATGGAGCGGATCGGGGAGATCGTGCCGGTGCTGCCGGTGCCGCTGGCCGCCGCGGTGCTGCTGGAGCAGGACGATCTGAGCCGCGCTGCCGTCACCCACCGCGCGGCTGCGCTGCTGGAAGCGATTCCGTTCTCGGCACTGCACCTGCCGCGGGAGAACTGCGTATTCGAGATGGCCACAGCGCTGCGGCGGCTGGAGTCGCGGGGATTGATCACCTGCCGTCAGGGCCGCTGCCGGGTGGCGCCGGGGCAGCGCGATCTGCTGGCCTTTTACGCCGCATCGATCCGCCATCTGCTGCCGAAACCAATGCTGGCGGAGCCCGCATCCGCTCCCGGCGATGCTGCGGCTGCCACATGCGATGCTGCATCCGCTCGGTCATAAAATTGCGCAGTTGATCCGAAGGGGGTTGCATTGTTACCCTGCCAATCCTATCCCTCAGATAAGCGCTGCGATTCTGCACCGCGGCAAAAGAGGCAAACAAGGAGGCCATCATGGCACTGGACACCCAGACCGACGTCATGTCGTACGAGGCGCCCGAAAAGGATCTTTATGAGATGGGGGAAATTCCCCCGATGGGTTTCGTGCCCAAGAAGATGTACGCTTGGGCAATCCGCAAGGAGCGCCACGGCGAGCCGGACACTGCGATGGTGCAGGAAGTGGTCGATGTGCCGGAGCTGGACAGCAACGAGGTGCTGGTTCTGGTGATGGCGGCAGGCGTCAATTACAACGGTGTCTGGGCCTCGCTCGGCAAGCCGATCTCGCCCTTTGACGGCCACAAGGCGCCTTACCATATCGCCGGCTCCGATGCTTCGGGTATCGTCTGGGCAGTCGGCTCCAAGGTGACGCGCTGGAAGGTTGGCGACGAGGTTGTAATTCACTGCAACCAGGACGACGGCGACGACGAGGAGTGCAACGGCGGCGACCCGATGTATTCGCCCAGCCAGCGGATCTGGGGCTACGAGACTCCGGACGGCTCCTTCGCCCAGTTCACCAATGTGCAGGCGCAGCAGCTGATGCCGCGGCCCAAGCACCTGACCTGGGAGGAAAGCGCCTGCTATACGCTGACTCTGGCCACCGCCTACCGGATGCTCTTCGGCCACGAGCCGCACGACCTGAAGCCGGGCCAGAACGTGCTGGTCTGGGGCGCCTCGGGCGGGCTGGGGTCCTATGCGATCCAGCTGATCAATACCGCGGGTGCCAACGCCATTGGTGTGATCTCGGACGAGAGCAAGCGCGACTTCGTCATGGGGCTCGGGGCCAAGGGCGTGCTGAACCGCAAGGACTTCAACTGCTGGGGCCAGCTGCCGACGGTCAACACTCCGGAATATGCCGAGTGGTTCAAGGAAGCCCGCAAGTTCGGCAAGGCGATCTGGGACATCACCGGCAAGGGCGTGAACGTTGACATGGTGTTCGAGCACCCGGGCGAGGCGACCTTCCCGGTCTCCACTTTCGTCGTGAAGAAGGGCGGCATGGTGGTGATCTGCGCTGGCACCACCGGCTACAACCTGACATTCGACGTGCGCTATATGTGGATGCACCAAAAGCGCCTGCAGGGCTCGCATTTCGCGCATCTGAAGCAGGCCTCCGCTGCCAACAAGCTGATGGTGGAGCGCCGTCTCGACCCTTGCATGTCGGAGGTCTTCACTTGGAACGATCTTCCCGAAGCGCACATGAAGATGATGCGCAACGAGCATCTGCCGGGCAACATGTCGGTGCTGGTGCAAGCGCCGAAGACTGGCCTGCGCACCCTGCAGGACGTGCTGGAGGCGCGCGGCTAAGCAGACCGGCACCGGCCCGCTGCGCCGGTGAACGTCCGCGAATCACGGCAGTGACTCGCGGACGTTGCACGTTCCGGAAGGTTTGCGCGCGCTTAACGCGCATCGCATCCGAACCCGCCATTTATGGGGAGGGAAAAATAGTGAATATCTTGCAGGTCCGCCTGCCGTTAATCAGATATTTTACGGTGTTTTTGCTTTTTCACGGGGCGCCCATGGAACAAAATGAGTGGATATTGGACGTTCTCATTGACCTCAGGGAGGTTGCCGCTGCAAAAGGGCTGGGGACCCTGGCCAGTCAGCTGGACACAACCTTGCAGGTCGCTCGGACAGAGATTGCGCCAATTCCCAACCACAGCGGCACCCGGGTGAATGGCGAAGCAAGCAGAATTGGACCGTATTCTGGAGGCACTTGATGCCACCACTTCCCTCGATGGTCTGCAACAGATCATCGAACAGGTCTGTGCGGTCTTCGATGTCGATCATGCCATGTACCATTGGGTCGACAGCGCCGGCGACCATTACTATTTCGGCACCTATTCCCAGGAATGGACCGAACGCTACGCCGAAAAGGCCTATGTGCGGATCGACCCCGTGGTGGCCGGATGCTACCAGCGCTTTCACCCGGTGGACTGGAAACGGCTGGACTGGTCTTCGAAACCCGCGCGCGAATTCCACAAGGATGCGCTCGCGCATGGAGTCGGGAACCAGGGGTATTCCATTCCTATCCGCGGCCCGAACGGCCAATTTGCCGTGTTTACCATAAGTGACAACTGCGACGATGAGACCTGGATGAAATTCACCGGCAAGCACAGCCGGGACCTCATCCTGATGGCGCATTATTTCAACCGCAAGGCCTTGGAATTCGAACCCAGCCGCGGCCCTGACCAGACCCAGCCGCTGTCCCCGCGCGAAGTCGATGCGCTCACGCTTCTTGCCATCGGTTACAGCCGCGCGCAGGTGGCCCAGACGCTCTCGATCTCTGAGCACACGCTCAGGGTCTACATTGAAAGCGCCCGTTTCAAGCTGGGCGCTATCAACACCACCCACGCCATCGCCCGGGCGATCAGTCTCGGAATCATCATCATATAGCAATTGATTTTTGCCGTTAGCGTTAACGGGAAAAAACAACCTCAGGGACTCACCTTGGAGGCGGTACCCTGTCCCCACTTTTCAAGTTAAAGGGGACTCAACATGCTTCGATACATCTACGGCCGCGACTTGCACAAACATGCAGACCTGGCGCATTCGATGTTCTGCGACCGGGCGGATCAATTCAGGACCCGGCTGGGCTGGGACGTGCAGGTGGACGTTCGCGGCGAGGAGCGCGATCAATACGACGCACTCGACCCGCTCTATGTGATCTGGGAAATGCCCGACGGCAGCCACGGCGGCTCCATGCGCTTTCTGCCCACAACCGGCCGGGTCATGGTTAACGAGGTCTTCCCCGGCCTCACCGGCGGTGTGCCGATCTGCAGCCCGCTGATCTGGGAATGCACCCGCTTCTGCCTGTCCCGGCACGCCAGTGGCAATGCCGCGGGTGCCCTGACGCTCGGCGGGGTGGAAATCATGCGCAACTTCGCGGTGCAGCATTTCGCGGGAGTGTTCGACCGGCGCATGGTGCGGATCTACCGCAGCCTCGGCTTCAGCCCCGAAATCGTCGCCACGCAGGGAGAAGGCCGCGAGCGCATCTGCCTTGGCCTTTGGGAGTATTCCGAAGAAATCTACCGCACTGTGGCGGCTAAGGCCGGGATATCGCCGGATCTCTCGCAGCTGTGGTTCGACCGTGCCTTCGGCTGCCCTGGCAGCCAGGCGGACATGGCTCTCACCGCCTGATGGAAAGGCTCTGCCGGGCGGCCGGTTCCGCTGGCGGAGCCGGCCGCCCGGCTGTAGTGTCGCGTCATGACAGAGATCCCCGTGACATTTTCCGACGACCAGGCCACCGCCTTCGACAGCGTGGCGGAGCTTCTGCTGAAGGCTGGGGTGGATCTGGCGGACTGTCTTCTGCATCCGCCTCGCGGCGATGCCGGGGTGATGGCGGTTATCGGCAAGGCGGGTTCCGGCAAGACGCTTTTGCTGGCGGAGCTCTACAAGGCGCTGGAGCAGGCGGGCGTCGACGTCGTCTCGGGCGATTACGAAAGCCGCAAGAAGACCGACCGGCGCACGCTGGCGATTCTCGCGCCCACCAACAAGGCGGCGAGTGTGCTGCGCCTTCGCGGTGTGCCCGCCACCACCATCCACCGCATTCTCTACACGCCGGTATACGATCCGGAGTATGAGCGCATTGCAGAATGGCTCTCCGGAAACGGCGAGAAGCCCGAAATTGAAGGCCTGAGCGAGGAAGCCCTGGCCCGCGCCGCCGCCTTTTTCGGGAAGAACAAGTCAATTCCCGGGGCGCTTGCCGCTGCGGGACTGCGCGGCTCCGACTTCATCACCGGCTGGAAGCGGCGCGAAGAGCCGCTCGACATCGGTTTCATTGACGAGGCCTCGATGCTGGACGACCGCCAGTTCGAGGACCTGAAGGAGATCTTTCCCAATC
Source organism: Cribrihabitans neustonicus (assembly GCF_048820895.1). Classification (NCBI taxonomy): domain Bacteria; kingdom Pseudomonadati; phylum Pseudomonadota; class Alphaproteobacteria; order Rhodobacterales; family Paracoccaceae; genus Cribrihabitans; species Cribrihabitans neustonicus. The sequence goes on from NZ_JBMERQ010000008.1 coordinate 103,089, forward strand.
TGGTGCTGTTCGGCGATCCGGCACAGCTCGCGCCGGTGAACCAGTCCGGCTCGATGGTATTCGACACGCTGCCTGAGCCGCGCCGCTTGATTCTGAACCGGGTGCACCGGCAGGAGGCGGGCAACCCGATCCTCGACCTGGCCCACGCGCTCGCCGATCCGCAGTTGGGCTTCGAGGATTTCGAACGTATGGTGGAGGACACCGCGCGCCGCGATGATCGCGTGGTCTGGGGCCAGCGGGTGGAGGTCGACTTGATGGCGCGCTCGCCAGTGCTGGTGTGGCGCAACGCGACGCGCATCCGGCTGATCAACGCTTTTCGAACCGTGCACGGCGCCCCTGAAGATGCGCTGATCGCAGGCGAGCCCCTGATCTGCGACGGGCTGGAGCTGCCGCTCAAGCACCGCAAGAAACGCCTCGATCTGGAGGCGCGCGGGCTGATCAAGGGCGCCCAGGTGATCTACCTCGGCCCCGGCCGCAAACCCGGCTTCTCACGCCTGCACGTGATGGGCGCCGAGGACCCGCAGGTCTCCGCCGCCTCCATCGTGAAGATCGAGAAACCGGACGAGGAAGAGCCCTTCATCCCCTATGCCGCCCGCATGGGGGCCACCTTCCTGCACGGTGCCGCGGTGACCATCCACAAGGCGCAAGGCTCGCAATGGGACACCGCGCAGGTCTTCGCCCCCGACATCTATGCCGCCGCCCGCATGGGCCGGGTCGAGGCGGGCCAGCCGCTCTGGAAACGGCTCGCCTATGTCGCCATCACCCGCGCTCAGGAGCGGCTGATCTGGGTGGTGCGCAACCGGCTCGCGAAGCCGACCGCCGCGCTGCCGGTCGACGACCTGAAGGCACTGCCTGCCGCGGCGCTGACGCTGGAAGCCCAGGAGGAAACCCCGGCATGACCAAGACCATCCTGATCACCGGCGCCAGCTCCGGCATCGGCCGTGCGGTCGCGGAGCAGTTCCTGGCCGAGGGCTGGCAGGCAGGCCTGCTTGCGCGCCGGGCCGAGGCTTTGGAGGAAGTGGCGGCAAATCGTTCCAATGCTCACGTTCTGCCGGCCGATGTGACCGACCCGGCGGCAGTGGACAGGGCATTTGCGCGTTTCAGCGCCGCGACCGGCCGCCTCGACGTGCTGTTCAACAACGCAGGCATCTTCACGCCACCCGGGCTGATCGACGAAATCCCGCTGGAAGACTGGCACGCCTCGCTGAACGTGAACCTCACCGGCATGTTCCTCGCCGCCCGCGCCGCCTTCCGGCAGATGCGCAGGCAAGACCCGCAGGGCGGGCGGATCATCAACAACGGCTCCATCGCCGCGCATGTGCCGCGCCCCGCGTCGGCGCCCTATGCGGCGACCAAGGCGGCGGTCACCGGCCTCACCCGCTCGCTATCCCTTGACGGGCGCGCCTTCAACATCGCCTGCGGCCAGATCGACATCGGCAATGCCCGCACCCCGATGGTGGAGGAGCTGAGCAACCGCCACGCCGCTGCCAATCCGGAAGGCGAGCCGATGCATACCTTCGCGGTGGAAGACGCCGCCGCGTCGGTGCTGCACATGGCCAATCTGCCCTTGGAGGCCAATGTCCAGTTCATGACCGTGATGGCCACCCGAATGCCCTACATCGGCCGCGGCTGACACGGAACCGGTGCGCCGCGCAGCAGCCTCCGGCGGGGGTGGGAATTGGCCGGAGGCCAAGTTGGCAGCGCCGCTCCCGGTCCTCAGCGGTCGCGCAGCAGGCTGAATGCGGTCGAGGCCCCCCAGCCGGCGGCGATGGCAATCACCAGCGACATCACGCCGTAGAGAAAGGGCTGCTCACGCGACAGGCCGTAGAGGAACTTCTCCAGCCCCACCTTGCGCACGTCGATCACGGTCTCATAGCGCGATACCACCTGGCCCCCGCGGGTGAGGAAGATGCGGGTGTTATAGGCGCCCTCGGTCAGGTCGGCGGGCATGTCGATGGCGGTGCGGAACAGGGTCTGCTCGTCCACCGCAACGGTATTTTCACGCAGCGAGTAAAGCCCGCCGTTCTCCCGGATGCGCATCACCGCCTCGGCAAATTTCTGGGCGCCGCGGATGTGCATGGCAGCCCCCACCGAGCGGATCGCGCGGCGGATCGAGACCCGGTGGCGCAAGTCTTCGGTGTCGCGCAGTACTTCGCGGAAGGGGGCGGAGGTGGCGACGGCATAAAAGGCAGGCGCCGAATCCACCAGCACGCTGTCTGTGTTGACCCAGATGCCGAAGCGTTTCTCCTTGCGGCGTACCATGACCGGGGCCTGGGGGCCCGAGACTGCGACAATTACCTGCAGCGGGTCGTCTTCGGGGATAGGGGTTTCGCGCTTCACTGCTCCAAAGACCAGAATCTCGGAGCCGTCGAAAGTAGCGGTGATGGCGACCCGGTCCTGGCTCAACCCGAGCACAACCTCTTCTTCGCCAGCCTGGGGCGCGGAGAGGGGAAGCAGCGCGAGGGCAAGCCCGAGAGCCAGGCGGGGCAGGGCGGCCATGGTCAGTGCCCTCCCGGCGCGCCGAGCGTATAAAGCTCGCCCGGCATCAGCAGCAGGTCGAGCGCCAGCTTGGCGCAGACTGCGATGACCATCAGCGCCAGCAGAATGCGCAGCTGCTCGGCCTTGAGGTAGACGCCGATGCGGGTGCCGATCTGGGCGCCGATCACGCCGCCAATCAGCAGGAGCACAGCCAGCATGATGTCCACCGTGTAGTTGGTTGTTGCGTGCAGCATGGTTGTGAAGCCGGTGACCAGGATAATCTGGAACAACGAAGTGCCGACCACGACCTTCGTCGGCATGCCCAGGATGTAAATCATCGCGGGCACCATGATGAAACCGCCGCCGACCCCCATGATCGCGGCCAGGATGCCGACGCAGACCCCCACCAGAATCGGAGGAATCACCGAGATATAGAGCCCGGAGGTGCGGAAGCGCATCTTGAAGGGGAGCGCGTGCACCCAGCCGCGCTGGCGCCTTGCGGGTGCCGGGCTGCCGCCTGCGCGTCTCGCCTTGCGGATGGCGTTCAGGCTTTCGATGAACATCAGCCCGCCCACCACGCCGAGGAAGACCACATAGCAAAGCTTCACCAGGAGATCGACCTGCCCCGCAGCCTTCAGCAGATTGAAGACCACAACCCCCAGGGCCGCGCCTATGAGGCCGCCCGCCTGCAGCACCAGGCCCATCTTGATGTCGACCGTGCGCCTTCGGAAGTGCGCCAGCACGCCCGAGAAAGACGACGCGACGATCTGGTTTGCCTCGGTCGCCACCGCCACCGCGGGCGGGATGCCGATGAAGAACAGAAGCGGCGTCATCAGGAAGCCGCCGCCGACCCCGAACATACCCGAGAGGATGCCGACCATCCCGCCAAGACCGAGGAGCAGGAAGGCATTGACCGAGACCTCGGCGATGGGAAGGTATATCTGCATAATCTTTGTTAGCCCGCCGCCCGTTGAGAAATCAAGAATCCCTGCCGCTGTGCAGCATGCAGGACCGATCAGAGTACGGCAACTGGACTTATCGCGCCGCTGCGGGGCGGCTGCGCGGATGTTCGGAAAAGGCAGGCGACCGCCGGCGCGGAACCAGGCCGCCTGGCCGCCGCGGGGCACCGGCGCCCGCCCGCGCAGCGGCGATCGGTTGGGGCGGGCGCTCCGCCGGGAGGGGGCTACGGGCTTGGCCGGCATTAACTGCCACCGACGCGGGCTGGGTGGCCTGCGCGCGCGGCGGGTCATGGTTTGGCGGCATCTCACTAAAGAAACGCCCGGCTTGGGGCCGGGCGTTTTTCCCATTCGCGGGGCAGGGCGGCTCAGCGCTCCTTCACGTAGGGCTCGCCGCCCGCCCGCGGCGGGATCGCCTTGCCGACAAAGCCTGCGAGGATCACCACCGTCAGCACGTAGGGCAGCGCATCCATCACCTGCACCGGGATCGTGATGCCGCCGAGCTCGATGCTCTGGAAGCGCAGCGCCACCGCCTGCAGGAGGCCGAACAGCAGGCAGGCGCCCATCGCGTGCCAGGGCCGCCACTTGGCGAAGATCAGCGCTGCCAGCGCGATGAAGCCGCGGCCCGCGGTCATGTCCTTCACGAAGCCCGCCTGCAGCGCAGTGGCGAGGTAGGCGCCCGCAATGCCGCAGAGGAAGCCGCAGATCAGCACCGCGCCATAGCGCAGGCCGACCACCGAGACGCCCGCGGTATCCACTGCCGCCGGATTCTCGCCCACCGCGCGCAGGCGCAGGCCGAAGCGGGTGCGGAACAGGATCCACCAGGTGGCGGGCACCGCGAGGAAGGCGAAGTAGACCAGGATCGAATGGCCGGAGAGCAGCTCGGAGTAGATCGGCCCGAACACCGGCACGTCCGCCACCGCATCGGCAAAGGGCAGCTCGACCGGCTTGAAGCGGCCGCCGCTGAACAGCGAGGGCGTGCGGCCGCCCTGTTTGAACCAGTCCTGCGCCACCAGCACCGTCATGCCCGCGGCAAGGAAGTTGATCGCTACGCCGGAGATCAGCTGGTTGCCGCGGAATGTGATCGATGCCACCCCGTGCAGTCCCGCCAGCACCAGCGAGGAAGCGATGCCCGCCAGCAGGCCGAGCCACACATTGCCGGTGACCGCCGCGACCGCCGCGGAAAAGAAGGCCGCCATCAGCATCTTGCCTTCGAGGCCGATGTCGAAAATGCCGGCCCGTTCCGAGAACAGGCCCGCAAGGCAGGCCAGCAGCAGCGGCGTTGCCAGGCGGATGGTACTGTCGAACACCTGGATGATCGTGAGGAATTCCATCAAGCCTTCTCCTTGCGCAGCGCCAGGAACAGCTTTTCAAGCGGCATCCGCACCATGTTGTCGAGCGCGCCGGTGAACAGGATCACCAGCGCCTGGATCACCACGATCAGCTCGCGCGGGATTGTGGTCCAGAGCGCGAGCTCGGCGCCGCCCTGATAGAGGAAGCCGAACAGGATTGCCGCGAGGAACACTCCGAACGGGTGGCTGCGGCCCATCAGGGCAACCGCGATGCCGATGAAGCCCGCGCCCTCGGTGGAGTTCAGGACCAGCCGCTCGGCCTCGCCCATCACGTTGTTGATCGCCATCATGCCCGCCAGTGCGCCGGAGATCAGCATCGCGATCATGATGATCTTCACCGGCGAGATGCCGGCATAGACCGCGCCCGGCTCGGAATGGCCGTAGGCGCGGATCTCGAAACCCAGCCGGGTGCGCCAGATCAGCAGCCAGACCACGATACAGGCCGCCACCGCCACCAGGAAGGAGACATTCGCGGGCGCGGCCTTGGAAAACTCGATCCCCAGGGGCGCCAGGATGTCATGCAGCGACGGCAGGTGCACCGAAGCGGGGAAGCGCGCGGTGGCCGGGTCCATCGAGCGCTCGGGGCGCAGCACGTTCACCAGCACGTAGTTCAGCACCGCCGCGGCGATGAAGTTGAACATGATGGTGGTAATCACGATGTGGCTGCCGCGCTTGGCTTGCAGATAGGCCGGGATCGCGGCCCAGGCGGCGCCGAAGAGCCCCGCCCCCAGGGCGGCAAAGACCAGCGCTATCGACCAGTGCGGCCAGGGGATATAGAGGCAGACCAGCGCCACGCCGAGGCCGCCGAGCATCGCCTGGCCCTCGCCGCCGATGTTGAACATGCGGGCGTGGAAGGCCACCGCCACGGCGAGGCCGGTGAACAGGAAGTTGGTGGCATAATAGAGCGTGTAGCCCCAGCCATAGGTCGATCCCAGCGCGCCGCTCACCATCAGATCCACGGCGGCGATCGGGTCTTCGCCAATCCCGAGGATCACCAGAGCAGAGAGGATTGCGGCCAGCACCAGACTGATCAGGGGGATCAGCACGACGTCGGCCCATTTCGGCATTTTGTCCATTTACGCGGCCTCCCCCGCGACGCCGGCCATCAGAAGGCCGAGTTCTTTTTCATTAGTCTGATCCGCCGGGCGCTCGCCCATGATCATGCCGTCAAACATCACCGCCACCCGGTCGCTGAGCGACAGGATCTCTTCCAGCTCGACCGAGACAAGGAGGATTGCCTTGCCCTGGTCGCGCAAGGCGACGATCTGCTTGTGGATGAATTCGATGGCGCCGATGTCAACGCCGCGGGTGGGCTGGCCAATCAGCAGCAGATCGGGGTTGCGCTCGATTTCACGTGCGACGACGATTTTCTGCTGGTTGCCGCCCGAGAAGTTCTTCGCCGCAAGCCAGGGATCGGGCGGCCGTACGTCGAATTTCTCCATTTTGGCGGCGGTGTCGGCCTTCAGGGCAGCGTTGTTCATCAGCAGCCCGCGCTGGTACTGCGGCGCGTGGTGATAGCCGAAGGCGACGTTCTCCCAGGCGTGGAAGTCCATGATCAGCCCTTCGCGCTGGCGGTCCTCCGGCACGTGGCCAATGTGGGCGGCGCGGCGCGCGCGTCCGTCGGCGCCATGGCCGGTCAGCGGCAGCGGCTTGCCGTGCAGCTTGATCGACCCAGTGCCTTCACGCATGCCGCCAAGCACCTCCAGAAGCTCCGACTGGCCGTTGCCCGCAACCCCTGCAATGCCGAGGATCTCGCCCGCGTGCACGGTGAGGTCGATGCCCTTCAGACGTTCAACGCCGGCGCCATCCACCACCTTGAGGTTCTCCACCTCGAGGATGGGCTTGCCGGGGCGGGCGGGGACCTTGTCCACGCGCAGCAGCACCTTGCGGCCTACCATCAGTTCGGCCAGATGCTCGGGGCTGGTTTCCGCGGTTTTCACAGTGGCGGTCATCTCCCCGCGCCGCATCACCGACACTGTGTCGGTGTATTCCATGATTTCGCGGAGCTTATGGGTGATCAGGATGATCGTCTTGCCCTCGCTGCGCAGCCGGTCGAGGATGCGGAACAGCTGGTCCGCTTCCGAGGGCGTGAGCACGCCGGTCGGCTCGTCGAGAATAAGGATCTCGGCCTTGCGGTAAAGCGCCTTCAGGATCTCGACCCGCTGCTGCATGCCGACGCCGATTTCGTCGATGCGCTTGTCCGGATCGACAAAGAGCTCGTATTCCTCCTCCAGCGCCTTCAGCTCCTTGCGGGCGCGGGTGAGCGAGGGCATCAGCATGCCGCTGTCCTCGGCGCCCAGCACGATGTTCTCCAGCACGGTGAAATTCTCGACCAGCTTGAAATGCTGGAACACCATGCCGATGCCCGCGGCAATCGCCGCCTGGCTGTCCGGGATCTCGGTCTTCTTGCCGTTGATGAAGACCTCGCCCTTGTCGGCCTTGTAGAAGCCGTAGAGAATCGACATCAGCGTCGATTTGCCGGCGCCGTTTTCCCCGATGATACCGTGGATGGTTCCCGGGGCGACGCGAATGGATATGTCCTTGTTTGCCTGGACCGGGCCAAAAGCCTTTGAAATGCCTTTGAGTTCGATGGCGGGGGCGGTCACGCGGGCTCTCCCATGCCTGCAAATCCGATCGGCAGGACTGCTTTGCCGTCTGCGGAACCGGCAAAGTAATATCCGTGCAGCATCGCGCCAAACTGCGCGATGTAGTCCAGAAAGGCTGCGCGCCCGTGCTCAGGCCCGGGCGCATTTGGATCGGAATAGTAGAAGTTGGGCCCGGCCGCCGCATCCGCCTTGGCGGCGCGGCTTCCGGGCGACGGATCGCCCCAGGCGGACAACAGAAGATGTAAGGAATCCGTCATCGCCTGGGGCATGTGCTCAGAAGCTCAGCACAGGGCAGCTGTCATCCGACATGTAGTCATGCACTTTGATTTCGCCCGAAGCGATCTTCTCGGCGGCTTCATCCACTGCCGATTTCATCTCTTCGGTGACCAGCTCGGCGTTGTGCTCGTCCATCGCGTAGCCGACACCGCCATTGGCCAGCCCCATGACGGAGAAGCCGGTTTCCATGTCCGGGCCGTCCTGGAAGGCTTCGTAGACCGCGTTTCCGACGTTCTTGGTCATCGAGGTCAGCACCTTGCCCGGATGCAGGTGGTTCTGGTTGCTGTCCACGCCGATCGACAGAATGCCCTCGTCGGCGGCGGTCTGCAGCACACCCACGCCGGTGCCGCCGGCTGCGGCATAGACCACATCGGCGCCCTGGGAGATTTGCGCCTTGGTCAGCTCCGAGCCTTTCACCGGGTCGTTCCAGGCGGCGGGCGTGGTGCCGGTCATGTTGGCAATTACCTTGGCGTCAGGCTTCGCGGCCTTCACGCCCTCGGCATAGCCGCAGGCGAATTTGCGGATCAGCGGGATGTCCATGCCGCCGATGAAGCCGACGGTATCGCTCTTGGAGGCCATCGCCGCCATCATGCCGACGAGATAGGAGCCCTCATGCTCGTTGAACACCACCGAGCGCACGTTGTCGCCTTCGACGACCATGTCGATGATGGTGAACTTGGTATCCGGATAATCCGCTGCCACCTGGCTGAGCGCGTCGGCAAAGGCAAAGCCCACCATCACGATCGGATTGGCGCCGGCCTCAGCAAAGCGGCGCAGCGCCTGCTCGCGCTGGGCTTCGGACTGCAGCTCGATCTCGCGGTAGCTCTCGCCGGTTTCCTCGGCCCACTGTTTGGCGCCGTTGTAGGCGGCCTCGTTGAAGGACTTGTCGAACTTGCCGCCCAGGTCGAAGATCAGCGCCGGTTCGGCAAGCGCAGCGCCGGCGGTCAGGGCCAGCGACGCGGCTGCGCCCATCAGCGATTTCATCAGGGTCATCAGGATACTCCCACTGCGTTTTGTTTTTTGAGCCGCCGGCCAATACCGGGGGCCGGGCCCTGTGCGGGCCCTGTAGGTGCGGCAATTTAGCCCGGAGCCCGGGGAGACGGTCAACAGGTTTTTGACCATCTGGTGCGGAATCCGCGCAGGTGGCCTAACGTAAGTACGCCCGCATCAGCAGCGCATCCGCCGCTGCACGCCCCTCCCGCGGGTAATAGCCGGGACGGCGTCCGCAAAGCGCGAATCCACAGGCGTGGTACAGCGCCTGTGCGGGCGCGTTGTCCTCGGCCACCTCCAGCAAGGCCTCCAATGCGCCGCGGCGGCGGGCCTCGGCGGACCACGCCGCCATGGCAGCGCGGGCCAGCCCCTGGCGGCGGTGCGCCGGGGCAGTTGCGATGGTCAGCAGCTCGGCCTCCTGCGCCACCACCCGCACTAAAGCAAAGGCGCGGGCATCGCCGATGGCGAAATTGAGCGGGCTGTCCAGCAGGGCGGCAAACTCCGCCGCGCTCCAGGGGCGGGACTGGGTGAAGGCGGCGGCATGGGTCTCGGCCATCGCCTGCGGGGAAAGCGGCTCACTCATCTATCAGATCGGGCGGCAGGTCGCGTGCAGGTGCGGCATCCGCGGGACGCAGATAGAGAGGTGCCGGAGCCTCCACCGGCCCGTCCAGGCGGGTGGCGGCGATGCGCGCTATCGCTTCGGCAATGCCTGCGGGGCTCGCCTCGGGCGCAAACGCCAGCCCGGCGCCGCGGGCGGCGGCCTCGGCCTCCGCGCGCGGCATCAGACGCGGCGCCTCGCTGCCACCCCCCGCGGGCAGGGCGGCATAGACCTGATCGCGCGGCGCGGGCACGGCGGGCAGGGTGCCTTCTGCGGCGCGCGCCTCGAAGCCGTCGACGCCCACGGCCGGGATCTCCAGCCCCAGCGCCAGCCCACGCGCGGCGGAAACAGCGATGCGGATGCCGGTGAAATTGCCGGGGCCGATGCCCACGCCGATTGCGTCCAGGTCCTGCCAGGAGGCGCCGCCCTCCGCCAGCACCTCTTCCAGCAGCGACATCAGCCGCTCGGCCTGGCCGCGGGTCATCTCTTCCAGCCGTGCGGCGAGCACATCGTTCCCGCGCAGCAAAGCGGCCGCGCAATGCGCGGCCGATGTATCAAATCCCAGAACCAGCGGTTCGGAGCTCATGCCTTGTCCTTTCGCAGCGTCCTTTCGCAGCCGGTCAGACGGCAACCGGGCGCACCTCGGTGACTTCCGGGATATAATGGCGCAGCAGGTTCTCGATGCCCATCTTCAGCGTCAGGGTCGAGGACGGGCAGCCCGCGCAGGCGCCCTGCATGTGCAGGTAGACAACGCCGCGGTCAAAGCCGTGGAAGGTGATGTCGCCACCGTCCTGAGCCACCGCCGGGCGCACCCGGCTGTCCAGCAGCTCCTTGATCTGGTTGACGATTTCTTCGTCCTCGCCGGAGTGTTCGGCATGGCCCGAGGCCGGGTCCGAAGCGCCGCCCGCCATCACCGGCTGGCCGGACTGGTAGTGCTCCATCACCGCGCCCAGGATCGCGGGCTTGATGTGATCCCACTCGACATCGTCCGCCTTGGTTACGGTGACGAAATCGTTGCCGAAGAAGACACCGGTCACGCCCTCGACGGCGAAGATGCGCGCAGCCAGCGGCGACTGCTGTGCGGCCTCGGCGCTGGCGAAATCGGCTGTGCCCGCCTCCAGGACGGTCTGGCCCGGCAGGAATTTCAGCGTCGCCGGGTTGGGCGTGGATTCGGTCTGAATGAACATCTCGGGCCTCCGTAAAGCGTGCCACCGATATGCGCCCTGGGGCCGGGCAAGTCAAGTTTTGGAACGGTTCTAAATTATGCGATGCCCGCGGAATGCCCCGCGGCGTGCTCTAAAGCCTGTTCCAGCCGGTCGTCCCCCCAGAACAGCTCCGTTCCGCTGGTGAAGCTGGGCGCGCCAAAGATGCCGGCCGCGATGGCAGCATCGGTCTGGGCCCGCAGCGCCGATTTGATTTCAGGTGCCTCGGCGCGTTCCAGCAGCGCCGGGTCAAGGCCCGCTTGACGCAGGCAGTCCAGGAGAACGGCCTCGCTGGAAATATCCGCCCCGCAGCCGAACTCTGCCCGGAACACCGCCTTCGAGAAGGCCTCCACCCCGCCCGGCGCTGTCGCGGCCAGCGCCAGACGCGCGGCGCGCAGGCTGTTCTGCGGAAAGGGATCGGTCCGGCGGAAAGGCAGCCCGCGGGCAGCACTGATCCGCTCCAGGTCGCGCCACATGTAGCGGCCTTTGGCAGGGTAGAGGTCGAATGGCGAGGTGTCCCAGCCCTGGGCGGCAAAGACCGGTCCCAGCAGGAACGGTTTCCAGGTGACTAAGACGCCGCGCGCCGCGGCTGCTTCGCCAATCCGCATGGCGCTGAGATAGGAGTAGGTGGAGGCAAACTCGAACCAGAAGGTAATTCTGCCGTGCATCGCCTTTGCCCCGCTGCCCGGTCAGGTGATTGCCTCAAGCTTCTCTTTGCTGAGGTCGCCCGGCACGATGGTGATCGGCACCGGCAGGGTCCCTGAGTTCTTGGTGAGCTGGGTGACCAGCGGCCCTGGTCCCTTGCGCCCGGTGCCGGCTCCAAGCACCAGCACGCCGATCTCAGGATCCGCCTCGATGTAATCGAGAATCTCGGGAACCGGCTCCCCTTCGCGGATCACCAGCTCGGGGTCGATGCCCTGGCGGTCGCGCATCCACTTCGCGAAGACCTCGAAATGCGCGTGGATGCGCTCGCGCGCCTCCTCCCGCATCACCTCGCCCACGCCGATCCAGTGGTTGAACTCATCCGGGGGGATCACCGACAGGATGGTCACCCCCGCGCCGGTATGTGACGCGCGCATGGCAGCAAAGCGCATCGCGTTCAGGCATTCGCGGCTGTCGTCCAATACCACAAGGAATTTGCGCATATCCGCTCTCTCTTTGTTCCGCCGGGGATCATGGCGCATGGAGGCCGGTCAGGCAAGGGCGGCCGGTGCCGGTGCTCAATCGGTGGCTGCAAAAGGGGAACCCTCCCGTGCCGGCCTTGGCGCCTAGGTCGCGGCGCGGCGGCGTCCCGTAACACGGTGCGCGGGCCATCCGGGCGGGGAGCTGCTCCGCGGCTTCCGGGATAGGCGTGAGACCTCCGGCGGTTCCTGAAACCCAGCAGCTGCGGGTCAAGCCCCGCTGGCGGCCCAATCCCAGTACATCTCGCGCACGCGCCTGGTCACAGGTCCGGCTTGATAGCGGGTCTCGTCGAAAGCTGTGACCGGGGTCACCTTGCTCATATTGCCAGAAAGGAAGACTTCTTCGGCATCCTCGAAGTCCTCGCAGGTCAGCACGCATTCATGCACCGTCACCCCATCGGCGCGGAGATTCCTGATGTGGCGCGCGCGGGTGATCCCCGCGAGGAAGGTGCCGTTCGGCACCGGCGTGAAAACCTCGCCGCCGCGCACCATAAAGACATTGGCAGTCGCGGCCTCGGCCACATTCCCCATCGCGTCCAGGGCTAGCGCATTGCCGAAGCCCTTGGACCGCGCCTCGTGCAGCATCCGCGCGTTGTTGGGATAGAGGCAGCCGGCCTTGGCATTCACTACCGCGCTTTCCAGTACCGGGCGGCGGAACCGGGTGCGGGTCAGCGTGGTGCTGGCCGAGGGCGGCGCCATCGGGATTTCCTCCAGGCAGACCGCAAACTGCGTGCTGCCGGCGTCCGGCACGATCAGCGAAGGATCGCCATCGGCGGCCCAGTACATCGGCCGGATGTAAACGGCGGCACCGGGTGCAAAGCCTTGCAGGCCCTCCTGGATGATCTCCACCATCTGCTCCGGCGTGTGGGTCGGTGCCATCATCAGCGCCTCAGCCGAGGCATTGGTACGGGCGCAGTGGAGGTCGAGGTCCGGGGTCAGCCCGTTGAACAGGCGCGCGCCGTCAAACACCATCGAGCCCAGCCACATCGCGTGGTCGGCCGCGCGCAAGACAGCCGGGTTGCCGTCGTGCCAGATGCCGTTGAAATAGGTCCGGATCGCGCTGCCCGCTGCCATGGCTGTCTCCCTCTCTCTCTCGCTCGGGCGCGAGGGTAGGGCGGGATGGGTCAGCCGTCCAGACCTTTTTCTGCGGCTCCCGTGCCACCGTGGAGCGCCTGATAGGCAATGTTTCACGTGCAATAATGGGGGATGGTGTCACGGGATCAGAGGGAGCAGTCCCGGTTCCTTCGAGCGGGTACTGCAAAGTGAGAAACTGCCGCCTCCCCTCAGCGTCGAGCCGCGCATTGCCGGCGCGCGCGGAGGCGATCCGAACCGGCATAACTGGCAGTTTATCACCTCCAAGTCCGTACGAGATTTCGTGGGACCGCCCAGCCGCAGCCAAATCGCCGCCGCGAGGGGGCGCGCCGGCGATGCGCGGCGGCCTCTCGGCCTTGTTCCGCGCCGGGCGGAAATTTCGGGGAAGGATTGCCGTGAGCGGATGCGAGCAAGACCAGCGCAGAAGCATCGAAAAATGTTTCGCGCGCGAAACATTCGGTCAGGCCTGCTGACCCGATTGCAAGCCCCGGCACCAGCCAGGTTTTACCCGCCGCCCGCCAGCCGCAGGGCGCCCGCGCGCCTTCAGGCGCGCGCGGCCCAACCGGGCCAGTCCAATTCTTTGGGCTTGAAGCCCGGGCGGGAGCGCACCGCTTGCCGTTCAGCGCAGGGTTTGCGCCGCAGGGCAGCTCACCCCGGCCGCTGCAGCCCGGCCTGTTCCAGGATCGCACCTGCCTCCGCCTCCCAGCGGGCCTTCAGATCCGGGTTCGGGGTGCGGCGCAGGCCCATGGCCTTAAGGCCTTCGAATTTCTCGGAACTCTCCGAGCCAAAGCTCGCGGCGACCCGTGGCCACCAGTAATCCACATGTTCCTGCAACTGTGCCGGACCTTCCCGTTCCACCAGCTGCATCAGGCCTTCCTCGGCGAGTTCCGCGTGATGCGTCTCGGCTGGCAGGATCGCGCGGAAGGCTTCGGCCAAGGGCTGGTAGGAGACATGGCTGAGCTCCTCAAGCTGTACCGCCACCGCGCGGCCCATCAGGAGGTTCATCACCACCGCATCGGCCCAGCCTTCCAGCGGGTAGTTGAACACCGCCAGCCGCATGTCGTGCTTGCTGCGGCTCTGGCCGATGTCGGCGTCGCGCTCCAGCCGCGCGGTCCAAGGGTGGTGATCGGCGTAGCGCTCGGTATCGGCGCCGAATTCGCCCATCAGCCGCAGCACCTGGCCCGCGTGGTCGGACTTCTCCAGCACGATGCGGGCGGCGGCGATGCGGGCCTTGATGCCCGGTCCTTCGTTGATGATGTCGGCAAAGCCCGCGGCACCCGCAAGCTCGCTGTCGACAAAGGTCGCCATCAGCTTCAAGAGCTCGGCGCGGTAGCGCGGCGGGACGTTGGCGGGGTTGCTGAGCACCCCTCCCTGCTTAAGGTAGCTTGCGATGCTCATCTCGTCGGTCATGGCCGGTCCTCCCCGGGAAAGCCGTTACTGATCGTAGTCCACCACCACGCGGTCGGTCACCGGATAGGCCTGGCAGCTCAGCACATAGCCCTTCTCGACCTCGTAGTCCTCAAGCGCATGGTTGGCGACCATCTCCACCTCGCCTTCCAGCACCTTGCAGCGGCAGGTGGAGCAGACTCCGGCCTTGCAAGCGTAGGGCGCGTCCATCGCGTTTTCCAGCGCCGCGTCCAGGATCGTGACGTCCTTGCCCATCTCGATGGTCTGGGTGGCGCCGTCCAGCGTGATCGCGGCCCTGGTCTGGTTGGCACCGGAGGCGGCATCCCCCGGTTTGACCTGCCGCTTGGCGCGGCCAGGCTGGGCGGAAGCGAAGAGCTCGAACTTGATCTGCCCTTCGTCGAGGCCTGCCTTGCGCAGGGCGCTCGCGATGCCCAGCATCATCGGTTCGGGGCCGCAGATGAAGGCGGTATCGACCGATTGGACGTCGATCCAGTGCTCGAAGAGTTGGGCGCATTTCTCCTCAGTGACCAGGCCGGTAAAGAGGTCGATCTCCTGGGTGTCGGTCTCCAGCACGTGGATCACGTTCAAGCGCCCCATGTGCAGGTTCTTCAAATCTTCCAGTTCCTCGCGGAACATGATCGTGTTCACGCCCTTGTTGGCATAGACCAGCGTGAAGGAAGAGTGCGGCTCGGCCTCCAGCGTGGTCTTCAGGATCGACAGCACGGGCGTGATGCCGGAGCCGCCGGCAAAGCCGAGGTAGTGCTTCTGCGCGGCAGCGTCGAGCGGGGTGAAGAAGCTGCCCATCGGCGGCATCGCCTGCAGGATGTCGCCCGGCTTCAGCTCAGTGTTGGCCCAGGTCGAAAAAGCGCCGCCCTCAACGCGCTTGATGCCGACCTGCAGGATGCCCTCGTTTTTCCCGGCACAGATCGAATAGCTGCGGCGCAGCTCCTCACCGTCGAAGTCGCGGCGGAAAGTGAGGTACTGGCCTTGGGTGAAGTCGAACGCCGCCGCCGCTTCCGAGGCGGGTTTCAGGGTGACCACCACCGCATCGCGGATGGTCTTGCGGACACCGGTCACTTCAAGATCGTGGAAGCGCGCCATGGAGGTCTCCTCAGATGCACTTGAAATAGTCGAAAGGTTCAAGGCAGTCCTGGCAGCGCCAGTGTGCCTTGCAGGGGGTCGAGCCGAATTGGCTGACCTTGGTGACATGTTTGCTGCCGCAATGCGGGCACTTCTCCGGCCCGCCCGCGGGCTGGGGCGGGGCGATGCCGTAGTTCTCCAGCTTGGCGCGGCCCTTCTCCGACAGCCATTCGGTGGTCCAGGCAGGGGAGATCTGGGTCTTCAGCTTGAGGTTCCGGATGCCGCGGGCACGCAGAGCGGTTTCGATATCCATCTGAATTACCGCGGTGGCGGGGCAGCCGGAATAGGTCGGGGTGACAGTGACCACGAGGGTTTCGCCCTGCCACTCGACGCCGCGGATGATGCCGAGGTCGACGAGCGAGATTACCGGGATTTCCGGATCCGGCACGGCGTCGAGCCAGTCCCAGATCTGGTCCACGCTAGGTTGAGAGGTAACTTGGCTCATGCGGAAATCCTCATTGGCTGTTTCGCCCGGACGATAGGCCGGGCAGCCCCCGACCTTCCCCACGGGAGGGGGCTTCACCCCCACCCGAGGCCGGGGGCCGCCCTCAGTACTTGAACCGTGGCGTTACCACTTGGCGCCGGGGTAGGCGCGTTGCAGCCATTGCATCTGGGTTAGGAGATGGCCCAGGTGCTCGGTGTGCATCTGGCCGGTGCGGCCGCCCTTGTGGCCGTAGCGGCTTTCCGGGACCTTGAGCGTCGCCTCTTCCAGCACGGCCAGCACCCGCGCATCGTAGGCGTCGCGCAAGTCCGCCGGGTCGGGGGCGATGCCTGCCTCCGCCATCGCGGCGTCGACCGCGTCGGACTGGAACATCTCGCCCACGTAAGGCCAGAGATAGTCCAGCGCCGCCTGCATGCGGCTGTGGCTTTCCCCGGTCCCGTCACCCAAGGCTATCACCGTGTCGCTGGAGCGTTCCAGGTGGTAGGCGACCTCCTTCGAGGCCTTCTCCGCAATTGCGGCCACCCGTTCGTCCGAGGACGCCTTTAGCCGTTCCAGCATCAGCCTATGCCAGGCGTCGAACAGGAACTGGCGCATAAGGGTCTGGCCGAAATCGCCGTTCGGCATCTCCACCAGCAGGATGTTGCGGAAGTCCCAGGCGTCGCGCAGGAAGGCGAGATCGTCGGCACTCTTGCCGTTGCCCTGAACCTCGGCCGCGAGGCCGAGCCACATCTGGGTCTGGCCAATCAGGTCCAGCGCAATGTTGGCGAGTGCGATGTCCTCTTCCAGTACGGGCGCGTGGCCGCACCACTCGCTGACGCGGTGGCCGAGGATCAGCGTGTTGTCGCCCATCCGCAAGAGGAACTGCTCGAACGCCTCATCATGGCTGAGCGCGGTTTCGGTTTTGGCGGCGGCGGCGGTCATCACATCGCCCCCACTTCTTCGGGGATGTCAAAGAAGGTCGGGTGGCGGTAGACCTTGCTCTCAGACGGCTCGTAGAGCGGGCCTTTGTCGCTGGGAGACGACGCGGTGATGGCCGCGGCCTCGACCACCCAGATCGACACGCCCTCGTTGCGGCGGGTGTAGACGTCGCGGGCGTTCTTGATCGCCATCTCGGCGTCGGGCGCATGCAGGGAGCCGACGTGGCGGTGGCTCATGCCATGCTGGCCGCGGATGAAGACTTCCCAGAGGGGCCATTCGTTTTTCATTGCTCAGATACTCCTGGCTGCGGCGGCCCCGGCAGGCGGGGCGCGCAGCATAGTTGGCTCATTCGGCGGCGTGTTTGCGGGCGGCTTTCTTGCGGGCGTGGGCCAGCATGCCGTCGCGCACCCATTTGCCGTCGTCCCAGGCCTTGTTGCGGGCGGCGAGCCGGTCGGTGTTGCAGGGGCCGTTGCCCTTGATCACCTCGAAGAACTCGCTCCAGTCCGGTTCCGAGAAGTCGTAGTGGCCGCGCTCCTCGTTCCACTTCAGCTCCGGGTCCGGGATGGTGAGGCCGAGATATTCGGCCTGCGGCACGGTCTGGTCGACGAACTTCTGGCGCAGCTCGTCGTTGGTGTTCATCTTAATCTTCCAGGCCATCGACTGCGCCGAATGAACCGAGTCCTTGTCGGAGGGGCCGAACATCATCAGCGAGGGATACCAGAAGCGGTTGAGCGCATCCTGCGCCATCTTGCGCTGCTCGGGCGTGCCCTCGGCCATGCGGCGGATCGCGTCGTAGCCCTGGCGCTGGTGGAAGCTCTCCTCCTTGCAGACGCGGATCATCGCGCGCGAGTAGGGGCCATAAGACGTCCGCTGCAGCGGCACCTGGTTCATGATTGCGGCGCCATCGACCAGCCAGCCCACCGCGCCGATGTCGGCCCAGTTCAGCGTCGGGTAGTTGAAGATCGAGGAATACTTCATGCGGCCGTCCAGAAGCATCTCGGTCAGCTCGTCGCGCGACACGCCCAGCGTTTCTGCCGCACAGTAGAGATACAGGCCGTGGCCCGCCTCGTCCTGCACCTTGGCCAGCAGGATCGCCTTGCGCTCCAGCGTCGGCGCGCGGGTGATCCAGTTGCCCTCGGGCAGCTGGCCGACAATTTCGGAATGCGCGTGCTGGCCGATCTGGCGAATCAGCGTCTTGCGGTAACCCGCGGGCATCCAGTCCTTTGGCTCGATTTTCTCGCCCGCGTCGATGCGCGCCTGGAATTCGGCGAGCTTTTCCGGGTCGTCCTGGGTCGCCTCGGACTTCACCATCTGTGCATACATGACTTGTACCTCCCCTCAGGGGTTAACCGGGTTACACGCGTTCCAGGATCAGGGCGGTGCCCTGACCGACGCCGACGCACATGGTGCAGAGCGCATAGCGCCCGCCGGTGCGCTGCAGCTGGTAGGCGGCGGTCAGCACCAGCCGCGCGCCGGACATGCCGAGCGGGTGGCCCAGTGCGATGGCGCCGCCATTAGGATTAACATGGGGCGCATCGTCCGGAACGCCAAGTTCCCGAAGCGTCGCCAGACCCTGCGAGGCGAAGGCCTCGTTCAGCTCGATCACGTCTATCTGCTCGATGGTGAGGCCAGTGCGGGCCAGCAGCTTGCGGGTTGCGGGCACCGGGCCGATGCCCATCACCCGCGGCTCCACGCCCGCGGCCGCCATGCCGACGATGCGGGCAATCGGGGTGAGTCCGTTCTTCTCCGCCGCCGCTTCGTTCGCGAGCAGGATCGCCGCGGCGCCGTCGTTGACGCCGGAGGCATTGCCAGCGGTCACTGTCTTCTCGGGGCCGTTGACGCCCTTCAGCCCTGCGAGCTTCTCCGCCGTGGTGCCGGGGCGGGGGTGCTCGTCCGTGGCGACGACGATATCCTCGCCCTTGCGCTGCGGGATCGTCACCGGCGTGATCTCATGCGCGAACACCCCCGCCTCATGCGCGGCGGCCCAGCGGGCCTGGCTGCGGGCGGCAAAGGCGTCCTGGTCCTCGCGGGAAACACCGTAATCCTCGGCCACGTTGTCGGCGGTCTGCGGCATCGAGTCGGTGCCGTACATCTTCTCCATCTTCGGATTCACGAAGCGCCAGCCGATGGTGGTGTCATAGACCGCGTTGGCGCGGCTGAAGGCGGAGGTGGCCTTGGGCATCACGAAAGGCGCGCGGCTCATGCTCTCGACGCCGCCGGCGATGGCCATGTCGTAGTCGCCCGCGCGGATCGCCCGCGCCGCCATGCCGGCCGCGTCCATGCCGGAGGCGCAGAGCCGGTTGATCGTGGTGCCCGGCACATCCACCGGCAGGCCTGCAAGCAGGGCCGCCATGCGCGCGACGTTGCGGTTGCTTTCACCGGCCTGGTTGGCGTCGCCGAAGATCACATCGTCGAGGCTGGCCCAGTCAACCTGCGGGTTGCGCGCCATCAGCGCAGCGATCGGCGCGGCGGCAAGGTCGTCGGTGCGGACCTGGCTCAGCGCGCCGCCGTAGCGGCCGATCGGGGTGCGGGTGGCATCGCAGATGAAAGCTTCCATGGTATTCGCGTCTCCTCACTGGCGGCAGATAAGCCGACCGTTGGGTCGGTGATACGCCGGAAGATGATTCGCAGCAAGGCATTTGTAACCGAAGTTTGGCTGGTTAGAGGTTTCTGTAACGTATTGCCAGCCGGGGCAGCCCAATGGTTTGGTGGCAAGGGCGGAGGTGTCCTGATGGGGGAGGTTCTCCTCATCCAGCCGGGACCCTCCCGCCCGTCGCCGGGTGCATCGATAATGCCCCCGCTCCCGTTGGGCCGGGCGCCGCGCCCTGCGCGGCGCCCGGCCCAACGGGAGGAGGCCTTTCGCCAGAAAGGCAGACGACGGGCGGGAGAGCCCTGTTTGTTGAACAGGCTTGATTGCCGGCGGCGGGCGCCGGGCGGCATTCGCGCTCGCCATTCTGCTTCACCTGTTCAATAGTTGCGCCATGACCAAATGCAGTGCGGCGGGGAGACCAAGGTGAATATTCTCTACATCATGTTCGATCAGCTGCGCTTTGACTACCTCAGCTGCGCGGGCCATCCGCATCTCGAGACCCCGCATATCGATGCGCTCGCCGCAAGGGGCGTGCGCTTCTCGCGCGCCTATGTGCAATCGCCCACCTGCGGCTCTTCAAGGATGTCGAGCTATACCGGGCGCTACCCTTCCAGCCACGGCGTGCAGTTCAACGGCTATCCGCTGCGGGTCGGCGAGTGGACGATGGGCGACCACCTGCGCAAGGCGGGCATGGGCTGCCACCTGATCGGAAAGACCCACATGGCCGCGGATGCCGAGGGCATGGCGCGGCTGGGGCTGGCGCCTGACAGCGTAATCGGGGTGCGTCAGGCGGAATGCGGTTTTGACCCCTATGTGCGCGACGACGGGCTCTGGGCGGAGGGCCCGGACGGTTTCTATGACCCGCGGCGCAGCCCTTACAACGAGTACCTCAAGGCAAAGGGCTACCCGGGGGATAACCCCTGGGCTGATTTTGCCAATGCTGGCGTTGAGGGTGGAGACATCGCTTCGGGCTGGTTCATGGTGAATGCCGGCAAGCCCGCCAATATCGCCGAAGAGGACAGCGAGACCCCCTGGCTCACCACACAGGCAATGAAATTTATCGAGCAGGCCGAAAGCCCCTGGTGCGCGCATCTGAGCTACATCAAGCCGCATTGGCCCTATATTGTGCCCGCACCCTACCACGACATGTACGGGCCGGAGCACGTGCTTCCCGCAATGCGCAGCGCGGGGGAGCGCGCCGATCCGCACCCGGTCTTTGCCGGGATGATGAATAATCCGATCGGCCGCGCCTTCAGCCGCGAGGAGGTGCGGCAGAAAGTGATCCCCGCCTACATGGGGCTGATCAAGCAGGCTGACGACCAGATGGGTCGGCTGTTTGGGTGGCTGGAGAAGACCGGGCGCATGCAGGACACGATGATCGTGCTGACATCGGACCATGGCGATTACCTGGGTGACCACTGGCTGGGCGAGAAGAACCTGTTTCACGAGGTTTCGGTCAAGGTGCCGCTGATCGTCTTTGACCCGCGCCCTGAGGCTGATGCCACTCGCGGCACGGTATGCGGCGAGCTGGTTGAGGCGGTCGACGTGCTGCCCACCTTCCTGGAGGCGGCCGGGGGCGATCCTGCACCGCATATCCTGGAGGGGCGCTCACTGTTGCCGCTTATCCGGGGCGAGCGGCCGGAATGGCGGGAGTTCGCGGTGTCGGAGTTCGACTATTCCACCATGCCGCTTTGCGCGGCGCTGGGGCTGGCGCCGAAGGACGCGCGGCTGTTCATGGTCGCGGATAAGCGCTGGAAGTTCATGCATGCCGAGGGCGGGATGCGGCCGATGCTGTTCGACATGGAGAATGACCCGGGCGAGCTGGAGGACCTCGGCGCCAGTGCCGCGCACCGGGAAGTGATTGCGCAGATGTATGACCGGCTCCACGCCTGGGGCCTGCGGATGTCGCAGCGGATCACGGTGCCGGATGCGGAGATCATCGCCCGGCGCGGCGACTCGGATCGCAAGGGCATTCTGTTAGGCGTCTACGAGCCTGGGGAGCTGGATCCGGAGCTGACCGCTGCGTACCGCGGGCCGGTTCCGCGGGGCTGAAATCGGGGCGGCCGGGCATCTGGCGGATATGCGGATATACTGCCGGAGCGGCGGCAGGTAGGGCGGACGCTGACCGCTTCGAGCGCCGCCGACGCGCCGCTAGCCGGTGTGCGTGCAGGATGGGCGCCAGTCTGACCGGCCTGCCTGCGCAGCCCCCTCACGCAGGGGACGCAGCGCGCGGATGTGGGCAGGCAGCTGCCTGCGGCGGGCATAGGGCAATGCGGGCTTGCCGTAGGCCGCTCTGACCGGCCTTTGTCCGAGCTGCGGCAGCGCGGCCGCAAGCTGCAGCAGCGCGGCTGGGGAGAGGCAGGACAAAGCGCGGGGGCCGGGGTAAAAACTCTCCGTTGCGAGGCCGGCGGAGCAGAGCAGGCTGTGTTGCGGCAGCATCAGGTGCACGTAGGTGACGGACCGCGCGCCGCACATCACCCGCACGGCGCCGCCTTCGAGCCGCGCCAGCTGGATGGCCCGCGCCAGCAGACGCCGTCCGCCGGCAGTGCGGACGGCGATGCCGTGCTGCGGCGACACCGTGAGGCTGCGGCCGGTACCGGTCCAGCGGGCGGAGAGGCGCACGGGGCGCAAGTTCGGACGCGTGGCGAGCGCCTTTGGCCCCAGGCTTGTCTGCCCGGCCCAGACCACCGGCTGCACGCCCCGGTCCAGCGTGCTGACCAGATCGCCCGCTCGCAGATCCCCGGCCGCCCGCAGTCCGCCCGGCGTGCGGATCAGCGTCTCTGCGGTGAAGCAGGGGATCCCCGAGGCGACCATCTGCTGTGTAGTCATCTGCCCGGGGGCGATGCCGTAGAAGGTGATGGTTTCACCTTCCGGGAAGGTCAGCAGCGCATTGCCATGGCCATCGTCGCTGACGCTGACGTCCCAGACCGAGACCGGCTGCCCGGTCGCGTCGCGCAGGCCGGCCACGTCGAGCTGGTCGTTGGAGAAACCGTCGGTATTGTCGTCGCCGATGTCGAAATCCAGAATCACCGTGTGCCCGGCGCTCTTCTGGAAAATCAGCAGATCGTCGCCGTCGCCGGTGTGGATCCGGTCATTGCCGGTGCCGCCCGTGATGGTGTCACTGCCGGTGCCGCCCTGGATGGTATCGTCACCCGCACCTCCGGAGAGGGCATCATTGCCGCTGCCTCCGAAAAGGGCATCATTACCGTCGCCGCCGCGGATCTGGTCGCTGCCGCCGCCGCCCTTGATGGTGTCGTTCCCGGCGCCGCCAAAGACCTGGTCGTTGCCGTCGCCTGCATAAACGAGGTCATCCCCGGCGCCGGCGCCGATCGTGTCGTTGGTGACGGCGCCGCCATCCGGTTCGCCCGCGCTGTTGCCCCCGTAGATGGTGTCGTGGCCCGCAGTGCCGGTGATGATGCCGTCATCATGGCCGTCGGACATGTCGTGGAGGGTGTTGAGTTCCGTGGGCGAACGGGCGTCGCTGTAGATCTCGAAATGATCGATCGAGCCTTCGAAGAACTGCCGCAATTTGTCGGCGGTGTTGTCACTGCTGTGGGTTTGGCTGGCGCCCAGAGTCCAGGGCTCGTTGTTCTGTGACAGCGCCAGGGAATCGCCATTTGTCACGGCGTCGCTATTGGCGCCGACAGCCACGCCGTCCACATAGAGGATCATTCCGCCGGTAGGGCTGAACTCGTAGACGAGATCGGCTTTCTGGCCTTCTGTGATCACGCCCGCGGCGGTGTGTATGTAATAATCCTGGGTTGCAGATTGGTGGCGCACCAGCAGGGAGCCGTCGCCGTCGACCATGATTGTCAGGTGGCCGCCGCCGTCATAGCCGCTGGAGTCGCGTGATACGAGTGTTTGGAAGCTGCTGTCGTTGATATTCGTGCTGCGGAAACCGTCCAAGCTGCCATGCGCCGTGGTAAACGTCGTTCGGATGGTCCCTTCCGTGACCGCGTATTGCGGCGCGTCCGCGATCTCAACATAATCGTTGACGCCATCGAAGGTGGCGGCCCCGGACATGTCCTGCGCGGCACCATTGTGAAAGACGGCGTCATTGCTGTTCCCGGATGTGTCCTTCCCGTTTCCGTCGCCGGTCCAGAAAGCCCAGAGCCCGATGAGAGACATGCCACTTACCCTTTTACTAAGTGGTGCCACTATAAATAACCTATATTTAGAATGTCTGAATCCTGGGGGGCGGTGCCTCTAGTCTGTGCCGGGGATGCCCGGCGGCATAGGTGCGGGGGAATGCCGGCTTCGAACCGAAGCTGCGGCGCGTGTGTCTTCAGGAAAGTGAAAAGGTAACGCTGCGGAAGGAACTCCTGGCGCTCGGATGCGAAGGCGCGGAGCTGCGGGGGAAGGGGGGGCGGCAGGAAAGTTCCGCAAGTTCCATGTGTCCTGGAAGTTTGTTACATGCGGGGAGAGCCGGGCCGCTCTGCGGCCTGGGAGGCTTGGCGCGGGGGCGCCTCTGTGGCCCTATCGGATGAGACCCGAAGCCGCCTGTGCGGCACCCGGGGAGGAGAGAGGAAGAACGATGACTGAAGCAATTGCATATGAACGGGTGGGGGAGATCGCCGTCCTGAAGGCGCAGAACCCGCCGGTGAACGCGCTGGGCGTGGAGGTGCGCCGCGGCCTCCTGGCCGGGATCGAACGAGCTGAGCGGGAAGGCGCCAAGGCGGTACTGATTTATGGCGAGGGAAAGACCTATTTCGCGGGCGCCGACATCCGCGAGTTCGGCAAGCCGCCGCTGGAGCCTGGGCTGCCGGATCTGTGCAACCGGATAGAATCCTCGCCGCTGATCGTGGTCTCGGCCTTGCACGGCACCGCGCTGGGCGGCGGGCTGGAGGTCGCCTTGTCTTCGCATTACCGGGTCGCAGTGCCCTCGGCGAAGATGGGGCTGCCGGAGGTGAACCTCGGCATCCTGCCCGGCGCGGGCGGCACCCAGCGGCTGCCGCGGGTGGCCGGAACCGAAGCGGCGCTGGAGATGATCACCACCGGGCGCCATATCCCGGCGGCAGAGGCGCTGGAGAAGGGTGTCATCGACCGGATCGAGGACGGCGAGCCGCGGGAAATCGGCCTGGCATACGCGCAGGAGCTGCTGGAGCAGGGCGCTCCGCGGCGGGCGGTGGGCGAGATGCCCGCGCCGGAGGCGGTGGATTTCGATGCGGTCTATGAAACGACCTTGAAGAAGGGCCGCGGCCAGCTCTCGCCCGCCGTGGCGGTTCGCGCGGTTCAGGCGGCGGCTGAGGCGGAGAGCTTCGAGGCCGGGCTGAAGCGGGAACGTGAGCTGTTCATGGAGCTGATGGGCTCCGACCAGCGGCAGGGGCTGATCCACGCGTTCTTCTCGGAGCGCGCGGTGAGCAAGCTGCCGGAGCTGGAGGGGGTTGAACCGCGCGAGGTGGCCTCGATGGGGGTGATCGGCGGCGGCACCATGGGGGCGGGGATCGCCACCGCGGCGCTGCTTTCGGGCCTGCCGGTGGTGCTGATCGAAATGACGGATGAGGCTGCTGCCGCTGCGCGTGGGCGGATCGAGGGCAACCTCAAGGGCGCGCTGAAGCGGGGCAAGATCAGCGAGGTGCAATACTCCCAGCTCACCGGAGAGGCGCTGACGGTGGCCACGGATTACGCCGCCTTGTCGGACGTGGACCTCGTGGTCGAAGCGGTGTTCGAGGACATGGGCGTGAAGCGCGAGGTCTTCGCCAAGCTGGATGCCCATTGCAAGGCGGGCGCGGTGCTGGCGACCAATACCTCCTATCTCGACGTGGACGAGATCGCCGCGGCCACGTCGCGCCCCGGGAACGTGATCGGGCTTCACTTTTTCTCGCCCGCGCATGTGATGAAGCTGCTGGAGGTCGTGGTAGCAGAGAAGACCGCGCCGGAGGTGCTGGCCACGGGATTTGCGCTTGGCAAGCGGCTGAAGAAGGTGGCGGTGCGCTCCGGCATTTGCGACGGCTTCATCGGCAACCGGATCATGAACGCCTACCGCAAGGCGGCGGAATACGCGGTGCTGGACGGCGCCTCGCCTTACCAGGTCGACAAGGTTGTGACCGGCTTCGGCTTCCCGATGGGGCCCTTTGCGATGGGGGACCTGGCCGGGCTTGACATCAACTGGGCCGCCCGCAAGCGCCGTGCGCCCACGCGCGATCCGCGCGAACGGGTGGCGCGCTTCTACGAGATGCTCTGCGAGGGCGGCGATTTCGGCCAGAAAACCGGCAAGGGGTTCTACATCTACGAGGAGGGCAAGCGCGGCGGCGTGCCGAACCCGAAGGTGGCGGAGCTGATCGCGCAGGACCAGGCGGAGCAGGGTGTGGCGCCGCAGGAGTTCAGCGACGAAGAGGTTCTGCGCCGCTACATGTGCGCGATGGTGAACGAGGCCGCCAAGGTGGTGGGCGAGGGCATCGCGCAGCGGCCGCTGGACGTCGATATGGTGATGGTCTTCGGCTACGGCTTCCCGCGCTTCTGGGGCGGGCCCCTCAAGTGGGCGGACCTGCAGGGGCTGGAGGGCATCCTCGCCGACATCCGCCGCTACGGCGAAGAAGATGATTTCTTCTGGCAGCCCGCGCCCCTGCTGGAGCGGCTGGTGGCCGAGGGCAAGAGTTTCGACGACCTGAACAAGGGCGGCTGAACCGGAGCGGGGAGCGCCCTTCGGGCCCATCGAGGACCCTCAGGGCGCGGCCCGGCTGTGCCGGGCTGGCCGCGCCGCCGCTGGCCGTCTCACGACAAAGCGCCGCGCGGAACGCGCGGCGCTTGGCCCAACAAGAGCGGCGCATCCCCCGGATGCGCCTGGCGATTGGCGGGAGGGTTTCGTTACACCCAGGTGCCTTCGGTGGCGGCGCGGATCTTGCGGATGTTCTCGCCGTAGACTTCGGGGGTGTCGACCGAGCCGCCCTTGAACACGGCGGAGCCTGCAACCAGAACGTCTGCGCCTGCCTCGGCCACCAGCGGCGCGGTGGTGGGATCAACGCCGCCGTCGATCTCGATATGCACCGGGCGGTCGCCGATCATCTCGCGCAGGCGGCGCACCTTGGCGGTCATGTCGATGAACTTCTGCCCGCCAAAGCCCGGGTTCACCGTCATCACGCAGACCAGATCGGTGAGGTCGAGGAGATGCGCCACCGCCTCGGCCGGGGTGCCGGGGTTCAGCGCGACACCTGCCTTCATGCCGGCCCCGCGGATCGCCTGCAGGGTGCGGTGAATGTGCGGGCCCGCCTCGACATGGGCGGTCAGCACGTCGGCGCCGGCATCGGCGTAGGCGTCGATATAGGGATCGACCGGAGCGATCATCAGATGCACGTCCATCACCGTCTTCACATGCGGCCGGAACGCCTTCACCGCCTGCGGGCCGAAGGTGAGGTTGGGCACGAAATGGCCGTCCATCACGTCGACATGCACCCAGTCGGCGCCCTGCGCTTCGATGGCCTGGATTTCCTGGCCGAAGTTGGCGAAATCGGCGGAGAGGATCGAGGGAGCGATCTTGATGTTGCGGTCAAAACCCATCGGGCAGTTTCCTTCTGCATCGGGAGAACGGGGAGTCGGGGGCCGTATAGCCGCTTGCGGCCGGGTTTGACAGGGGGCAGTTCGCCCGCGCCCGGGCGGCTGCGGACTCCGGGACCCCCGGCGCGCGTTACAAAAAATTCACTGCCGCGACACGGAAGTATTGATCTGGCGCCGTAGCCAGTCCCCGCACCAGGAAGAGGGCCGGGGCTATGCTGCGCATCGACAAATTGAGCAAAAGTTTCAGCGGCAAGATCGCTGTGGACAACGCAACGCTGGACATTGGCAAGCCCTGCATGATCGGTGTCATCGGCCGTTCCGGCGCGGGCAAGTCGACGCTTCTGCGGATGATCAACCGTCTGGAGACCGCAAGCAGCGGCCGCATCCTGTTCGAGGACCGCGAAGTGACGCAGCTGAAGGGCCGCGCCAGGCGGGCCTGGCAGGCGCAATGCGCAATGATCTTCCAGCAGTTCAACCTGGTGTCGCGGATGGACGTGGTCTCCAACGTGCTGCACGGGACGCTGAACCGCCGCCCGGTGCTGGCGGCGCTGTTCAACCTCTACCCCGCGGCCGACATCCACCGGGCCATCGGCATCCTGGAGCGGCTGGGCATCGCCGAACATGCTGCCAAGCGCGCCGAGGCGCTCTCGGGCGGGCAGCAGCAGCGGGTGGCGATTGCGCGCGCGCTGATGCAGGACCCGGCGATCATTCTGGCGGATGAGCCGATCGCCTCACTCGACCCGATGAACGCCCAGACTGTTATGCAGAGCCTGCGCCGCATCCGCGAGGAGGACGGGCGCACGGTGATCGCCAACCTGCATACGCTGGACACCGCGCGGCGCTACTGCGACCGGGTGGTGGGCATGCGCGACGGGCGCATTGTCTTTGACGGGCTGCCCCGACAGCTGACCGCGGGCGTGGCCCGGGAGATCTACGGCGCGGGCGAAGGCTTCAGCGAGGCCGCGACATCGACCGCAATCGAGATGCTGGATCCGGCCTTGCCGGCCATCGGCAGCCGCGCCGCTCCCGGCTCTGTCCCCAGCCGCTCGGCCACTACCCCCGCCTGACGAAGATTCTGACTTCCGGGCAGGGACGCTCCGGAAGCGACCAACCGGAGTGAATGAGATGAAGATACTGATTGCTGCCGCCTTTGCTTCAACTGCCCTGGCCACTACTGCCCAGGTCGAAGGGATCACCGAATTCCGCATCGGCATCCTGGGCGGCGAGAACGCCCAGGACCGCCTGAACAACAACGAGTGCCTGCGCGAATACGCCGAGGACGCGCTCGGCGTAAAGACCAAGCTGTTCGCACCCGCCGACAACAACGGCGTGATCCAGGGCTTGCTGGGCGGCACCATCGACATGGCCTGGCTCGGCGCCTCGGCCTACGCCAAGACCTACCTGAGCGACCCGGGCGCGGTGGAGCCGGTGCTCGTCAAGGTGAACACCGATGGCGGCTACGGCTACTACTCGGTCGGCTTTGCCCGCAAGGACAGCGGCATCGCCTCGCTGGAGGACATGGAGGGCAAGACATTCGGCTTTGGCGACCCGAACTCGACCTCGGGCTACCTGATCGCGTCGATCGAAATCCCGCAGGCAACCGGCGCCACCATGGAGAGCGGCGACTACTTCGGCGAGGTGACCTTCACCGGCGGCCACGAGCAGACCATCGTCGCGGTTGCCAACGGCGACGTCGACGGCGGTGTGACCTGGGCCGATGGCTTGGGCGAATGGGAAGACGGCTACCAGTCCGGCGCGCTGCGCCGTGCGGTGGATGCGGGCCTCGCCGACATGAACGACATGGTCGAAATCTGGAAGTCCAAGCCGATCCCGGAAGGCCCCGTGGTGCTGCGCAGGGCGCTGCCTGCGGAGGTGAAAACGACGATGACCGCGCTCATGGACGATCTGAGCGAGAAGGACCGCGAATGCTTCTACGGCGTGGCCGCGGGCGAAGCCAAAAGCTTCGATCCGATCGGCCACGATGCCTATGAGGCGGTCATTGCAGCGCGGAAACTGAAGTCCAAGTGATTTCAGCACCACTCGGGCGGGGGCTGTCCTGGCCCGCCCCCGCAATTTCGGAAAGGCCGCGGCGCCCTGCCTGATCGGGAAGGAACGGGCGCGGCGCAGCAGGACAAATGGCGGGACTTACCTCATGGCAGACCTTACCGCGGCGGCGCCGTCAGGCGCGGATATCCGCACGCAATACATGGCGCTCACGCGGCGCAAGCGGCTATATGGCGGCATCCTTCTCGCGTTGTTTGCCGCGCTCATGGCGGCGGGCTTCCGCACCGCGGATGCGCGCAACGCGGGCTCCTTTGCGGATGGCGCTGCCCATGTCTTCGACTACCCGGCCGAAGTGCTGATGGAGGCCTCGGCGAAGGCCTCCGAGCTGCCTGGCCACCTGGTGCGGTTCTTCCCGTCGCTTTTGGAGACGCTGAACATCGCCGCCGCCGCCACCCTGGCCGGAGGGATTGCGGGCACGCTGCTGGCGCTTCTGTCGGGCCGCGGGCTGGCACCTTGGCCGCGGATGATTCCGCTATTCCGCCGGATGATGGACATTGCCCGCGCAGTGCCGGAGATCGTAATTGCGCTGGTGCTGATCTTCGTCCTCGGCGGCGGGCCGGTGGCGGCGATGATCGCCATTGCCATCCACACCGCCGGCGCGCTGGGCAAGCTGTTTTCCGAGGTGAACGAGAACGCCTCCCCGCAGCCGGTGGATGGGCTCGCCTCCACCGGCGCGACCTGGACGCAGAGGATGATGCTCGGGGTGATGCCGCAGGTGGCCCCGAACTACGTGAGCTACGCTCTCCTGCGCTTCGAGATCAACATCCGCGCCTCCGCCATTCTTGGCTTCGTCGGCGCGGGCGGCATCGGCTACGAGCTGAAGAACGCGATGTCCTGGGGGCAGGGCCGCTATGATGAGGCGGCGGCGATCTTCATCCTCCTGTTCATCACCATTGTTGCGGCCGACCAGCTGTCAGGCCTGCTGCGCACCCGCCTGGGACAGGAAGACGCCCGATGACCATAATCGGTACCAACATGAGCGGCGCGGACCTGCGCCGGGACATGTCGCGCCTGTTCCTGAAAAAGCGGCTGGCCAGCTTTGCGCTGCGCGCGGCGGTGCTGGCCTATCTCACCTATATTTTCTTGGCCTTCGGCGTCCCCGGGCTCTGGGCGCGGGCGGACATGGGAAACGCCCGCACGCTGATCAGCGACAGCTACAGCTACAAAACCCACGTCACACGCGACAACCGCACCGGGGAAGTCAGTGCCGCGATCGAGGGCGAGCGCAAGGGCGCCTATCCCGCAGGCCGGGGGCCGCATTGGGTTGCCTTCGGCGAGACCACCGTAATCGACCTTGAGGGCGGCCATGTGGTGCGTTTCACGCCGGACGCGGTGGAGTACGAGATCCCCGGCTACGGCACCGTGCGGGCGCGGCCCAGCCGCAGCGCCGGGGTGCAGGCGGAACTGCCGCCGGGCGCGGTGCCGGACTGGATCAGCCAATCCCGCAACCGGCTGACGGTGCGCACCGACGCGGGCCGCCTGACGGTGACTCGCAACCGGGCCGAGGTGTTCCGCTATTTCACCGGCTGGGAGCTGTTCTTTTTCACACTGGACAGCCCCTATCACGGGCTCGGCGCGGGTGAGCTGCTGTCGCGGGCGACCTCGGGCGAGGCGGGGGCGATCCTGAATGATGTCTGGACCAACAGGATGTGGCGCCACCAGGACGTCGCTGGGGCCATCGCCGAGACGCTGCTGATGGTCTTCCTCGGCACCATCGGCGCCGGCATGGCGGCGCTGCCGCTCTCCTTCCTCGCCACCCGGAACTTCATGACGCTGCGCGCCCTGCGCTTGCCACCCGGCGGCTGTTCGACCTGGTGCGCGGGGTGGACTCGCTGATCTGGACGGTGGTGCTCGCGCGCGCCTTCGGTCCCGGCCCGCTGACCGGCGCGCTGGCGATCCTGGTGACCGATACCGGCACCTTCGGCAAGATCTTCTCGGAGGCGCTGGAAAACACCGACCGCAAGCAGATCGAGGGCGTTCAGTCGACCGGCGCCGGTGCCGTGCTCCGCGGCCGCTTTGGAGTTCTGCCGCAGGTGACGCCGGTGCTGTTGAGCCAGCTGCTCTATTTCCTGGAATCGAACACCCGCTCCGCCACCATCATCGGCGCCATCACCGGAGGCGGCATCGGCCTGTTGCTGACCCAGGCAATCAGCACCCGGAAGGACTGGGAGGAAGTCGCCTATTACATCGTGCTGATCGTTCTGATGGTGATGGTGATGGACGGGCTGTCGGGCTGGCTGCGGCGGCGGCTGATCAAGGGTAGAGCGGGCGGCGCGCGCAGGGCAGACAAGGTGACGACAGGCGGTGCGTCAGGAATGCCCACTTCTTTCCCGCTACCATGAGCCATTTGCGCTGTGCAGCAGTTCCCCAGCGCGGAGCAAGGCCGAAAGGCTGACGCCCATCGCCGCCGCGCCCCCATGCGGCACTTGGCTGGGCTGAACGGTGCCCCCGACAGAGCGTACGGACTTGGCCGGGATGAACTGCCAGTCCCTCCCGTTCGCATCGCCATGCCTTCTGTTGATGCAATTTGAAAACGATACGGGCGGCCTGCTTGACAGCCGGGGCAAAAGTGATCCGGCGCCGTTACCCCGAGCCGGCCGCGGAGCGATGATGGATATGGCCTGGTGGGGCTCGGACCACGGAACCTTGCGCGCGGCGCTGCCAAAATACCCAGCCCCGCCTAAAGGGTGAACGGTGCTGTGCACCGCAGCTGCGCGGCACTTGAGCCGGCGCTGGCGGAAATCAGGCGGCGCCTGTCTCGACCAGTTGCGCCGCAATGCCAAGGAAGACTTTGGCTTGGGGGCTGCCGGGCTGTGCAGCCACGATCGGCGTGCCGCTGTCGCCTGCCAGCCGCACGTCCAGGTGCAGCGGCACCTCGCCCAGCAGCGGCACGCCTAGCTTCCGGGCCTCCTGCGCGACGCCGCCATGCCCGAAGACATGCTCCTCATGCCCGCAGTTGGAGCAGATGTGGGTCGACATGTTCTCTACCATTCCAAGAACAGGCACGTTCATCTTGCGGAACATGTCGATACCCTTGCGGGCGTCGATCAGCGCCACGTCCTGCGGGGTGGAGACAACGATGGCGCCGTCCACCTGCGCCTTCTGCGCCAGCGTCATCTGCACGTCACCGGTGCCGGGCGGGAGATCGACGATCAGCACGTCGAGATCGCCCCATTGCACCTGCATCAGCATTTGCTGCAGGGCCCCCATCAGCATTGGGCCGCGCCAGATCACGGCCTGGTCTTCGCCGGTCATCAGCCCCATCGACATAAGGGTGACGCCGTGGTTGCGCAGGGGCAGGATGGTCTTGCCGTCGGGGCTGGCCGGGCGGCCGGAGACGCCGAGCATGCGCGGCTGTGAGGGGCCGTAGACGTCGGCGTCCAGGAGCCCGGCCTTGCGGCCTTGCAGCGCCAGCGCACAGGCCAGGTTGGCGGAGACGGTTGATTTGCCGACGCCGCCCTTGCCCGAAGCGACGGCCAAAAGGCGCGCGACGCCGGGGATCTTCTGCGGGCCCTGCGGCTGGGCCGGCTGGCGCGGCTTCAGGTCGGGCGGCGCCTTGGCGGAATGAGCGGTCAGGAGCGCCGAGACCGTATCGGCACCTGGCAGCGCTGCGGCCGCCGCCTCGGCTTTTGCGCGTACCGGGCCGTAGGCCTCGGCGCGGGAAGGCTCCACTTCCAGCACGAAGCGCAGGGTGCTGCCCTCGATGGTGACGGCGTGGACCAGGCCCGCGGTGACGATGCCGGTGCCGCTCACCGGGTCGGTGACGGTATCCAGGGCTTCAAGGACAGTGTCTCGGGTTAGGGTCACGCGGGGCGGCTCCTCTGGCTGCTGGGACTGCAAGTGCTGAATGCCTGTGTGACCGATTCCGCGCCCGCATGCCAGCCGCACGCAGGGCTGTCATTGCTGCATTCGGGGGCCGTTGGGAGGCCCAGATGTACTGCGAAATACGAGAGGCAGCGGTGCATGCCTGCGGCTTGGCGACAGCTTTGGTCGAATGCAGGGCAGGAAATGTGCCAGTGTTTCCCCTGGGCGGTGACGCGGCTGCGGCGCGCCGGGAGGCGCGCCGCCCGGCCCAAAGGGAGGAGGGGCCCGCAGCGGCCGGACGACGGGCGGGAGCGCGCCCGGCCTGCGCGGGCTCTGCCGCCCGGAGGGTTCGCTTTGGGCTCAGCCGGCCTTCAGGACTTCGCCGATACGGCGGCCGGTATCGACCATGCGGTTGGAGAAGCCCCATTCGTTGTCATACCAGCTGACCACCCGCACCAGCCCTTCGGAGGTCACCGCGGTTTGCGGCGCGGCAAAGCAGCTGGAGTGGGGGTCGTGGTTGAAGTCCACCGAGACCAGCGGCTCGGTCTCGTAGGAGAGGATGCCCTTGAGCGGGCCCTCGGCCGCAGCCTTCATCGCGGCGTTCACCTCTTCGACGGTTGCTGCGCGTTCGGGCATGAAGGTGAGATCCACCATCGAGACGTTGGCAGTGGGCACGCGGATCGCCGAGCCTTCCAGGCGGCCTTCCAGATGCGGCAGCACCTCGGAGATGGCGCGCGCGGCACCGGTGGAGGTGGGGATCATCGACAGTGCCGCGGCGCGCGCGCGGTAGAGGTCCTTGTGGCTCGCATCATGCGTCGGCTGGTCGCCGGTATAGGCGTGGATCGTGGTCATGTAGCCGGTCTTGATGCCGAAGGTCTCGTCCAGCACCTTGGCCACCGGTGCGAGACAGTTGGTGGTGCAGGAGGCGTTGGAGACAACCACGTCATCAGCCGTCAGATCCATGTGGTTGACGCCGTAGACCACGGTGCGGTCGGCCTCCTTGCCGGGAGCGGAGATCAGCACCCGCTTGGATCCGTTCTTGAGGTGCCGGGCAGCGGTGTCGCGGCTGACGAAGATGCCGGTGCACTCAAAGGCCACGTCGACGTCCTGCCAGGGCAGATCCTCGGGGTTGCGTTCAGCAGTGAGGCGGATGTCGTGGCGGCCGGCCTTGAGGCGGCCCCCGCTGATCGTGGCGGGCACCGTCAGGCGGCCGTGGACGCTGTCGTATTTCAGCAGGTGCAGCAGGGTCTCGGCCGGGGCCAGGTCATTGATGGCCACCACCTCGACATCCTCGGCGCCGCTTTCCAGGAGCGCCCGCAGCACGCCGCGGCCGATGCGTCCGAATCCGTTGATCGCAATTTTCAGGGTCATCTCATTTCTCCGGCTGCTGACACCGGGATTGGGGGGCTCCGGTATCGATAACGGTTTGGGGTGTTCAGCTTGCACTGTTAGCGGTATCGTTATCGGCACCGGCGCCAAAAATCAAGCCTCCCCCTGCGCGCACGTCTGGCCGCAGCCTGCGGCCAAAGACCGCTGCCGCCCTGCGGCGCGGCAGGCAGCAGGACTTGCGGGCGGCAGAGAAGTACGGGAGCATGAAGGCATGACGAGGAAACTGCTGCTGAAAGATGTAGCCCGGCTGGCCGGGGTGAGCGAAATGACCGCATCGAGGGCTTTGCGCGGAGCGCCGGATGTATCGGAGAAGACCCGCGCCCGGGTGGAGGAGGTGGCCCGCACGCAGGGCTATGTGCCCAACCGCATCGCGGGCTCGCTCTCGTCGCAATCGGTGAACCTGGTGGCGGTGGTGGTGCCTTCGCTTAACAGTTTTGTCTTTCCCGAGGTGCTGTCCGGGATCTCGGCTGCGCTCAAGGACAGCGGCCTGAAGCCGGTGGTAGGAATCTCGGGCTATGACCTCGCTGAAGAGGAAAGCGTCATCCGCGAGATGCTGAGCTGGCGGCCTTCGGGGCTGATCGTGGCGGGGCTGGAGCATACCGAGGCCACCCGGCGGATGATGCAGCAGGCAGGGTGCCCGGTGGTGGAGGTGATGGACGTGGACGGCAGCCCGGTGCGCCATTGCGTGGGTATCTCGCACCTGCAGGCGGGGCGCGGGATGGCGGCGCAGATTCTCGCGCGCGGGCACCGCAGGATCGGGTTTATCGGCACCAAGATGCCGCAGGACTTCCGTGCCCGGAAGCGGTTCGACGGCTTCACCGATGCGCTTGCGGCGGAGGGGGTGAAGCTGGCGGACCGGGAGCATTATGCGGGCGAAAGCTCCATCGCGACGGGGCGCGCGCTGACCGCCCAGATGCTGGCGCGCAGCCCGGGGCTCGACTGCATCTACTATTCCAGCGACGTGATGAGCGTCGGCGGGCTGATGCATTGCCTGGCCGCCGGGCTGAAGGTGCCGCAGGAGATTGCGCTGGCGGGGTTCAACAACCTGCAGATCCTGCAGGGCATGCCGCTGGCGCTGGCCACGACCGATTCCTGCCGCCGCCGGATCGGCGCGCGCGCGGCGGAAATCATCCTGCAATCTCGCCAGGCGGGCGGGGCAGAGGGCTTGGTGTTCGAGTGCATGGCGCCCGAAATCAGCCTGGGCGAAACGCTGTAGCCCGGCGGCGTTGCGCGGGGGCGGCGGCTCGCCGCCGCAATTGAGGCGCGGGCACGGAGGCGGCCTTGGCGCGGCTCGGGGAATCTGACAGGCTGGCGTTTCAGGCCCCGGGCGGCACGCCGCAGCGGGGCGCAAGAATTGACCTATGGGCAAACCAGCAGGCAGGGCAGAGCATGGATATTTCAAGGCGGCATTTCGGTTTCGGGCTTCTGGCGTTCGGGCTTTCTGCTTGCGGCAGCCCCGCGATACAGGGCACCCGCCGCGCGGAGGCGGGCGGGCTGCCGCCGGACCTGAGGCCGGTGCCGAACGCGGGCTATGACGCCTGGGTGGCGGGCTTCCGCGGCCGTGCCCGGGCGCAGGGCATCTCGGACGGCACTTTGCGCGCGGCCTTCCGCGGCGCGGGTTACCTGCCAGGGGTAGTCACCCGCGACCGCAATCAGACCGAGTTCAAGCGCAGCCTGGAGGATTATCTTTCCATCGCGGTGTCGGACGAGCGGGTCGCCAAGGGCCGCGCGGCCTTTGCCCGCCACCGGAGCACGCTCGCTGCGCTGGAGCGGGCCTATGGCGTCGATGCTGAGATCATCGCGGCGATCTGGGGGCTGGAGAGCTTCTACGGCGAGCGCCGGGGCGATGTGCCGGTGATCTCGGCCGCCTCGACGCTGGCTTATGACGGGCGGCGCGGGGCGTTCTTCGAGAAGCAACTTCTGGCGGCGCTGAAGATCCTGCAGAACGGCGACATCACGCCGGCAAAAATGACCGGAAGCTGGGCTGGGGCGATGGGGCACACGCAATTCATCCCCACCTCCTACCAGGCCTTTGCTGTCGATTTCACCGGCGACGGAAAGCGCGACATCTGGTCCGAGGATCCGAGCGACGCCCTGGCCTCCACCGCCGCCTACCTTGCGCGCAATGGCTGGAAGCGCGGTCTGAAGTGGGGCGGTGAAGTCGGCGCGGAAGCGCCAGAAGGCCGGGTGATCCAGCCGCAGCCGGGAGGGCCGCGCTTTGCGGTCACAAGGAACTTTGACGCGATCAAGCGATATAACAATTCGGATGCCTATGCGATCGGCGTGGGCCACCTGGCGGACCGGATTGCCGGCGGCGGGCCATTGCGCGCGGGCTTCCCGCCGGATGCCAACGGGCTGACCAAGGCAGACAGGATCGCGCTGCAAAAGCGGCTCACCGCGCACGGCTTCGACACCGGCGGCAGCGACGGGGTGATCGGCCCGAACAGCCAGTCCGCGATCCGCGCGTATCAGGAGAGCCGCGGGCTGCCTGTAACCGGCACGCCTTCGCAGGATCTGCTGCGCAGCCTGCGCTAGGAGGCTGTCACAAGCGCATGCCACGCGTCGACGGCGCGCGCGCTGGCGATCCTGACTGAGGTGGCTGGCAGTTTATGGCTGCCAAGTTCGTATGAGTTGTCGAGGGACCGCCCAGCCTCGCCAAATTGCCGCCGCGTGGGGGCGCGCCGGCGATGCGCGGCGGCCTTGCGGCCTTGTTCCGCGCCGGCGATGCGCGGCGGCCTTGCGGCCTTGTTCCGCGCGGGCAGGATGCGGAAACTGTCAAGCAGGCACAAAAAAACGCTCCCCGCCGCGGCAGGGAGCGTTTCCATTCCGAATATCAGTTCCTCAGAGCGCAGCCTTGAACAGCGTGGTGAGGTTCTCCTTGGTCAGCGCGACCGGGTTGCCGCCGCAGGAGGGGTCGATCAGCGCGCCTTCGACCAGCTCGGGGATCGACGCTTCGGTCACGCCGAGGTCCGACAGGCGGCGCGGGATGCCGAGGCTGTCGTTGAACTCCTGCACGAAGGCGCGGAAGCCGTCAAAGCCGCCGTCGATGCCGAGGTAGGCCGCCGCCTTGTCGAAACGCTCAGCGATCGCGGGCGCATTGAAGTCCAGCACCGCGGGCATGCAGACCGCGTTGGTGGTGCCGTGGTGGGTGTTGAAATGCGCGCCGATCGGATGGCTCATCGCGTGGATCGCACCGAGGCCCTTCTGGAAGGCGGTGGCGCCCATTGCGGCCGCCGACATCATCTGCGCCCGCGCCTCGATATCGCTGCCGTCGGCATAGGCGCGCGGCAGGTAGTCCTTGACCAGCCGCATGCCTTCGAGCGCGATGCCCTGTGACATCGGGTGGTAGTGGGGCGAGGAGTAGGCCTCGACACAGTGGGCAAAGGCATCGAGCCCGGTGCCAGCGGTGATGAACTTCGGCATGCCAACGGTGAGCTCGGGGTCGCAGATCACCACGGCGGGCAGCACCTTGGGGTGGAAGATGATCTTCTTCTGATGCGTCACGCTGTCGGTGATGACGCTGGCGCGGCCGACTTCCGAGCCGGTGCCTGCGGTGGTCGGCACTGCGATGATCGGCGCGATGGCGTCGGCATCGGCGCGGGTCCACCAGTCGCCAATGTCCTCGAAATCCCAGACCGGCCGGGTCTGGCCCGCCATGAAGGCGACCATCTTGCCCAGGTCCAGACCAGAGCCGCCGCCAAAAGCGATCACCCCGTCATGGCCGCCCGCCTTGTAGGCGGCGACCCCGGCGTCGAGGTTCTTCTCGTTCGGGTTGGGATCGACCTCGGAGAAGATTCCGCGGCCAAGACCCGCCGCTTCCATGATGTCGAGCGTGCCTCGGGTGACCGGCAGGCTGGCCAGCCCCTTGTCGGTGACCAGCAGCGGCTTCTTGATGCCCGCGAGCGCGCAGGCCTCGGCCAGTTCCTTGATCCGGCCGGGGCCGAACTTGATGGCGGTCGGGTAGGACCAGTTTCCAATGAGAGACATAGACGTGTTCCTGTGATGAAACCGGGGAGGGGGCGCTGCCCCCGCTTGGCCAGGGCCAAGCCCCCCGGAGTATTTGCCGGAAAGATGAAAGGGGGTCAGCCCGTGACTTTCTTCAGGTGGTAGGATTTCGGGCGCGTGAGGTTGTGGTAGCCGATCACCGACAGCCCGCCGCCGCGCCCGGTGTCCTTGCAGCCGGTCCAGCAGAGGCCGGGATCGAGGTAGTCAGCCCGGTTCATGAAGACAGTGCCGGTCTCGATCCGGTCGCCCACGGCCTGCGCGCGTTCCACATCGCGGGTCCAGAGCGAGGCGGTGAGGCCGAAGTCGCTGTCGTTCATGAGGTCAATGGCTTCCTCGTCGGAAGAGACCTTCATGATGCCGACCACCGGGCCGAAGCTCTCCTCGCGCATCACCCGCATGTCGTGAGTGACATTGGTGAGGATCTGCGGCGTGAGGTAAGCGCCGCCGTCGTCTTCCGCCACGGTCTCTATATGGGCCACGGCCCCGGCCGCGACGGCCTCGGCGATCTGCTCCCGCACCTCCTTGGCGAAGCGCACGCTGGCCATCGGGCCGATGGTGGTCTCGTTGTCGAGCGGATTGCCGAGCTTGTACCCCCTCACCGCCGCGATGGCCTTCTCCAGGAAGGCGTCATAGAGGCTTTCGTGCACATAGATCCGCTCGATCCCGCAGCAGCACTGGCCGGAGTTGAACATGGCGCCGTCGATCAGCGTGTCCACCGCCGCATCCAGATCGGCATCATCCATCACGTAGCCCGGGTCCTTGCCGCCAAGCTCGGTGCCGACGCCGGTGAAGGTGCCCGCGGCGGCGCGCTCCATCGCCTTGCCGCCGCCAACCGAGCCGGTGAAATTCACGAAGTTGAAGGCGCGGTTCGCAATCAGCTCCGAAGTCGTGTCGTGGTCGAGGAAGACGTTCTGGAACACGTCCTGGGGCACGCCCGCGGAATGGAAGGCCTGCGCCATGCGCTCGCCCACGAGGAGGGTCTGGGTGGCGTGTTTCAGCACCACGGTGTTGCCCGCGATCAGCGCGGGGGCCACGGTGTTGATTGCGGTCATGTAAGGGTAGTTCCAGGGCGCCACCACCAGCACCACGCCATGCGGCAGCCGCTTGATGTAGCGCTTGAAGGTCTCGTCCTCTCCGACCTCGATATCGGCGAGGGCATCTTTGGCGATCTTCGCCATGTGCGAGGCGCGCTCGTTGAAGCCGCCGAACTCGCCGCCATAGCGCACCGGGCGGCCCATCATCTGCGCCAGCTCGGGCACGATCTCGTCGTTCATTGCGCCCACGGCGGCAACGCCCGCCATCACCAGATCGATCCGCTCCTGCAAGGGCCGTGCGGCCCAGGCGGCCTGTGCCGCGCGGGCGCGCCCGGCGGCCGCGAAAGCTTCATCGCGCGAAAGAACCGCGCGCTCCGCAAAAACCGATCCATCTACCGGCGAGATGCATTTCAATGTCTGGCTCATCGCCACTAACTCCAGTCTCTCGGGCCCGAGGCCCGTGTTGCTTTCTGTCCGTAATTGCTCGGGGTCCGGGGGCTGGCCCCCGGCGCACGCCGGAGTGCGCCCCGGATCACGCCCGCTCGAAGCCGCGCGCGATCTCGTAATCGGTCACCACGCGGTCGAAATCCTCGATCTCCACCTCGGCGGCGCGCAGGTAGTGGTCCACCACCTCCTCGCCAAAAGCCTCGCGCAGCATCTGCGAGCTATTCAGCGCGGCGCGGGCGTCGCGCAGGGTGGACGGGATCATGCCGGTGTCGCCTTTGTAGACGTCGCCCTTGGCAGGCGGCTGCAGCTCCAGCCCTTCTTCGATACCCGCGATGCCCGCTGCCAGCATTGCGGCCGAGGCGAGGTAGGGGTTCATGTCCGAACCCGGCAGGCGGCATTCCACCCGGATAGCCTTGGTGCCATCGCCGCAAAGCCGGAAACCCGCGGTGCGGTTGTCGACCGACCAGATGATGCGGGTCGGTGCAAAGGTGCCCTTCACGAAGCGCTTGTAGCTGTTGATGTAGGGCGCCATGAAATAGGTGTAGTCGGGCGCGTATTTCAAAAGCCCCGCCATGTAGCTCTTCATCAGCGCCGACATGCCCAGCTCGTCTGCCTCGTCATAGAACGCGGGCTGGCCGTTCTTCCACAGCGACTGGTGCACGTGGCTGGAGGAGCCGACCTTGGCGTGGCTCCACTTCGGCAGGAAAGAGACGGCGTGACCCTGCTGGTGGGCGATTTCCTTCACCGCGTGTTTGGCGATGGTGTGGTGATCGGCGGTGCCGAGCGCATCGGAATACTTGATATTCAGCTCTTCCTGGCCGGTCTCCGCCTCGCCCTTGGTGCATTCCACCGGGATGCCCGCTTCCCACAAGTGATTGCGGACCGGGCGCAGCACGTGTTCCTCGCGGGTTGTTTGCAGGATGTTGTAATCCTCGTTGTAGCCGGAGATCGGCGCGAGGTCGCGGAAGCCTGACCTGCGGATCTCGTCGAAGCTCTTCTCGAACAGGAAGAATTCCAGTTCGGTCGCAGTCATCGCGTCAAAGCCCATCGCCTCCAGCCGCCGGATCTGGCGTTTCAGCATCGCGCGGGGGGAATGGGTGATTTCCTCATGGGTGTGATGGTCAAGCACGTCGCAGAGCACCATCACCGTGCCCTCGAGCCAGGGCACCGGGCGCAGGGTGGCGAGGTCGGGCTTCATCACATAGTCACCATAACCGCGCTCCCAGCTGGTGGCGGCAAAGCCCTCGGGAGTGGACATCTCGAGGTCGGTGGCGAGCAGGTAGTTGCAGCAGTGGGTTTCCTCCCAGGCGCCATTCACGAAATGCTTGGCGTGGAAGCGCTTGCCCATCAGGCGGCCCTGCATGTCCACAAGGCAGACCAGAACGGTGTCAACGGCGCCATCGGCAACCTGGTCCTTAAGAGTGTCGAAGGAGAGCATGAGCGGCCCTTTGTCTGTTGCGGCCAAAACGCTTGAAAAGCGTTTCGGCAAATTCCTCTGGCAAGGAATTTGGCCCGCTGCGGCGCAGGCCAAATCCCGTGTTTCAGCCGGTGCCTCAGCCGTAGCGGTAGGGGCGGCCGGCTTTCTGCATGTCAGCGTTATACTTCTTGAAGATCTCGACAACCTTCGCCTTGGTTTCGGACTCGGCTGCGATCTCATCCCAGAACTTCACCGCCGCGTCCTCGACCTGCTGCCATTCGTTGTCCGGAATAGTGGTCAGCTTCATCTTGTCGCCGTTCACGCGCAAGCTGGCTTCACCGCCCCAGTACCACCACTGGCGGTAATAATGCGATTGGTCGCAGCAGACGCGGAACAGGGTCTGCAGGTCTTCCGGCAGCTCTTCCCAGCGGCCCATGTTGGCGAAGAAGGAGCCAGCCCAGGCGCCGGAGATGTTGTTGGTCAGGAAGTAGTCGGTCACGTCGGCCCAGCCGACGGTGTAGTCTTCGGTGATGCCGGACCAGGCGATGCCGTCGAGCTCACCGGTCTGCACCGCAACTTCGATGTCTTCCCAGGGCAGGGTGACGGGCACCACGCCGAACTGGCTCAGGAAACGGCCCGCGGTCGGGAAGGTGAAGACGCGCTTGCCCTTCAGGTCCTCCAGCGAGTTGATCGGATCCTTGGTGGCAAAGTGGCAGGGGTCCCAGGCACCTGCCGAAATGTGCTTGACGCCGACCTTGGAATATTCCGCGTCCCAGATTTCATTCAGGCCGTACTGGTTGAACAGCACCGGCACGTCGAGCGAGTAGCGCGAGGCAAAGGGGAAATAGCCGCCGAACACGGTGACCTCGGTGGGCGAGGCCATCGAGTCATCGTCCGACTGCACCGCGTCGATGGTGCCGCGCTGCATGGCCCGGAACAATTCGCCGGTGGGCACCAGCTGGTCGGCGTAGAACAGTTCGATCTGCATGCGGTCGCCCGCGATCTTGTTGAACATGTCGATTGCCGGTTTCACCACATGCTCGGCAAGTGCGGCCCCGGCATAGGTCTGCATCCGCCAGGTTATGGTGGACTGGGCCAGCGCCGGGGCGGCGAGCGGTGCCGCCATGGCGCCCACGCCGGCGGATTGCAAAAACTTGCGTCTTGTCGTCATCAATTCACTCCTTGTTGAAAGATCCGGCCTCTTGGCGGGGCTTCTCTTGGTTATTTTCCGTAAACATACTCCGGCAGCCACAGAGCGATCTGCGGGAAGATCATGATCAGCGCCAAGGCCAGCACCATCACTGCAGCAAAGGGGATGATCGAGACGTAGATGTCCTTCAGCTCGATCTCAGGCGGCGCCATCGCGCGCATCAGGAACAGGTTGTAGCCAAACGGCGGCGTCATGTAGGCGATCTGGGTGGTGATAGTGTAGAGCACGCCGTACCAGATCAGATCGAAACCGAGCGCGCCCACCAGCGGCACATAGAGCGGGGCTACGATCACCAGCATCGCGGTGTCATCGAGAAAGGTGCCCATGATGATGAAGCTCAGCTGCATCAGGATCAGGATCATCCAGGGCGAAAGCCCCAGCTTGGTGGTAAACAGATCCTCGATCGCCTTCACCGCGCCCAGCCCGTCGAACACCGCGCCAAAGCCCAGGGCGGCAAGGATGATCCACATAAACATGCAGGAGATACCAAGGGTGGAGCGCACCGAGGTCTCGAACACTTCCTTGTTCATCCGGCCTTTCAGCACCGCCGCCAGAAAGGCGGTGATGGCGCCGATGGCGGAGCTTTCGACCAGCGAGGTCCAGCCATTCACGAAGGGCACCATCATCGCGGCGAAGATCGCCAGCGGCAGCACACCGGAGAACAGCAGCCGGTGCTTCTCTTTCAGGTAGAGGTCCTTGTAGAACGCCGGGTTTCCCCGCATCACGAAGGACAGCACGCCGAGACCGAAACCGAGGCCGAGCGCGGGCTGCGCATCGGTCGCACCGGTCAGGATCAGGAGCGGCACCAGCACCAGAGTTGCCAGGGTCAGGTAGTTGAGGCGCAGCGGGTGATCGGTGATCTGCTCGTATTCAGCCAGATCCTCGGGGTGCATGGCGGGGCCCAGGTGCGGCTGCATGCGGGCGCGGACATAGATGTAGATGATGAACATGACAGCCATCATCAGCCCGGGCACCACGCCTGCGAGCCACAGCTGCCCGACCGGCTGGCGCGCGATCATCGCATAAAGCACCAGCACCACCGAGGGCGGCACCAGGATGCCGAGGCTGGAGCCAGCCTGGATGGTCCCGGTCACCAGGATCTTGTCATAGCCGCGGCGCAAGAGCTCCGGCAGGGCGATGGTGGCGCCGATCGCCATGCCCGCCACCGACAGCCCGTTCATCGCAGAAATCAGCACCATCAGCCCGATGGTGCCGATGGCAAGACCGCCCTTCACCGGGCCCATCCACACGTGGAACATCCGGTAGAGGTCGTCGGCGATCTTCGATTCCGACAGGACGTAGCCCATGAAGATGAACATCGGCAGGGTCAGCAGCGGATACCACTTCATCAGCTTCATCGAGGCGGAGAAGGGGATTTCCACTCCGCCGGTGCCCCAGAGGAACAGCCCCGCAACCGCGCCGACAAAGCCGATGGCGCCAAACACCCGCTGGCCGGTCATCAGCATGAGCATCATGCCGGCAAACATGACGATGGCGATCATTTCGTAAGGCATTAAATTTCGACTCCGCGCAGGCGTCCGATATCCCGGAACAGTTCGGCAAGGCATTGCAGCAGCATCAGGAAGACACCGAAGCAGAGGATGGTTTTGACCGGCCACAGGAAGGGCCGCCAGGCGGTGGAACTGCGCTCCAGGTAGCCAAGCTCCTCACCGGCGGCGGCAAAGCCCTGGGTGACAAGCGTCTTAAGCAGGGCCCAGAAGAACTGGAAGGGCTCCATCCCGAAGTAGCCCAGCGAATAGGCGGTGGAGCTCACTGCGCCGTAGAGCAGAATGCCAAGATAGGTGATCAGGAACAGAACGGTGAAGGCATCGACCATGGCTTTGGTTTTCACCGACCAGGCGCCATAGAACAGGTCCATCCGCACATTGGAGCCCATCTGGATCGAATAGGGGCCGCCCAGGATATAATAGGCGACCATGACGAACTGCGCGGTCTCCAGCGTCCAGAGCGATGGGTTGAAGAAGGTCTTGGAGACCGATGACCACAACAGCACGCCGATCAGCGCAAAGATCAGGTACATCGCAAAGCGGCCAATGAAGCGGTTCATCGCGTCGATGCCGCGGACATAGGCGGTGATCACTCTAGGCATCGCGGCCTCCTTCTGCCGCCAGCGCGGCAAGCGC
The DNA here is from genome assembly GCF_048820895.1 of Cribrihabitans neustonicus. Classification (NCBI taxonomy): domain Bacteria; kingdom Pseudomonadati; phylum Pseudomonadota; class Alphaproteobacteria; order Rhodobacterales; family Paracoccaceae; genus Cribrihabitans; species Cribrihabitans neustonicus. The sequence goes on from NZ_JBMERQ010000008.1 coordinate 147,325, forward strand.
CGGGCGCAGCAGGGTCAGCATCTCTTCCGCCATCGCCTGTTCGTCCGCGGGGGAGCGCAGCAAGTCGTTGCGGATCTCGATCATCACGTTGGGCAACCCGCGCGACAAAGCGTGTACCTTCAGCGAATGGGTCACCCCGTCTGCCGGGCCATAGGGTTCGTTGCGCTCGATGCGGCGGTGTGGCAGGGCTGGGGCTGCCGCCAGCATCGCATCGGCCAGGCGGCTGTCGCTGTCGTGCAGGACGCCGATCTCTACCCTGCGGGGCTGACCGTAATAGACCGGAGTAAAGCTGTGCATCGTGACGATGTTGGTTTGGAGCCCGGCCTTCTGCCGCGCCTCGATCACTCGGGTCACCGCCTCGCAGAACGGGGTATAGACCCTGTCGACCCGTTCCTGCCGCTGTTCGGGGGTGAGGTTCGCGTTGCCCGGCACTTCGATCAGTTCGGATTTCTCCGGCATTGCCGAAGCCGCCTCGGGCGGCCGGTTGCAGTCGAACACCAGGCGCGACACCCGGCCGGCGACCAGCGGTGCGTCGAGGGCAGCCGACAGGTGCAGCGCCACGGCGCGCGCGCCCGGATCCCAGGCCGCGTGGCTCTGCCTGTCTTCCGGCTTCAGCCCCAGCCCGTCGTAGCGGGCAGGAATGTCGCTGGAGGCATGTTCGCACAGCAGGAGCACGGCGCCGGCCCCGTCCGGGTTTACCACCTCTACCGCGTCGTGCTGCGCTTCAGAATCGCCGCCTGGCATGCGCTGTCTCCCTGTCTTTGGAAAAATGTTTCCATGGCAGATAAACTCTGTCAATATACTTCCAGACGCGGCGTTGCTGAAAGGATGTTTTCAGACGCGGCCGGGAACGCCCCCAGGCCGCCCTCAAGAGGAGCCTGTCCTTGCCGAAAGCGCCTGCCACCGTCCGCGAGCTGATCCGCGAACACTATTCCGCTCTCACCCAATCCGAGCGCAAATTTGCCAACCTGCTGCTGGAAAACTATCCGGCAGCTGGGCTTGCCTCGATCACCATCGTGGCGGCCAATGCCGAGGTCTCGACTCCAACGGTGGCGCGGATGGTGCAGAAACTGGGCTTCAAGGGCTATCCGCAGTTCCACCAGGCGCTGCTGAAGGAACTGGAGGCCAAAGTCTCCGGCCCCACCAAGCGGCGCGAAAACTGGGCGTCTGATGCGCCGGAAGGGCATTTGCTGAACAGATTTGCACAGGCGGTCACGGGCAACTTGCAGCAGACCTTCTCCAACCTCGACAGCGAGGCCTTTGACGCCGCCGTGCGCCAGCTCGCCAATACCGAGGGGCGGCTCTATGTGGTGGGCGGGCGGATCACCAGGGCGCTGGCGGATTACGCCTTCACCCACTTCCAGGCGATCCGGCAGCGGGTCACGCATATGACGTCCTCTTCCGCCACCTGGCCGCATTACGTGCTCGATATGGTGGAGGGCGACACGCTGATGATGTTTGACGTGCGCCGCTACGAGACCAACCTGCAGCGTCTGGCGGAGCTGGCGGCGGGGCGCGGCGTGCGCATCATCCTGGTGACGGACCAATGGGCGAGCCCGATTGCCGGGGTCGCGGACCACACCTTCAACTGCTGGGTGGAGATTCCGTCGGCCTGGGATTCGAACATCTCCACTATGATGCTGCTGGAAGCGATGATTGCCGCCACCCAGGAAGAGAGCTGGGACAAGACCAAGGAGCGCTACGACCGGCTGGACGAGCTGTTCGACATGACCCGGCTGTTCCGCAAGTTTTCTTGAGGCGAAGTGGCGGAGCGATTGCCGGGCTGACGGCGCCGGGCTATCCGGGAAGAGACGGGAGCCGCGGCTTGCCCGTATATATGGCAGCATGAAAGAGGAGGGGCCAATGGCTGGAATTACACGCAGACAGAGCGGCACACGGATGAGCCAGATCGTGACCCATGGCGAGACTGTCTATCTGGCAGGCCAGGTTGGCACCGCGGGCGCCAGTGTGGCGCAGCAGACTCAGGAGTGCCTGGATAAGGTCGACGCGTTGCTGGCCGAGGCAGGCAGCAGCCGCAACCACATGCTGCAGGTGGTGATATGGCTCGCGGACATGGGCGATTTCGACGAGATGAATGTGGTCTGGGACGCCTGGGTGCCGGAAGGCCACGCTCCGGCCCGCGCCTGCGGCGAAGCCAAGCTCGCCCGCCCCGACTTCCTGGTCGAGGTCATCGTCACCGCAGCGCTGGCCTGATCCGGCGCTTTCACGAGAATCCCCGTTCCGGAGCGTTCCGGGGCGGGCTGTGCAGCCGCTCCCATTCGAGCGGCTGCCTATATAGAGAGAGGGCCGCGCTGGGCGGCCCCGCCTCACGACACGGACATGCGCGGGTCCTCCGCCAGCCCCTCACCCCTCCACAGCACGAAGCACAGGACCGGTTCGTCCCCGGTCACCATCGCATGCGGCTGGTTGGCGCCGTGCAGCCTTGTGTCTCCGGGGGTGAGCACCAGCGGCGCCTCGCCTTCGGCCAGGAAAGTGGCATGGCCCGAAAGCACGCAGTAAAGCTCCTCCGGCCCGTGCTGGTGCCAGGGGTAATCCAGCCCGCGGCCCCAGTAGCCCACCGTCATCCGGATCTGCTCCGAGTGGAAATGCCCGGTGGGGCCCGCCAGTTCGAACCAGCCGAAGCGCCGCAGGAAATCCGCGCCGACCTCGGCCTCCGTATAGGTGAGGCGCCATTCGGCGTAGGGGGCGAGGGCGGCGAGGGTCTCCTGCAGCGCGCGGACCTCCGCCGCTGCGGGGCCTGATGCGGCTGCCTGGCCCGGGTCATATGCCAGCAGTTCTGCACCCGGGACATGGGCCGCGGCACGTCCCGCCCAGGTGAGGTCGTCCGGCCAGGGCTGGAAGGCGGCCATGGCTGGCAGCGCCGCATGCAGGCCCCGCGCGGCCGCGAGCGTCCTGTCGAATGCCAGCCGGGCGGGGTCTGCCGGCGGGGAAGAGGGGAGGGGGAGCCCTGCGTTCGCGAAGGCATCGGTACGGGGTTCTGCGAAGCTGTCCATCTGCGGTCGGTCCTTGTGCCGGAGGAGGAAGGCCGTCTGGTTCCGGAAAACGCTAGGACCGGATGCCGATGCGCGTCGCACATGAAACGCGCGCACTGTTGGTCGTTTTTGTGCCGGACAAACGGAAGGGCGGGACTTGGGGGCTCTGCCCCCGGCCCTTTTGGCCTCCCCCGGGGTGTTTTTGGTCAGAAAGCGGCTGGGGCGGCATCGGGCGGGGCGAGTCAGGGGGGGGGGGGCGATTCATGGCGATTCCGGGGTGAGTCTGGCGGCGGGTCTGTGGGTAAGTGGCGCGGTTCTGTGGATAAGGGCGCGGGGCGGGGTGCGGGGGATGCTGCGGGTGCGGAAAGCGGGTCAGGATGGCTGACTTTCTTTTCATGTAAGTACCTGATTTTACTGTGTTTTGCATTTTTCTGTCCGAAAGTTGGGATTTTGGGTGATTTTCGGGTTGCGGGCCGGCGGTGCTATCCGTAGAACCCCCTTCACCGGCGGCGCTGAGGCGCCACGGGGACACACCGGACGGGACGGCGGCCACGCCAGCCAGGGACGGGAAACGCGGCGGAGAGGCGCCGGGGCAGCTCGGGGAGACGGGCGGACGGCTGGA
>NZ_JBMERQ010000009.1:0-118819 GCF_048820895.1 Cribrihabitans neustonicus
CCCTCGCCCCCATTCCGGCTTGGTGCTCCTTCAGGATGCCAATGATCTGCTCATCGCTGAAACGGCTTTTCCGCATCGTCTGTCTCCTCGCTTGGAGAACAGGCTAACTTCAAATCGCGGACTTTTCAGGGGAGCACGTCAGATGCTGCGCCGCAGTCCGCCGTTTCGGCCGTTCGCTGCGACTGCGAGGTGTCGGAACCGGTGCCCGAGGAAAGTGGCAAAATGCTTCATCGCACGGATATGCGCTTTCTGCGCCTTGTCGTCCGTCCCGCGGATGCGCATGTTGTCGATCATCCGCTCTCGAAGCGGTGGCGATCTCTCCCCTGGCATGGGAACCTCCTGTCTTCCGATTGAAAAGGCCTCGATCGTCAGGCAGCAATGCCGATCCCCAATTGCCCCACTTTCAGATCATCGCTGAACACCAGCCACCCGCGCCAATGCCGAGGAGCGGTTTCATCCTTTGGCTGCCCGCGGTCAACTGCGACAGCGGCGGTTACCGCCCTGGCCGGTGATCGGCACGCTGCGGTGCTGCAAGGGCAACCTTCGTCCGGCGCATTGAATGGCTGCCGTACGAGCCCAGCTCCAAGCAAATCGAAGACATCCACTTCCGTACGAGCCGCGCATACTGCGGGGGTGAGATGTGCAGCCTCTCGAGGAGCCGCCTTTGCAGGCGCCAGGGCACCAGCCCCAGCCGGAAATCAGCGGGGGTAGCTCAGGACACTATTAATTTTCGGGTGCGGCGAATGGCTGAAGACTTTTTTCGAACAGCGCCAGGAATTCCAGCGTCAGGATCGACGCTGACTTGTGGCTTGGCCAGACCAGCGAAAGCTGGTGGGTGATGTTGGCTGAAAAAGGACGGAAGCTGACCCCTCTGCCGGCATATTGCTGCGCGTCGAGTTCGCTGACCACCGATACGCAGACACCCTTGGCCACCAATTCACAGGCACAGGTGAACTGCCTGGTTTCAATAAAGCTGTCCAGCGTCACCCCTGCCGCATCGAGGGCATCGCGCAACCGCAGGTAAAACTCACTGCCAAGCCGGTCATGCGCTATGCGCTCGCCGGCAAGATCGCTCGGCTGGATGACCCGCTTGGCTCCCAGGCGGTGGCCTTCCGGAAAGATGCAGACACAGCGGATCGGTATTGTTTTACAGTCCAAGGCATGATGCGACCTGAACCCGTCAGTGATACCGCAGTCATATTGTTCGCCGATGACCCAATCCAGAATACGCTCTGGCCGGTCAGGCTCGATTGTCACGGTCGCTTCGGGCCGGGCCGACAGAAAATCGGCAACAACTCCGGGCAGGTGGCTGGTCGAAAAGCCGGGAAGGCAGGCGACCTTCAGATGGCCGCTTGTCCCGGTCTGAATGTTCTGGCGCAGATTGCGGATCTGCCCCATCGCGCCAAATATCCGTTGAATCTCAGGCAGAAGATACTGCGCCTCGCGCGTCAACGCCAGGCGGCGGCCGGAGCGGGAAAACAAGGGGTATCCCAGCTCCTTTGACAAGTCGGCCAGCAATCTGCTGACAGCAGGCTGCGAGATATTCATGGCCTTGGCGGTTAAGCTGATGGTTCCGCTTTCGGCGAGAATATTAAGGGCCTGAAGCTGCCGTATCCGCAGCGGCTCATCAACAGTCATCCCGTTTGTCCTTCTGCCGGGCAGCGATCTTCCGCAGCAACCATAACTCCATATTATATGTAACGAAAATAATAATGTTGAATTATACCCGCGGCTGCGGCACGCTTTCGCCAATGACAGCCGCCCGACTCTTTTTTGCTCTCGGGCGGCCCAAAGAATGGGAGCGTGCCGTGTTGTATCCTGCTCTGCGCAGTCTGCGAATTTCCCAGGCCTGTCAGCCGCCGCTGGAAGGCCGGATGCGTCAATGCTCCCGGGCACTCAAAGACAACAACAGGGAGTTCTACCATGTCAGACAAACTCAATAAGATCGGGCGCATCGCTTTCGCCACGACCGCGATTGCAGCCCTTCCGGTGATGGCAGGCGCCGAAACGCTGCGGCTACTGACATGGGGCGGATACGCGCCCGAGGAGGTCATCGCCAAATTCGAGGCCGAGACCGGCCATACCGTCGAAGTGACCACCTCCAACAACGAAGAGATGATTGCCAAGCTGCGCGCCACAAATGGCGGCGGTTTCGATCTGGCGCAGCCCAGCCAGGACCGGATCACCAGCGCGCAGGAAGAATTCGGGATCTACAAACCGATCGACATGTCGCGCATCAACGCTGACCTGTTCATCCCTTCCATGCTGGAAGCGACAGCCGAGAACACCACCTTCGAAGGCGAGGTCTACGGCCTGCCGCATGTCTGGGGCACCAGCGGCCTTGTCGTGAATACCGCCGCGGCCGGCAATGTGCAGGACTACACCGATCTTTGCGACGCGTCCGTGGCCGGCAAGGTGTCCTACCGCCTCAAGCGCCCGACGCTGATCGGTTTCGCCTATGCGATGGGTCTTGACCCGTTTGCGGCCTATGGCGACAGCGCGGCCTATCAGGGCATCCTCGATCAGGTTGAAGCGAAGCTGACCGAGTGCAAGCCGAACGTGAAGACCTACTGGGGCGGCGGCGATGAGATCAAGAACCTGCTGCGCTCCGGCGAGGTTGTGGCCTCGATGGCTTGGGATACCGGCGGCTGGCAGCTGAACGCCGACAATCCGGACATCACCTTTGTTGCGCCCAAATCCGGCGCATTGGGCTGGATCGACACCTTCGTCCTGCCCGCGCGCGGCCGGGCCGACGATGCGGCCTATGACTGGATCAACTTCGTGATGCAGCCGGAAATCGCCGCCATGATCACCAATACCGCAGGCAACTTCACCGCGGCGGTTGATGGCGATGCCGGTGTGAACGCAGACCTGAAGGCGCGCTACCAGGGCAGCTTCGATCAGGAGGCGATCGACAACATCAAATGGTATCCGCCGGTGCCGGCCGGACTGGAAACCATGGAGGGGGCAACCCTCGACCGGATCAACGCTGCGAACTGAGGTCCGCAAAATTTCAAGTGAAGGGCGCCGCAGGGTGCCCTTTCTCTTCTCATGAGGTTACACTTTGACTGTCTCTCCCCCCGATTTGGAGTGCCGCGACCTGGTGAAGGACTTCAGCGACTTCCGGGCCGTCGACCGCGTCAGCTTCGAGGTTCCGCAGGGCTCCTTCTTCTCCATTCTTGGCCCGTCAGGATGCGGCAAGACCACGCTGCTGCGGATGATTTCCGGGTTCCAATCGCCGACCAGCGGCGATTTGCGGATCAAGGGCAAGTCGATGATCGGCGTGCCGCCGAACAAACGGCCGGTCTCGATGGTGTTCCAGCACCTGGCGCTGTTCCCGACGATGAACATCGGCGACAACGTCGGTTTCGGGCTGCGCCAGCGCGGGGTCGCCAAGGCGGAGATCAGAACACGGGTGGAACAGGTCCTGGAACGGGTCGGGCTTCCCGGCGTCTCGGCGCGGCGGGTCGATCAGCTGTCCGGCGGCCAGAAGCAGCGCGTCGCGATCGCCCGCTGCATGGTGCTTGAGCCCGATGTGCTGCTGCTGGACGAACCGCTGGGCGCTCTCGATCTGAAACTGCGCGAGCACATGAAGGTTGAGCTCAAGGCCCTGCAGGCCGCATTCAACACGACGTTCGTCTACATCACCCACGACCAGTCCGAGGCGCTGGTTATGAGCGACAATATCGCGGTGATGAACAACGGCCGTTTCGAGCAGGTCGGCACCCCGCATGACGTCTACCACAAGCCCGGCACCGCCTTTGTTGCGGGCTTTGTCGGTGACGCAAACAGGTTCAGCGCTAAGGTTACGGCGGCAAATGGCTCCATGCTGTCGCTGGCGACGGATGCGGGCACCGAGATGAAGATCGAGGCGGCGGGCACGGGTCTCAGCGCTGGTGAGCGCGCCCAGATTTTCCTGCGCCCGGAGGCCATCGAGCTGGTGCCGCCGTCCGACGGGACCGGCGAGGGCATCAACGTCAATCCCGGCGTGGTGGATTCGGTCCTGTTCAACGGCGCAAACAGCACCGTGACGGTGCGGGATTCTGCCGGCGGGCTGGTGAAGGCCGCCCTGCCGCAGACCGGTGACTTCGCCGTCTTGCAGAAGGGAGACGCGGTGTTCACCCGCTGGCACCCGCGGCACGCCCGCTGCTTCCCTCTGCCGGGGGCCGGACGATGAGCTCCGATGCGTCCCGTCTGGGGTTCTATCTTCTGCTGGCGCCGATCCTCTTGTGGCTGGTTGTCCTGATCATCCTGCCGCATATCGGCCTGTTCCTGGTCTCGATCAGCGAAAAGACCGGCCCGCGGCAGTTTGAAACCGGTCTCGGGAATTACGCCGCCTTTTTCAGCGAGCCGCTCTACTGGCGGACCTTCGCGCGCACCGCGGTCATGTCGGTTCTGGCCACGGCGCTGACCCTGATCCTCGGGTTTCCGATTGCCTATTACATCGCAAAGCTGACACGGGGGCGGACCAAGACCACTCTGTTCCTGATGTGCATGATCCCGTTCTGGGTGTCGGAACTGGTCCGCACCTTCGGCTGGATGATCCTGCTGCGCGAAACCGGGGTATTCTCCAGCCTGCTGCAATACCTCGGCCTCGTGAACGGCCCGGTCGAGATGCTCTACAACGATGCGGCGATCATGGTGGGTCTTGTCTACACCTCGATCCTGTTCATGGTTGTGCCGCTGGTCACCACACTCGACAGTCTCGATGACAGCCTGATCGAGGCGGGCTATGATCTGGGCGGCACCAGCACGTCCATCATGCGTGAGATCGTCATTCCGCACGCAATGCCGGGCATCGTTTCGGGGTGCATCGTTGTCTTCATGCTGTCACTCGGCAATTACCTGACGCCGATCCTGCTGGGCGGAAAGGACAGCCTGTGGTTCACCGGCATGATCTACACCCAGTTCATCACCCGGTTTAACTGGGAGCTCGGCTCGGCCTTCGGCTTCCTGCTGCTGGCGCTGTCGTCGCTTGTTGTCTTCCTTGGCCTGAGGCTTTCCGGCCAGACCCTTTCCCAAACCATGGGGCGCTCATGATACCCACTGTCCCCCAGCCGGCCTTCGCCAAATGGTGCTACCGGGCTTATGTCGCCGCGTTCTTCATCTACCTCGCGCTGCCGCTGGCGGTCGTGTGTGTCTTTGCCTTCAACAACAGTGTCTTTCCGTCGCTGCCGTGGGAGGGCTTCACCCTGGCATGGTTCTTCGGCTCCGACGCGCCTTTCATCGGGGTCTTCAACGAACGCTCGATCCTGCGGTCCATCGGCACGTCGGCATTTGTCGCCCTGTGGGTGTCCGGACTTGCCGTTGCGGTTGGCACCTGCAATGCCTTTCTTTTTGTGCGCCATGACTTCCGCGGCAAGGCGGTGCTCTATATGCTGATGCTGCTGCCGCTGATCATTCCCGGCGTGATCCTCGGGATTTCGATCCTGGTCTTCTCCAGCTCAGCCGCCAATGCTTTGGAAGACGCAACCGGCATGTGGTTCGACGGGCTGCGCCCCGGCCTGCCGCTGGTGATCCTGGGCCAGTTCTCCTTCATCACGACCTTCGCCACCCTAGTGATTTCGGCGCGGCTGCAGAAGTTCGACCCCAGCCTGGAGGAAGCCGCGCTGAACCTCGGGGCCAGCAAATGGGGCGCAATCCGGCAGATCACTCTGCCGTTCCTGCTCCCGGCGATTGTCGCCTCCGCGGTTGTGTCGATCCTGATGAGCTTTGAGAATTTCAACACGACGCTGATGCTGGTCGGATCCGACTCGCCGCTGACGATCACCATGTTCGACAAGCTGAAGCAGGGGTCCACGCCGGTTCTGAACGCCGTGTCGCTTCTCCTGATCATTATTTCCGCGGCCCTTGGGCTTATTTCGCTGCTCTTCCAGAAAGGGAAAACACGATCCTAATCCGGGCGCCCCAACACCGGTTCGTACAGGTGCATGGGGTTCGGCCAGGCTTAGGGCGACAACCAGGTGTGCTTCACAGTTTCTGCAAAGCCCTCTTTCCGAGCTCCGCGGCCGCTGGACCGGGACGCGTTATCGGTCGGTCCGCCACAACCTCGTGGATGGCCGCTTTCGGATAAATGGCCCATATATTTCACACTCGCAGCGGAGCTGGCACTGCACCTGATACGCATGTCCCGTTTGGGCTGTGACCGGCCAAATGTACCCAGAGGGTTTGCATGAGAAGTGATATAGGCTGCGGATATCATAAGCATCATTGCTGACCTCGCCGCGTTCAAGACACAATTTTGCCAAGAAGGTATCTACTGTCAGTATCCATGGTGTGTGGTGTCTCGTTTCTTCGTTTCCGCAGATTGTTTAGACCCGTTGTTGCGGGGCTTCTTTTGAGTGGCTTGGCTGCGCCCCTGGCTCGCTCTTCGGAGATTGCACCTGATGAACCGGTTGTGATCCTTTACGATCAGGAAGGGCGGCCGGGGAAATGGGCCTTCACGAAGGCTCCGAAAGTCAGGTTGGTTTCAAGCTTCCTGTCAACAAATGCTTTAGCCTTGGAAGGCAGAACCGACGTATCCTTGCGCTTGGCTTCGACCGGTGTTTCGGGGGATGCCGGGGCCGACTGCACCGGCCATGAGACCGTCGTGTCACTGGGCCAGGACCTGACCCGGAACACCATTGAACGCTATACTGCCCGGCTGTCAGCCGAGGGCCATCAGACCGCGCCTGCCGCGGCTTTGCGGCAAGCGGTGGCGGACCTGGCGGCGCTCGGCGGCGGGCGGGTGATCTATTTCGCCGATACGCTGTCAAGCTGCGAAGATGACCCTCTGTGGGTCGCAGAGACGGCCCCGGACACGGTCCGGATCGACGTGGTCGCGATGGGCGCGGCAGCGGATCTGCATGAACTGTCGGAGCTGGCGCTGGCCTCTGGCGGCTTGTTTCATATCTGGTCCGGACCGGACGGTGCTGCCGAGCCCGGCGGAGCGATGATCGACGGGGCACTGCCGCCCGCCGAAGGCGGCGGTGGCGCGGGTTCCGGCACGCGGCCGCCGAGCGGCCGACCGCTGCCCGCAATCGAAGGCGGTGCGGATCCGGACCTTGATATCCCCGCCCTCCGGCTCAGGCGCCCCGGAGCGAACGCAGCTCTCGCACAGGTCGACACCGGGATTGAGCAATGTCCCGCCTTTGACTCGCTGTCGCGCACGCTGCTTGACTACGCGAACGGGGTTGCAGGAGATAAGCCGGTTACTCGGGACGGTCCCGTTGCCATCGCCTTCGTACTCGACGCCAGCGGCTCCATGGCCGGGCGGCAGGACGGCCGCAGCAAGATGGCGATCGCCAAAGAGGCGCTTGGCGAGGCGGTGCAGGCACTGGGTGGCGTGAATGCGGTGTCCTCTCTGCACGCCTATGGCTTTGATGACAGCCTTCCGAAGACGCCGGAAGCGAGCTGCCCAAACACCGCGGAAGTCGTTCCCTTTGGCGCGAACAACGGGCGGCGGATCGCCCGCGTTGCCGGAAGGCTGAAGCCCTATGGGTACACGCCGCTGGGTGCCTCCCTGCGTGCGGCAGGTGAGCGCTTGCAAAGTGTCGAGGCCAGCCGCCGGGTCGCTGTCCTGATCTCGGACGGGGAGGAGACCTGCGGCGGCGACCCTGTGGCCGAGGCTGCCGCGCTCGCGGAAGCGGGGATAGACGTGAATACTTACGTCGTGGGCTATGATCTTGATCCCTCCCAGCGCCTGGAACTGGAGGCCGTGGCTGCTGCCGGCGGCACCGGGTACCTTGATGCGGAGGACGGGCCCGGGCTGAAGCGTGTGCTCAAGGAGCTGGTCTCGGTGGTGGTCGAGAAGACAGAACGCATCGCCCCGAGCTGCTCGAACCCGGTGCGGGGCGGCCTGGCGCCGGACAGCGCCACCGAGATCCCGCCCGGCATCTACACAGTCGGTGAACTGCTGGAGCCGGGCGAGTTCCGGTATTACCGCGTCGCCATGGAAGAGGGCCACCGCGCTGTGATCCGCGGGCTGATCCAGTCCTGGCAATATGCCGACACCGCCGAGGGGCCAAGGGAGTCCGGCGCGGCGCCGGCTGCGCTGACCATCGAAACGCGCTACCCGGATGGCCGCCCCACCGCGGCGCAGTCCGCGCGCGAGGTGGGTATTCCGGGAACCCCGGTGGAAACGACTTTTGTGGACACGACCGGTAGCGGGGTGGTCTTCGGACTGGGGGATGCCTACCGCCGGCTGCCGCCGGAAAGCTTGTTCGAAGTAGAGATCGTGCCCTTCGGCGATGGCGGCACCGGAGATGCCGGCGCGGTGCCTGACGGCGAGGACGTGGCCCGGATCAAGCCGGGCGGAACCGCTGACGGGAATTTCGGATATGAAGACAGGAAGGATGTCTGGCATTACGAGCCGGACGGCCCCGGCCGGCTGACCGCCTCTCTTGTTTACCGCGAGGGGGCGCCGAAATACCGCCTGACGGTTTATGACGCGGCAAGCGGCAAGCGGATCGGACGGGGCAACAATGGCCCGGTTCAATTCGACGCCACTGGCGCGGTCCGGATCGAGGCCGAGAACCGGGCCCCGAAACTGCGGCCGGAACTGGGTGCCTACACGATCGTGGTGTCCAATGAATAGGCATGCGGCAGCCCTGACGGCCATGATCCTGACCCAAGCGGGCCAGGCTGCTGCACAGGACAGTGCGGCAGTAGCGGAGCTCGCCTCAGCCTACCTTTCCGAGGTGATAGACGCAGCTCGCGCCCAGGCCGGTGCTCCGAGCACTGTTGGCGCGCCGCAGGTAACAGAACTGCTTGCAGGGGATCCCAGGTGGGTGGCTCCTCAGGTGCAACCCGGAATCGGCCCTCTGATAGGTCACCTCGCAGTCCACGGCGCCGAAGCCGCGCATATATCCAGCGTGCAGCTGGCAGGCGAAGCAGCGCGCGTGACGGCAGAGGTCTCCTATGCAGAACTGCCCGATATCGAATGGCCTGTCACGGTGGACCTACTGTGGCTCGGCGGGGAATGGAAAGTCCGTGAGGTGGAGCCGGCGCGGCGGCGTGCCTTGCCGGCTGATGCCAGTCCGGACGACGTGCTTGTGGCCTATCTCTCCGATCTGAAGGCAGCCGTCGAACGGCACTCCGGCCTGCCGCCGGAAAGCTGGCTTGCGCAGGCGCTTCAGTCACGCTGGATTGCCGGTGGGGGCGGATATTGGCGGCGGGCAGGCGATTGTCCCCGGGAGCGGCGGGCGGACTGCATGGCAGCGCCGCTGCAGGGCGCTGGCCTATGGACCGCCTTGGCGCGGGACCGCGCCGTTGATGCCCGGATTACCGATTTCCGGCTTCACCCCAGTCGTCCCACAGGCGAGCTGACCGTCACGACCGCGCGCCGAACCTACACAGCGGTCGAGGTCTTCGCCGCCACCCTTGAAAGGGACAAGCGGCACGGATGGCAGGTCACGTCCCTGAAGCGCCGCCAGAATGCGCTAGCCCCGGCCGCGGTGAGCCTGAAGGTAGAGACGAGCAGCGGCCTCGCCCTTGTTACTTCTCTGCTCGACGCGCTGACTGGTCCCGGGGCACCCTCGCAGGCCCAACTGCTTGCCGATCCGGGGGCGATTGCCCGCTACTTCGCCGACAGCCGCGAAGGCCGCAAGGCCGCGGCGCGGACCATGAATTTGCCCCTCATGCTTTCGGCAGCGGGAGTCGATGCAGGCGGCCGGACCATCGCGGCAGAGGGACTGGACCGCGTGAGAGTGTATTACGCCGTTGACCGGGGGATAGCGCGCAGCCTGCTGTTCTCCCTCCTCCCCACCGATGACGGTCCGAAGATCAGAGAGGTCCTGATAGAATGAACACCATTCGCAGCTTCGCGGCCGCCTGCGCCGCCGCCCTGACTGTTTCCGCCGGCGCCCAGGCGGCCAAGCTGACGGACGTCTTCGCGGCGTCGGGATTTCTTGATCCCGGCGCGAACACCTTCGACCAAGTCACCGACTTCCTGAACGCCTGGGATTCGGGGCAGCAGATGCCCGATCAGTGGAATGACGACGCGGCGCCGCCGGAGCCGGAGGACATGACAATCGGCTCGCAATGCCTGACTCACCAGGCCTGCATGACCTGCGCCGAAGGGGCCGCCGACCGGGCGAACCGTGCCTTCGAGGTGCTGGTCAACAACGAACGGCTGCTGGCGCGTACCCTGCGCAAGGCAAAGATCCTCCACACTCTCGCCGAAGGGGCGGCCGCGCAGCACCCGGCGGGCAAGGCGGCTTATGCGCTGCAGCAGATCCGCGATATCGAGCCGGCAAAACGCACCTTTTTCGAGAATCTGGGAAAGGCGCAGGGCAACGCGCTTGAGGCCATGCGGGACTCGCTGAACGTGATCGGCACCTGCGAGCAGCAGCATCTGGGGCACACGGCCTTCCTAGCCCTCGCCGAGCATACCTACCAGATCGCGAAGATCCGCTTTGCTCTGAGCTTGAAAGGGGAGGCGCAATGAAGCGGTTGGCAGCAGGATTGCTGGTGGCGATCGCACTGCCCGTCTCCGCCGCCCCCGTCAATGACGGCGGCTACGCCACTGCCGAGCCGGTGGCGGTCACCCAGCCCATCGCGGGCGGCCCTGTCGGCGGACGCGAGGGGTTCTGGCTGATCTCCCTTGGAGGCGGGGACCAGGCCGACGGCTACCTTATTGATCCGCCGCCGCAAGCCGGGGAGAGGGTCGACATTGTTGGCGCTACGGAGGACGGCCGCCGCATCCCCGCAACGCTTGAACTCGTGCGGCGGTTCGGCGGGCAAGTGGTCGCCCGCGCCAGCCTCATGGAGAGCAAATTCTATGCCAGCTGGGTCGCCGATGCACCGGTCTTTCTCCGGGTATCCATTGAGGCAAGTTCGGCTCCGGTGGAGATGCTGGTTGGAGTTCGGATTGCCCCGGCGGAGCAGACGGCCGCGCCGAAACCGGCTTCAGACATACAAAACCGGGGTGCCGCGCCGGTACCGGCACTCGTTGTTCCCGCGAACTGACCCGAGGCTGCTGGTTGGCGGGGCGTGTCGGGGATTGTCAAGGCAGATTGGCTTGGTGTTGGGACGCACGTAGCCGCAGTCAGCCCAAACGCGACATTCGTGCCAGGCGCAGTGGTTCCTTCTCTATAAGTGTAAAGCGTTTGGGCCATCTTCACGAAAGCAGCCATCCAGCAGGTGGTAGCGGCCTTGGCTGATGTCGCGTTGAATGCTAGTGGCAGCGCTGCGCAGATAGCGACCTTTGCAAAGTTGTGCTGCAGATCCCAAACTGTTGGACTTATCCTCCCCCACTGAAGTGTTCCGCCGATATGTTCAGGAAAACGGAGGATCATAATGGGAACGAAGCGACACAAGCCCGAAGAGATTGTCACGATGCTGCGGCAAATTGAAGTACCTGTTGGGCAAGGGATGGCGCGGGTGGATGCGATCCGCGAAGTGCGCATCACCGAATGGTCATACTACCGCTGGCGCAAGCAATACGGCGGAATGGGAAACGACCAGTTCAGGAAACTCGAACGGTTGCAGAAAGAGAACGAGCTGCTGCGTCATGCCGCCTCGGACCTGACCCTGGACAAGCTCATCGTGACGGAAACAGCGAAGGGAGACTTCTGAGCCCCGCCCGCCGCCGTGCCTGCATTGAGAATGTGCGCAGCCTGTTCAGGGTGTCTGAGCAGCGCGCCTGCCGCGTCCCGGAGCTTCAGCAGCGTCTCGAAAGAAAACTTGGCTCTCTGAACAGGACGCCCATAGACATCCAGCGCGACGACATGAAGAACTTTCTTGCCAATGTCGATCCCGTAGGCTGCTGAGTTCGATTTTGGTTTGGTGCGCATCCGGCGGTTTTTCCCTGCCGGTTGTGGCGCCAAGAGTGACACTGGTTTGATTTTGGTAGGTCGTCGGTCTCGCTTGCCCGTGCCACCTTCAGGCCGGCCAGGCGCGATCGCGGTGTAGAAAGCCGCCCGCCGCCGAGGGGGCGCGAAAGCGCCCTTCCGGCTGGCCGTTTTCCGCGGGATCATGTGGATCAGGGCTTCGCCGCGGCGGAGGATGGAGGATCATGCCGGGGTGCCCGAAAAGTCGATATCTGCAGGCAGCTCGGCTGCCTCGATCCGGGCCGCGTTGGCAAGGTCGTTGCCTTCGGCGCGGGCTGCTGCAGCCTCGGCATCGAGCCCATGCGCCTCCCAGCGTGCGATCAGCCGGCGGCGCAGTTCCGGCACCGGGACCCTGACGCGGACGGAGACATCCCAAAGCAGCGCAAGGTCGCGCCAGCCGGGTTCGCCAAACAGGAGATAGTTGCCTTCCGCCAGCACGACCCTGTGTTCCGGTCCGACCCGGCCGGCCCCGGCAATGGCGATGTCGCGGGCACGGTCGAAAACCGGGTAGAACACCTCGTCCTCCTGCCGCAGCGCTGCAAGCAGGCGGGCAAAGCCGCCGAGGTCGAAGGTCTCAGGTGCGCCCTTGCGGGCGAGGAGGCCGCGGGTTTTCAGGATTGCGTTGTCAAGGTGAAACCCGTCCATCGGAACCACCACGGTGCGGAGCCCCTTCTGATTCAGCGCATCGGCGGCGGCTTGCGCGAGGGTCGACTTTCCGGAGCCCGGCGCACCGGAAAGCCCCACCAATAGCCGCCGCCCCCCAGGCGTGGCCGTGGCAATCGCTGAAGCCAGCGCCCCAATGCCGGACAGCCTCGCGGTCATGCGCTCGCGTGGTCCTCTTCCGGGGTTTTGGCGCCGGTCATATAGGCCACAGCGTCCGACATCGAGTGCTCTTTCGGGTCCAGCACGCACAGCCGCCGGCCGAGGCGGTGGACGTGGATGCGGTCCGCCACCTCAAAGACGTGCGGCATGTTGTGGCTGATCAGGATAATCGGGATGCCGCGCGACTTCACGTCGAGGATCAGCTCCAGCACGCGGCGGGATTCCTTGACGCCAAGCGCCGCCGTCGGCTCGTCCAGGATGATCACCTTGGAGCCGAAGGCCGCCGCCCGCGCCACCGCAACGCCCTGGCGCTGGCCGCCGGACAGCGTTTCGACCGCCTGGTTGATGTTCTGGATGGTCATTAGCCCCAGGTCATTAAGCTTTTCCCGGGCGATGCGCGCCATCTCCGGCTTGTCGAGCTGGCGCAGGTATTTGCCGCGCCAGCCCGGCTTCCTGAGTTCGCGGCCCATGAACATGTTGTCGGCAATTGACAGCGCGGGCGACATGGCGAGGGTCTGGTAGACCGTCTCGATGCCTTCCTCGCGGGCGTCGAGCGGCGAAGAAAATCGTACCTTGCGGCCCTCCAGCCAGACTTCGCCGTCATCCGGGGCCACCGCGCCGGAGACCGCCTTGATCAGGGTGGACTTGCCCGCCCCGTTGTCGCCGATCACGGCGAGGATCTCCCCGGGCATCAGGTCGAAATCGCAGTGGTCCAGCGCGGTCACCTTGCCGTAGCGTTTGACCAGGTTGCGGGCTTTGAGAATGGGTTCCATCAGACCGATACCTTTCTGATCCATTGATCCACGGCGACGGCGGCGATGATCAGCAGGCCGATCAGCAGATAGGTCCACTGCGCGTCCGCTCCCATCAGGCGCAGGCCCAGCGAGAACACCCCGACGATCAGCGCTCCGAAGAAGGTGCCGAGGATCGAACCGCGGCCGCCGAAGAGCGAGATGCCGCCGATCACCACCGCGGTGATGCTTTCGATGTTTGCAAGCTGGCCCGAGGTCGGTGAGACCGAGCCGATCCGGCCGATCATCGCCCAGCCGGCAAAGGCGCAGATCAGCCCCGACAGCATGTAGACGGAGATCAGGGTGCGCTTGACCTTCACGCCTGACAGCTCCGCCGCCTCCGGATCATCGCCGACGGCGTAGACGTGGCGCCCCCAAGCGGTATGGCGCAGCACGTAGGCCAGGAGCAGCACCAGAAGCACCATGAAGATCACCCCGTAGGTGAAGACGGCGCCGCCGACCCGGATCTTTTCTCCGAACAGTTGCAGCAGCGGCGCCTGTTCGGCGATGTCCTGACTGCGGATGGTTTCGTTTGCGGAATAGAGGAAATTGGTCGCCAGCACGATTTGCCACATACCCAGCGTCACGATAAAGGGCGGCAGCTTGATCCGCGCGACCAGCCAGCCGTTGATGAAGCCGCAGAGCGTGCCGCAGGCCAGCCCGCAGAAGATGGCGACTGTTGGCGGCAGGCCGTAGCGGAAGGTGAACTGCCCCATCACCACCGAACTCAGCACCATGATGGCCCCTACCGACAGGTCGATGCCTGCAGTGAGGATCACCAGCGACTGGGCACAGGCGACGATTCCGACGATGCCGACCTGCTGCAGGATCAGGGTCAGCGCGAAAGGCGAGAAGAACTTCGAGCCGAGCAACAGGCCGAAAACGATCACCGACAGCGTCAGCACGATCAGGGGCACCAGCGACGGGGTCACGTGCAGCAGGTGCTGGAATTTCGACAGCAGGGATGCGGAGTGTTCGTCGAACTCGGCCACGGCCTGCGGGCTGCCAGCGGCCGCCGCCTCGAAGTTCTGCGGATTGGTGGTCATGGGAAGCCTCCGTTCGCCCGGAAAGCGCCTTGGGGCTCCGGGCCGGTGAGGGGCAAGCGCAGCGCCCGCCCCCCAAGGATTCAGGTGTTAACGCAAGGAGAAGCTATGCGGCATCAGCCCCAGCACAGCTCGGTGCCCTTTTCGGTGTCGATCGACTCCACGCCATCCACCGGCTTGTCGGTCACCAGCGCAACGCCGGTGTCGAAAAAGTCCTTGCCTTCGGACGGCTGCGGCTTCTCGCCGGTTTCGGCCCAGGTCTTGATCGCCTCCATGCCGAGCGCGGCCATGTCGAGCGGATATTGCTGCGAGGTGGCGCCGATCACGCCGTCCTTCACATTCTGCACCCCGGGGCAGCCGCCGTCGACCGAAACGATCAGAACGTCGTTTTCCCGGCCGATCGCCTTCAGCGCTTCATAAGCACCGGCAGCGGCCGGCTCGTTGATGGTGTAGACCACGTTGATCATCGGATCGGAGGCGAGAAGGTTCTCCATGGCGCGGCGGCCGCCCTCCTCGTTGCCGGCGGTCACGTCATGGCCGACGATGCGCGGGTCGTCCTCGTCTCCCCACTTGTTCGGATCGCCCAGATCGATGCCGAAGCCCTGCAGGAAGCCCTGGTCGCGCAGTACGCCCACCGAAGGCTGGCTGACAGCCAGGTCCAGCATACCGATTTTGGCGTTTGCGGCTTCCTCGCCCAGGGTGGCGGCGGCCCATTTGCCGATCAGCTCGCCCGCGACGAAGTTATCGGTGGCGAAGGTGGCGTCGGCCGCGTCGATCGGCTCCAGCGGGGTGTCGAGCGCGATCACCAGGAGCCCGGCATCGCGCGCCTGCTCTACGGCCGGCACGATCGAGCTGGTGTCCGAGGCGGTCAGCAGGATGCCCTTTGCGCCGTCCGCAATGCAGGTCTCGATCGCCGCGACCTGGGTTTCGTGGTCGCCATCGACCTTACCCGCAAAGGATTTCAGCGACATGCCAAGCTCTTCGGCCTTGGCCTCGGCGCCTTCCTTCATCTTCACGAAGAAGGGGTTTGTGTCGGTCTTGGTGATCAGGCATGCGGTGATATTCTCCTGGGCCTGAGCCATCCCGGCCAGACCGGTCAGGCCCACGGCGGCCCCCAGCATCAGTCGTTTCATCTTGTCCTCCCTACATCGGTTGTTTTTTGCGCAATGCGCCCGAATGCAGGCAGGAAAGCCCGAATCGCGCGCCTGCGTCAATAATTAAATCAAGTTGATTTATTAATCGGCGCGGACCATTGTTCTTCTACCCCGGACAGGTTTAAGGCTGCGGCATGGCAATCGACAAAGTCAGAACCTTGAGCAGCGGCGTGAACCAGAGCGGTGTGCGCGCCTATAACGAGCGGCTGCTGCTCTCAACCCTGCTGCGCCACGGTGCGCTTCCGGGCAGCGAGATCGCGCGCCGCACCAAGCTGTCGCCGCAAACGGCCTCGGTAATCCTGCGCAAACTGGAGAGCGACGGGCTGCTGATCCGCGGTGAAAGCGTGAAAGGCAGGGTGGGCAAGCCCTCGGTGCCAATGACCATCAATCCGGACGGGCTGTTTTCCTACGGGCTCAAGATCGGGAGGCGCAGCGCCGACCTGCTGCTGATGGATTTCACCGGCGGGATCCGCAGCCAGTTGCAGCTGCGTTATGACTATCCGATGCCGGAACCGGTGTTTGACTTTGTCCGGGCGGGCATGCGCAAGATCGAGGGGGCCCTGCCGCCGGAAAGTGTGGGGCGGATCTGCGGCATCGGCGTCGCCGCGCCGTTCGAGCTGTGGAGCTGGCATGAGCAGGCCAAGGCGCCGAAAGCGGACTTCCGGGTATGGAAGGACATCAGGGTTCCGGATGAGATCGCGCGCTTCTCGGCGCTTCCGGTGTTCCCGGTTAACGACGCCACCGCCGCCTGCCGGGCCGAGCACGCCTTCGGCCGCGGCAAGGAATTCCGCGACTACGTCTATTTCTTCGTCGGTGCCTTCATCGGCGGCGGGGTCGTACTGAACCACTCGGTCTACGAAGGCGTGCGCGGCAATGCCGGCGCTCTGGGACCGATGACGATCCAGGGGGCGCACGGACCGCAGCAGCTCTTGGACGTCGCGTCCCTGCATGTGCTGGAAAGCCGCCTCAATGCGGCCGGGCTGGAGCGCGAACGGCTCTGGCGCCTGCCGCTCGACTGGTCCGGGTTCGAGGCGCAGTCCGGTCCGTGGCTCGCGGAGGCGGCTTCGGCTCTGGCGCAGGCCAGTCTCGCAGCATGCGCGGTGATCGACTTTGAGGCGGTGCTGATCGATGGCTTCCTGCCGGTGGAGATCCGGGCGCGGCTGGCGGAAGGTGTGCAGCAGGAGATCACAAAGCTCGATGTCCGGGGTCTGATCCGTCCGGCGGTTGCGGAGGGGCTGACCGGCGCCAATGCCCGCCCAATCGGGGCGGCAAGCGGCCCGCTCTTTGCCCAGTTCCTGCTCGACACCCATACCGGCCCGGGCGAGGTTTACCAGACACCCTGAGACATCACCCCCAGGGCTCGGCACGGCTGCTGTCCCTGGCCCCAACCATGGCCGCTGTCCTATGACACCAGCGCGTCAGGAAAATCCGCCAGCGGGGCCGGGTGAGCGAGCGCCCCCAGCCTCTCTAAATCCCTGCCACCTGCGCGCCCGCTTCCTTCAGTATAGACCAAGGTCCCCGGCATTGCCGCGGAAGGTCCGCCGGAGCTCTTTGGCTGGTCCCGCCTGGCGCCAGCCGAAAACGGCGGTCCCAGGCCTGCGGGGGAGGAGGAAAAGTCCGGCACCTTTTAGAGCTGAACTGTCGTTTGACCCCGCCCTTTGAGAAAAAGGGCGGGGCAGTTGGCGCAGGATGAAGTCCCGGGGATCGGGGGCCGGCGCGTGACCGGCCGCGCTCAGGGCAGGAACGCGGGGCTGTCGATGCTTGCGAGAAGCTCCTGGGCCAGCGGATTGGGGAACCGCCGGCGCAGAGTGATGGCATAGAAGGTTTCGTGGATGCGGGGGTGCTCCTCAGCCTCCAGCAGCACGCCGGATGCTAGCTCCCCCTGCACCACGATCGGCGCCACCAGTGCCAGGCCGATGTCCTCGCGCGCAAGCAGCCGCATCATCGCCATGTCGTCCACCTCCGCTGCAACCTGCGGGCGCACAGACAGGCGGCTGGCCAGTGCGTCGAAAGCAGTGCGCAGCGTATTGTCGGGGGTAGGCAGGATGAAGGGCTGGGTCTCCATAAGCGCCTTCAGCGGCAGCGCAGGGTCGAGCCGTCCGGGGCAGCCGACGATGCTGACCGCCTGTTCGGCGATGCGGTGGGTTTCATACGGCGTGAGGCTGTCGTCAGGTGGCGGCCGGTTCATCAGAACCAGATCGAAATTCAGCGTTTCCAAGCCTTCAAGCAGCTCCACAGGGCTGCCGGAGCGCAGGATCACCTCCACATCCCGCCGCGCCAGGATCGGGCGCAGGAAGGCGATCTGGAAGTTGCGCGACAGGGTGGCCTGCGCGCCGATGCGCAGCGCCTTGCGGCCCTGACCCGCCTCCTGCAGCGTCGCGACAAGCTCCTGCCCGGCGGCAAAGATCGCATCTGCATGGTCCAGTGCGATGCGCCCCGCCTCAGTCAGGTGCAGCTTTCGGCCGCGCCGCTCGAACAGCGCATGGCCAAGCCGTTCCTCCAGCTGCCTGATCTGCACTGACAGGGCCGACTGCGATAGATTCAGCCGGTCCGCCGTCCGGGTCAGGTTGCCGTCATGGGCGACTGCCCAGAAATAGCGCAGATGATGATAGTTCAGCGGCATGTCGTTTAATTTAATAGAATGATATCGCGCTAACAATGAATTTTATTCGCGAAGGCTGGCAATCTATTTCTCCCCCCGCAAAGGGCCGCGGCCCGTCGATAAATAGGGGAATCGCATAATGCTCCATCTCTTTCTGCCATTGGTCAGCCCGCTGATCCTGCTTGCGGCGGCGTTCCATGCCAGCCGTCATCCGGGGTTCCGCCCGGGGCGTGTGCCGCAGTTTGCGGCGTGGGCGGGGCTCTCTGCTTTTGGCGTCTCGGCCGCCGCCGCGGCGCTGCTGGTGATATACGGCCCAGGTACTTCGCCCCTGATAGGGGCGCTGGGCGTGGGGCTTTCGGTGCGGCTTGATGCGGTGAGCGCTGCCATGCTGGTGCTGGTGAGCTTCATCGGCTGGATAGTCTTGCGTTATTCGGCCACCTGCATGGATGGCGAGGCGCGGCAGGGGGCCTTCACGGCCTGGATGACAGCTACGCTGGCGGCCGTGCTCCTGCTGGTGACCGCGGGCAACCTGATCCAGCTGCTAGGCGCTTGGGTGGCCACCAGCTTGGCGCTGAACCGGCTTCTGCTGTTTTACCCGGAGCGCCCCACCGCCCGGCGGGCGGCGCGCAAGAAGGCCGTGGTATCGCGCCTTGCCGAAGTGGCGCTGGGCGCCGCCGTTGCGGTGCTGATCGCGCTGCATGGCACCACCGACATCGCCACCATCCTCGCTGCTGCGGAGCCCGGCGCGCTCACCATCGCGGCGGCGCTTCTGCTGGCGCTGGCGGCGGTGGTTGCCTCGGCGCAGTTCCCGGTGCATGGCTGGCTGACCGAGGTGATGGAGGCGCCGACGCCGGTCTCCGCCCTGCTGCATGCGGGCGTGATCAACGCGGGCGGCTTCCTCCTGATCCGCTTTGCCGACGTGATGCTGGCGGCGCCCGGAGTGATGGCGTTGCTGGTGATGCTGGGCGGCTTCACCGCGCTGTTCGGCGGCCTGGTGATGCTGACCCAGCCCGCGGTCAAAACCTCGCTCGCCTGGTCCACCATTGCGCAGATGGCTTTCATGGTGATGCAATGCGGCCTCGCGCTGTTCCCGCTGGCGCTGCTGCACATCGTGGCGCATTCGCTCTACAAGGCGCATGCCTTCCTGAGCGCTGGTGAAGCGGTGCGCAATGTCGCAGCGATCCGCCGCCCAGGCCCCGTCGCGGTGCCGAGCGCGCGCAACGTGCTGCAGGCCTTTGGCGCCGCCATCGCGATCTACGTGCTGATCGGGGCGCTGTTCGGCTTTGACGGCAAGTCGGTGCAAGCAATCGCGTTGGGCGTGATCCTGATCTTCGGGGTGGCCTACCTGCTGGCGCAGGGTTTTGCCGACGCCGCCCCCGGCGCGCTGACCCGGCGCACGGTGCTTTGCGCGTGCGCTGCCTCGGTCAGCTACTTCCTGCTGCAGATGGCGGCGCAGTTCCTGACCGCCGGCACCCTGCCGCCCGCGCCGGCTCCGGGGCCGCTGGAATGGGCGCTGATCGTGCTCGCGCTGCTGAGCTTCGGCGTCACTGCCGTCGCGCAGGCCACCTTCCCGCTCTGGGCCACGCATCCGGCCGCCGCCGGCCTCCGGGTGCACCTGTCCAACGGACTTTACGCTAACGCGGTCTTCGACAAGCTGCTGGGCGGCCGGGCGAAGCAAGAAACTGCCTGAAGGGAGCTCCAACATGTTCATGAAGCTTGAAACCTATCCCGCCGCGCTCCTGGAGCTGGTGTCCGAGGCGAACAGCGCCGCCAAGGCAATCCCGCCGCTGTTTCCGCTTTCGGCCAGTGTCGCGGTGAACCCCTTCCTGGGCCAGACCGGCGAGCCGCTGGCGGTGACCGCCGCCCGGCTGGCGCGGGTGGCGGGCGGCCGGATCACGCCGGAGCGCCAGCATTGGGCCGCGAAACTGGCGGCCGGAGAGATTCTGGACGAAGACTTGCGCGCAGCGCTTTCCGGGATGGACGGCCCTTTTTACAGGCCCAGCCTGGAGGACGTCAAAGCCGCTCTCGGCAGTGAGGGGGATGCACCCCAGGCGCTGCCCACGGTGGCTGAGCTGGCCGCCGATGTCTCCGGTATCGATTGGCCGGGGCTGATCGAGGAGCGCATCGGTCATTGGGCGGCGAGCCATTTCGACCAGGGCCAGGCGCTCTGGCAGCCCGGCCGGGCGGGCGGCGCCTACACCGCGTGGCGCGAGTACGCAATGCGCGACCTGACGCCGGAAATCCACGGGCTGACCGGCTTTGCGGCCTTTGTTGCGGACACCAACCGCTCGCACTGGCGGGTGATCGGCCGCGCGAGCGAGGCGCTGGGCGTGAGCTCAGCCGCCGCCGGCACGCTGTTCCACCGCTGGCTCTGCACCCTGGGCGGCTGGGCGCAATATGCCCGCTACCTCCTGTGGCAGGCCGAGCTGGAAGGCGGCAGCGACAACACGGTGACCGAGCTTCTGGCGATCCGCATGGTTTTTGAAGAGGCGGTGTTTGCACTCTACCGCGAGCAGATCGCGGAGCGCTGGCAAGAGGTCGTCGAGGCGCATGAGGCGCCGGTGGCCCCTGGCCGCGCGGAGGTGATCGACGCCGTGCTGCAAGAGGCAGCCGAACGGGCCGGGCAGCGCAAGCTTGCGGGCATGCTGGCTGAAGCCGCCCCGCGCAAGCGGGAGGGCCGCCCGCAGGTGCAGGCCGCCTTCTGTATCGACGTGCGCTCCGAGGTGTTCCGCCGGGCGCTGGAGGCGCAGGATGCAGGCATCGAGACCATCGGCTTTGCGGGCTTCTTTGGCCTCGCCAGCGCCCACAAGGCGGCCGGATCCGACGTGACCGAAGCCCGCGGGCCGGTGCTGCTCAACGCCGGTGTCCAGTCCGAGGCCGCCGAGCCCGAGCAAGCAAGCCACGACCGCCGCTATGCGGCGCGGGCCAAGCGGGCATGGGGACGGTTCAAGCTGGCGGCGGTTTCGTCCTTTGCCTTCGTGGAGGCAACCGGCCCGGTCTACGCGGGCAAGCTGCTGCGCGATGCGCTGGCACCGGGCGGCAAGCCCGCGGCCGCGGAGCCCGCGCCGCAGCTCGACCCTGCGATCGGGCTGGAGGCGCGCATAACCATGGCAAAGACCGTGCTGGGGGCGATGTCGCTCACCAAGGACTTCGCGAAGATGGTGATGCTCGTCGGCCATGGCGCCGATGTGACCAACAACCCGCATGAAAGCGCGCTGCATTGCGGCGCCTGCGGCGGCTACGCGGGCGATGTGAACGCGCGGCTGCTGGCGGGGCTGCTGAACGACGCCAAGGTGCGCGAAGGGCTGCGCGAACATGGGATCGAGATCCCCTCGGACACCGTGTTCCTGCCCGCGATGCACCACACCACCACCGACCGCGTCACGCTCTACGAGCAGGACCTGCCGAACGGACCGTGGAAGGACGCCGTCGCACGGCTGCAGTCCTGGCTGGAGGCCGCGGGCCGGCTGGCCCGGGCCGAGCGGGCGGGCCGTCTGCCGCGCGCGGGCGGCGAGGCGGACGTGCTGCGCCGCGCCCAGGACTGGGCCGAGCTGCGGCCCGAATGGGGTCTCGCGGGCTGCCGTGCCTTCATCGCCGCGCCGCGCCACCGCACCGAGGGCACTGCGCTGGCCGGGCAGTCCTTCCTGCACAGCTATGACTGGCAGAGCGACGAGGGCTTCGGCGTGCTGGAGCTGATCCTCACCGCGCCGGTGGTGGTCGCGAGCTGGATCAGCCTGCAATACTACGGTTCCACCGTGGCACCGGAGCTGTTTGGTGGCGGCAACAAGCTGCTGCACAATGTGGCGGGAGGTATCGGCGTCCTCGAAGGCAACGGCGGCGCGCTGCGGTCCGGGCTGCCGTGGCAGTCAGTGCATGACGGCAGCGGGCTGCAGCATGACCCTGTGCGCCTGACGGTGGCGATCGAGGCCCCGCGTGAGGCGATGAGCGAAATCTTTGGCCGCCATCCGCAGGTGAAGGCGCTGTTCGACAACCGCTGGCTGCACCTCTTTGCCATGGATGACGCGGGCCAGCTGGCCTGGCGCTACGAGGGTGATCTGGCTTGGAGCCCGGCAGGGAACCGGGAGGCGGAGACTGCGCTCGCCGCCGAGTAGGGCGCTCACCAAACGGCACTCACCGGGCTCTTGCGGTCGTGCAGGCGCCCGGCTTTCTTCGCGGGCGGGGCCCGCGCCCGCGTGCCCCCCCGGCGCGGGACAAGGCCGAAAGCCGCCGGTGGTGGGCACTGCCGCAGGAGTGGTGCGGCTTGACGCTGGTTCAGAGGCGTTCCGCGCCAGTCCCTTCCGGGCAAACCTCTGGCGTCACGGCGTTTGGTGGTACAGTTTGCAGCGCGGGCGGTACGGCGCTGCCCGCGGAACTGCGAGGGGTAAAGTCTTGAAACGGATACTGCTGATCCACACCGGCGGCACCATCGGCATGGCCGAAACACCGGATGGGTTCGCGCCGCGCCAGGGCGTGGTGGAGGCTGCGGTGCAGGAGCTCACGGCGAAGGCCACGGTGGCGGCCGGGATCCGCATCGAAACGCTGGAACCGCTCATCGACAGCGCCGAAGCGACGCCCGCTGACTGGAACCGCATCGCAGAGACGATCTTCGCCGCGCGGGAGTGCTGCGACGGCTTTGCCGTGACCCATGGCACCGACACGCTGGCCTATACCGCCGCGGCGCTCTGCCTCGCGCTGGAAGGGCTGGAAAAGCCGGTGATCGTGACCGGCGCGATGCTGCCGCTGACGGTTGCGGGCAGCGACGGGAGCCGCAACCTTGCCGACGCGCTGAACGCCGCCGCCAGCACCGCGCCGGGTGTCTGGGTGCAGTTTGCGGGCAAGCTGCTGCACGGCGCGCGGGTGCGGAAGTCGCATTCCAGCGCACTCGATTCCTTTGCCGCGAATACCAGTGCCGTCGCGCCGCTGATTCCGGCGGATCAGCCCGGACTGCGGCGCACCGCGGGGGACCGGGTGGGCGTCTTCTCGGTCACGCCGGGGCTTTGGGCCGGGCTTCTGGACCACGCCGCCGCGCATTGCGCCGGGCTGGTGCTGCGCTGCTATGGCTCGGGCACCGCACCGGACCTGCCGGAGCTGCGCGCCGCGCTGGAGGCCGCCCGCGCGCGGCAGGTGCCGGTGATCGCGGTCAGCCAATGCCCCGAGGGCGGCATGCGGCTCGGCACCTATGCGGCGGGCAAGGTGCTGCGCGACAGCGGCGTGATCGACGGCCGCGATATCACTCCCGAGATGGCTTATGTGAAGATGCATTTCGCGCTCGCCCGCGCGGCGGAGTTCGAGGCGCGGCGGCAGTATCTGCAAACCTGCCTCTGCGGCGAGCTGACCGCGGCGCCCTAGCTCAGGGGCGCTTCGATCAGGCTGGAGCGGTCCCGCAGGCCGGCAGCCAGCGTGCTGCGGATCTCCTCGGGGATTTGCGGATCCTCGGGCCGGAGCAGCGCGCACATCCGCATCGACTTGCGCAGGTCGGCAGTCTTGCCAAGGTACTGGAACACGATCTGCGTCGCGGCAGGCGGCCGCGGCGCGCGGGCCGCTACGCCCGAGACCACGCCCGTCAGGAAGCGGATGCGGTTGTTGTAGCTGGGATAGAGGATGATCTGCATCACCTCGTTGCGGGTCAGCATCTCCATCACCGTCATGAAAATCCGGTCGCCCAGCATGAAGCAGGCGCCTTCGTACTTGCAAGTGAATTTGCGCGCCCCAGGAAAGCCCACGCTCTCCACGCTTTTCACGTTGATCCCATGCGGCGTGCGGTAGAGCCGGGTCAGCGAGCGCAGGATCAGCCCCGGGTGCGACATCGAGTTGTAGTAGGTGAAATAATAGCCCGTGTAGTGATCAAGCGGCGCGCGCGAGCCCTGGCGCAGGTCGCCGGCGATGGCCGCGACCAGATCGGTTTCCGCCCGCACCCCGGACTCGCTCGGTTTCAGCCGCACCACCTCGGCAAACTGGCCGTGCGGCAGCAGGAGCTCGCTTTCCTCCACCCCGAAGAAATCGCACAGCCGCCGCATCAGCCTGAGCGACGGGAAGCTGGTGCCGTTGAGGTAGCGGTTGAATTGCGAGCGGTTGACGCCGAGCCGCCGGCACACCTCGGCGACGGACTTGTGGTAGCTGCACAGCAGGCGCAGGTTTTGGGGCAGGTCGCGCGACATCTGAACGGAACTTTCGCTAGTTGATGCGGTTTTTGTTACAAGCCGCTCATTCCGGCCGCAAGTTTGTGAATTCAGAATTCCGGCCGCCCTGCCTAGGTTGCGCCGAACTGGCGGGGAGGCGTTTCCCGCCGCAGAAGGAGTCATCTTATGGAGTTTGTCGAAGGAATTTTCGGCTTGATCGGCGACCTGACCTGGGGCTGGTCGCTGATCCCGATCCTGGTCATTTTCGGCGTTTTCATCACCCTGGCCACCGGCTTTGTGCAGTTCCAGTTCTTTGGGCGCATGTTCCGCGTGCTGCGCAATGATGCCAACTCGGACGATCCCGGCCAGATTTCCGCGCGCGAGGCGCTGTTATTGTCGGTCGGCGGCCGGGTCGGCGGCGGCAATATCGCGGGCGTGGCTGTGGCCATCACGCTCGGTGGGCCCGGTGCAGTGTTCTGGATGTGGGCAGTTGCACTGGTCGGCATGGCGACCAGCCTGGTCGAATGCTCGCTTGCGCAGCTGTTCAAGCGCCGCGAGGGCGAGAACGATTTCCGCGGCGGGCCCGCCCGCTCGATCATCCACGGGCTCGGGGTCGAGTACAAGTGGCTGGCGGTGATCTATGCCATCTGCCTGATCGCGGCCTTCGGCTTCGGCTTCAACGCCTTCCAGGGCAACACCGTGGCGGGCGCCGTACAGGACAGCCTGGGTGTGGACCGGCTCTACACGGGCGCGCTTCTGGCCCTCGCGGCGGGCATCATCATCTTCGGCGGTATCCACCGCATTGCCAAGGTGGCGGACGTCGTGGTGCCGGTTATGGCGATCGGCTACATCCTGATGGCGCTGGTGGTGATCGTCCTGAACTTCACCGAGCTGCCGGGTGTCCTCCTCTCCATCGTCAGAAACGCCTTTGGCCTTGAGCAGGCCGTCGGCGGCGGCATGGGCGCGGCAATCGCGCAGGGTCTGCGGCGCGGGCTGTTCTCCAACGAGGCCGGGCTCGGCTCGGCTCCCAACGTCGCAGCAACTGCTGACGTGCGCCACCCGGTAAGCCAGGGCATAACCCAGGCATTTTCGGTATTCATCGACACCATCCTGATCTGCTCCTGCACCGCTTTCGTGATCCTTCTGGGCGACGTCTACCAGCCGGGCGCCGAAGGCATTGATGGCGTGGCGCTGACGCAGCAGTCGATGGTCCATCACCTGGGCGACTGGGCACAGTACTTCCTGACCGGGGCGATCCTGCTGTTTGCCTTCTCCTCGATCACCTACAATTACTACCTGGGTGAGAATGCGCTGACCGTGCTGACGCCGCACCCGATGTCGCTGACCCTGTTCCGGCTGGCGATCATAGGCATCGTCTTTTTGGGTGCGACCGCGCCGGGCGCCACGGCGGTGTTCTTCTTCTCGGATCCGATGATGGGCATTCTGGCACTGGTGAACCTGCTGGCAATCATGATGCTCTTCCCGGTCGCGATGCGTCTGCTGCGCGATTTCCGGGCGCAGCTGAAGGCGGGCGTGGCACGCCCGGTGCTGGATCCGGACAACTATGCCGACCTGGACATCGACCGCACCGCGTGGAAGCCGGTGGCGCAGCAGCGCGAAAAGGCCGCGTAAGCGCTGATGGGGGAATGCGGCGCGCCGCTATGGCGGCGCGCCACTGGCAGTCCCCGGCTCAGACCGGCGGCTTGCCGGGCGGCGCAAAGGGCTGAGCCCCGCGCGGCCACCCAAAATGCCGGGGGCGTCCCGCAGAGTTTCGCCCCCGGCAGGGCCCCCATGCGGACCTGCCAGCGCCGCGCCGGGATTGATCTCAATACCGTTTCCCATGGCCTGGAATTGCATCGCGCGGAACTCCGCAGCCCGGCCGGGACCATCCAGTCCGTCGGTGCGTGTGAGCTTGCCTGCAGTGCATCTGCGGCATCTGTATCTTTCCGGCCTTTTACTTGGATATGAATGCGCCAGTGAACGGCGCGCGGGCAAGGGCAGCCATAGCTGCCCCCGCCCCGGCGCTAGCTTGCCGCGGCCAGCTTGTCTTCCAGCGCTTCGGCGCAGCGTTTCAGCTCGCGGTCCAGCTGCTGCTGCAGGGCCGGAGCAGCGGCCAGCTGCTCGCGCTGGCCCGCAGCTTCCAGTTGTTCGGCGAGGGCAGCGACACCGGAGGCGCTCACCACCTTGGCAGAGCCCTTCAGCGTGTGGGCCGCGCGGCGCAGTTCCGCGGCGTCGCCCGCAGTGCGCGCCGCCTCGATAGCTTCGGCCAGCCCGGGGGCCTGGGACAGGAACAGCTCCGCCATCTCGCGCAGGAGCGCTTCGTCGCCCAGCCGCCCCAGAGCATCCTGCCAGTCCACCGGCGCGGGCTCCTGATCCGCACCCTGCGCCGTTACTGCAGCGGAAGGGCCGCGGTCCTCTCTGCCGCCGGCCAGCAGCGCGAGCCCGCCGCGCCCAGCTTGGGCCGGGGCTTCGGCGACCGCCTGCAGCAGGTCTTCGCCGCGGAACGGTTTGCCCAGAAAACCATTCATCCCGGCGGCGGCGCAGCGGGCGCGGTCTGCCGGGGTGACGCTGGCGGTGCAGGCGATGATCGGCACTGGAGGGCGGCCGTCCGCCTGTTCGCGGGCGCGGATTTCCCGGGCGGCGGCGACGCCGTCCAGCACTGGCATATGCATATCCATCAGCACCACGTCATAGCGGGACCGCGCCGCCATGTCCGCCGCCGCGCGGCCGTTCTCCGCGAGGTCGACCCGGTGGCCCTGACGGCTGAGCAGGTCCATCGCCACCCGCTGGTTCACCACGCCGTCCTCGGCCAGAAGGATGTGCAGCGGCGGCGGTCCTGCGTCCGCGCCTGCTTTTGGACCGGCGGGGATGCCCGGCTTGACGGGCACTTCGCCGGGCCCGGCCACGGCCAGGATGGCATTGAGCAGGTCCGATTGCTTCACCGGCTTTACCAAGAGGCGGTGGACGTCCAAGCTATGCAGCCGCTTATCGCCGTCCGGATAGCCTGCCGAAGACATCATCAGGATGCGCATGTTCTTCAATTCCGCTCGGCTTCGGATCTGCTCGGCCAGCATCAGCCCGTCGGTTTCCGGCATCATCAGGTCGAGCAATGCCAGCCGCGGCGCGGCATCCTCCGCAGCCAGTGCATCGAGCCGCTCAAGTGCGCCCGCGGCATCCTCGCTCAGCACCACCTTCATGCCCCAGCTTTCCAGCACCTCGGCCAGGATGCGGCGGTTGGTGGCGTTGTCGTCGGTCACCAGCACCGCCATACCCTCCAGCTCCCGTGGCACGGCGGCCCGCGGCAGCTCATCTTCGCTGGCGCGGCCCAGCTGAACCGCAAATGAAAACACGCTGCCCTGGCCGGGAGCGCTCCGCAGCCGCATTCCCCCGCCCATCTTGCGCGCCAGCCGGGCGGAGATAGCCAGTCCCAGCCCGGTGCCGCCATAGCGCCGGGTGGTGGAGGCGTCGGCCTGGCCAAAGGCCTCGAAAATGCGCTCCTGCTGTCCGGCCGGGATGCCGATGCCGGTATCGCGCACCTCAAATTCCAGTGTCACATGATCTTCGTTCTGACCGGTCAGGCGGGTGTCGACGATGACTTCGCCGGTCTCGGTGAACTTAATGGCATTGCCGACCAGATTGACAATGATCTGCCGCAGCCTGGTCGGGTCCCCCATCAGCCGGTCGGGCACCTCGGGCGGGATGTGATGCGCCAGCTCCAGCCCCTTTTCGGCGGCCCGCATCGCGAGCGTGTGGAGTGTATCGCCGAGAAGGTCCCGCAAGCGGAAGGGGACGGTTTCAAGCTCCAGCCGCCCCGCCTCGATTTTGGAGAAGTCGAGGATGTCGTTGATCAGCGCCAGCAGCGTGTCGCCCGCCTGCATGATGATCTGCGCATATTCGCGCTGCTGCGGCGTGAGGTCGGTGCCGCAGAGCAGCTCAGCCATGCCGATCACCCCGTTCAGCGGTGTGCGGATCTCGTGGCTCATGTTGGCGAGGAACTGGCTCTTGGCGGTGCTCGCCTGCAGCGCCGCATCGCGGGCCTTTTTAAGCTCCGCATGAGAGCGGCGCAGCTCCTCAGTGCGCTCGTTCAGTTCGGCGGTGCGGCCGGCCACCATCTCTTCCAGCCGTGTGCGGTGCTTTTGCAGCTCGGTGATGTCGGTATAGGCGCAAACGGTGCCGCCGTCGCGGGTCTTGTGTTCGCTGATCATAATCCAGCGCCCGTCCGTCGTCTCCGCTGTTATCGGCTTGCCCGGATTGCGGTGAATGGCCAGGCGGGACTCCAGGAACTCGTCGTCGCTCATTTCCGCCGGCCGGAGGAGACCGCCGCCAGCCCGAAGCGCTGACGATATCACTTCGTGGAACGTCATCTCCGGTTCCAGTTTTTCCCCCGGCGGGTAGAATTTTTGCTGGAAGACCGAATTGAACAGGACCAGCCGGTCGTCGGCGTCGTAGAGCACAAAGCCCTCCTCCACCGCCTCGATCGCGTCGGTGAGCTGGGCGCTGGCGTATTCGGCCTTGGCACGGGCCTCGCGAGCGTCGCTTTCGGCGCGCTGGCGGGCCACCACGATGCCCAGCTGCACGCCGATCTGCGCCATCATGTCCATCAGCGCGGGGTCTTTCTCCTCCACCTGGTCCGAGAAGAACTCCAGCACCGCCACCACTTGGCCATCATGGGTAACCGGGAAACCCGCGGCGGTACGGACGCCGATATCGGTACCCTGCTGCGCGCGCGGGAAGTTGGCATCGCGGGTGACATCTTCAATCCAGGCGAGCTGCCCGCTTTCGTAGACCCGCCCGGGCAGGCCGGTGCCGGGTGCAAAACGTGCGGTTGCGGTGACCCGGCGCAGGGCGGCGAAGGCGTCCGGCTCCGGCAACTGCCAGATGCCGGAAGGGACCAGCTCACCGGAGGCGGCATCGAAGAGGTAGACATGCCCGGCCGGCCAGCCGGTGTGGCGGCAGATCTCGGTCAGCGCGGCTTGCAAGGCTTCTTCCTGCCCCGCGGCCTCGTTGGCGGCGCGGGTGATCGCCTGGTTGCACCGCAGCAGGGACGCCTGTTCGCGCAGCGCGGCCTCAGCGCGGCTGCGCTCGGCGATCTGGCGGCTGAGCGAGGTGAGGAAGGCCGCAAGCAGCGCGGTCACCGTCAGCCCGCCCGCCAGCGCGACGGTAGCTCCCGACAGCCATTGCCCGGGCGGTGCGGTCCGGGCCGGCAGGGCAATCAGGGTCAGGCCGCGGCCACGGAAGCGGATGCTGGCCCGGTGGCTGACAGGTGCCGCTGCCAGAAGCGCCTCGGCATCCAGCGCGTCCTCCGTAGCCGCAGGGCCCGGCGCCACGCCGGCCATGTATGCGCCGCTGGTGCCGTCGAACAGGTGCAGCGCGATACCGTCCCGGGGAAACTGCTGCTGCACGGCAGCCAGGATCCCGCTTATCTGCAAAACCACCGCAACTACGCCCTGCGGCTCCGCCTCGACCTGGCCCTCGC
This sequence comes from Cribrihabitans neustonicus, assembly GCF_048820895.1. NCBI lineage: Bacteria > Pseudomonadati > Pseudomonadota > Alphaproteobacteria > Rhodobacterales > Paracoccaceae > Cribrihabitans > Cribrihabitans neustonicus. The sequence goes on from NZ_JBMERQ010000009.1 coordinate 29,818, forward strand.
GGCCAAAGTGGAGCCCCACGACCGCGATGCGCGCCTGCCCCGCTGCCAGCCCTGGCAGCGAGAGCGGGGCGGTGGCAGCAGTGCCGCGGCTCGCGCGGGCGGAGGCAATTGCCGCCATCACCACCGGCTCCGCAGCAAGGTCATAGCCCAGAGTTCCGGTGACACTGCCCTCGGCGGACTGGGCAAAGAAAACCGGATAGTGGAGTGGCCGCGGCTCCACCTCCCGGCGGCTGCCTTCTGGCGCGGTCTCAAAGATGGCGAAGGCCTCACCAAGTTGAGCGGTGCCGAGGTTTTCCCAGAAGCCCAGCAGGTTATTTTGCACCGCAGGGGCATAAAGTGCGAGATCGATGTTCGGCTGGCTCTCCAGGAACGGGCGGGAGAAGGTGGCGAACTCGCGCCGCTCGACGGAGCGCGAACTGGCGAAGAAACCATGCAGCGCATCCAGCGCCGAGGCGCCCTGCAACAGCTGCCGTTCAACTGCTTCGACCTGGCGCGCAGCCATACGGGCAAATTCCGCCGCCCTCGTTTCGCGGGCTTCCTTCAGCAGTGCCAGCCACACCACCAGGGTCAGCGCCAGGCTGAGGAGCGCAACTGTGCCGATCACCCAGCCCCGGCCGCGCAGCAGGATGCGTTCTGCCAGCGCGGTCCGGGCCGGTGCGGCGGTATGGGGCGCCTTTTGCATCCGGCCGGCCTTTCCATTACCGCGTCATGCGTATGCGCGATATCCCCCCGCTCCTGTCCGGCTTGCCGGACTCACGGGAACAACCCGCGCAGGAGCTTCGCGTCGGTCACCCGCTGCACCCCTTCCACCAGCGCCGCGGTCCGCATATCGAGCCCGCCGCGCGCCGCCCGTGCCACCGTGCGTTCAAAGGCATTGAGCATGATCTCCCGCAGGCGGCGGTTGATTTCCTCCAGCTTCCAGGTGAGGTTCTGGGTGCCCTGCACCCACTCGAAATACGATACGGTGACACCGCCGGCGTTTCCCAGAATATCAGGCAGGATCGTGACGCCTCGTTCATTGAGGATCTCATCCGCCTCCAGAGAGGTCGGCCCATTGGCACCCTCGGCCAGGATCCGGCACTGCACGCGGTCGGCATTGGCGGCGGTCACCTGGTTCTGCAGCGCGGCCAAGGCTAGCACGTCGCATTTGGTCTCCAGCAGTTCGGCATTGGTGATCGCCTCGCCGCCCGCAAAGCCCTTGAGCACCCGGTTTTCCGCCACATGCTGCATCAGCGCGGCGACCGGCAGCCCCTTGGGATTGTAGAGCCCGGTGGAAACGTCGCTCACAGCGATGACCCGGGCGCCGGCGTCCTCCAGGAACTTTGCGGTGAAGCTGCCGACATTGCCGAAGCCCTGCACCACGGCGCTGGCGCCTTGCAGATCGAGGCCGGTGTGTTTTGCCGCCGCCTCGATCATGTAGACTAGGCCGCGCCCGGTGGCCTCGCGGCGGCCAAGCGAGCCGCCCAGCACCACCGGCTTGCCGGTGACCACCGTGGGCACGGTGTAGCCCACCTGCTGGCTGTAGGTGTCCATCATCCAGGCCATCACCTGCTCGTTGGTGCCCATGTCCGGGGCGGGGATGTCCTTGTCCGGGCCGATGATGTCGATGATCTCGGTGGTGTAGCGCCGGGTCAGCCGCTGCAGCTCGTGGCGGGAGAGGCCGGTCGGGTCGACGCGGACGCCGCCCTTGGCGCCGCCGAAGGGCAGCTGCATCAGTGCGCATTTCCAGGTCATCCAGGTGGCCAGCGCCGCCACTTCGCCCAAGTCCACGTCTTCGTGGTAGCGCACCCCGCCCTTGGTCGGCCCCATCGTCAGCACATGCTGCACCCGGTAGCCGAAGACGGTTTCCACCTGGGTGCGGTCGTCGCGGAAGAAGGGGAAAGAAACCACCTGCGTGCGCTGCGGAAACAAAAGCCGCTGGCGGATGTTGTCGTCGAGCTCCATGATTTGCGCCGCCTTCAGGAACTGCTGCTGTGCGAGCCGGAACATTGGCGAGTCCCACTCCGCGGTGCGCGCCCGGGCACGCGCCAGCGTGTAACGGATGGCCCGGTCCAGCGAGACCGCGTTGAGATCGGATTTCACCAGGTAGTCGCTGGCGCCTGCCTCCACCGCGCTGGCGGCGAGCTTGAGATCATCGACCGCGGTCAGCACCACCACGGGCGTCTCGGGTGCCGCGGCCCGGACCCGGAACAGGGTTTCCAGATCGCGGCTGTCGGGCAGCACCAAGTCGAGAAGCACCAGGTCCACCCCGCCCGCGCTGAGGCACGAGAGTCCCTCCGCCAGGGTCGCTGCGGTCTCCAGCGCGCAATTCAGTTGCGGCGCGCCTTCGATCAGGCGTTCAACAAGCTTTGCGTGCAGCGGGTTGTCCTCGACCAGGAGGAGACGGACAGGCGGGCCGGCCATGCTGTGTCCTTTCAGCAGTGAAAACGGCGGCAAACGGCTGTTCTATGCTGATACAGAACACCGCCGCAGTCACCTTTTCGGGCTTCTGATCGCCAAGATGTGATCGCAGAACACGCGCGCCGCGGCTGGCGGGAGCGCTAGGTCCGGGCGAACGGAAGGCAAGCAAATCGCGGCAGAATCGGAAAAATAAAACCGGGAATTGGGCCTTCGCGATTCTCACAGTTCATGCCGACTTTGTGATATCCTGTTTCTTGCGCGTGCGTGGCGGTTGAAGCGGGACGCTGCGTCTCACACGCCATTAGCGGCCGTCCGGTGCTGTTCCCCTGCGGTTCCGGAAACGGCGCATTGAAGACCTGTGTGATTAATTAGTGAAACGGGGGAATCGATGTCCGGTACTTTTCATGCGGCCAGGCGGCCGGCCGATGGCTCTTGGTCCAATCCGGAAAATCCCGACTGGGGGGCAGCAGGAACAGCCCTGCTGCAACTGGCACCGTCCGAATTGGGCCCGAATGGCGAGATGTCCGGCGGAGACAGGCCGAACCCGCGGGAGATTTCCAATATGATCGCGGTGCAGACGGGCGGGCCCGGCAATGCAGCGGGCCTGTCCGACTTCCTGTGGATCTGGGGGCAGTTCCTCGATCACGACCTGTCGCTGACCGAGGCCGGGCACAGCGTAACCGCCAATATTCCGGTGCCCGCCGGAGATCCTTACTTCGATCCCAATGGCAGCGGCGATGCAGTGATCCCTTTCTCCCGGGTGGACCAGGAGAACGGCGCCTATGTCAATCAGATCACCGGCTACATCGATGCCTCGATGATCTATGGCTCGGACGCCGCGGCGCTGGAGGCCATGCGGGGCGAGGGCGGCAAAATGAAGATGACCGCGGGGGGGTATCTCTACTTGGAAGACGGCGCCCTGCTGACCGGCGATGTCCGGGCGGCAGAGAACACGGCACTGTCCTCGATGCACACGATCTTCACCCGCGAGCACAACCGCCAGGTGGACCTGCTGGCCGAACGCATGCCGCACCTTTCGGAAGAGGCGCTGTTCGACGCCGCGCGGGTGCGGGTGGAGGCGGTCATCCAGGCGATTACCTACAGGGAGTTCCTGCCGCTGCTGATTGGCGAGGACGCGCTGCCGGAGTACCGGGGCTTTGATGCCGCGGTGAACCCGGGCATCTCAGCGGAATTCTCTACCGTGGTGTTCCGGCTGGGTCATACGCTCCTGTCCGCGAACCTGCAGCGAACCGCCGAAGACGGCACCGCGCTGGAACCGCTGGCGCTGCGCGATGCCTTCTTCCAGCCGCATCTGCTGACCGAAAAGCACATGATCGACGACGTTATACGCGGTGCTGCGGGGCAGCAGTCGCAGGCCATCGACACGCAGGTGGTGGAGGATGTGCGCTCCTTCCTGTTTGGCCCGCCAGGGGCGGGGGGCTTAGATCTCGCGGCGTTGAATATCCAGCGCGGCCGGGATCTGGGGATGGCCAGCTACAACAACCTGCGCGAAGCGATGGGGCTCACGCGGGCGGCGCACTTCTCCGACATCACCTCCGACCTCGATCTGGCGGCGCGTCTGGAGGCGCTTTACGGCGACACTGATCTTGTCGACGCTTGGATCGGCGGCCTCGCCGAGGATCCTGTGGGCAGCGGACTCCTGGGAGAGACCTTCACCGCGGTGATGGTCGATCAGTTCACCCGGCTGCGCGACGGCGACCCCTTCTGGAGCGCCAGCAGCAGTAATCTGACAGCGGCGGAACGGACGGCGCTGTGGGAGACCCGGCTGTCCGATGTCCTGCTTGCCAACACCGGGATCGAGGCGATCCAGAAGGACGTGTTCGCCGCGATGAACCGGATTGGCGGCAGCGAACTTCAGGACATTCTCAAAGGGACGGGACAGGCAGACTTCATCTTCGGCGGCGACGCAGATGACTTTTTGTATGGCCGGGGCGGCGATGACGACCTGCAGGGCGGCGCCGGTGACGATCTCCTCAAAGGCAGCAACGGCGCCGATTGCCTGGACGGCGGCTGGGGCAACGATCTGCTCCGTGGCGGCCGGGGCGACGACTTCGTCTTTGGCGATGCCGGGCACGATACGCTCTACGGCCTGGGCGGAAACGATGCGCTGAAAGGGGGCAGGGGCAACGACGTGCTGCGCGGCCACCGCGGCAATGATCTGCTGGAGGGCGGCGGGGGAAATGACACTCTGGCCGGCGGGGCCGGAGACAACATTTTGCAGGGGGACGCCGGCTTGGATGTGTTTCTGTTCAAGACCTATGAGCAGGGTGCCAACAGGGTCACGGATTACGAGGCCGGTCATGACCAGATCCGCATCCACAGCCGCGATCCGGGTGGGCTTGAGGTCACTGAAACCAGCGACGGTGTTTCCATCGTCAACGGCGACGGCTGGTCACTGCTGATCGAAGGCACGGGCCTGGCTGAATTGGATATGCAGGGGGCGAGCCTGTTCTGGTAGGACCTTACCTCGCCGGCCGCACCGCGTCCGGGTGCGCCGCGGCAAAGGCCGGGTGCTGCGCGCAGGCGGCCTCCACTGCAAGCACCCGGTGCAGGCCAGAGAGATCCGTCTGCCAGCGCCGCGCGTTGTAGAGCTGCGGCATCAAACAGATGTCGGCCAGCCCCGGTGATGCCCCGGCGCAGAATGGCGCGGCATCGAACTCCTGCAGCAACGCCTCGAACGCCCTGAGGCCGGGGGTGATGAAGTGCTGCATCCAGGCCATCGGCATGTCCGCTCTGTTGCCACTGATGAGGGTGGCGTGCTTGGCGACCTGCAGGTTGCAGACCGGGTGCACATCCACAGCGATCGAGTGCGCGAGCGCCCGCACCTTGGCCCGCTGGGCGGGGGGTCTGGGCAGCAGGCCGAGGTTTCGGGATTCCTCCAGGTAATCAATGATTGCGAGCGACTGGGTCAGCCGCAGCCCGTCTATCTCCAGAACCGGCACGAACCCTTGCGGGTTGCGGGCCAGATGTTCACGGCTGCGCTGTTCGCCCGCGGCCAGATCCACCGGCACCGCGCGGTAAGCGATGCCCGCGAGGTTCAGCGCGATGCGCACCCGGTAGCTGGCCGACGAGCGCCAGTAGTCATAAAGCACTACCTCGCTCATGCCGCATGCCCCCTGCGCCGGGCACCGCAACTCAATTGCGCGCAGCTCAAGCGCTGGCCTCCGCGGGCTTGCGCGCGGCAGCCTGCAGCGCCTGGTTCAGCACACTGCGGGAGCCGATGTGGTTGGCCAGCACCAGCACCAGCCGGGCGTTATAGGCATCGCTTTCGGCTTTGCTCAGACCCTCATGCGCCGCGAGGAGATCGGCGTAGAAGTCGTCTGCGCCTTCGATATTGGGGGTCAGGATCAGGTCGTCCGTGGCAGTCATTGCGCGTGCTCCATACCTGCAGCCCGGCGGATCGCGTGCCGGAACTGATTGTCGTCATAACTGGGGCGGCGGGCAGCGATGTGCTGGTCCGGGCGGATCAGGTAGACGCCGCTTTCGGCTTTGCCCAGATAACGGTCCTTCAGTGCCAGTGTCTTGTCGTCCTTCACCGAAAGCGCCAGCCGGGTGGCCTCGATTCCCGCTTCCTCGATGCGGTCCGGGGCGTCGGCATCGATTGTAAGCAGCACGAACTTGCCTCCCAAGCGATCAAGCAGGAAGCCGTCGCCCAATGGTGCATCGGGGCAGGGGGCGCCGGGGCGGGTGCGTTCGGGCCCGTCCAGCGCGTCCGCCGAATTGAGTGGCGAGCCATCGTGGATCGCCGGCAGCGACAGGCGGCCCGAGTTCACCAGCGGGCGCGCGAATTCATGATGTTCTGACAGGTCCAGCACCGCATCGCGCAGTATCCGGCTCATTTCCGACTTGGGGGTGATGAAATCGGTCGATCGGGTAGAGTTCAGAATGTTCTCGTCCGCCGCCTGGATGCGCTCGGCGTCATAGCTGTCAAGCAGCGCCTCCGGCGCGGTACCGTCGATTACCAGCTTCAGCTTCCAGCACAGGTTGTCGGTGTCCTGAATGCCCGAATTCGCCCCGCGCGCCCCGAAAGGTGAGACCTGATGCGCGGCGTCACCCGCAAAGATCACCCGGCCGTGACGGAACTCCTCCATCCGGCGGCACTGGAAGGTGTAGATCGAGACCCACTCCAGCTCGAACTGCACATCCTCGCCCAGCATCGCCTTCAGCCGCGGGATCACGTTTTCCGGCCGCTTCTCGCGCTCCTTGTCGATGTCCCAGCCCAGCTGCAGGTCGATGCGCCAGACCCCGTCCGGCTGCTTGTGCAGCAGCGCCGACTGGCCGCGGTTGAAGGGCGGGTCGAACCAGAACCAGCGCTCGGCCGGGAACTCGGCCTCCATCACCACGTCGGCAATCAGAAAGTTGTCCTCGAAGACGCGGCCGGCGAAGTCGATGCCCAGCATCTTCCGGGTCGGGGAATGTGCGCCGTCACAGGCGATCAGCCAGTCGGCCTCGATGTTGTAGGCGCCCTCCGGCGTGTCCACCTCCACCGTGACATGCTCCGGGTGGGTGCCGATGGCGGAGACCTTGTTGCGGCCGCGGATCTCCACCGGGGCGCCCTGTTCCTGCAGCTCGCGCAGGCGCTTCACCAGGTAGGCCTCGAAATAGTACTGCTGGAGGTTGATGAAGGCGGGGCGGCGGTGGCCGGTCTCCGGCAGCAGGTCGAACTCATAGACCTTGCGGTGATCGAAAAACACCTTGCCGGTGTGCCACTGCACCCCCTTTTCCACCATCGGCCCGGCGCAGCCCACCCGGTCGAGGATCTCCAGCTGCCGCTTGGCAAAGCAGATCGCGCGGGAGCCGAAGCTGACCTTGTCGTTGTCGTCGAGCACCACGGTCTCGACGCCCTGCGTGGCGAGGTCGATGGCCGCGGCCAGCCCGACCGGCCCGGCCCCCACCACGAACACTTTGTGGCGCACCGGGGCCGGGGCATCCTGATCCGGGCTGCGCTGGTAGGCGTACTGGGGGCGTTCAAAGATCTGGTTCATCGGTTTCCTCCCTCGGGTGGGTGCCATCCGGCACAGCTCCGCCGCGCCCCGGCGCCCGGCCAGTAACTGGCCGGCATCCGGACGGCATGCGGCACGCCGGGAGGGCAGCCAATTGTCCCACGGTTTTGCCGGGCGCGACACGATCTGGATCAAACCACGTCCGGGATGCGGCGCGCGGCCTAGCCCTGCAACGCGTCCCACATCTCCAGATCGCGCTGGGCGGTCCAGATGCGGGGCGTGTCGATGCCGCGGGCTTCGTCATAGGCGCGGGCGACGTTGAAGGGCAGGCAATGCTCGTAGATCGCGTAGTCGGCGAACTTCGGGTCGCATTCCGCACGCACCGCGTCCCAGGCCTCCTTCAGCGAGCCGTTGCGGGCGGCCACCTTCGCGGCCGGGCGGTAGGTGCTCTCGACGAAGTCGCGGGTGTTTTCGATTGCGGTGTTGACCATCTCGCGGCCCACGAGTGCATCGCCGCGGCCCGGGGCAATGGCGTCGACGTCAAATGCCTTGATCGCGTCCAGTGTCTTGCCCCAGTCGCCGAAGTGCCCGTCGCCGCAGTAGCAAGCCGAGTGGTATTCGACGATGTCGCCGGTGAACATCACGTTCTGGTCCGGCACGTGGATCACGATGTCGCCCGCGGTATGGGCGCGGCCGAGGTGCATGAGGTCGACCCGGCGGCTGCCGAGGTAGACGCTCATCCGGTCCGAGAAGGTGGTGGTCGGCCAGGTCAGCCCGGGGATCGATTCATGCCCCTCGAACAGCCGCGGGAATCGCTGGAACTCGCTGTCCCAGTCCTCCTGCCCGCGTTCCGCCACCATGGAGCGGGCCGTGTCCGACATGATGATCTGTTCGGCGCCAAATGCCGAGGCGCCAAGCACGCGGACGGCGTGGTAATGGGTGAGCGCCACATGGGTGATCGGCTTGTCGGTGACCGAGCGGACGCAGTCGATCACCTTCTGCGCCAGCCGCGGGGTCGCTTGCGCCTCGACGATCATCACGCTGTCGTCGCCGATGATCACGCCGGAGTTCGGGTCGCCTTCGGCGGTGAAGGCATAAAGCCCGTCGCCCACCTCGGTGAAGGAGATCTTCTTTTCGCTCATGTCCCCTTGGGACGCGAATGCCTTGGCCATGGGTCTGTCCTTTCAGCGCTGCGCCGGAGGGCGGGTGCAGGAATCTCCGGCGGGGATATTTGGGGCAAGAAGAAGGGCGGGGCCTACTTCCGGAACGGATCGTCAAGCGCGGGCAGCAGGGTGCCGGTGCAGTCACCAAAGCCGATGGAGTAGCCATCGCCCCGGGCCGCGCCCTTCAGGGTCAGCGTGTCGCCATCCTCGACGAAGGACCGGGTTTCGCCGCCGTCCAGTGTCAGCGGCTCCTTGCCGCCCCAGCTGAGTTCCAAGAGCGAGCCGCGGCTGTCCTTCTCGGGCCCGGAGATGGTGCCGGAGCCCAGGAGGTCGCCCGCGTTCATCGGGCAGCCCGAGGTGGCGTGATGCGCAAGCTGCTGGGCGGCGGAGTAGTACATCTCCTTGTAGTTGGTGCGCGCGATGGTGACCGCGTCCTTGCCCTCGGGTGCCAGCGTCACTTCCAGCTCGATATCGTAGAGCATCGGTCCGCAATCCTTCAGGTGGTCCAGGAGTTCCACTTCGCGCTCCGGCGTGTCGCAGCGGAACGGCTCCAGCGCGGCTTTCGTGACAATCCAGGGGCTGATCGAAGTTGCGGTCGCCTTGGCCTGGAAGGGCCCAAGCGGCTGGTATTCCCAGGCCTGGATGTCGCGCGCGGACCAGTCGTTCAGGAGCACGTAGCCGAAGATGTGATCGTCCGCCTCCTGCACGGTGATCGGACCGTTCGAGGGCGTGCCGACGATCGCCCCCATCTCCAGCTCGATGTCGAAGCGGGCGGAGGGCGCCCAGCGGGGCGCATCATCATCCGGGCCCTTCAGCTGCCCCCAGGGGCGGCGCACATCGGTGCCCGACACGACCACCGAAGATGCCCGCCCGTTGTAGCCGATCGGGATGTGCAGCCAGTTCGGCGGCAGCGCGTTCTCCGGTCCGCGGAACATGGTGCCGACGTTCTGAGCGTGGTGGCGGCCCGCGTAGAAGTCGGTGTATTCGCTGACCGCGAAGGGCATGTGCAGATCGGCCTCCGCCATCGGCACCAAGAGCGGCTCCACCTTTTCGCGCTCCGCAGCGCCCGACTCCAAGAGCGCCATCAGCCGCGCGCGCAGCGCGGCCCAGACCGCCGGGCCTTGCTCCATCAGGTCGTTCCAGTAGGGCACATCGAACAGCGGGGCATCCCCTAGCTGGATCAGGCCGCGCTCTTCGGCCGCCTGCATATCGAGGATCATGTCACCGATGGCAACGCCGCAGCGCGGCTCGCCATCGCCGGTGGAAAACACGCCGTAGGGCAGGTTGTTGAGCGGGAACGGGTGGGCCGCGTCATTGGCCGAGGCCACCCAGGATTTCAGAAGCGGCATGTTGCCTCCAGGTATTCGGGGGGCAGGACCCCGTGTTCATCTTTCCGGAAATACTCCGGGGGTGAATGGGCCGCTTGAGGCCCGGAGGGGGCAGCGCCCCCTTTGCCGTCACTTCAATCCGGGCGTGCCGTCGAACTTCTTCTCGATGTCGGCCCAGCAATCAATGTAGTCGTCCTGCAAGGGCGCTTCCGTGGCGGCGAACTCGGTCAGGTGCTGCGGAAAGCGGGTTTCGAACATGAAGGACATTGTGTTGTCGAGCTTCTCGGGTCCCAGCTCGGCGTTCGAAGCACCTTCGAAGGCGTTTTTGTCCGGTCCGTGCGGCAGCATCATGTTGTGGAGCGACATGCCGCCTGGCACGAAGCCCTTGGGTTTGGCGTCATACTGGCCGTAGATGTTGCCCATCAGCTCGGACATGATGTTCTTGTGATACCACGGCGGGCGGAAGGTGTTCTCGGCCACCATCCAGCGCTCGCGGAACAGCACGAAGTCGATGTTCGCGGTGCCCGGCACGCCCGAGGGCGCGGTCAGCACGGTGAAGATCGACGGGTCCGGGTGGTCGAACAGGATCGCCCCGACCGGGCAGTAGGTGCTGAGGTCGTATTTGTAGGGCGCGTAGTTGCCGTGCCAGGCGACCACGTCCAGGGGCGAGTGGCCGATCTTGGTCTCGTGGAACTGGCCGCACCACTTGATGGTCACGGTGGAGGGCGCCTCGCGGTCCTCGAAGGCCGCCACCGGGGCCTTGAAGTCGCGCGGGTTGGCGAGGCAGTTGGCGCCGATCGGCCCGCGGCCGGGCAGTTCGAACTTCTGGCCGTAGTTCTCGCAGACAAAGCCGCGGCAGGGGCCTTCGAGTACCTCGACCCGGTAGACTAGCCCGCGAGGTATAATCGCGATCTCCTGCGGCGCGAGGTCGATGATGCCCAGCTCGGTGGCAAAGCGCAGGCGGCCTTCCTGCGGCACCACCAGCAGTTCGGAATCGGCGGAGAAGAAGTAGCTGTCCACCATCGACTCGGTAACCAGGTAGATGTGGCTCGCCATGCCCACCTGGGTGTTCACGTCGCCCGCGGTGGTCATCGTGCGCATGCCGGTGAGCCAGGTAAGACCCTTGTCCGAATGCGGCACCGGATCCCAGCGGTACTGGCCGAGGCTGGTCACCTCATCCACAACATGCGGGGCCGACTTCCAGTAAGGCAGCTCGATGCGCTCGTAGCGGTGCGAATGCTTGACCGAGGGGCGGATGCGGTAACTCCAGGTGCGCTCCGGCGGGTCGGCGGTGAAGGCGGTGCCCGAAAGCTGCTCGCCGTAGAGGCCGTAGTTGCATTTCTGCGGGCTGTTCATGCCCTGCGGCAGCGCGCCGGGAAGTGCTTCGGTCTCGAAGTCGTTGCCGAAGCCGGGCATGTAGCCCTCGTGCGGGCCCGCCATCGAGGGGGCCTGGATCATCTGCTGCGGATCTGCGGGCCGATTCATGACACGTTCCTCCTGTTGCTGCTTGCGGGGTAATAGTTGTTTTTGTAACCAACAAGAGAGAGGGGGCGCAAATGGACAAAAAAGATGATTTCACCCTGCAGGATTTCCTGCCCTTCCTGCTGAACCGCGCGGCCGAGGAAAGCTCGCTGGAATTTCAGCGCCATTACAAGGACCGCTATGGTATGCTGCGCACCGAATGGCGGGTGCTGTTCCACCTGGGCAGCTACGGCCAGATGACGGCAAAGGAGATTGGCGCGCGGGCGAAGATCCACAAGACCAAGATCAGCCGCGCTGTGGCCAAACTCGCGGAGAAGCGGTTTGTGACCCGCAGCCGCGACGAGACCGACCGGCGCGCCGAGCATCTTACGCTGACGCCGGCTGGGCAGGCGGCCTACCGCGACCTGCGCGAGGTGGCCAAGGCGTTCGATGCGGAGATGTGCGCCCGATTCACCGCGGGCGAGGTTGCGATTTTGCGGCATATGCTGCGCAAATTAGCAGGGATCGAAGCGTAGACATTGGCTGCGCGAGGCCCCAAATGAAGGCGATTAATTGAAAGGCAAAAAATGATTCAAGTTGACGTCAATGCCGGCCCTTTGATTGCCTGGCTGATGGAGCAGGGCCTGCAGGGTGCCCGGCAGCAGGACCTGCTGCAGGGCTATTGCCTGCGGCTGGCTGATGCCGGAGTGCCGCTGTGGCGCTTCCACCTGGCGCAGCGCGCGTTCCATCCGCGGTTTGGCGGCATCGGCTTCAACTGGACCCGCGCCGCGGGGATTTCGCACGAGCATTACGAATACCGCGAAAGCCCGCGCGAGGAATGGCTGCGCAGCCCGTTCTACCATATCCTGGAGCACGACCTGGAGGAGTTCCGCGAGAACCTCGAAAACGGCGCGCCGGAGGAATTCCCGCTGCTGCCCGAACTGCGCGAGCGCGGCGCCACGGAATATTTTGCCAAGGGCCTGCGCTTTGCCCCGCCCGATGCCGGGCCGAACGACCCGCGCCACCCGCAGGAAGGCATGCTGGTGTCCTGGACCACCGACCGCAAGGGCGGCTTCACCAGCCGGGAGCTGGACCTGATCCGCACCACGCTGCCGCATTTGGGGCTGGCGCTGAAATCTTCCTCAAACCGGCAAATGGCGAGCGATCTTTTGCAGGTTTACCTGGGCCGCGATGCCGGCCGCAGGGTGCTGTCGGGCGAGATCCAGCGCGGCTCCTCCGAGAAGATCGACGCGGTGCTGTGCCTGTTTGACCTCAAGGGCTTCACCGAGCTGGCAGAGGCGCTGCCCGGCGAAGAGCTGATTGAGATGCTGAACGGCTATTTCGGCCTCGCGGTGGCAAGTATCCAGGCGCATGGCGGCAACATCCTGAAGTTCATGGGCGACGGCATGCTGACCATGTTCAATCTCGGCAGCATCGAAGAGGACGCTCATGCCGCACTCGCCGCCGCCAACGAGCTCTGCGGCAAGGTGCGCGCCCACAACGCCGCGCGCCAGGCGGAAAACCTGCCGACTATGGGCTTCACCCTTGCCGTCCATGCGGGCGAGATCCTTTATGGCAACGTCGGGGCAGAGAACCGGCTGGATTTCACCGTGATCGGCCAAGCGGTGAACCAGACCGCACGGATCTCGGACATGCACCGTTCGGTCGGGCAGAACATCATAGTGTCCGAGGAGGTGAAGGCGGCGGCCAGGGGTACAAACCACGACCTGGTGTCGCTGGGGCGCTATATGCTGCGCGGCGTCGCGGATCCGATCGAGCTCTATACGATCTACCGCGGCAAATGCGGCTGCGACGGCTGAGCTTTCCTGGGGCCCGGGCTTCAGTCCGGGGCGCGGGCCGCTAGGGGACGGTCAGAGGCTGACCTCGACCCCCGGCAGGTTCATTTCCTTCATCATGTCGCGGAGCTCCTGCCGCGCGGCGATGTTGGAGATGTTCAGCTGCTTGACGCCGACGTCCTTGAGGTCCAGCAGCGTGAGCCCGCGAGGGAACAGCTCGCGGAAGATCACCCGCTCGGAGAAACCCGGCGCCACGCGGAAACCGATGCGGCGCGACAGCATGTTGATTGCCCGCTCCATCTTTTCCTTGTTGACCATGCGCTGGGTGCCGACGCGGTTGCGGACCACGATCCAGTCGATTGGCTTCAGCCCGGCCTGGGCGCGCAGCTGGCGGGCGTTCCAGACCATTTCGGAATAGACTGAGGGGCCGGTGATCTTCTCGCCTTTGTGGTCGACATGCGCGAGCAGGTCGAAGTCCACGAAACTGTCGTTCAGGGGCGTGATCAGCGTGTCGGCCAGCGAATGCGCCACCTGGCTCAGGCGGGTGTGCGAGCCGGGGCAGTCGATCAGGATGAAATCATGGCCGGGCTCCAGGCTCGCAACGGCAGCAGAGAGCCGATGATCATAGACGTTCTCGCCCGGCTGAAGGCTGGCGGCGTCGATTTCCGGCAGCTCATGCATTTCCACCGTCGGCAGGTCGAGCCCGGCCTTGGCCATGAATTCCTTGCGGTTTTCCAGATAGCGGCCCAGCGAACGCTGCCGCAGGTCCAGATCCAGCGCCGCCACCCGGTGGCCGAGGCGGGCCAGGGTGGTGGCGACATGCATGGAAACAGTTGATTTGCCCGCGCCGCCCTTCTCGTTTCCGACGACAATGATATGCGCCATGTACCGGTTCCTTCGCTCATACGCGCATGCGCACGTCCTTGTTCCGGCCCTGTATAGGCACTGTTCCCGGCCAAGAAAAGCGCCGGGCACGGGCTGGTAAACTTAGTGTATCACTTGTGTTTTCCGGGTCCCGCGGGCTTGCGCTGCGGACGCGCGTCGCCGCCCTTGGCACCCTTGCCGCCAAAGGCGGCCGCGGCGCGGGCCTTGTTCTTCTTGCTGGTGGGCTTGCCCACGGGCGGCTTCGGCCCCTTGGCGCGCTGCGGTTTGCCCGGTGCGTTCGGGTTTACCATCCGCTTGGACGTGTCCGAGGCGCCCGAGGGCTTGAGCGGTTTGGCGACGGCAGCGGGTTCGGGCTTCTTGAAGCGGCCTTCGGGCTTGTCGCGGCGCGGGCCCTTCCCATCGGCACTGTCGCGGCGCGGCTTGTCTTTCCAGTCCGCGCGCGGCGGGCGGCTGTCGCGGTCGGCACCAAAGCCGCGCGGCTTGCCAGCCGGTTTGCCACGGGGGGCAAAGGAGTCCTCGGACTTCTTCTGATACGGCTTGCGGTCCGCGGGTTTACGGCCCTCATAGCCGCCGCCGTCACGGTCGCCGCGCGGCTTGTCCCAGTCCCGCTTTTCCCAGTCCCGCTTTTCCCGGTCCGGTTTGCCGCCCTCGGGCTTGCCGCGGTGCGGCTTGCCCTTCGGGCCGCGCGGGCCGCCAAAGCCGCCGGGGCCGCCCGGGCCGCGGCGCGGGGCCGGCGGCAGGTCGGGGGCCTCGGCCAGGCGGGTCAGCTCGACGCCCGGTTCCAGCTCGGATTTGCCGCCAAGCGCGCTGAGGAAGCCCTCGACCGCGCCTTCGCTGATTTCGGCAAAGGTTTCATTTTCCTGCACACGGATCGCGCCGATGGCGTCGCGCTCGATATTGCCGGCCTTGCAGAGCATCGGCAGCACCTTGCGGGGGTCGGCCCCGGCTTCGCGGCCGCCCGAAAGCGAGAACCAGACGCTGGGGCCGAACTCGCGGCGCTCCTTGCGCTCCTTGCGGGGCGGGGCGGCGTCTGCCGGGCCCAGCTCCTCGGGCGCGGAATGGCGGCTGCGGTAGAGGCGCAGGTAGGCGGCGGCGAGCTGATCGGGGGAGAACTGCGCCATCAGGGTCTCCACCCCGGACTGCTCGCTATCGGTCACCGGCTCCTGCCAG
Source organism: Cribrihabitans neustonicus (assembly GCF_048820895.1). NCBI lineage: Bacteria > Pseudomonadati > Pseudomonadota > Alphaproteobacteria > Rhodobacterales > Paracoccaceae > Cribrihabitans > Cribrihabitans neustonicus. The sequence goes on from NZ_JBMERQ010000009.1 coordinate 44,985, forward strand.
ATCGCATCGCCCAGCATCCGCTCCTCGTCGCGCGCCAGCACTTCGTCGGCAGAGGGGGCTTCGCAGTGTTCCGCCGAAAGCTTGGCCCATTTCAGAAGGCGCAGCGCCTTGCTGCGTGCCTTCGGCGGCACGATGAGCGCGCTCACGCCCTTGCGCCCGGCCCGGCCGGTGCGGCCCGAGCGGTGCAGCAGGGTTTCGTGGTTCGAGGGCAATTCGGCGTGGATCACCAGTTCCAGACCCGGAAGGTCGATGCCGCGTGCCGCCACGTCGGTGGCCACGCAGACCCGCGCGCGCCCGTCGCGCATCGCCTGAAGCGCGTGGCTGCGCTCGGTCTGGGACAATTCGCCCGACAGCGTCACTACCGGCAGGCCGCGGTTGGTCAGCCGGGTCGCCAGCCGGTTCACCATCGCGCGGGTGTTGGCAAAGATGATCGCGCTCGGCGCCTCGTAGTAGCGCAGCACGTTGATGATCGCGTTTTCCGCGTCCTGCTGCGCCACCGCCATCAGCCGGTATTCGATATCGGCGTGCTGCGAGGTCTCCGCCACGGTCTTGATCCGCAGCGCGTCCTTCTGGAAGGTCTCCGCCAGGCTGGCGATTGCCGGCGGCACGGTGGCCGAGAACAGCAGCGTGCGGCGGTCCTCGGGCGCTTCGCCGAGGATGAATTCCAGATCCTCTCGGAAGCCCAGGTCCAGCATCTCGTCGGCTTCGTCCAGCACCACCGCGCGCACAGCGGAAAGGTCGATCGAGCCGCGCATGATGTGGTCGCGCAGGCGGCCCGGGGTGGCGGCGACGATATGGGCGCCGCGGGCCAGCGCCCGGCGCTCGTCGCGCATGTCCATGCCGCCGACGCAGGACGCGATGGAGGCATTCGCCCCGGCATAAAGCCAGCTCAGCTCATGTTTCACCTGCAGGGCCAGTTCGCGCGTCGGCGCAATCACCAGGGCCAGCGGTGCCGCGGCCTCGTCAAAGCTTTCGCCCTCGCCCAGAAGGTCCGGCGCCAGCGCCAGCCCGAAGCCCACCGTCTTGCCGGAGCCGGTCTGCGCCGAGACCAGAAGGTCGCGGCCTTCCACCTCGGGCTTGGTCACTGCCTCCTGCACTTGCGTCAGGGTGTCATAACCGCGCTGTTCGAGCGCGTTGGCCAGGGCTTGTTTCACGGGCAGGGTATCTTTCCCGCGCAGCCAGCTGCCGCGCGCAAGGGAGAACAGAAAAAAGGCTGCCCGTCAGGGGCAGCCTTCGGGATGTGTCGAGTAATACGCAGTGGCTTAGAAGCCCAGGCCTTCGTATTTCTTCTTGAACTTGGAGACGCGGCCGCCGGCATCCATCAGGCGCGAGGTCCCGCCGGTCCAGGCCGGGTGCACCGAGGGGTCGATGTCCAGCGACAGCTGGTCGCCTTCGGAACCCCAGGTGGAGCGCATCTTGAGGACGGTGCCATCGGTCATTTTGACGTCGATGAAGTGGTAGTCGGGATGGGTGTCTTTTTTCATGATACCGCTCCTCAGGCTTTCTTGGGCTTGTAGTTCGCGTCTTCTGCGATCCGGGCCGACTTGCCGCGGCGCGCACGCAGGTAGTACAGCTTGGCGCGGCGCACACGGCCGCGGCGCACCACTTCGATCGAGTCGATGTTGGTGGAATAGAGCGGGAACACGCGCTCCACGCCTTCGCCAAAGGAAATCTTGCGGACGGTGAACGAACCGGCAATCCCTGCGCCGTTCTTGCGGCTGATGCAGACGCCTTCGTACATCTGCACGCGGGTGCGCGAGCCTTCGGTCACCTTGTAGCCGACACGGATGGTGTCACCGGCTTTGAAGTCGGGGATCTCTTTCCCCAGGGCGGCGATCTGTTCCGCCTCCAGCTGTGCGATCAAGTCCATCGCAACTCTCCTAATCTGCCCGCGGTTCACGCCGCGGAGGTTTCTGCCGTCATGAGAGCTCCTGGTCTTCACCGGGTCCCGCCTCGCGGCCCGCCAGAGATCACGCCGTTCGTTTCTTGAGTATTGCGGCGGGCCGGCTGGGAGGGGCCGAAGAAGGCCGGGCAGCTTTGAGTGGCAAACCGCAAAAAGGCCCGGAGCCGCGCAAGCGAATCCAGACCGGCGCTTCATACGGCCGCCGGCGCCGCAAATCAAGGGCAATCGCGCCCGGGCCGGCTTCCGCCGGCGGGGCTTGGCCCAGCGGCTATCGGCTCAGGACTTGGATTTGGCCTCCTGGTAGGCCCGCCACAGATCCGGGCGCCGCTCCCGCGTAATCTCCTCGCTCATCGCGCGGCGCCATTCAGCGATCTTGCCGTGGTGGCCCGACATCAGGACCTCTGGGATGGCGCGGCCCTGCCATTCGGCCGGACGGGTATATTGCGGATGCTCCAGCAGACCGGAGGAAAAGCTCTCTTCCTCGGCCGAAGCCTGATTGCCGAGCACGCCGGGCAAGAGCCGGACAGTGGCGTCGATCAGCGCCTGTGCGGCGATCTCGCCGCCGGTCATCACGAAATCGCCAAGGCTCACCTCCTGGATGCCGTAGTGCTGCAGCACCCGCTCGTCGACGCCCTCGAAGCGGCCGCAGAGCAGGGTGAGCCCGTCGCAGCGCGCGAAGTTCTGCATCATCTGCTGATCCATCCGCCGCCCGCGCGGTGACAGGTAGATCAGCGGCCAATTGCCGCTGGCGCCTTCCATCGTGTGATCGATCGCCTCACCCAGCACATCCGCGCGCAGCACCATGCCGGCGCCGCCGCCTGCAGGGGTGTCATCGACGTTGCGGTGCTTGCCGATGCCGAACTGGCGCAGGTCCACCGTCTCCAGCTGCCAGAGCCCGTCCTGCAGCGCCTTGCCGGTCAGGCTCTCTCCCAAGACGCCGGGAAAGGCGGAGGGAAACAGGGTGATGATCTTTGCCTTCCACACCCCGGCCAGGTCCGGCGTGGGCGTGATCAGCTCGCGCGGCTTCAGGGTGGGGCGGATGGCCTTGCGGCCGTGGGATTTATTTGGTGCACTCATGAGAAGGTGTTTAGTCGAGCCAGTTCTGCGCGCAATAAAAAGCTTTTGGAGATTGCATGAGTTCAGAAATGCAGCGAGCGGCCGCCGGGGACGATCCGTTTACTGTGATCGACCGGGTTCAGGCCCGCGCCGAAGCGCTCTGGCCGCGGGTGGCGACGGGTGCTGGGATTCCCGAAGCTGGGGTTGTGTTTCGCAGGATGCAGGTCAATCGTCGGCTTGAACATCGCCGCTGTGTATTGGAAGTCCGGGCCGCAAGCGGCCAAAGTTATGTTCTGAGGGCCGATTTTGAGGACAATAACCCGCATCGGTTGATGAGATTTTTGAAACGGCACGAGGAGGCTGTTGACGACCTGAAGCCGGTGGCTGGCGTGTCTGCACCAGCCCTCCTGTGGCGGGACACACAGCACCCTCTGGCTCTTATGGAATTTGTCCGTGGTGATACAGCTTACCGTGAATTGGCGCTCACTGAATACGGTGTTGGCGACAGAAACCATGTATTGCGGCGTATCGGGCATGCAGTGGCCGCTTTGCACAGGGTTTCGGACGCAGGCCAGCGGAAATTCTGGCCGAAGCCATTTGTCGCTCGTGTGTCCCGCCAGGCTCAGGAGGTACGCGACGGGCGGTTACTGGTCCCCAAACCTAATAAGTTTTTAGGGTTGTGTGCTTTCCTGCACCGGTCGGCGCGGCGGGCCCGGGGGCATTCGTTTCGCGGCGCGGTCGAGCATGGCGACTTGCACCTGCGCAATATACTGCTGTCGGAAACAGCCGTTTCCTTCATCGATTTCTCTAACCATGACAGCATTTTTCCGCAGCGCGATCTGGCCAATATTTGGCTGGCAAACTGCCCTGACCATCTGGCCTCGCAAGGCCGGACGCCTGGTTTCGGATTGGTAGCGCAAGCGGACTGGGATGCGTTTCAGGAAGGGTATGGTGCGGAACTGGTTCATGACCCTGTATTCCGCTTTTTCTACGCACACCGCCTGTTGAAGAACTGGGTGGGGTTGTCCCGTAAACCGACTATGCAGGACCCGAGAACCAAGCGGGTCGCGGCCAGCATCGTCGAAGTGTTTGATGCACTGCTGGCCAGTGAAACAGGATGAGCGGATTTCTTCAGAACAGCCCTTCCGGCGGGTCGGCGACAATGCGGCCCTGGGCGAGGTCAACGGTGGGCACCGCTGCCTTGGTGAAGGGCAGCAGCACGGTGGCCTTGAGGCCGGGCCCGTGGATCTCCAGGAGGTCAGCCGCGCCGTGGTTCTGCACCGATTTTACCCGGCCCAGCAGGGTGCCGCCGGTGTCATGCACCTCCAGCCCGATCAGGTCAGCGTGGTAGAACTCGTCATCCGGCAGCGAGGGCAGCTGATCGCGGCGGGCAAACAGTTGCAGCCCTTTGATGGCGTCGGCGTCCTCCTTGGTTTCAACACCGCTCAGGATGGCGGCGAAGCCGTTCTTGACGGGCCGGGTGATGGTCAGAGTGTAGCTCTGGCTGCCGTCCTCGCTGGTCAGCGGGGAGTAGCTTTCGATTTCTTCCGGCACCGCGCAGAAGCTCTTCAGGCGCACCTCGCCGCGGACGCCGAAAGCGCCGGCCACCGCGCCCACGCAGATCAGTTCGCTCATCGTCTCATTCCTTTGCACAGAAGCCGTTGCGCTGCCAGGTTCCGCCGGCCGCTTCGCAGCGTTCGCTCTGGTTGTTGCGCTCGGCGAAGATGCCAGCGGTAAAGGCCACTGCAACAAAAAACGCAAGCCGGATCAACCGTCCCACCGGCGGCCTCAGCGGGTCTCGACGGGCAGGGCGGCCATGCGCCTTTCCCAGCCCTGTTCCTCAAGTTCCGGTGTGCCCGAAAGCCGTTCCGGGTAGCCGATGCAAAAATAGCCAATGAGTGCCCAGCCCTCAGGGGCGTTGAGGTCGCGGTTCAGCTCTTCGGGATCAAGCACTGAGACCCAGCCGAGGCCGAGACCTTCAGCGCGCAGCGCCAGCCAGAACAGGGTGATCGCGGTCACCACCGAATAGCGGCGCATCTCCGGCATGGTGGCGGCGCCGAGGCCGGACCCTTGCGCGGTTTCATCGTCGCAGTAGATCGCCAGCTGCACCGGCGCGTCTCGCATGCCCGAGAGCTTCAGCCCGGCATAGCGTTCCGCCTTGGCGCCGGAGTAGCCCGCAAGCGCGCGGGCGTTGGCCGCTTCGAAATTCTTCAGCGCAGCGGCGCGGGCGGTTTCGCTTTCCACCCGCAGGATGCGCCAGGGTTCGCTCAAGCCCACGGAGGGGGCGAGCGGGATGGCGGCGAGGCAGCGCGCGAGCACCGCCTCTTCCACCGGGTCAGAACGGAACCGGCGCACATCGCGCCGGAGCCGCATCAGCAGATCCAGCTGGCTGCGGAAGCCCTCGGGAAAAGCGCCCCGCAGCTCCACCGGATTATTCCGCGCTTTCAGCCGCTTCGGCGGCCTTGGCGGCTTTTTCTTCGGCGCGTTCCTGGGCTTTCTTGCCCGGGGTGCCTTTTTTCGGGTTGCTGCGCTCGGCCTTGGAGCGGACGCCTGCGGCTTCCAGCATGCGGGCGATGCGGTCGGTCGGCTGGGCGCCCTGGTCGATCCAGTGCTGCACGCGCTCGACGTCCATCTTCACGCGGTCTTCGGAATCTTTCGGCAGCAGCGGGTTGTAGGTGCCCAGCTTCTCGATGAAGCGGCCGTCGCGCGGCATGCGGCTGTCAGCTGCCACGATGCGGTAGAAGGGACGCTTTTTCGAGCCGCCGCGGGCCAGACGGATTTTCATTGCCATGGGTTCAGTCTCCTTTGATGGCGTTTTCCGGGAAAAGCCCCGGTTTGTCCTGTTGTGTGCTCTTATGCCGGGATCATTCCCGGTGTTTGTTGTGGTGGCGGATCACTTCATCGATGATGAAGTTGAGAAATGCCTTGGCGAACTCGGGGTCCAGCTGGGCCTGTTCCGCCAAGTCTTCAAGCCGTGCGATCTGGGCCGCCTCGCGGGCCGGATCGGACGGGGGAAGCTTATGTTCGGCCTTGAGCCGGCCGACTGCCTGGGTGTGCTTGAAGCGCTCGCCCAGGGTGTAGACCAGGATCGCGTCGAGCCGGTCGATGCTTTCGCGGTGTTCCTTCAGCAGCTCGGCGGCGCGGGCAACGGCGTCCTGCGCGGCGGCGTCTTGAGTGGCTGTAGTCATCTGTTCCTCCGCAGGGCATCACTTCCGGGGCGGGCGGTTTCGGCGCGTGCCGGCATCAGGCGGCCTCCCTTTGTTTCGGGTGGCGCCAGATCTGGCAGGGTTTGCCCATCAACTCGCCGTCCCGCTCAAAGCGTGCGCCGAGCCGTTCGGCCAGCTTCAGCGAGCGGGTGTTGGCCGGGTCGATAGGGGACATCACCCCGTCGAGCCCGAAGTGGCGGGCGCCGAAGCTGCGCGCGGCCAGCGCGGCCTCGAAAGCGATGCCCTTGCCTTCGGCGTCGGCATAGACGTGCCAGGCAAGCTCGGGCTCGTCCCAGCCCTCATTGTTGATGAAACCCACCCGGCCCAGCGGCGCGGTGCCGTCCTTCCCTGTGATCACCCACATGCCGTAGCCGCGCACCGCCCAGTGGCCGATGCTGCCGCAGAAACCGCGCCAGGCGTCTTCGCGCGGCTGCGGGCCGCCGACAAAACGGCTGCGGTCCGAGGCGATGAAGGCGGCATGCGCCTCGAAATCCGCGGCCTCGGGGGCGCGCAGGATCAGGCGGGCGGTTTCCACGCGGGGAACAGTGAACTGGACGGCGGCTGGCGTCATTGCAGTATCCTCGCCGCAGCAATCTGGCCGTGGCGGTAACGGTCCGGGTCGTGGCGCCAGGCGCGGATGTTCGGGGCGGGCTGCAGCCGGAAGGAGACCGGTTCGCCCGGCTGCGCGCCGATGCGGCGGGCAAGCGCAATGGAGGCTGCGTTTTCTTCGGGAATGTAGGAAACGATCGTATCCCAATTCTGTGCCGAGAATAGCCACTCCAGCACACATTCCGCAGCCTCGCTGGCGTAGCCTTTGCCGCGGGCGGTTTCGATCAGGTGCCAGGACAGCTCGGGCTCGGGCCAGCCCTTGGGGAACCAGGGGCCGACCAGGCCGACGGGATCGCCGGTGCTGCGTTCGATCACCACAAACAGCCCGTAGCCGCGCAGGTGCCAATGGCCAATGATCGAGGCGATCGACCACCAGAGCGAATCCGGATCATCCGAGGCCTCGAAGAAACGGGGCGCATCGGGGGCAAGGAACGCTTCGCTGGCGTCAAAGCCCGGTTCGGCCGGCGAGATCAGCATCAGCCGGGGCGAAATCAGCCGCGCAAAGCGGTGGAACTTGTCAGACATAACATCTCCCTTCGCCAGCCGGGCGCTGGGACCGGCTGGTGATTGAGCTACGTAATCCGGGAGTATGCTGCCGCCTGCGTAACATTCGGTTAAACCGCGGGTTCTGGCGGCCGGATGGCAGGGGCGCATGCAGCGGGGGAGGGCGGTCATGTGGGTGCCTCCATCCCTCGGACGCCGTCGAAGGTGTGGCGGTAGACCAGAACCGGCGCGTCAAACGCGGCTTCGGCACCGGTGTCGCGCCGGGCGCCAGAGCGTACAGCCGCGCGTGCGGAGCGGGTGTTGCCGGGATCGACGTAGCTCACCAGCGAGGGCAGCTCCAGTCCGGAGAGGGCGAAGTCGCGCACCGCCGCGATGGCCTCGGCCGCGAGGCCCTGGCCTTCGCAGGCGCCGCTCAGAAGATAGCCCAGCTCGTGCTCGCGGTCGCCGTATTCCATGCCGGCGGAGAAGAAGCCGGCGATATCGCCCGAGGCACGGAGTTCCGCCGTCCAGATGCCCGCGCCGCGCAGCTGCCAGCCCGCGACGTACTGGGTGAAATCCAGCCAGGCGTCCTGGCGGCTGAAGGGCCCGCCCATGTGGCGGGCGCGGTCCGACATCAGGATGGCGGCATAGGCCGGGAAGTCGTCCAGCCGCGGCGCGCGCAGAACCAGGCGCGCGGTCTCCAGCCGCGGCACGGGGCCGCCCATCTGCCGCGCGAGCGCGGCGGCAGCGCCGGAGGCGGGCGCCTCCCAGGGATATGCCGCCTGGCCGGTCACTTCTTCTTGCCGAAGCCGCTGAGGCCGCCTGGCAGGCCCATGCCGCCGCCGAGGCCGGGGAGACCGCCGGGCAGACCGCCGGGGAGGCCTTTGCCGCCGCCCATGGCCTTGGCTGCGGCTTCCAGCGCCTTGGGATCCATCTGGCTCGGGTCCATGCCCGCCATATCCGGCATGCCGCCCTTGCCGAACATGCCCTTCATGGCCTGTTTCAGCATCTTGCCTTTGCCCATCTTGCCCATCTTCTTCATCACAGCCGCCATCTGCCGGTGCATCTTCAGAAGCTTGTTGAGGTCGGAGACCTCCATACCGGAGCCGGCCGCGATGCGTTTTTTGCGGGAGGCCTGCAAGAGGGCGGGGTTGGCGCGCTCCTTCTTGGTCATCGACTGGATCATGGCGATCTGGCGCTTCAGCACCTTGTCGTCCATGCCCGCATCCTGCACCTGCTTGGCCATTTTGCCCATGCCGGGCATCATCGCCATCATGCCTTCCATGCCGCCCATCTGGAGCATCTGTTCAAGCTGCATCTTCAGGTCGTTCATGTTGAACTGACCCTTCATCATGCGCTTCATCATCTTCTCGGCCTGCTCGGCCTCGATGGTTTCCTGTGCCTTCTCGACCAGCGCCACGATGTCGCCCATGCCGAGGATGCGGCCCGCGATGCGCTCGGGCTCGAAGGTCTCGATGGCGTCCATTTTCTCGCCGAGGCCGACAAAGCGGATCGGCTTGCCGGTCACCGCGCGCATGCTGAGCGCAGCACCGCCGCGGCCGTCGCCGTCCATCCGGGTGAGCACCACGCCGGAGATGCCGATCTTGGCGTCGAATTCCTCGGCCACCTCGACGGCGACCTGACCGGTCAGGCCATCGACCACCAGCAGGGTCTCGCGCGGGGAGACCACGTTGCGGACCTCCTCGACCTCCTGCATCAGGGTTTCGTCGATGTGCAGGCGGCCCGCGGTGTCGAGCATGTAGACGTCATAGCCGCCAAGAGCGGCCTGCTGCTTGGCGCGCTTGGCGATGTCGACGGGCTTCTGGCCGGGCACGATCGGCAGCGTGTCGACGCCGATCTGCGCGCCGAGCACCGCCAGCTGGTCCATCGCCGCCGGGCGGTAGACGTCGAGCGACGCCATCAGGACGCGCTTGCCCTCTTTCTCTTTCAGCCGCTTGGCGAGCTTGCCGGTGGTGGTGGTCTTGCCCGAGCCCTGCAGGCCGACCATCAGGACGGGCGCCGGCGGGTTGTCGACCTTAAGCTTGCCTGGATCTTCCGAGCCGCGCAGCACGCCGATCAGCGCGTCATGCACGATCTTCACCACCTGCTGGCCCGGGGTTACCGACTTGGTGACCGCCTGGCCGGTGGCCTGCTCCTGCACCTTCTTCACGAAGTCGCGGGCAACCGGCAGCGAGACGTCGGCCTCCAAGAGGGCAACGCGCACCTCGCGCAGGGCGGTTTTCACGTCCTCCTCGCTGAGGGCGCCCTGTTTGGTCAGCCGGTCGAAGACGCCGGAAAGGCGTTCGGATAGATTTTCAAACATGCCTCTCGGCCTCCTTAGCCGGTTTCACCTGTAGTGTCCCCCGTATGTAGGGAACATGCGATCCATGCGCAAATGCCCCCAAGGTCGTGGTGTCTGTCGTGGGGGCAAACCAAACGAGTTTGCCCCCACGGGCGTGACACGCTGGTGGGGGGCGATCCCTGGCACGGGCAGGGACCGGAAGACTCAGTGCTTCCGGATGTTCGGGCAGGCGGTACCCTGAAAGCAGCGGCGAGTCAACCGTTGCGCCCCGGCTGCGGGAGCGTGCGGGCGGCTTGACGGAAGGGGGCGGCTGGCCGAACATGGATGGGAGCGGGCGCCTGCCGCGGGCCGAGTCTTCCTTTAGAGACCCCGGCCCCGCGTGACAGGCTCCGCCCGCGCGCGTTACGAGGCAGCGCGCATCTCAGGCAAGCGCCGCGCCCATGAGAGGCGCGCGGTTTTCCTCATTGGGCAGCCACACCAGCCGAGGGAGGATCTGAGAACATGCGCGTCTTTACCATACTGGGACCGTCGCAGTCCGGGAAATCATCACTGGCCAGGGCGCTGGCCGAACTGGACGGTGCCCCGGGCAAGCGTCAGGAGGTTGCAGGTGTCGCCGCTCTGCAACCTTTTTCATTCATGGGGGAGGACTGGGCCGCAATCGACATCGCAGGCGGAGCCGACAACCTCGCACAGGCGGGCCCGGCGCTGGCGGCCAGTGACGCCGCGGTGCTCTGCGTGCCGGCCGATGCCGGGGCTGCGGTGCTGAGTGCGCCGTATCTGCGCAAGCTGGAAGAGGCGGGTATCCCCGCCTTCATTTTTATCAACCGCATGGATCAGGCCACGGACCGGGTGGCGGAGATCGTAGCGGCGCTTCAGGCGTTCTGCGGCCACAACATCATCCTGCGCCAGGTGCCGATCCGGGCGGACGGACAGGTGGTCGGCGCGGTCGACCTCATCTCGGAGCGCGCCTGGCAGTACCAGGAGGGCCAGCCCTCGGCGCTGATCGAGCTGCCGGCGGCGATGCAGGCCCGCGAGCAGGAGGCCCGCACCGAACTGCTGGAAGCGCTGGCGGATTTCGATGACGCTCTCCTGGAAGAGCTGATCGAGGATCAGCAGGTGATGGCGGAGGAAGTCTATGACGTTGCCACCAAAGTCCTGCAGCATAACGACCTGATCCCGGCGCTGATGGGCTCGGCCGAGCACAGGAACGGCATTCTGCGGCTGATGAAGTCGCTGCGCCACGAGGCGCCGGACGTGGGCGCCGCGCTCAAGCGGCTGTCGCCGGACGGCAGCGTGGTGGCGGTTGGCTGCATGGCGGATCTGGTCAAGCACCTTGGCAAGACGGTGATGGTGCGCGCGCTTGATGGCGGCATGGGCAACGGGGCGCCTCTTGGCGGTGCGACGCTCGGGGCGCTCACCGGCATCGGCGGCGCGGTCAGCAACGCGATGCTGGCGGGCGACATGGGGCAGGCGGTGAAATCGGACCACCTGAACCTTGGCTTTGCCTATGGCCGCGACGGCCCCGCCCCGCTGCCGGACTGGGCACAGCCCCGGCCTTCGACCTTCTGCCGGGTACTCACTCCGGTGCATGAGCGTGACGATGCCCGGCTCTCGTCGGCATTGGAGCGGCTGGCGGAGATCGACCCGGCGCTGCGGGTGAGCCAGGACGAGGCCTCGGGCCGCGCGCTCCTGGCCCTGCAAGGCCCGCTGCACCTGCGCCGCATCATGCAGACCCTGAAGGACGAGTTCGGGATTGAGGTGGAAGAGCAGCCGGTGCCGCCGGCGCTGCGGGAGACCATCACCAAACCGGTGCAGATTCATCACCGCCACCGCAAGCAATCGGGAGGCGCGGGGCAGTTTGCCGATGTGGTGATCGAGCTTGCGCCGATGCCGCGCGGCAGCGGCTTTGTTTTTGAGGAGACCGTGAAGGGCGGCGCGGTGCCCAAGAACTACATTCCCTCAGTCGAGGCCGGCGCACGCGAGGCGCTTGTGCAGGGCCTAAACGGCCATCCGGTGGTTGACGTCAAGGTCACGCTGAAGGATGGCAAGCACCATTCGGTCGACAGTTCCGACTATGCCTTCCGCACCGCCGGCAAGAACGCGGTCAGGGAAGCGCTGGCGGAGGCCGGGGTGATCCTGCTGCAACCGATCATGCGGGTGCAAATTCATGTGCCCTCTGTCTTTACCGGCGGGCTGGTGCCGATGGTTAGCGGCATGAAGGGGCAGATCCTGGGGTTCGAGGCCGAGGACGGCGTTGCGGGCTGGGACGTGTTCGAGACCCTGCTGCCGATGGCGGCCCAGGACGAGCTGTGCAACACGCTGGCCAGCGCAACCCGCGGCACCGGCTGGTTCAGCACCGACTTCGACCATTACGAGGAAGCCAGGCGAGCCGATTTCGCGGACGCGTGAAGCCCGCTTGTCCGCAAAGCTGGATGCAGGCGGCGCTTCGCCCCTTGCATCCGGCGGCAATCCGGCGTGATCTGCGCCGCAATTCGAACCCGAACTGCGGAGTAAGACTATGGACGCATCCTCGGCCTTTCAGGACAGCCTGCCTGTCACCTCGGACGCGCTGTTGCGCCAGCTTGACGATTGGGGGCTCGCCTGCACGCTGCACGAGCACGTGCCGCTGCGCACGGTGGAGGATGCCAAATCGGTGGAAGCGCAGTTCCTGTTGCCGGGGCAGAAGGCCTTGCGCGTCAAGAACCTCTACCTGCGGGACAAGAAGAAGCGGAACTACCTGGTGACACTGCAGCAGGATCGCGAGATAAACCTCAAGGCGCTGGCGGCAGCGCTGGGCGCGGGCAACCTCTCCTTCGGTTCGGCCGACCGGCTGATGGAGAACCTCGGCATCCGCCCCGGCGCGGTGAGCCCTCTGGCGATGATCACCGGCGCGGAGAAGGGCGTGGCGTTCTACCTCGACAAGGCGGCGCAGGAAGCAGAGGTGATCTGCATGCACCCGCTGGTGAACGACCGCACCGTAGTGATGGCGCGGGAGGACGTAATGGCGTTTTTCGAGAGAACCGGCGTCACGGTGAACTGGATCTAAGCCGCAGGCAAAGCCGTGCGGCGGCCTTCGGCCCTGTCCCGCGCTGGGCACCCATATTGCCGGTCTGAGGCGGCCAATCACGAAGCAGGGCCGCAGGAAAAAGGGCCGGAGTCACCTCCGGCCCTCGCTTTCAGCAGGGGTGCCCGGTCAGGCAGCCAGCGCCTCGATCTGGCCCTTTGCCTTCTCCAGCGCGCCATCGGCATCCACCGCCATGGCATCTGCCGCGACCAGCTCCACCTCGGTGATGCCGAGGAAGCTTAGCATGTGGCGCAGGTAGCCGGTGGCAAAGTCGATCTCGGACCCGGCCGGGGTGCCGCCAGAGGCCAGCGCAATGATCGCGCGCTTGCCTTCAAGGAGCCCAACGGGGCCGTTTTCGGTGTACTTGAAGGTCAGCCCGGCGCGGGCCACCAGATCAATCCAAGCCTTCAGCGCCGCGGGCACCGAGAAGTTGTAGACCGGGGTTCCGATCACGATGGTATCGGCGCGCTGAAGCTCCTCCACCAGCGAGTCCGACAGCGCCAGATGCGCCTCCTGTGCCGCGCTGCGCTGATCGGCTGGGGTGAAATTGGCAGCGACCCAATCCTCGGTCAGGAGCGGAAGCGGGCTGGCGAGATCGCGGCGGATGACCTCCTCAGCGCCCAGCCGCGCGGTGATGCGGGCAGACAGATCGCGGGTGACCGAGCCTTCGCGGCGGGCCGAGGAGTCGATGTGCAGAACGGTGTTGGTCATGGTGGTGTTCCCTTGCTCATTGCTGAGGGAGAAATGGGATATTGCATTTACGAACTCAATGCTGCTTTCTTCACATGGGGTGTGCGCCTGCGCGCAGCTGATGGGGCGAGGAGCCTAAGATGGAGTGGTCTGATGGATAACTGGGACGAGGTCCGCACTGCCTATCAGGTGGCGCGCATGGGCACGGTCAGCGGCGCCGCGGAGGTGCTGGGCGTGCATCATGCCACCGTGATCCGCCATATCGACGCGATCGAGGCGCGGCTTGGGGTCAAGCTGTTCCACCGCCACGCCCGCGGCTACACGCCGACCGAGGCGGGGCAGGACCTGCTGCGCGTGGCGCAGGCCACCGATGACCAATTCAATCAGCTGGTCGGGCGGCTGAAGGGGCAGGGCGATGATGTCTCGGGCGAACTGGTGGTAACCTCGCTCGCGTCCTTCGCGCCGATGATGGTGCCGGCGCTGAAGGACTTCCAGGACATGCACCCGGGGCTGATCATCCGCTACCTGACCGGCGACAGGCTGTTCCGGCTGGAATATGGCGAAGCACATGTGGCGATCCGCGCGGGCTCGGTTCCGGATCAGCTCGACAACGTGGTGCAGCCCTTCATGAAGCAGCAGATCGGCCTTTATGCCTCTAAGGACTACGTGGAGCGATACGGGCCGCTCAAGGGGCTGGAGGATTTTGCCAACCACCGCTTCGTCGGCCAGGATGACGAAAACACGAGGGCGCCGTTTTCGCGCTGGCTGAGAGCACATGCTCCGGCCGAGGCGATCGCCTTCCGCTGTACCAACGGCTTCACCATGCAGGCCGCGTTGCGCGCCGGTGCAGGTATCGGCTTCATGGCGGCCTGGGAGGCGCGCCAGCAGCCGGATCTGGTAGAGATGATGGCGCCCCTCGAGGAATGGTCGGGCGCGCTTTGGCTGGTAACCCATGTCGACCTGCACCGCACCACCAAGGTGCAGGCCTTCCTCAGCTTCCTCAAGGAACGGGCCAAGCAGTGGCAGCTCTGAGCGAAGCGCTGAAGGGGCATCTGGCGATGCTTTTGTTCTCGGCCCTGGTGGCGGGGTCGTTCTCGCTTGGGGTGATGGTGGCAAACGAGATCGCACCCGCGGCGCTGAATGCGGCGCGCTTCGGCATTGCCGCTGTTGTGATCGGCATCGCGGCGCTTGCGACCACCGGGCTCAGGCGCAGCCAGTTCCGGGCGTCCTGGCGTTACGTCCTGCTCGGCGGGCTCTTCGGCGGTTATTTCGTGCTGATGTTCTACGGGCTGAAGACGGCGGCACCGGTAAGCGCGGCAGCGGTCTTTACCCTGGTGCCGGTGATGAGCGCGCTGTTCGGCTGGCTGCTGCTGAGGCAGGTGACCACGCGCTGGATGGCGCTGGCGCTGGCGATCGGGGCGGCGGGCGCAGTCTGGGTAATCATGCGCGGCGACCTGCAAGCGCTCGCTGCCTTCGAGATCGGCCAAGGCGAGATCATCTATTTCTGGGGCTGCGTGCTGCACGCGATCTACACGCCGATGGTGAGGAAGCTGAACCGGGGCGAGCCTGCGGTGGTCTTCACCTTCGGCACGCTGATTGCCGGGGCGGCACTGCTGCTGACGCTGGGCTGGCGCGACATAACTGCCACCAACTGGCTGGCGCTGCCGCCGATTGTCTGGCTCGGGCTGTTCTACCTTGCGCTTTTTGCCAGTGCCGCGACCTTCGTGCTGCTGCAATATGCGGCGATGCGGCTGCCTTCGGCCAAGGTGATGGCCTATACCTACCTTACCCCCAGCTGGGTGATTTTGTGGGAGATCGCCCTGGGCCGCGCCGCACCGCCGGGACTGGTGCTGGTGGGCGTGGCGATGTCGGCGCTGGCGCTGGTGATGCTTCTTGAAAGCGACGCCAAGCCTGCGCGCGCCAAGGTCTGAGTCTGATAAGGCTGTATCGGGCGGGAAGAATCGGATTTTCCGGCGGCTTAGCTTTCGCCGCCCTCGCCCAGCTCGGTTTCGAGGAAACGTTCGAAGGCTTCCAGGTTCACCGGCTCGAACTGGCCGAAGCCCTGCATCCAAACCGAGACCGCGCGCATCGCGTCGGGTTCCAGCTTGCACCACTTCACCCGGCCGCGCTTCTCCTGCGCGATCAGCCCGGCGCGGGTGAGGATCGCCAGATGCTTGGAGACCGCGGCCAGCGACATCTCGAAGGGCTCGGCCACGTCGGTCACCGCCATGTCATCTTCCAGCAGCATGGTCAGGATCGCCCGGCGGGTCGGATCGGCCAAAGCGGCAAAGACGCTGTCGAGAGGATCGCTCATGCCTTCACTCCTAGCCAGCGTCCCGCGGTTTGACAATCTGGCAAATCCGGCAGAGGCTGCGCGTTTTCAGGCAGGGGCGGCTGTCATGGCATTGAAATACTGGCTTGTGATTTTCATTCTCGGCATCGGCTGGGGCATGTCCTTCATGTTTAACGCCATCCTTCTGCGCGAGCTCGGGCCCCTGTCGGTCTCGATGGGGCGGGTCGGCTTCGGGGCGCTGGGCTGCTGGATCTACGTGCTGGCGGCGCGGAAGCGCGTGCCGCTGGCGCCGAAGCGCTGGCTGGCGCTGTTCGGCTTCGGCGCGCTGACCTATGCCGGGCCCTTTGCCTTCTACGCCATCGGCCAGCAGCATATCGCCAGCGGCGTCGCCGGGATCGTCAATGCCTCCACCCCGGCCTTCGCGGTCGTCGTGTCGCATTTCTGGCCCAGCAGCGAACGGGCGACGGTACTGAAGACGCTGGGCGTGGTCTGCGGGTTTGCGGGCATCGTGGTGCTGTCGCAGCCGATCCTGGCAAGCGGCGAGACGTCGGCGGCCTGGGCGGTGCTGATCACCCTGCTGGCGCCGCTCTGCTATGCGATCTCGGTCAACATCGCGCGCAACTTCCGCGACATGGAGCCGGTGGCGCTGGTGGCGATTGCCATGACCGGCGCCACGGCGGCGATCGCGCCGCTTGCGCTCTGGAGCGACGGCCTGCCGCATATCACCCGGGCTGAGACCTGGGCCTCGCTCTTCGTGATCGGCTTCGTGCTGACTTCCGCCGCCTTCATCGCCTTCTACTGGGTGCTGCCCAAGGTGGGGCCGACCAATACCACGCTGCCGACCCTCATTGCGCCGGTCTCGGCGCTGGTTATGGGCACTTGGATCCTGCAGGAGGAGCTGCTGGCCGAACACCTCTGGGGCATGGCGGCGATCCTCTTCGGGCTGCTGCTGATCGACGGGCGCATCCTGCGCTGGCGCCGGGCCGGAGCGCCTGCGGGTTAAGATCAACCGCGCGGTTGAATATGCATTTTGGCGGCTTTCCGCGGGGATACGCACCGCGCGGGCAGCGCGATGCCCGTGATGTGATATTTTTATCCATTGTTTTTCAGCGTCTTGCGCGGAGATTTCAGCGGCAATCCTTGTAATTGACTCTGGCGCCCCGCCGGCTTAGCACCCTTCCAAGATTTCGCGTGAGGATGGCGCCCGTGACAGACGACGACCAAAAGCAGCGCCTGGCGCAGCTGGAGGAGAGGCTGGCGAAGGCGCGTAAGGCCCAGGAGCCCAAGCCGCGCGCGGATCAGCACTATTCGATGGCGAACCTCGCCTGGCGGATGGTGATCGAATTGGTGGCCGGTCTCGGGATCGGTTTCGGCATCGGATACGGGCTCGACCTGCTGTTTGGCACGCTGCCCGTCTTCATGGTGCTGTTTGTATTTCTGGGGCTTGCGGCCGGGGTAAAGACGATGCTCCGCAGCGCGCAGGAGATCCAAGAGAAGAAACTGGCCGAAGAGGCCGACGAGAATGCGCAGGACCGGGACTGATCCGGCGGGATCGGCAGACGGTGACAGGAGAAGCGGACAGATGGGCAAAATTTTCTTTTACGTAGCGCTGGCGCTGGTGCTGGTCTCGGGCCTGATTTTCACTCCCGCGGAGTCGAAGCTGGCGATCCACCCGATGGACCAGTTCGAGGTAAAGCCGCTGTTCGGCGGTGAGCACGTGGCCTGGTACACCCCAACCAACGTGACCCTGTGGATGGCGCTGGCCGTGGCCGCGGTGTTTGCACTTCTGGTGCTGGGCTCCTCGCGCCGCGCCATCGTGCCCTCACGCGCACAGTCGGTGGCGGAGCTGGCCTATGGCTTCATCTACAAGATGGTGGAAGATGTGACCGGCAAGGAAGGCGTCAAGTTCTTCCCCTATATCATGACCCTGTTCATGTTCATCGTGATGGCCAACTTCCTGGGCCTCATTCCGATGTCCTTCACCACCACCTCGCATTTTGCCGTCACCGCTGTGCTGGCGCTGCTGGTCTTCGTGACCGTGACCGTCACCGGCTTTGTGCTGCACGGCACCAAGTTCCTCGGCCTGTTCTGGGTGAGCTCGGCGCCGCTGCTGCTGCGCCCGGTGCTGGCGGTGATCGAGCTGATTTCCTACTTCGTGCGTCCGGTCAGCCACTGCATCCGTCTTGCAGGCAACGTGATGGCGGGCCACGCGGTTCTGAAAGTGTTCGCAGGCTTCGCAGGTGCCCTCGGTGTAGGTGCCTTCCTGCCGGTCTTCGCGATCACCGCGGTCTACGCACTCGAAGTTCTCGTGGCCTTCATCCAGGCCTACGTGTTCACCATTCTGACCTGCGTCTACCTGAAAGACGCGCTGCACCCCGCCCACTAAGGGCAGGCTGCACGGTCCGGAAATCTACAATCAACTTCCAATCGTAAGGAGATATCACAATGGAAGGCGATCTCGCATACATCGGCGCAGGCCTGGCAGGCATGGGTACCGGCATCGCGGCTCTCGGGGTTGGCAACGTTGCAGCCAACTTCCTGGCCGGCGCGCTGCGCAACCCCTCCGCGGCTGCTTCGCAGACCGCAACCCTGTTCATCGGCATCGCATTCGCAGAAGCACTGGGCATCTTCTCGTTCCTGGTTGCCCTGCTGCTGATGTTCGCCGTCTAAGACCTTAGGAACCTTTTTCCTTACGGCCGGGCGGTGCGGAACCCCGCACCGCCCGGTGTAACGGCAAGTTCCCAAGGAGGACGACATGGCATCTAGTACGAATGATGCAGCTCAGGGCGCAGCGGACGCGGCGCACGGCGGTGGCGGCATGCCGCAGCTGGACTTCTCGACCTTCGGGAACCAGATTTTCTGGCTCGCAGTCACGCTGGTCGCGATCTACCTGATCCTGTCGCGCGTCGCGCTGCCCCGCATTGGTGCGGTGCTGGCCGAGCGCCAGGGCACGATCACCAACGACATTGCCGCGGCCGAGGACCTGAAGGCCAAGGCCGCCGAGGCTGAAGCTGCCTACAACCAGGCGCTGGCGGATGCCCGTGCCGAGGCGCAGCGGATCGCAGCCGAGACCCGTGCCGAAATCCAGGCTGACCTGGACGAGGCCATCGCCAGAGCCGACGAGCAGATCGCCGCCAAGGCGGCCGAGTCGGAAAAGGCGATTGCCGAAATCAAGGCGGGCGCGCTGGAAAGCGTGAAAGCCGTCGCCACCGACACCGCAGAGGCCCTGGTGGCCGCTCTGGGCGGTTCGGCGGAGAAGGACGCGATTGCCAAGGCAGTTGCAGAACGGACGAAGGGATAAGGACATGCGCAACATTCTCGCTCTTGCCCTGACCTTTGGCGCAGCCGGCCCGGCACTGGCGGCGGAAGGCCCGTTCTTCTCGCTGGCCAACACCGACTTCGTGGTGGTGCTGGCGTTCCTGCTGTTCGTCGGCATCCTGCTGATGGCGAAGGTTCCGAGCATGCTGGGCAAACAGCTCGACGGCCGGTCCGAAACCATCCGCAAGGAGCTGGAGGAAGCCCGGGCGCTGCGTGAAGAAGCGCAGACCATCCTGGCCTCCTACGAGCGCAAGCAGAAGGAAGTTCAGGCCCAGGCAGAGGCAATCGTCGCCGCAGCCCGGGACGAGGCTACCCGCGCGGCCGATCAGGCCAAAGCGGATCTGGAAGTTTCCATCGCGCGCCGGATCAACGCCGCCGAGGAGCAGATCGCTGCGGCGGAAGCATCGGCAGTGAAGGAAGTCCGTGACCAGGCGATCACCATCGCCGTCGCCGCTGCGGATGAGGTGATCTCCAAGCAGATGACCGCAGCCGAAGCCAACAAGCTGATCGACGCGGCAATCGCGGATGTGGACGCCAAGCTGCACTAAGCAGCCCCTGGGCCGGTCGTATCCGCCTTAAGAAAAGAACCCGGCCCTCGCGGCCGGGTTTTTCGTTGGCAGGGGGAGGGGCCGCGCCGGGCAAGGCGCCGCGGCCTTCTTTTCACGCAGCGGCATCGCCGCGGGCGGCTTGGCTTTGCAGGGCTGGCTCGCATTCAAGCTCCAGTGTCAGCCCGAGGCTCTTGAACAGGGGCAGACGGCGGGCGGCAAAGGCATGGGCACGGGCCCGCAGCACCGCGAGGTTCTCCTCCTCCGTTTCCAGCACCCGGCCTTCGTGCTGCAGCCGCTGGCCCTGCGGCGCGAGGATCTGCCAGGCGAGACCGGCCCAGTCCTGGGGTGTTTCGCGCCCTTCGCTGCGGGCCAGCAGGAACAGCTGCTCGAACCAGTCCACCGCGATTCCGCCACCAGTGAGGGGGGAGGCGAGGAAGCGGTAGGTCTCGATCTCCTCGGCCCGTTTGCAGACCGCAAGGTTGAAGGCGCGGCATCGCTCGGCACGCTCGGCCAGTCCTTCCCGCGGCAGGCAGGGCGCGATATGGCCTGCGCCTGTGAGCAGCGTCAGCATCCGGGTGATGCGGCCCCAGACCATGTCCCCGAAGGCGCCTTTGTCCAGCAGCTCCCGCACCGTGGCGGGACCGCGGGAGAGCGCGCTGAGGACCGGACCATAGTGCGCCTGCTCCAGCAGCTCGCCGGTCTGGCTTTCGGGCAGTTTCAGAACGCCGCCATTGTAGGGTCTGGTCAGCGCCAGCGGGGTTTCGAACCAGGCCCCTACAGCGCCGCGCTGGGTGTGGGGCAGGCGCCCGCGCACAAACAGGTCGCTGCGGAACTGGGCGTTCACAAGGATGTCGCGCAGCCCCTCGCGGCACACCGGGTCGGCCTCTGCCGCGAGCATTTCGCATTGCGCGCCGGTCAGCACGATGTCGTCGACGCGGTCGAGCGGACTGGCGGCACCGAGGAAACTGAGCTTGGAACCTGCCAGATCCTGCGCCACGTCAGCGAAGTGAAACGGCGTCCAGTCCTTGTTGAAGAACTCATGCGCGAGGTAGTTGGCGGGCATGCCCTCCAGCTTGGCAAGGCGTGTGGTGGCGGAGGGGTTGGCGGCGAAATAGCCCGCACCTGCCTGTTGCAGCAAGGAGGCGAACTCTACTGCCTCGCCGATGCGCGGCGCCAGCGGGCCGCTGCCCTGGGCGGCACGGTCCGCAAGGATGCGCCGGAGCGGCAGCGCCGCGGCCCAGCCGGGCAGGGCGTTGTAGCTGATGTAAACCAGCCCGCCCGGCTTGAGCCGCTGCGACAGAAAGCCGAGGATATGCTGCTGGTTCTCCCGCGACACCCAACTGTAGACACCATGCAGTGCGATCACGTCGAAGGCATCGGGCAGACCCGGGGCATCCCCGAATTCCAAAAAGCTGCGTTCGTGGAAGGTGACATTGTCCAGCCCGGCCTCCGCGGCCAGCTCGGCCGCGCCCGCGATCATCGCCGGGTTAAAGTCCATCGCGTGGAACTGCACGTGCGGATTGGCCGCCGCCAGGAGGTTCGCCGAAAACCCCTGCCCGCAACCCAGCTCGCAATAGGTAAGACCCGGTTTGCCCAGCCCGTGTTTCATCCCTTGCGAGGTAACGCTGAAGGCCATGTTCGCAGGAGAGAGCTCCTGGAAGAAATCGTGCGTGTAGTCGAGGTCGGCGACGTAGCCGGACGTCCAGTCGTTCATGAAATGCCTTGCCTAACCGGGTGTGGGACGGTGGGATGTAGGCCCAGTTTTTCTCAAATTCGTGAGAAATGCGTAAACGCCCGCAAAGCGTCCGTCAGCGTAGCGTGAAGGCGGCGGCTTAGGCGCGCCGGGTCTCGTGCTCCAGCCGCTGGCGGGCAACTTCGGCGTTGCGCTCGGCGCGCTGGTGGTCGGCCAGCGCCTGTTTCACATAGTCGAGGTGCGCCTCCACGGCAGCGCGGGCGGCCTTGGGGTCGCGTGCCTGCAGGGCCGCGTTGATGGCCCGGTGCTGCTGCAGCAGCGCATCATAGGTCGTGTGCTGCTGGAACATGATGCGGCGGTTGTAGAACACGCCCTCCCGCAGGAGGTCGAACATCGAACGCATCATATGCAGCATGACCACGTTGTGGCTCGCGTCCATAATCGCGGAGTGGAACTCGGCATCGAGCCGTGCCGCCTCCTCCGATACCGCCGGATCGCCCGCCGCTTCCATCTTTTCGAAGATGGTCTGGATCACCTGAAGGTCGTAGTCCGAGCCGAATTGCGCCGCGCGCTCGGCCGCAAGCCCTTCCATGTCACGGCGAAAGGAGAGGTAGTCAGCGACCGCCTCGTCATGAGTGGCAAACAGCTGGATCAGGGCGGGCGAGAAGGCATTGCCCAGAACCTCCGCGACGAAGACGCCGGAGCCGGCCCGCGTCTCCAGGAGACCCCGGCCCTGCAGCTCACCGATCGCATCGCGTAGGGACGGGCGGGAAACGCCCAGCCGTTCGGCCAGTTCACGCTCGGCAGGCAGGCGCTCGCCGGGTGACAGGATACCGCGCAGGATCAGCTGCTCAATCTGCCGGACAACCGCGGCGGAGAGTTTCTCGGACTGGACTTTCTGGAAGGGCATGCGAGCGCTCTTGCGGATTGGTCAAAACATATGACCACGGCGCGGGCGCAGCCGCAAGACTGCGCCGCTTGGCGTGCTGGTGCGGCGCCCCGGCAGCGGGGTATGGCTTCAAATCGGCAAAACCCCGCTGAGGTAGGGATTTATCCCCAAGATATGGTGGGGGTATATGGCCCCTTGCCCCGATTTGGGGGTGCACCACATTGACACGCCGGCTAGGTAGCGATGAAAATCTACGGCAAGAAAACACGAAGGGGCAGCTTTGCGGTTTTCCAAACTCAGGCTGAACGGCTTCAAGAGCTTCATCGATCCCACGGAGCTGGTGATCGCGGACGGGCTGACCGGCGTGGTCGGCCCCAACGGCTGCGGCAAATCCAACCTGCTGGAGGCGCTGCGCTGGGTGATGGGTGAAACCCGCGCCAAGGCGATGCGCGGCGGCGGCATGGAGGATGTGATTTTTGCGGGCACGTCGACGCGTCCCGCGCGCAACTTTGCCGAAGTGGGCTTGCAGATCGACAATGCCGAGCGGCTGGCGCCCGCGGGCTTCAACGACAGCGACGTGCTGGAGATTGTGCGCCGGATCACCCGCGACATCGGCAGTGCCTACAAGTTGAACGGCAAGGACGTAAGGGCGCGCGACGTGCAGATGCTGTTTGCCGATGCCTCCACCGGCGCGCATTCGCCCGCGCTGGTGCGGCAAGGGCAGATCGCCGAGCTGATCAATGCGAAACCCAAGGCGCGGCGCCGCATTCTCGAAGATGCGGCCGGGATCTCGGGGCTTTACCAGCGCCGACACGAGGCCGAACTGAAGCTGAAGAGCACCGAAGCGAACCTGCTGCGCGTCGATGACGTGATCGAGCAGCTGGCCGGGCAGCTGTCCTCGCTGGCGCGGCAGGCGCGGCAGGCGCAGCGCTACCGCGAGATCGGCGAGAAGCTGCGGCTGGCGGAGGGCATGCTGCTTTACCGGCGCTGGCGCGAAGCGGACGAGGCGCGGCTTACCGCCGAGGAGGAACTGCGGCTGCGGGTCGAACAGGCCTCCAAGGCCGAAGCGCTGGTGCGCGCCGCCGCTGCGAGCCGCGCGGCGGTGGAGGAACGGCTGCCGCCCCTGCGCGAGGAAGAGGCCATTGCCGCGGCGGTGCTGCAGCGGCTGACCGTGCAGCGGGATTCGCTCGACGGGCAGGAGGCGCAAGCACGCCAGATCATCGAACGGCTGACCGGGCGTATCGAGCAGCTCGGCAACGACATCGAGCGCGAAACCGGCCTCAACCGCGATGCGGGCGATACCATCGAGCGGCTGGAATGGGAGCAGCGCGAGCTGTCCCGCGCAGGCATCGGCGAGGACGAGCGGCTGGCGGAGGCTGGGGAGCTGGCCGCCGAGGCCGCCGCGGTACTGGAAGACCGCGAGGAGCACCTGACCCGCGTGACCGAGGAAACCGCCCGCCTGGCGGCGCGGCACCAGTCGGGCCGCCGCGCGGTGGACGACAGCCGCCGCGCGCTGGAGCGCTCGGAAGCCGAGGCCGCCCGGGCCCGCGCGGCGCAAGGCGAGGCGGAGGCGGCTTTGGCGGAAGCTGAGGCTGCTTTCGAGACCGCAGTCGCCACAGAGGAAGAGGCCCGCGAAGCCGCGGAGATGGCCGAAGAGGCGCTGGCCGCCGCCGAGGAAACCCGCGGCGCGATCCAGGACCGGGAAGCCGAAGCCCGCAACGGCCGCGCCGAAGCCGAGGGCGAGCTGGGCACCCTGCGCTCGGAAGCCGCGGCGCTGGCCAAACTGGTCGAGCGGGAGGCCTCCGGCGACGGCCAGGTGCTGGACGCGCTCACCGTGGCGCCGGGGTACGAGAAGGCGCTTGGCGCGGCGCTTGCCGATGACCTGCGCGCGCCCCTGGCCGAGACCGATGGCCCGACCGGCTGGCTCTCTCTGCCAGGATACGACACAGAGGCTGCGCTGCCTGCCGGGGCAGAGACGCTGTCGCAGCACGTGGCCGGCCCCGCGGCGCTGTCACGGCGTCTGGGGCAGATCGGTATTGTCGAGGCGGACACTGCGGCCGCGTTGCAAAAGCAACTGCAGCCCGGCCAGCGGCTGGTCACGCTGGCGGGCGATCTCTGGCGCTGGGATGGCTACCGCGCCTGGGCCGGGGACGCGCCGAGCGCGGCTGCGCTGAGGCTGGAACAGAAGAACCGGCTGGCCGCGCTGCGCGAGGCGCTGGCCGGGGCCGAAGCCCGCGCCGAAGCCGCCCGCGCCGCGCATGAGGCGCTGCTGCGGCAGCTTGAAGACGCGACGAAAGCCGGACAGGACGCCCGCCAGGCCCGCCGCATGGCCGACCAGCGGGTGGCCGACGCAGGCCGCGCCCTGAGCCGCGCCGAGGCCGCGCGCAACCTCGCCGAAGGCAAGCTGGAAACCCTGGCCGCAGCACTTGCCCGCCACGACGGCGACGCCGAAGCCGCCCGCGCACAGCTGCAGGAGGCCGAGGCCGCGCTGGCGGAGCTCGGCGATCTGAACGAGGCCCGCGCCGCGGCCGAAGACATCAAGCAGTCGGTCGAGGCCGCGCGCATCACCATGCTGACGCACCGCTCCTCGCACGACGAGCTGCGCCGCGAGGGCGAGGCCCGCACAAGGCGTGTGCAGGAGGTGACCAAAGAGCTGTCGGGCTGGCGCCTGCGGCTGGAAAGCGCCGAACAGCGCATCGAGGAACTGGCCGAGCGCCGCGAGGCTTCGCTTGAGGAGCTGGAAACGGCTAACGCCGCCCCCGCCGAAATCGCTGAGAAGCGCGAGGAGCTGAACAGCGCGATCCGCGAGGCGGAGGCGCGGAAATCGGCGGCGACGGAGATGCTGGTGGCGGCCGAAGCCGAGCTGCGCGAGACCGTGCAGAACGAGCGCGAGTGCGAGCGCCTGGCCTCCGAGGCGCGCGAGGCACGGGCCCGCTCGGAAGCGCGCTGCGACGCGGCGCGCGACGGCGTGACCCAGGCTGCGGGCCGCATCATCGAGGCGCAGGAGATCACCCCGCAGGCGCTCCTGGAGAAACTTGGCCTGTCGCCGGACAACATGCCGCCGCTGAAGGCGCTGGAAGACGAGGTCGACCGTTACAAGCGGCAGCGCGACGGGCTTGGCGCGGTCAACCTGCGCGCCGAGGAGGACGCCCGCAGCGTGCAGGAGGAGCACGACCAGCTGGCGGCCGAAAAGCGCGACCTGGAAGAGGCGGTGAAGGCCTTGCGCAACGGCATCGCCAGCCTCAACCGTGAGGGCCGCGAACGGCTGCTCACCGCGTTCGAGCAAGTAAATAGCAGCTTTGCCATGCTGTTCACCCATCTGTTCGGCGGCGGCGAGGCCAATCTGGTGATGGTCGAAAGCGACGATCCGCTGGATGCGGGGCTCGAGATCATGTGCCAGCCGCCGGGCAAGAAGCTCTCGACGCTGTCGCTCTTGTCGGGCGGCGAGCAGACGCTGACGGCGATGGCGCTGATCTTTGCGGTCTTCCTGTCGAACCCGGCACCGATCTGCGTGCTGGACGAGGTCGACGCGCCGCTGGATGACGCCAACGTCACCCGCTTCTGCGATCTTTTGGACGAAATGTGCCGCCAGACCGACACCCGCTTCCTCATCATCACCCACCACGCGGTGACAATGGCGCGGATGGACCGGCTCTACGGCGTCACCATGCAGGAGCAGGGCGTGAGCCAGCTGGTGTCGGTTGATTTGAAGAAGGCCGAGGCGCTGGTGGCCTGAGCGCCGTGCGGCCGCGGCTCGGCGGCGTAACCCGATCGTGACCGCGGGGTGATGCACAAGCAGCTAGGCTCGGGGCATGAGACATTTGATCCTTGCCCTGATGCTTGCCCCGCTGCCCGCCGCGGCCGCCGAGTGGCAGCTGAGACCCGGCGACGAGCCCCTCAGCGCAGCGGAACTTGCGGCACTGCCGGGGCAGGCGTTCCGGTTTTTTGACGGCGGCGAGTCGCGCTATGGCATGGCGGGGGCCTATTCCTACACCTACTCGGCGGAGAACGGCGGCGGCACCGCCTGGGGCAGCTACCGCCTGCTGCCAGACGGCAGCATCTGCGTGGACTTCGTGAACGGTTTTTCGCGCTGCGACATCTACGTGCGAAACGGCGAACGGATGCTCCTGATCACCGAGGAGGGCGCGCGCTTCCCGGTGCGGCGCTGACCGGCGGCAGTGCGCTTACTGCTTAACAATTCGGCAACCAGCTTACCAACGCTCAATCATAACCGGTCACAATGGCTCCACCGCCAACCTTGGCGGTGAGAGGAGGTGATGAACCTGGATCAAAAATCGTTCTCTAAATGGATGGTGATCCTGTCAGCCGCAGCGCTGATAGTCTCCATCGTGAAGCTTGTTCTGGAGTACCTGTAGGCCCGGAATAAGAAGCCGGGTAGAGCGGCAACTCTACCCGGCACTTTGATTCAGTGATGAACTGGATCACGTTCTCTAGCCCTGTTTATACCCCAAACCTTGCCAAAAGGCAAACCTCGCAACCGCTCAGAGACGCCCTAGCAGCCCCGGAGTGGGCCAGGCGTCGGCGGGCAGGCCGAGGCGTTTCTGTTCCTTTTTCACCGCCATGCGGGTGCGCGCGCCGAGGATGCCGTCGATGCCGCCGACATCGTGGCCGCGGGCCTGAAGTTTCTCCTGCAGCTCGCGAATCTCGGCGCCGCTGAGGCCCGGTTCCGGGCGGCCCGGATCGTAGACCGCGGCCCCTTCCAGCCGGGTGGCGAAATAGGCGGCGGTCAGCACGTAGGTGAAACTCTGATTCCAGTCGAAGAACACGTCAAAATTGGGGTAGGCGAGGAAGGCTGGCCCCTTGTGCCCCTGCGGCAGCAGAAGAGCTGCTTTCATCTCCGGGCCGGCCAGTGCACCGCTGCGCGCGCGCAGTCCGAGCTGCTGCCAGTCGGAGGCCGGTTTCTTGTGCAGAAGCCCGCTCTCGCCCGGGGCAAAGCCCTCTGGCAGCACGACTTCCTGCAGCCAGGGCTCCCCCGGCCGCCAGCCCAAATGTGACAGCATCCGGGCTGCCGACATCAGTGCATCGGCGGCGGAGCCTTTAAGGTTCACCTGCCCGTCGCCATCGGCGTCCACCCCGTGGTTCAGGATGTCGCGGGGCAGCATCTGAACCATGCCGATCTCGCCCGCCCAAGCGCCGGTGGTGTTGGCAGGATCGAAATTGCCTTGCCGGTAGAGCTCCAGCGCGGCCAGCACCTGCGGACGGAACAGCTCCGGGCGGCGGCAGTCATGCGCCAAGGTAACCAGCGCGTCGCGGGTGTTGAAATCGCCCTGGTAGCTGCCGTAGTCGGTCTCGAACGCCCAGAAGGCCAAGAGCACGCCGCGGCTGATGCCATAGGTCTCTTCGATCCGGCGGAAGATGCGGTCGTGCTCCGAGGCCATGCGGCGGCCGCGCTGCAGGCGCTGCTCCGAGATCAGGCGCCGGGAGAACTCGAGGAAGGGTTTCTGGAACACCCCTTGGCTGCGGTCTGCCTTCAGCACCTCAGGGTCCTGGCGGGTGCCGCCGAAGAAGCCCTGGATGGTGGCAGCGCCGTAGCCTGCGAGCACGGCCTCGTCCTTCAGGGCTTGCACAAAGCTGCGGAAATCGCCGCCGCACTGGGCCTGCACGGCGGCGGGCATCAGGGCGGCCACGATGGCGAAGGGCAATAGGCGCATGGGTCCCGGGTTCCTAGTCATGTCGCTCTCCCCGGTCCATATGTGCTAAAAAATCGCGGCGATGGCAACCAGCAGAACAACGGCGAGGCCCCAGGTGCGCCAGAGCATGGAGACGGAGCGTGTGATGGTTTCAGCGCTTGCGCTTTTTGAACCGGCGCTATGGACCCAGGGGAAATCGCGGATCTTGCCGTCATAAGAGCGGGGGCCGGACAGCGCGCTGTTCAGCGCCCGGGCCATCGCGGCCTCGGGCCAGCCGGCGTTGGGCGAGCGGTGCTGGCGGGCATCGGCGGCAATGGCGCGCCAGTCGCCGAGCTGGCCGCCGGCCAGCGCGATGAGCAGGCCGGTGAGCCGTGCAGGGATCAGGTTCAATAAGTCATCCAGCCGCGCCGCGGCCCAGCCGAAGTCTCTATAGCGCGCGTTGCGGTATCCGATCATGCTGTCGGCGGTGTTGATCAGCTTATAGGCCACAAGCCCGGGCAGTCCCGCCAGCAGGAACCAGAAGGCGGGCGCTATAACCCCGTCGGAGAGGTTCTCGGCGCCGCTTTCGATGGCGGAGCGAGCGACTTGCGGCGCGGTCATCTGGCCGGTGTCGCGGCTGACGATCATCGCGACGGCCTCACGCCCGGCGGCGAGGCTCTGGCGCAGGCCGTCTGCCACCGCTTGCACATGCGCGGTAAGCGAGCGGTGCGCGATCAGGATGGCGGCGATCACGATCTCGGCGGGCGCGCCGGGCAGGGCCAGCAGCGCGCCAAGCAGCAGCCCGCCAACAAGCAGCGCCAGCGCCGCAAGCACGCCCTTGGCACGGCGGTTGTCTCCGTGGTTCAGGCGGGTGTCGAGCCAGCCTACCGCGCGGCCCATCAGCACTGCCGGATGCGGAATCCGCGACCAGAGCCACTTGGGTTCGCCAAGGGCGGCGTCGAGCATCAGGGCCAGAACCAGTATACCCGCGGTACTCACAGCGCTGCCTCCAGCCGGTCCCAGCCCTCGGCGGGCGGCAGGCCAAGCCGCAGGAAGCTTCGGGAATAGGGGAAAATGCGGCTCCAGATCCGGGATCTGGCCAGGCGGTCCTGCCAGGCGGCGGCATCCGGCACCTCGCAAAGGCGGATGAGGTCGGTGCCGCCCAGAACACGCGCGCCCTTGCGGGTGAGCAACGCGTCCATGCGGCGCGCGTCCTCCGCAAGCCGGGTGCGGGTGGTTGCGGCCCAGGCCTGATCCGCCAGCGCCATCCGCCCGGTGCGCAAGGCTGGGCCGGAGACCGCCCAGGGTCCCTGCCAGGCTGCGAGCTTCGCGATCAGCTCCGGATCCCCGATGGCGAAACCCAGCCGCATGCCGGCCAAGCCCCAAAACTTGCCGAAACTCTTCAGGACAACCACACCAGGGCGGGTGGCCATTTCGATCAGGCTCTGCTCCGGACAGGTGTCGCAGAAGCTTTCATCGATCACGCTAAAGGGCGCCTTCAGCTCGCATGGCTGCCAGAGCCGGCCGTCCGGGTTGTTGGGATGCACCGCGACCAGCGCTTCCGCAGGGCCGTTCTGGCGGAGCTTCCAGCCGTGTGCCTCGAAGGCGGCGGCGTGTTCGTTGTAGGTAGGCTGCGTGATTTTCACCCAGCGCGGCGCTGCGAGTGCGGGCAGCGCTGCGATCAGCGCCGAGGCGCCAGGGGCGGCGAGCACCGCGGCGCCGGCGGGTACGTTCCAGAAGTCCCGGGCGACCCGTTCCAGATCCGCAAGCGAGGCTGCGTCCGGAAGCGCCGCCCAGTCGGCAGGCGTGAACCCGGGCAGCGGATAAGGCTGCGGATTGATACCGGTCGAGAGATCGATCCACTCACCCGCGCGGCCGCCATAAGCCGCGATCGCAGCGCTGAGATTTCCGCCGTGGTCCCGCCCGGGCGGCGGGTTTGTGATCTCGGATTCAGGCATCGCGGTATAAACGTGGCAACTACTCTATTAAAACAGGCTCCTCGCCGTATGAAACATGCGGTTTGATAAAGCAACTGCGGCGGCGCACCCGTTGGGGAAATGATGCATCAAATTCCCGCGGCCCGTCAGTCCCGGCCGTGCGGCGCCGTCCAGTCGGGCCGCGGGTTCACCGGGATGATGCGGTGCGGATTGATGGTGTCGTGGCTGTAGTAGTAATGGCGCACGATGTGATGCATGCCCACGGTCTCTGCCACCCCCGGCCATTGGTAGAGCTCGCGCGCGTATGCCCAGAGATTGGGGTAGTCGATCAGCCGTGCCCGGTTGCACTTGAAATGCACATTGTAGACCGCATCGAACCGCACCAGCGTGGTGAAAAGGCGCCAGTCGGCCTCGGTCAGCTTGTCTCCCATCAGGTAGCGGTGTTCGGACAGCAGGTCCTCCAGCCAGTCAAGGGTTTCGAACAGCGGGCTCACGGCCTCGTCGTAAGCCTCCTGCGAGGTGGCGAAGCCGCATTTGTAGACTCCGTTGTTCACGGTGCTGTAGATGCGGACGTTCACCGTCTCGATCGGCTCGCGCAGCGCCTCGGGCCAGTAGTCGTCCTGGTTGCCGGTGATGCCGTCGAAGGCGCTGTTGAACATGCGGATGATCTCGGCGCTCTCGTTGGAGACGATGGTGCCGCGCTCCTTGTCCCAGAGCACGGGTACAGTAACGCGGCCGGTATAGTCCGGCTCGGCCCTGGTGTAGATCTGGTGCAGGTGGGTCTTGCCGAACAGGCGGTCGCCGGTGGCGCCGTGTTCATCGGTCTTGAAGGTCCAGCCTTCGCCCAGCATGTCGGGGTGCACGACGGATACAGAGATATGCTCCTCCAGCTCTTTCAGCTTGCGGAAGATCAGCGTCCGGTGCGCCCAGGGGCAGGCCAGCGAGACATAGAGGTGGTAACGGCCGCTTTCCGCCTTGAAGCCGCCCTCGCCGGAGGGTCCCGCGCTGCCGCCGGCAGTAACCCAGTTGCGGAAATGCGATTCCTTGCGTTTGAAGGCGCCGCCCGTGGAGGCGGTGTCGTACCATTTGTCTTGCCACTTGCCGTCGACCAGAAGACCCATTGCGCCTGCTCCCCATGTTGCTGTCTTGCCATGAACATAGGGGCGCGGGCCTCGCGCGCCCATGCGAGGCTGCGCGCAGGCGGCCTGCATGCCTGCACATCCCATGGGCCGGGCTGAAGCTTCTTAAAAAGTTCACTTGATTTTATCCATTAGCGGCGCACCCTTATGAGGACGCCATTTCACAGGCCCTGAAACGGGAAGACCGGACCGATGAACACCTATGTGCCCAAAGCCGTGCAAGACGCCCTCGATGCCGCCCGCGAGGCGGGGACGCGCAGGAAGAACCGCCTGCGGGTGATGGCCGGGGAGGAAACTGTGCCGGTGCTGCGGATGTGGAAGACGGGCTTTGCCGTCGCCGCCGGCTGTGCCCCGGCGCTGCGCGGGCGGGTGGATCTTTACGACGGGGCGCGGCAGTTGTCGCAGTGCCTGATCGTCGCCAGCGAAGAAGAG
Organism: Cribrihabitans neustonicus; assembly: GCF_048820895.1. NCBI lineage: Bacteria > Pseudomonadati > Pseudomonadota > Alphaproteobacteria > Rhodobacterales > Paracoccaceae > Cribrihabitans > Cribrihabitans neustonicus. The sequence goes on from NZ_JBMERQ010000009.1 coordinate 76,177, forward strand.
GGCGGCGAGATGCGCTACGAGTTCAAGCGCGCCACTCTCGCTTCCGACCAGCCGCCGTTGGATTTCTGCAAATCGCCGGATGCCCCGGCCGGGCTGATCCCCTTCGATCCGTCTCTTGGTTTGACCTGACGGCCGCAGGGGCTTTGAGTTCCGGAGCACGCAGCGGCTGAAGCCGCTTGCAGGCGGCTTCAACGCGGTTCGAGGCCGCCCCGGTATGGGGCACGGCCACTGCCATCACGCTGAATTGCAGAGGCGGGCAGCGTTTTGGCTGCGGCCGTCTTGCCGGGTGTGTCCAGGTGCAGCAGGTGCAGCGCGGGTATGTTTCCGTTCCTGAAGCGCCCATCTAAGGGGCGCTCCGGTGCCAGGCCGGGCCCGCCGGCTCAGGGCCGGATTTCCACCTCTGTGCCTACCTGCGCCAGCCGCCAGAGCGTTTCCATCTGTTCGTTGCTGACGGCGATGCAGCCAGCGGTCCAGTCGCCCGGCAGAGTGACGAGGCTTCCCAGCGCGTTCGGCTGGCCGTGGATAAAGATGTCGCCGCCAGGACTTACACCGGCGGCACGGGCACGGGCGCGGTCCTGGGGCCGCGGATAGTTGATGCCAAGGGACAGGTGGTAGGCGCTGTCCGGGTTGCGCCGGTCGATCCGGAAGCGCCCCTCCGGTGTCCTGCCGTCGCCTTCCTGCGCCTTGTCGCCCTCGGGCGCGAAGCCGAGGGCAATGGGGAACTCCAGCACTGTCTCGCCGCGGCGGCTGGCGGTCAGGCGGCGGGCGGATTTCTCGATCAGGATTCGGTCGACCTGCTCCACCGCCGGGGCAGGGGGCGGCGCGGGGCGCGGGGTGAACGCCTCCCAGGCTGTCCAGGCGGCGCCCGCCAGTAGCACCAGCGCCAGAAGCCGCAGGAGGCGCCGCATCGCTACTGCAAGTCCGAGAACGCCTCGGTCAGGCGGCGGCAGGCCTCCTCCACCCGGGCCCGCTGGGTTCCGAGGTTGAAGCGCAGGAAGCTCTCGCCGCCGGTGCCGAAGCTGGTGCCGTGGTTCACCGCGATCTTCGCCTGCTGCTCGACCCGGGTGGTGAACTCTGCCCGCTCCATCCCGGTGCCGGAGAAATCGACCCAGGCCAGATAGGTCGCTTCCAACGGCATCGACTTAAGCCCCGGGACCGCATTGACCGCAGCGTCAAACAGCTTGCGGTTCTCATTCAGGTAGGCGACCTGTGCGTCAACCCATTCGGCGCCCTCGGGGGAGTAGGCAGCGGCGGTGGCGAACTGGCCGACCGAATTCGGTGCCAGCGACAGTGCCTGCATGCGCTTGGCGAAGCGGCCGCGCAGCTCGGGGTCGGGGATGATTACCTGGCCGGTATGGAGGCCTGCGATGTTGAAGGTCTTCGACGGCGCGGTCAGCATCAGCAGCCGGTCGGTAATTTCCGGCGCGGCCATCTGCATCGGGATATGGGTGTGGCCCGGGAAGACCAGATCGTGGTGGATCTCGTCCGACAGCAGCAGCAGATCATGGCGCCTGGCGAAATCGGCAACCGCTTGCAGCTCTGTTTGCGTCCAGACGCGGCCGCCCGGGTTATGCGGCGAGCAGAGGATCACCATCTTCTCCTTGCCGGTCATCTGCGCATCGTAAGCGTCGAAGTCCAGCTCGTAACGGCCATCGCTGTTCTCCATCCGGCATTCGACGACCTCGCGCCCCGCATTGCGGATCACCCGGGCAAAGGCGTGGTAGACCGGCGTGAACAGAACAATGCCGTCGCCCGGCTGGGTGAAAGTGTCGAGGCACATGCCGACGCCGTTGACCAGCCCGGTAGTGGTGAAGATCGCGTCCGCCTCCACCGTCCAGTCGTGGCGGTTGCGCATCCACCAGCGGATTGCGTCCTTGTAGGGCTTTTCGGCATTCACATAGCCGAAGACGCCGTGGTCCAGCATTTCCTGCAGGCGTTCGCGCACGACTTCAGGTGCGCGGAAATCGGTATCGGCAACCCACATCGCCAATCCATCGCTTGCCGGCACGCCGTAAACAGGTTCCATCAGGTCCCACTTGTGGCAATGGGTGCCGTGGCGGTCGATGAGGTCGTCAAAATCCATGAGCCAATCTCCTCTGTCCATGGAAGCGAAGCTATCGGCTATTCCGGCCGGCGCAAGGGGGCGTTGCGGCGGCGGGGGCAATGGCTTACATGATTGCCATGAAAAGACCGATCCTGATCCATCCCGACCCCCGACTGAAGAAGGTTTGCGCGCCGGTGGCCGACCTGAGCGACGAGCTGCGCGCGCTGGCGGATGACATGCTGGAAACCATGTATGCCGCGCCGGGCATCGGGCTGGCGGCGCCGCAGATCGGCATCCTTCAACGGCTGATCGTGCTGGACTGCGTGAAGGAGGGCGAGGGCGAGTCGCGCCCGCTGGTGATGTTCAATCCCCAGATCCTGTCGGCGTCCGACGAAACCAGCGTCTACGAGGAAGGCTGCCTGTCGATCCCCGACCAGTACGCCGAAGTGACCCGCCCGAAGGTGGTGGAAGTCGAATGGTTGGACCGCGATGGCAACGCCCAGCGGGAAACCTTCGACGGGCTTTGGGCGACCTGCGTGCAGCACGAGATCGACCATTTGAACGGCAAGCTGTTCATCGACCATTTGAAGCCGCTGAAGCGGCAGATGATCACCCGCAAAATGCAGAAGCTCAAGCGCGAGCGCGCCCGGGCCTGAGCCCGCGGCTTTGGGGAAGTTCCAGCCATGACCGTCCGCACCTGCCTGCCCTGGCCCGACAAGCGCCTGCGCACGAAGGCCGAGGAGGTGACCGGGATCACCGACGAGATCCGCGCGATCTGGGATGACATGATCGACACGATGGAGGCGATGCCCGGCGTTGGCCTCGCCGCGCCGCAGATCGGGGTGATGCTGCGGCTTGCGGTGGTCGACGGTTCTTCCGAGCGCGGCCGCGCGGTGAGGCTGGCTAATCCGGAAATCCTGCACGCCTCGGTCGAACTGCGCGAGCACGAGGAAGCCAGCCCCAACCTGCCCGGCGTCTCGGCCAGGATCAAACGCCCGCGCGCGGTCACCGTGCGCTACCTGAACGAGCAGGGCATGGTTGACCGGCGTGATTTTGTCGGCATCGAGGCGACCTCGGTACAGCACCAGATCGACCATCTGAACGGCAGGATGTATTTCGACCGCCTGAGCAAGGTGAAGCGCGACATGCTGATCCGGAAGGCAAAGAAGCTGAACGGTTGACCGCACGATCAAGCCCCGCCCGGCTGCAAGCCGGGCCGCGCTGGCCCGCCCCAATGGGGCGGCGCGATTGCGCCACCCCGCGGGCCTGCGCACCCTTCTGCGCTCAACAGCGGGAGTTTGAATCTCGCCGGTGATGAGCCGGAAATGAAGCCGCAGGAGGCAGACGACGAAATGCGCATCATCTTCATGGGAACGCCTGATTTCTCGGTGCCGGTGCTGGATGCGCTGGTGGAGGCGGGGCACGAGATTGCTGCCGTCTACTGTCAGCCCCCCCGGCCTGCGGGCCGCGGCAAGAAGGACCGTCCAACCGCCGTCCACGCCCGCGCCGCGGCACTGGGGCTGGAAGTGCGGCACCCGGTTTCGCTGAAAGGCGCAGCGGAGCAGGAGGCATTTGCGGAGTTAGGGGCGGATGTGGCGGTGGTGGTGGCCTACGGGCTGATCCTGCCGCAGGCGGTGCTGGATGCACCGCGGCACGGTTGCCTGAACATTCATGCGAGCCTGCTGCCGCGCTGGCGCGGGGCGGCGCCGATCCACCGCGCCATCATGGCGGGCGACGCGGAGACCGGCGTCTGCATCATGCAGATGGAGGCCGGGCTCGACACCGGGCCGGTGCTCCTGCGCGCGGCCACCGCGATTGGCGCGGAAGAGACCACGGCCGGGCTGCATGACCGGCTGTCGGAGATGGGCGCGCGGCTGATCGTCGAGGCCCTGGCCCGCCTGCCGGAGCTGACACCCGAGGCGCAGCCGGAGGCCGGCGTCACCTATGCCGAAAAGATCGGCAAGGCCGAGGCACGGGTGGACTGGGGCCGCCCCGCGGCAGAGGTCGACCGGCAGATCCGGGGGCTCTCGCCCTTCCCGGGCGCCTGGTGCGAGATCGGCGGCCAGCGGGTGAAGCTCCTGGCCTCGCGGCTGGCGGAGGGGCGGGGCGCGCCGGGCGAGGTGCTGGACGATGCCCTCACCGTGGCCTGCGGCAGCGGCGCGGTCGTGCTGTTGCGCTTGCAGCGGTCGGGCAAAAGCGCGCAGGATCGTGAGGTGTTCCTGCGCGGCTTCCCGGTGGAGAAGGGCAGCCGCCTCTAGATAGGTAGCGGAGGCAGCATGTCCATTATCGCGCTTGTCATCATCGGCGCCGCAGCGGGGTTCCTGGCAACCCGCCTGATGCGGGTGGAAACTGATATCGTCACCACCGTCGTGATCGGCATGGCGGGCGCGCTGATAGGCGGTCTTCTGCTGCGCGCGCTGCTGGCTGTCCTGGGATTTGCTGCCGGTTTCCTCGGCGCGCTTCTGGGGGCGCTGGCGCTGATCTGGTTCTGGCAGCGCTACGTCCAGCGCTAGCGCCGCCGGGACGGGTCAGCGGCGCGGCGGGCGGCTTCTGTAGACTGGCAGATGCCAGCCGAATGTGATTGACCCGGCGCGGAGCGTCCAGCAGACACCGGCGCAGGCGAGGAGAGCAATGCGCAGCTCCACCCCGGCCCCGATCGCCACCACCGCGGTGATCGCCCCCGCCATGGCGCAGGTGATGTAAAGCTCGCCCTGCTTCAGCACCAGCGGCACCTCGTTGCAGACTACGTCGCGCATCAGTCCGCCGAGCGAGCCGGTCGCCATGCCCATCAGCACCACGATCACCGGCCCTTTTCCCAGCGCAATCGCAACGCCGGTGCCCGCAGGCACGGCCACGGCGAGCGCAAAGCTGTCGAGCCAGACCACCCAGCGCAGGCGGCTTTCGACCAGATGAGCAGTGAAGAACACGATCACAGCGGCGAGGGTTGCGAGCAGGATATAGTTCGAATCGCCGATCCAGAACACCGGGTCGCGGTCCAGCAGGAGGTCGCGAACCGTGCCGCCGCCCACTGCGGTGAGGCAGGCGACAAAGGCAAAGCCCACAATGTCGAGCTGCGCGCGGCTCGCCACCAGCGCGCCGGTGAGCGCAAAGACCAGCACCGAGGCATAGTCCAGCAGGGTGAGGAAGCTCATGCGCCGCCACCGGGCCGTTTGGCCCGCCTCACTTGGAGCGCGCTTTCTTGAACGGGGCCATGCCCGCCCGTGCGAGTTCGTCCGCGCGCTCGTTCTCGGGGTGGCCTGCGTGGCCCTTGACCCACTCCCAGGTCACCTGGTGGCGGCTCTGCGCTTCGTCCAGGCGCTGCCAGAGCTCAACGTTTTTCACCGGCTTCTTGGCAGCGGTTTTCCAGCCATTCTTCTTCCAGCCGAAAATCCAGCCGGTAACGCCGTTCTTCACATAGGCCGAATCGGTCACTACGGTGATCTTCGAAGGCCGCGCCAGGCTTTCCAGCGCGTTGATCGCGGCCAGAAGCTCCATCCGGTTGTTCGTGGTCTCGGCCTCGCCGCCCTGAAGCTCGCGCTCCTTCACCACGGTGTCCCCGTCCATCGCGCGCAGCAGCACGCCCCAGCCGCCGGGGCCTGGATTGCCCGAGCAGGCGCCATCGGTATATGCAAACAAATCAGCCATGTCCGCTCCCTACACCGCTGCCCCGGCGGGCGCCAGAGTGCAGGCGCGCACGGCGGCGCTTGCAGGGAGAGACCGGCGCGAGGGAACAACACCGCCATCGCCGCCAACAGCACCGGAAGCCCCAGTCAGTCCATGGCGCGGTGCGCCATCGTCACTCGTTTGCAGGCAGGCCTGCCGGACTCATGCCGGCTGGCGCAGCACCCGCGGCACCTTGAATTCGACCCGTTCCACCGCGGTTTCCACCACCTCGACCGTCACGTCATAGCGGGCGCGGAAGGCGTCGATCACCTCGTTTACCAGAAGTTCCGGGGCCGAGGCGCCGGCGGTGATGGCGATGGAGCGGATACCCTCCAACGCGCGCCAGTCGATGTTTTCGGCGCGCTGCACCAGCTGGGCGTAGCCGCAGCCGTTCTTGGCGCCGACTTCGACCAGGCGGCGCGAGTTCGACGAGTTCGGCGCACCCACGACCAGGAGCGCATCGGATTTCGGCGCCACCGCCTTCACCGCTTCCTGTCGGTTGGTGGTGGCGTAGCAGATGTCTTCCTTGTGCGGGCCCACGATCTCGGGGAAGCGGGCTTGGAGCGCGGCGACGATGTCCTTGGTGTCATCGACCGACAGCGTGGTCTGGGTAACGAAGGCGAGCCGCGCGGGGTCGCGCACCTCCACCGCGGCCACATCCTCGACAGTTTCCACCAAGAGCACCTCACCTTCGGGCAGCTGGCCCATGGTGCCGATGGTTTCCGGGTGGCCCTTGTGGCCGATCATAACCATCTGCAGCCCGTTCTCGGCATGGCGCTGCGCCTCGATATGCACCTTGGAGACAAGCGGGCAGGTGGCATCGACATAGATCATCTCCCGCGCCTCGGCCGCGGCGGGCACCGATTTCGGCACCCCGTGGGCGGAGAAGATCACCGGCCGGTCATCGGGGCATTCGTCCAGCTCCTCGACAAAGACCGCGCCTTTCTCGCGCAGGCTGTCGACCACGTATTTGTTGTGCACGATCTCATGGCGGACATAGACCGGCGCGCCCCATTTTCCGATCGCCATCTCGACGATCTTGATGGCGCGGTCAACGCCGGCGCAGAAGCCGCGCGGGGCGGCGAGGTAGAGGGTGAGGGGCGGCTTTGTCATACGGGTCTCCTTGCGGGCCAGAGGTAAGGCTTCCGGCGCGCGAGGTCCAGTCCCGGCGCGAGGTCACGGGGTTGTGACTGGAGCTTCCAGCGGCGGAAGGTTGCAGAAAGGCCTGCTTGGAACTGAAGCGGGGAGCGGGCATGAAAGCAATGCTGTTTGCGGCTGGTGCCGTACTGCTGGCGGGCGGAGCCTTTTTCTGGTCCGCGGATCGCGCCGCGCTGGCAGCGGGCGGCTTGCCTTATCAGGATCCCGCGGCGGTAGAGGAGGGGCGCAAGATCTACGCGGAATATTGCGCCAGCTGCCATGGGGCCGATCTGGAAGGCGAGCCCAACTGGCAGGAGCGCGATGAAGATGGCTACCTGCCTGCACCGCCGCATGATGAGACGGGGCATACTTGGCACCATTCGGACAGCCAGCTGCTGGCGATCACCAGGTTCGGGGTCGAGGCGCTGGCCGGCAACGGCTACCGCACACGCATGGGTGGCTACGAAGAGGTGCTGAGCGAAGCGCAGATGCTGGCGGTGCTAGCCTATATCAAGAGCCGCTGGCCTCAGCAGATCATCCAGCGCCACAACGAGATCAACGCGCTGGCGCAGCCCTGACCCGCACCGCGCTGAGACCGGCCGGCCCCTGACAAGCAAATGGCGCAGGCCGGTGCACGCCGGGTCTGCGCCATCGCTGTTTTGCCCGGGTCTCGCCGCCGGCGGCCTGCACGCAGCCGCGGGCGGCGGAAAATCAGCCTTGCGCGGCTGCGGCCGAGCGCGGGTCGTTCTGTTCCCGAGGCGGGCGGCCGATAACGTCACGCAGCTCCTCCAGCTCGATGAAATTATCGGCCTGGCGGCGCAGATCGTCGGAGATCATCGGCGGCTGGCTGCGGATGGTGGAGACCACCGACACCCGCACGCCCTGGCGCTGCAGGCTGGCGATCAGCGGACGGAAGTCACCATCGCCGGAAAACAGCACGATATGGTCGACGCGCGGCGCCAGCTCCATGGCATCGACGGTCAGCTCGATATCCATGTTGCCCTTCACCTTGCGGCGGCCCATGCTGTCAGTGTATTCCTTGGCCGGTTTTGTGACCATGGTGAAGCCGTTGTAATGCAGCCAATCCACCAGCGGCCTGATCGGGGAATACTCGTCGTTTTCCAATAGCGCCGTGTAATAAAACGCCCGCAACAGTTTGCCACGGCGCATGAATTCCTGCCGCAACAGCTTGTAGTCGATATCGAACCCAAGCGCCTTGGCCGCGGCGTAGAGGTTCGATCCGTCTATGAACAGCGCAAGCCGTTCGTCCTTGTAAAACATCAAATTTGTCCTTCCGGTCGGCCCGCTTAAGCTCTGGTTCCGTGAGTGAATGACTGAAATCGGCTAAACGGGTGGACTTAATGTATGTTATTTGCCATCTGCCGCAAGGGCGGTGGCATTCAGAAACAGGGTCAAAAATGACCGGATACCGGACAAAATCACTCATCGCACTCGGCGGTAATATGCCTGCTGACGCTAGGGTGCCTCAGGTTACGCTGTCAATGGCGGTCGCAGCGCTGGCGCAGCCGGGCATCGTCCTGCGGGCGGTGTCGCGGTTCTTCCGCACGCCCTGCTTTCCCGCCGGGACCGGGCCGGACTATGTGAACGCCGCGGTGGAGGTGGAAAGCACGCTCAGCGCGGAAGAACTGCTGGAACGGCTGCATGCGGTGGAAGCGCGTTTTGCCCGGGTGCGCGCCGAGCGCTGGGGGCGGCGCACACTGGATCTGGACCTGATCGATCACGGCGGCGCGGTGCGCCCCGACGCGGCCGGTTTTGCCCGCTGGCAGGGGCTGCCACTGGAACGGCAGATGCAGGAGGCACCGGGCGAGCTGATCCTGCCGCATCCGCGGATCCAGGACCGTGGCTTCGTGCTGGTGCCGCTCTGCGATATCCGCCCCGATTGGCGCCATCCGGTTCTGCATCAGAGCGCCGCCGCACTGCTTGCCTCCCTGCCGCCCTCGGAAACCGCCGGGATCGTTCCGCTGTAGCGATTTCGCTGCGGCATTTTCTGGTCTTGTCAAGAGAAACATTTGAGCGTACATCTCTGCGCTCCGGACCCACAATACTTGGAGAGTCGTTCATGGCCCGCGTGACGGTTGAAGATTGCGTCGACAAGGTTCCCAACCGGTTTGAGCTGGTTATGCTGGCGGCACACCGCGCCCGCGAGATCTCGGCCGGAGCCGAGCTGACCGTGGACCGCGACAACGACAAGAACCCGGTTGTCTCGCTGCGCGAGATCGCCGAGGAAACCCAGAGCGCCGACGCCCTGCGCGAGCGCCTGATCGAGGCCAACCAGACCCAGATCGAGGTGGACGAGCCGGAAGAGGATTCCATGGCCTTGCTGATGGGCGGCGAGAGCGACAAGCCGGCCGAAGACGACATGTCGGAAGAGAAGCTCCTGCGCGCACTGATGGAGGCCCAGGGGCAGGGCTGATTTGCCGCGACGGACAATTGAGGCTGCGGACCGGACATGATTTCGCCTGATGACCTGATTGAACTGGTCCGCAACTACAATCCGAAAGCCAATGCGTCCCGGATTGCCGAGGCCTATGCCTTCGGGGCGCAGATGCACGAAGGGCAGTACCGCCATTCCGGCGAGCCCTATTTCACGCATCCGGTCGCGGTGGCCGCGATCCTGACCGAACAGCGGCTGGATGATGCGACCATCATCACCGCGCTTCTGCACGACACCATCGAAGACACCAAAGCCTCTTACGAGGAGGTTGCGCGCCGCTTTGGCGATGAAGTGGCAATGCTCGTCGATGGCGTCACCAAGCTGACCAACCTGCAACTCTCGAGCCGGGAAACCAAGCAGGCGGAGAACTTCCGCAAGCTGTTCATGGCGATGTCCAAGGATTTGCGGGTGATCCTGGTGAAGCTGGCCGACCGGCTCCACAACATGCGCACCATCAAGGCGATGCGGCCGGAGAAGCAGGCCCAGAAGGCGCGCGAGACGATGGACATCTACGCGCCGCTGGCAGGCCGCATGGGCATGCAGTGGATGCGCGAGGAGCTTGAAGATCTGGCGTTCCGGGTGCTCAATCCCGAGGGCCGCCAGTCGATCATCCGCCGCTTCGTCACCCTGCAGCGCGAAACCGGCGATGTGATTCACCGCATCACTGGCGACATGCGAACCGAGCTGGAGAAGGCAGGTATCGAAGCCGAAGTCTTCGGCCGCGCCAAGAAGCCCTATTCGATCTGGCGCAAGATGCAGGCCAAGGACCAGGGCTTCTCGCGGCTGTCCGACATCTACGGTTTCCGCGTTATCACCGGGTCCGAAGAAGACTGCTACTTGGCGCTTGGCGCCATTCACCAGCGCTGGCGCGCGGTGCCCGGCCGGTTCAAGGACTACATCAGCCAGCCGAAATCCAACGGCTACCGTTCCATCCACACCACCGTGTCAGGCCGCGACGGCAAGCGGGTGGAGGTGCAGATCCGCACCCGCCAGATGCATGACGTGGCTGAAACCGGAGTGGCGGCGCATTGGTCCTACCGCGACGGGGTGCGCACCGAGAACCCGTTTGCCGTCGATCCTGCGAAGTGGATCGCGTCGCTCACTGAACAGTTCGACGCCGAGGAGGACCACGACGAATTCCTCGAGGCGGTGAAGCTGGAGATGTACTCCGACCAGGTGTTCTGCTTCACCCCGAAGGGCGAGGTGATCAAGCTGCCCAAGGGGGCAACGCCGATCGACTTTGCCTACGCCATCCACACCCGCATCGGCCATGCCTGCGTCGGCGCCAAGGTGGACGGCATCCGGGTGCCCTTGTGGACCCGGCTCAGGAACGGCCAGTCGGTCGAGGTGATCACCGCCGAGGGCCAGACCCCGCAGGCAAGCTGGCTGGAGATCGCCACCACCGGCAAGGCCCGCACGTCGATCCGGCGCGCCCTGCGCGAAGCCGACCGGGCGCGGTTCGTGAAGCTGGGCCACGAGCTGGCGCGTTCGGCTTTTGAGCATGTCGGGCGCAAGGCCACCGACAAGGCGCTGGAAACCGCCGCTCGGGCGCTGCGCGTGGGCAGCGTGGACGAACTGCTGTCGCGGCTCGGCGCCGCGGTGATCACCGCCCATGACGTGGTGCAGTCGGTCTACCCCGAGCTGACCACGGGCAAGGGCGACGAGGTCTCCCCGCGCCGCGCAGTGATCGGCCTGCAGCCGGGCCAGAGCTTCGAGCGCGCGCCCTGCTGCCAGCCTCTGCCGGGCGAGCGCATCATCGGCATCACCTACCGCGGCCGCGGCGTGGTGGTGCATACCGCCGATTGCGACAAGCTGGGCGAGTTCGAGGACCAGCCGGAGCGCTGGGTCGACGTGCATTGGCACAGCGGCACCCACCCGGCGGCCTATGGCACCACGCTGGAACTGACCATCGGCAACGATGCCGGCGTTCTGGGGCGTATTTGCACATTGATCGGCGAGAAAAAGGCCAATATCTCGGACCTTGAATTTGTCGACAGGAAACCGGACTTTTACCGGCTTATGGTCAACGTGGAGCTGCGGGATGTGGAACAGCTGCACTCGCTGATGCTGACGCTGGAGGCGGAAAGCGATGTCGCCGCGGTGGCGCGGTTCCGGGAAAAGCCGGAGCGGCGGTTCACGCCGGGATAGGCCGCTGACGCGCCAGCCGGAAACTGGGAAGGACGGACGGCTTTGGTTTTCAGGCGCCGGGACAGACGCCCGCCCCTGCGTGCGGTGGCGGATTTCTTCTGGCCCCGCGGCGGCTGGGGCCGGGCCTTCCTGTACGTGCAGCACAGGGTCCGCCGCCTGCCCGATTCGCCCGAACGTATCGCCCGCGGCATCTGGGCCGGAGTTTTCACCACCTTCACGCCTTTCTACGGGCTGCATTTCGTGGTTGCGGCGCTGATCGCGCGGCTGATGAATGGCAATATCCTCGCGGCTCTGAGCGCCACTTTCTTCGGCAATCCGCTCACTTATGTGCCGATTGGGGTGGCGGCGCTGCAGACCGGCCACTGGCTGTTGGGCACCGAGTTCGACAAGGATGTCGACAAGTCCCTGGTAGGGAAGTTCTTTGCCGCCGGTGCGGACCTGAAGGACAACCTCTTTGCGCTGTTCATGGACCGGCCTGCGGACTGGCAGGGGCTGCTGCTGTTTTTCGATGAGGTGTTCTACCCCTACATGATCGGCGGCATCCTCCCCGGCATGATTAGCGCGACTGTATGCTACTTCCTCAGCCTGCCGGTGATCCGGGTCTACCAGCAGCGCCGCCGCGCCCGTATCAAGGCCAAGTTCGACGCCATCATGCAGCGCGCGGAACTCGCCTCCGGTCCGGTTTCAGGCCGGGCTGCGGCCCCGGCGCCGCAGGCGCAGGAAGGTGCCACGGCAGCGGTCAACCCGCCCCCCGCCGCCCCTTCGAAGCTGGCGCCCGGCACCGCACCGGAAGCGCCGCGCGCCGCAGGCGGGCGCAACCGGGAAGCCGGATAGGGCTTGCCCTTCCTGCCCTTGCGTCTAGTGTTCTGCGCAAAGGGCTACCAATTTCAGGACTTGACGATATGGCACAGAATTCCCTGCGGCTGGGCGTGAACATCGACCATGTGGCCACCGTGCGCAACGCCCGCGGCGGCGCCTATCCGGACCCAGTCCGCGCCGCGAAGCTGGCCGAGGAAGCAGGCGCCGACGGCATCACCGCGCATCTGCGCGAAGACCGCCGCCACATCACCGATGAAGATATCGACGGGCTGATGGCGGCGCTGAAGGTGCCGCTGAACTTCGAGATGGCGGCGACGGAGGAAATGCAGAAGATCGCGCTCCGCCATAAGCCGCACGCGGTCTGCATCGTGCCGGAGAAGCGCGAGGAGCGCACCACCGAGGGCGGGCTGGAGGTCGCGCGCGAGGAAAACAAGCTTGCCCATTTCATCGCGCCCTTGCGCGAGGCGGGCTGCCGGGTGTCGATCTTCATTGCCGCCGACAAGCGGCAGATCGAGGCGGCCCACCGCATCGGTGCAGAGGTGATCGAACTGCACACCGGCGCTTATTGCGACTACCACGCCGAGGGCAAGCTGGCCGAGCGCGACCGCGAGCTGGAGGCGCTGCGCGAGATGTCGGCCTACGCCCATTCGCTGGGGCTGGAGGTGCACGCGGGCCATGGCCTCACCTATGACACGGTGGAGCCGGTCGCGGCCTTCCCGGAGGTGCGCGAGCTGAACATCGGCCACTTCCTGATCGGCGAAGCAATCTTCCGCGGCCTGACCCCGGCAGTGCAGGAGATGCGCCGGCTGATGGACGGCGCGAGGGCATGAGGCGGGGGCCGTATTCATCAATGAATACGGGCCGGAATTTTCGGAATTTCCGGCACCCGTTGCGAGCGCAGCGATGATCCTCGGCACCGGCACAGACCTCGCCAACATCGAGCGCATTCAGCGCACGCTGGACCGCTTTGGCGACCGGTTCCGCAACCGTGTGTTCACCGAGGTGGAGCAGCGCAAGGCCGAGCGCCGCCGCGATGTGGCGGGCACCTACGCCAAACGCTGGGCCGCCAAGGAGGCCTGCTCCAAGGCGCTTGGCACCGGCCTGCGCATGGGCATCGCCTGGAAGGACATGGCGGTTTCCAACCTGCGCACCGGCCAGCCCGTCATGCATGTGACTGGATGGGCCGCCGAGCGTCTGGCCGAAATGACACCCCCTGGCCATGAGGCGGTGATCCACGTGACCCTCACCGACGACCACCCCTGGGCGCAGGCCTTCGTGGTGATCGAGGCCCGGCCTCTGCCGCAGGACCCCGACGCCGCCGCGGTCCCGGCGGAAAGCCCCGGCGGAGCTTGACTCGCGCCCGGCGCGCCCGCATGTAGCCCCCGACCCAGTTACCAAACCGGAGAGCCTGATGACGGCAAAAGCTAAGGCCGGAAGTTCCATTCTCGAAACCGTGAAGACAGTCGTCTACGCGCTTTTGATCGCAGGGATCTTCCGCACCCTGTTCTTCCAGCCCTTCTGGATTCCCTCCGGCTCAATGAAGGAAACCCTGCTGATCGGGGATTTCCTCTTTGTGAACAAGATGGCCTATGGCTACTCCTACGCCTCGTGCCCCAGCGTGCGCCTGCCTGCCATCGGCATCGACATTGATGCCGAGGACATCTGCGGCTTCCTCGATGGTGACAACACCCGCTTCTGGGGCGGGGAGCCCGAGCGCGGCGACGTGGTGGTGTTCCGCCACCCGGTCAACGGCAATGATTTCATCAAACGGCTGGTTGGCCTGCCGGGCGACAAGATCCAGATGAAGAACGGCGTTCTGCACATCAACGGCAATCCGGTGAAGCTGCAAGATGCGGGCGAGTTCGAGGAAGTGATGCAGCGCCAGGGCCCTCAAGGCTCGCTGCCGCGCTGCGAGAACGCGCCGGTGGGACAGGGCGGTGTCTGCAAGAAGTCCCGCCAGATCGAGACTTTGCCTGGCGGTACTTCGCATGCGGTCCTCAATATCACCAACCAGGGCGTCGACCACACCGGCGTCTACCAGGTGCCTGCGGGTCATTACTTTTTCATGGGCGACAACCGGGACAACTCCTCGGACAGCCGCCTGCCGCAATCCGCGGGCGGGGTCGGCTTTGTGCCGTATGAAAACCTGATCGGCCGTGCCGACCGGGTCATGTTCTCCTCGGCCGGGCGGTCCATGCTGTACTTCTGGACCTGGCGCGGCGACCGTTTCTTCAAGAGGATCGAGTGAAACTATCCAAGGAATTGCGCGCCTTCGAGGAGCGCATCGGCCACCGTTTCGAGCGGCCCGAGCTTCTGCAGCGCGCTGTGACCCATGCTTCCGTCTCTTCACCCAACCGCAAGGACAACCAGCGGCTGGAATTTCTGGGCGACCGGGTGCTGGGGCTGGTGATGGCGACCGCGCTTCTCGAGCACGACAAGACCGCCACGGAGGGCCAGCTGGCGCCGCGCTTCAACGCGCTGGTGCGCAAGGAGGCCTGCGCCGAGGTCGCGCGCGAGATCGACCTGGGCGCGGTGCTGAAACTGGGCCGCTCGGAGATGATGTCCGGAGGGCGCCGCAAACAGGCGCTTCTGGGGGACGCGATGGAAGCGGTGATCGCGGCGGTCTACAAGGACGCAGGTTTTGATGCCGCGCGGGAGATGATCCTGCGGCTCTGGGGCAAACGCGTCCACCAGGTCGAGGAAGACGCCCGCGATGCCAAGACCTCGCTTCAGGAATGGGCCCAGGCGCGCGGCCAGAAGCCGCCCGACTACGTCGAGGTGTCGCGCAGCGGCCCGGATCATGCGCCGGTCTTCACCATCGCCGCCCGGCTGGAGGATGGTGCCGAGGCGCAGGCCACCGCAGGCTCCAAGCGGCAGGCCGAGCAGGCCGCGGCCAAGGCGCTGCTGGCGCAGCTGGGCTGAGAGCCCGGCCGCCGGTGGCGGAAACCTGTCCGGCAGGCAGCGCCCTGGCCACCGGAAAACCCCTCTGGCCCCAGCGGGCGTTTTCCTGTAGGGGAACTGCTCTGCTAACAGGACCAGACAGATGACCACACGCGCCGGATTCGTTGCCCTGATCGGGGAGCCCAACGCGGGCAAATCGACCCTCTTGAACCGTATGGTCGGGGCCAAGGTCTCGATCGTCACCCACAAGGTGCAAACCACCCGCGCCCGTATCCGCGGCGTGGCAATGGAGGGCGATGCGCAGATCGTCTTTGTCGACACCCCCGGCCTGTTCCGCCCGCGCCGCCGGCTCGACCGCGCGATGGTCGCGGCCGCCTGGGGCGGGGCGGCGGATGCCGACATCGTTGTGCTGATGGTGGAAGCGCACCGCGGCATCACGGAAGGGGTGGAAACCATCCTCGAAGGCCTTTCCGAAGTGGGCGAGGGCCGCACCGTGGCGCTGGCGATCAACAAGATCGACCGGGTGCCCGCCGAAAAACTGCTCGGGCTCGCCCAGGACCTGAACGCGCGCTACAGCTTTGCGGAAACCTTCATGATTTCGGCCGAGCGCGGCCATGGCGTCGACGACTTGCGGGTCTGGCTTGCGGGCAAGCTGCCGGAAAGCCCCTGGCTCTACCCCGAAGACCAGATCGCCGATCTGCCGATGCGGATGATCGCGGCCGAGATGACGCGTGAAAAGCTGACCCTGCGCCTGCACCAGGAGCTGCCCTATCAGCTCACCGTCGAGACGGAAAAGTGGGAAGAACGCAAGGACGGCTCCGCCCGGGTGGACCAGATCATCTACGTGATGCGGGACGGCCACAAGGGCATCGTGCTGGGCAAGCGCGGCGAAACCATCAAGGCGGTGTCGCAAGCCGCGCGGGCCGAGCTGGAGGAGTTTCTGGGCCGCAAGGTGCATCTTTTCCTGCAGGTGAAGGTGCGCCCGAACTGGCTGGAGGAGGCCGAGCGCTACTCGGAAATGGGGCTCGACTTCAAGGACGGCAACTGAGCCGCGCCGCCCCGTGATCTTCATCTTTCCGCAAATACTCCCGCCGGAGGCACCCGCGGCTGCCGTCCGTGCGGACAATGGCGGCGGCGCGGCATGACCCGCCTCACGGCCGAATTCTGGGTGCAAGCCTACCTCGCGCGGCTGCGGCTGATGGATATCCCGGCCTTTGTCACCGCGCATGGCGATGACACGGCGGGCGCGGTGCTGGTGAAGCTCAACACGCTCGATGGACAGGCCCGCGCCTTTCACCGCACTTTCGACCTGATGACCGGCGCGCGCAAGTGGGACACGCTGGCCGCGGGGGATGAGACAGAGGTCGACGCCTCGATCCGCCGCCAGCAGGGTTTCGACCCCGACCTCTGGGTGATCGAGGTCGAGGACCGCGGCGGCCGCCACCTGCTGGATGAGCCGGGCCTGGAATGATTACCAGCCCCCGGTCTTGCCCATTATGTCATGGCCGGTGGCCCGCGGAGCGCCACCGGCAAACTCCCTGACACGCCCCGCGAAACTCTTGAAGTAGTCCTGCGACTGTACATGGGCGAGCGTTTCGGCACTGTCCCAGCGGCCCCAGTGGATCCGGGTCTCCCCGTCATCCGCAACCGCCACCTGATAGGTGAACTTGCCGGCCGCCCCGGGGTCCGCGTTAATGGCCGCGATGAACTCGGATGTGGCCTCCCGCCAGGCGTTCTCGTCGCCGCTGTAGGTGTAGATAATGGTGATGCCGCGCATAGGGGCCTCCTTTATTTAACCGTGGCGTTAAATAGAAGCCGCCGCTGCGGCGCAGTCAAGGGATGTCTTGAAGATGGCCGTCATTTCGTCTCTGCTGCCCGGCAGGGGATGAGGTAAAGCTGAGCACGGGAGCAGCCGGTGGAATGGCGTGATCACGGGATATTGCTGGCTATGCGCCGCCACGGCGAACATGCCGCCATCATCGATGTTTTCACCGAGGGCCACGGCCGCCACGCAGGTGTGGTGCGCGGCGGTGCGGGCAGGAAGATGGCGCCCATTCTGCAGCCTGGCGCGCAGCTCGACCTGACTTGGCGCGCGCGGCTGGAGGATCACCTCGGCAGCTACCACGCCGAGCCCCTGCGCAGCCGCGCTGCAGCGGCGCTGTCGGGGCGGCTGGCGCTGGCGGGGCTGAATGCAGTGACGGCACTGCTGGTGTTCTGCCTGCCCGAGCGGGAGCCGCACCCGGATCTCTACACGCGCAGCGAGCGGCTGCTCGATCTTCTGGAACAGGAAGACCTTTGGCCGCTGGCCTATCTGCGATGGGAGATGGCGCTGCTGGAGGAAATGGGCTTCGGCCTTGATCTCAGAGCCTGCGCGGTGACCGGCGCGGCGGGGGGGCTTTTCTATGTCTCGCCCAAGTCGGGGCGGGCTGTTTCACGTGAAGGCGCGGGCGAATGGGCCGACCGGCTGCTGCCCTTGCCGCCGGTGATGCTGGGGCAGGGCGAGGCGGGCGATGCCGAGATCCTGCAGGGCTTGCGAACCACGGGG
Organism: Cribrihabitans neustonicus; assembly: GCF_048820895.1. Classification (NCBI taxonomy): domain Bacteria; kingdom Pseudomonadati; phylum Pseudomonadota; class Alphaproteobacteria; order Rhodobacterales; family Paracoccaceae; genus Cribrihabitans; species Cribrihabitans neustonicus. The sequence goes on from NZ_JBMERQ010000009.1 coordinate 93,889, forward strand.
TATTTTCTGGAGGCGCACTTGGCGCCGTCTCTGGGTAACCGCCCGCTGCCGGAGGCGCGCGGGCGTCTTCTCGATACGCTCAGCCGCCGGCTCTGAAAAGCATTTCCCGGCCCGCGTCATTGCTGAAGATTATCACGTTGCCTGCGGCCGCGGCCAGGGTCATCTCGTGCAGCGCTTAAGGACGGCAGGTTCTGCTGCCTGCTCCGGGCAGGCGGCGCCCGGACCGATGGCACCCACGCATTCTTTACGGTGCGCGGAAGGAGGCGGGAGTGCCGCCTTGGCTGTGGCGGCGGCTTGCCATCGGCTCACTGCGCGCGGATGATCGCGGCTAGCCTGCTGCCAATCTCGCGGCTGGCCTTCACCGACGGGTGGATCATGTCGGGCGCGTGATAGGAGCGGTCGCCCTGAGGCACCATGTCCTTGAGCGAGACAAAGAACACGCCGGGATCGCTCTCCGCGTGGCGGGCGAAGCGGCGCTCCAGGGTGTCGCCCTCGTCGCGGCAGTGCTCGATCAGCGAGCCGCGCCCGGGGCTCCGCAGATAGCCGACATAAATTACCCTGGCCCCGGTGCTCCGCAGCTGGGTGAGCAGGTCCGGGATCGCGCCGCTCTCCCCGTCCTCGGAGATCAGCCGGTCCAGCTTGCCCTTGCAGGCGACGCAGCCGCAGCCCAGCCAGAGGTCGTTGCCGCCGCCGTTCACGATGATCCACTTCCAGGGGCCTGGGCGGTACTGCCTGGCGATGTTCAGCCCCGCAGCGCCGGTGAGCGGCAGGCGGTAGATGTGGCGCGCGCCGCTCACGGAGCGGTCCGCCACCGGCCTTCCCAGCGCGTCCTCAACCGCGTCTGCGATCGAATTGCCGGAGAGGCGGTTCCAGGCGAGGAGCGAGTCACCCATCACCAGAATGTGCGCCTTGCCCCCGGGCGGCACCGGCGCGGCGCAGGACGTAAGCAGGAGGATGAAACAGAAAGGCGCGATGAGACGGGCGAAGAAGGTCATGCGGCGTCTTCTAGCGCCGAACCGGCGGTGCGGGAACCGCCGGCGCCCGCGAAGCGCTGCATTGGCCCGCGGAGGCAAGTGGAAAAAAATCCCGGCGCCGGGGCGCCGGGTGAGGCGGGGAAACTGCCCGCAGTTGGAAAACAGAAGCTGTCAGCTCAACAGGCGGCGGGCGATCACCTGGGCCTGAATCTCGGCCGCTCCCTCGAAAATGTTGAGAATGCGGGCATCGCAGAGCACGCGGGAAATCTTGTACTCCAGGGCAAAGCCGTTGCCGCCGTGGATTTGCAAGCCGTTGTCGGCAGCAGCCCAGGCCACGCGCGCACCGAGCAGCTTGGCCATGCCGGCCTCCAGATCGCAGCGGTGGCCGTTGTCCTTCTCCCAGGCGGAGAAATAGGTGAGCTGGCGGGCTATCATGATCTCCACCGCCATCATCGCCAGCTTGCCGGAAACGCGGGGGAAGCGGATCAGGGATTTGCCGAACTGCTTGCGCTCCTGCGCGTATTGCATCGCGATGTCGAGCGCCGACTGCGCGACGCCGATGGCGCGGGCGGCGGTCTGGATGCGGGCGGACTCGAAGGTCTCCATCAGCTGCTTGAAACCCTTGCCCTCTTCGCCGCCGAGGAGGTTTTCGCCCTTCACGTGGAAATTGTCGAAGCCGAGCTCGTATTCCTTCATGCCGCGGTAGCCGAGCACCTCGATCTCGCCGCCGGTCATGCCCTCGGTGGGGAAGGGGGCCTCGTCGGTGCCGGGGGTTTTTTCGGCGAGGAACATCGACAGCCCGCGGTGGTCGGTGGTTTCCGGATCGGTGCGCGCCAGCAGGGTCATCACGTGGGTGCGGGCGGCATGGGTGATCCAGGTCTTGTTGCCGGTTATGCGGTAGTCGCCGTTGTCGTCCTTCACTGCGCGGGTGCGCAGGCTGCCGAGGTCGGAGCCGGTGTTGGGCTCGGTGAACACTGCGGTGGGCAGGATCTCGGCGCTCGCGAGCTTGGGCAGCCAGTTGGCCTTCTGAGCCTCAGTGCCGCCGCAGAGGATCAGCTCGGCTGCGATCTCCGAGCGGGTGCCAAGGGAGCCCACACCGATATAACCGCGCGAGAGCTCCTCGGAGACCACCACCATCGACGCTTTCGACAGGCCGAAACCGCCGTATTCCTCGGGGATGGTGAGGCCGAAGACGCCCATTTCAGCCAGCTCCGCGATCACCTCCATCGGGATCAGCTCGTCCTTCAGGTGCCATTCGTGGGCGTAGGGTTCGACCTTTTCAACCGCATAGCGGCGGAACTGGTCGCGGATCATCTCCAGCTCTTCCTCCAGGCCGGAGGTGCCGAACATGGTGGCTCCTGTCTGCGCCTCCATCAGCTCCACCAGCCGGCTGCGCGCGGCCTGGGTGTTGCCTTTCGCGCAAAGCGCGGTCACTGCGGGCGTCATCAGCGCGGTGCGGGCATCCTCGCCGAGACCCAGGTCCTGCAGGCGGACGACTTCGCCCTGATTCATCTGGATGCCGCCCTGCACCTGAGAGAGGTATTCGCCAAAGCCGATCTGGTGGATCAGCTGCTCCATCTCGCCGAACTTGCCCTCTGCGTCGAGCTTCTCGGCCCATTTCTGCATCTGGCGAAGGCAGTAGACGTAGGTCGCAAGCCAGGACAGCCCGTGCGCCGCGGTCTGTTCCGCCTCCATCAGGCGGCCGGAGACGCGGCCGTCTTCGCTGACCTTCTCCCGGACCGCGCTGCGGGCGGCTTCGAACAGCTGGTCAAGCGGGTCCAGGGCGGCGGCGGTCTGTGCCAGAAGGCCGGGGATGAGCGTCGGTGTCATGTGCAAGTCCTGTCCGTCGTGGGCCATGAATCAGATCCTTCTTCGGTCGCTTGGTGGTAATTCATTTCGCAGTTGCAGCGCAACATAAATACCATTTGCTGCGGCGTTTAGTTCAAAAATTACGTGATGATTTTGCCCGTGCAGCAGGCCGCGGTTCCGTATAGAGCGGGAGGGATGGACATGCTGCACGCCCTAACCACCCTGCTTTCGCCCATGGAAATGGCCGCCGCGGCCGCCGTTGCGCTGCTGGCCGGGACGGTGAAGGGAATGGTCGGCTTTGCCATGCCGATGATCCTGATTTCGGGCCTCGGCTTCTTCCTGCCGCCGGAGCTGGCGCTGGCCGGGCTGATCCTGCCGACGCTGGCTACCAACGGCATGCAGGCGCTGCGGCAGGGAACGAAGGCCGCGATGGAGTCGGTGCGCCGCTTCCGGGTGTTTCTGCTGATCGGTCTGGTCTGCCTGCTGCTCAGCGCTCAGATGGTGCGCATCCTGCCGCAGCAGGCGATGATGCTGATTATCGGCCTGCCGGTGTCGCTTTTTGCGCTGATGCAGCTGCTGGGGCGGTCCTTCACGCTTAGCAAGCCAACGCGCAAGGCGGAGGCCATGGTGGGCGGGATTGCCGGGCTGATCGGCGGTATCTCTGGTGTCTGGGGCCCGCCCACAGTGGCATATCTCACCGCGCTTGGCACCGAGAAGCGCGAACAGGTGCGGGTGCAGGGAGTGATCTATGGGCTCGGTGCGGTGGCGCTGCTGGCAGCCCATACCGGCTCCGGCGTGATGCGGGCCGAAACGCTGCCGTTTTCACTTGCGCTGATTCCGCCCGCAGTGGCGGGCATGTGGATCGGCGGGCGGCTGCACGACCGCATCGATCAGGCCGCCTTCCGGCGCGCAACGCTGGTGGTGCTGCTGGCGGCTGGGCTGAACCTTTTGCGCCGCGGGCTGTTCCTGTAGGCAGAAGGCAGCGGCCGGCGCGGGACCGGGGCCGCGCGCGGCGGGCGGAGGCAGCATGCTCAGGCAATGGAACGCGGAACAGCTTGCGGCGGGCTCACTGGTGGTGGCGCTGGCGGTGATGGCGCTGAAAGCGGCAGCCTGGGCAATGACGGGCTCGCTGGCGCTGATGTCGGATGCGCTGGAATCTTTGGTCAATATCGGCGGCGCGGTGATGGCCTGGTGCGCGGTGCGCTATGCCCGGAGGCCGCCGGATGCGGGCCATCCCTTCGGTCACCACAAGGCGGAGTATTTCTCGGCGGTGGCCGAGGGCATTCTGATCGTCATCGCCGCACTGGTGATCCTGCACGAGGCCGCGGGCGCGCTCTGGCAGCCAAAGGCCGCCGACTGGCAACCGCTGGGTCTTGCGGTGAACGCGCTGGCGCTGGGAGCGAACTTGATCTGGGCCCGTATCCTGCTGGGCGCGGGCGCACAGCTTCGCTCTCCTGCGCTCACGGCGGGCGGACGGCATCTGATGAGCGATGTCTGGACCTCGGCCGGGGTGCTGGCAGGGCTGGGGCTGGCGCTGCTGACCGGCTGGGCCGTGCTCGACCCGCTGCTGGCGCTGCTGGTCGCAGTCAATATCCTGCGTGAAGGCTGGCGGGTGATCGCGGCCTCGCTCGGCGGGCTGATGGACACCGCCGCCCCCGAAGCCGAGCGCGCAAGGATCGAGGAAATTATCCGCCGAAGTGCCGCAGGCGCGTTGCAGGTGCATGGATTGAAAACCCGCCGCGCCGGGCAGGCACTGTTCGTGGAGTTCCACATGGTGGTCGATGGGGCGATGGCGGTGCAGGCCGCGCATGAGATTTGCGACCGTGTGGAGGCCGAGATCCGCGCCGCGCTGCCCGGCGCGCAGGCGGTGATTCACGTGGAGCCGCAGCATAAGCTGGAGCCGCGCGGCATACGCCCGCGGTGAAGCGTTTGCATTCTCCCGGCCGCTTGAGTTTAACCAAATGCAACAGGGCAAACCCGGCAGGCAGAGGAAGAGGCGAATGGTGATGCAATGGAACAAGCTTCTGAACCCGGGGCGGCTGGCGCGGCCGGACTTTCCCGAAAAGCCAGGCCGCCCGGCCTATCTGCAGGATTACGACCGTATTCTGTTCTCCGAGCCCTTCCGGCGCCTGGCGCAGAAGACCCAGGTGCATCCGCTGCACGACCATGATCACGTGCATCACCGGATGATCCACAGTATGGAAACCGCAAGCGTCGGCCGCTCGCTGGGGGCGGGCGTGGGCGCAGCGCTGGCGGAGAAGGGTTTGATCACCGCGGATCAGGCGCCGCGGCTCGCGGGTCACGTGGAAGCCGCCTGCCTCGTGCATGACATCGGCAACCCGCCGTTCGGCCATTCCGGCGAGGACAGCATCGGCGAGTGGTTTGCCGCCCGCTTCCGCGATGGCGAGGGCGTGGCGGGCCGCGTGCCGGCGCATCTGCGCGCCGAGTTCGAGCATTTCGAGGGCAACGCCCAGGGCCTGCGCATCACCGGGCGCCTGCAATACGCCCGCCGCGAGGGCGCGATGCGGCTCAGCTACGCGACCCTGGGCGCCTTCATGAAGTACCCCTGCACCCGCGCCATGCGCGACCGGGCGGTGGCCGCTGGCAACTGCGGCTACGCCGGGCTCAAGAAGTTCGGCGTCTTCGAGAGCGAGAGGGCGCTTTTCGAAGAGATCGCCGACGCGCTTGGCCTCCCCGAAGGCCCGGGCGGCGGGCGGCGGCGGCATCCGCTGGCCTTTCTGGTCGAGGCCGCGGATGACATCTGCTACCGAATCCTGGACATCGAAGACGCCGCCAGCATGGGCGATCTCGAGCGCGCCGAGGTCGCGGAGGCTCTGGAGGGGATCATAGGGAAGCAGAACGATGACCGGGAATTGACTCTGCGCGACCGCATTGGACTGTGGCGCGCCTATGCCATCGGCCAGTCAATCGAGGCCGCAGTGGAGGCCTTCCTCGCCCATTACGATCCGATCATGGCGGGCGAGTTCAGCGCCGGGCTGATGGAGGTTTCCAGTAAGGCCGAAGCCTTCGCGCGCCTCAAGGACCTGTCCGAGCGGCGTATCTTTACTGCCCGGCGCAAGACCGGGCTGGAGGTTGCCGGGCGGCAGGTTCTGCATGCGGTGCTGAGCCATTTCCACGGGCTCTACAGCGACCTGCGGGACTGCGGCTGGGATGTGGAGGCCTTGCAGCAGCGCCACGGCTACTGGGCGCGGCTGATCCGGGCGGTGGATCTCGACCTGCGCGGGGTAGAGGACGAGTATACTGCGATGCATTCGCTGGCCGATTTCGTTTCCGGCATGACCGATCGCTACGCCGTGAAGGTGCGGGACATGATTTCAGGCTCACTGCTACAGGTCTGAGCGGCCCGGCAAAGGCGGGGCGGCAGGCTTGCATGCCGGCTTTCACCCGCCCGCCGTCCCGCCTCCCCCAGTACTGCGCTTGGCCATCGTATCCGTGATGCGGCTGGCCCAGAGGCTGTTTTCATCCGCCAGCGCCTTGATCTCCCGCGCCAGATAGGCAAAGCCCGCCCCCGCCTTGCCCGCCCGTGCGGCCTCGATCCCGGTGTTGATCGACAGAATCGACAGCTTGCGGACCGAGCGCAGGATGTTTTCCGCGAGCCCGAGAATTTCGGCATTGGCGGCTTCGGTGCTGCGCAGGGTCTCCTCCAGCGTGCTGCGCAGCTGCACCTCGGCGGAGGCATCCACCACCAGCCCCTCCAGAAAGCGCAGCGTGCCGTCGTCGTCATAGATCGCGCTGCCGCGCTCGCGTACCCAGGCCGCGGAGCCGTCCGGGTGGCTCAGCCGGTAGGAGACATCCCAGGCCTTGCCCGCCGCGATGGCGGCGTCGATCTCCGCCAGCGCCCTTTCGGTGTCGTCTTTGTGCATGGCATCGACAAAGGAGAGATTGCGGTTGCCGAGGATGTCGGCGCGCGGGCGGCCGCAGAGCTCCTCCACCTGGCCGGCCATGAAATGCATCGTGAACTGCGCATCATTTGCGCAGCGGTAAACAAAGGCGCTGCCCGATGTGAACACGCTGTTGAAAATTTCCAGGGCGTTCTGATCTGTCGTTGGCTCCATGCCGGGATCCTCATTGGGGCGCCGTGGAAACAGGTAATGTCGGCGCAAAACAACATTTGACGGAAGCTTTGCGGGAATCGGTTAACAGTTGGTTAATGGGGAAAATGTATTTCCTGAAATGAAAAACCCCGGCGCTCAGGCCGGGGTTCTGCTCTTGCAAGGGGCGGCGCCGTCAGCCGATGGCAGCGGCCTTCACGTCCTCGTCGATATGGGGCAGGTACTGCTCGAAATTATCCGAGAACATCTCCACCAGCTTGGCCGCCTGACGGTCGTAGGCTTGCTTGTCGTCCCAGGTGCGGCGCGGGTCGAGCAGCAGCTCGGGCACACCGGGGGCGTTCACCGGCACGTCGAAGCCGAAGTTCGGATCCTTGCGGAACTCAACCTCCGCCAGTGAGCCGTCCAGGGCCGCGGTCAGCAGCGCCCGGGTGGCCTTGATCGGCATCCGCGAGCCGGTGCCATAGGCGCCGCCGGTCCACCCGGTGTTGACCAGCCAGCAGGTGGCGCCATGCTGGGCAATTTTCTCGCGCAGCAGGTTGCCGTAGACCTCGGGGCGGCGCGGCATGAAGGGGGCACCGAAGCAGGTGGAGAAGGTGGGTTCCGGCTCGGTCACGCCGCGCTCGGTGCCCGCCACCTTGGAGGTGAAGCCCGACAGGAAGTGATACATCGCCTGCGCCGGCGTCAGCCGCGCGATCGGAGGCAGCACGCCGAAGGCATCACAGGTCAGCATGATGATGTTTTTCGGGTGGCCGCCGCGCGCGCTTTCGGACGCGTTCGAGATGTAGTGCAGCGGGTACGCGCAGCGCATGTTGGCGGTCAGGCTGTCGTCATTGAAGTCCAGCTCTTTGGTTTCCGGATCAAAGATCATGTTCTCGATCACGGTGCCGAACTTCTTGGTAGTGGCGTAGATCTCGGGCTCCGCCTCGGGGTTGAGGTTGATGGTCTTGGCGTAGCAGCCGCCCTCGAAGTTGAAGGTGCCGTTGGAGGCCCAGCCGTGCTCATCATCGCCGATCAGCACCCGGTCCGGATCGGCCGACAGCGTGGTCTTGCCGGTGCCGGAGAGGCCGAAGAAAACGGCGGTGTCGACGGCATTGCCCTTGGCATGGTTGGCCGAGCAGTGCATCGGCATGATGCCCTTTTCCGGCAGCAGGTAGTTCAGCAGGGTGAAGACGGACTTCTTGTTTTCTCCCGCGTATTCGGTGCCGCCGATCAGGATCAGCTTGCGGTCGAAGTTCAGCGCGATCACGGTTTCCGAGCGGCAGTCGTGTTTCTTGGGATCGGCCTGGAAGGAGGGGCAGTTGATGATCGTGAAATCTGCCACGAAGTCGTTCAGGTCCTCGCGGTCGGGACGGCGCAGCAGGTGGCGGATGAACAGATTGTGCCAAGCCAGCTCGGTGACCATGCGGACGTTGATCGCATGCACCGGATCGGCGCCGCCGACCAGATCCTGCACGAAGTAGTCGCGGCCCTTCATGTGCTCCAGCATGTCCGCATAGAGCGCGTCGAAGCCTTCCGGGCTCATCGCTGCGTTGTTTTCCCACCAGATGGTGTCAGCAACGCCCGCGGTCTTTACCACGTGCTTGTCCTTGGGGGAGCGGCCGGTGAACTTGCCGGTTGTCACGAGGAAGGCGCCGCCATTGCCCAGCGTGCCTTCGCCGCGCTGCAGCGCGGTCTCGATCAGCGCCGGCTCCATGAGGTTGTAATAGACATGTCCCAGTCCCTCGATGCCCTGATCCTCGAGGCGGAATTGCGGGTTAACCCGTCCAGATGTCATGCGTTCTCTCTCCTGTGGCGGCGCGTCCAGCACGCAGGTCGCGCGCGGCTGCGCCAGGGGGCAATAGCACGGCTGAGCTGCCGTTACCGGCGGTCTTAACATGAGGTTTTGGGGGGTGAACAGGTTGCTTTCCACAGGTTAGCGCCACCACGGTAATGTTTAGCGCAACCATTTTTTGGCCGCCGCCGCGCCTTCCGCCATTCAGCAGATGCTAAGGTATTTTTGCTGCTATCGGTGGCCAGGGGCCCAGCGATTCGCTTATGGGGATTGATTCGGGGCTGCAGAAGGGCGATGAAGGTTAAAAAATACCGGCGTTGAGCAGATTAGGGGCAATTGCGATGTCAAAGATTGCTTTGGTGGATGATGACAGGAACATTCTTACTTCGGTGTCGATGACGCTGGAGGCGGAGGGGTTCGAGGTCGAAACCTACAATGACGGCCAGGCGGCGCTGGATGCCTTCAACAAGCAGCTGCCGGACATGGCGGTGCTTGACATCAAAATGCCGCGCATGGATGGCATGGACCTGCTGCAGCGGCTGCGCCAGAAGACCCAGATGCCGGTGATCTTCCTCACCTCCAAGGATGATGAGATCGACGAGGTTCTGGGTCTGCGTATGGGCGCGGACGACTACGTGAAGAAGCCATTTTCGCAGCGCCTACTGGTGGAGCGCATCCGCGCGCTCTTGCGCCGCCAGGAAGCGATCAGCGGCGATGCGTCTGGTGCCGCCAGCCCCGAGGCCAAGGTTATGGAGCGCGGCAACCTGCGCATGGATCCTCTGCGCCATTCAGTCAGCTGGAAGGGCCAGGACGTGTCGCTGACCGTGACAGAGTTTCTGCTGCTGCAGGCCCTGGCGCAGCGCCCTGGTTTCGTGAAGAGCCGCGACCAGCTGATGGACGTGGCCTACGATGACCAGGTCTATGTGGATGACCGCACCATCGACAGCCATATCAAGCGGCTGCGCAAGAAGATGCGCAGCGCCGATCCGGAATTTGCGGCAATCGAAACCCTCTACGGGATCGGCTACCGCTACAACGAAGAGTGACGTGTTTGACGAGTGGCCGGCGGTGCGCCGCCGGAGGGAGCAGGCGCGGATGCGCGATACCAGTATGATAGAGCAGCGGCCCGAAGGCGATGTTGTCCTGGGGGAGGATTGGGTCTCCCCCGATCCCGCTATGGCGCAGGAAATGCAAGTCAAGCGCGCCCGGCGCGGCCTGCTGACGCTCAAGGGCTCGCCGCTCACCCGCAAGATCATCACTTTCAACCTGATCGCCCTCACCATCCTGGTCGCGGGCATTCTCTACCTCAACTCCTCGCGCCAGAGCCTGGTGGCGCAGCGCGCCGGGGCCTTGGTGTCCGAAGCGATGCTGGTGGCTGATGTCTTCGAGGCCGAACTGCCGTCTTCCGGCGCGGTCAGCCTCGCCGCCGGGGACGGTATCGACCCGGCCCGCACCCTGGCCGGGCTGAGCTTGCGGGGCGGCGTGGAGGCCTTTGTCTTTGACATTTCCGGCAATCTGATCTCCCACGCCAAGGGCGTAAGCCGTGGTGATGCGCTTAATGCGCTGAACGAAAACCGCCGCGGCCGCACCCTGATCAGCGACGGGCTGTCGGCCTTGTGGCCCGCGGCAGGCAGCAGCCCGGCCGAAGGCGGTGCGGTGCCGATGGAGGACCGGCTGCGCGGCTTGGTCGAACGCGCCGTGAGCGGCGGCACCGGCATCGAGGCGGTGGTCGACACCAGCGGCGGCACCGTGTTCTCTGCTGCCACCCCAATCGTGCACAACGGCCGCGCGCTGGGCGTGGTCGCACTGACCTCGCCCACCGGCGAGATCGACACGCTGGTGCGCGGCGAGCGCGAACGGGTGCTGCAGATGTTCGTGGTGGCGCTGCTCGTGTCGGTCGGGCTCAGCCTGGTCTTGGCCTCCACCATCGCCAATCCGCTCGCGGACCTGGCCGAAGCCGCCGAGCTCGGCCGCGACCGCAACAACCGCAAGTCGAACCCGGGCCGGGTGCGCATCCCCGATCTCTCCGCCCGCCCGGACGAGATCGGCCGCCTCAGCCGGGCCCTGCGCGGCATGGTCAAGGCGCTCTACACCCGGATCGACAGCAATGAACAGTTTGCCGCCGACGTGGCGCATGAGATCAAGAACCCGCTCGCCAGCCTGCAGTCCGCCGTCGGAACGCTGCGCATGGTCAAGCGGGATGACCAGCGGGAGAAACTGATGGACGTGATCGAACATGACGTGCGCCGCCTGGACCGGCTGGTCAGCGATATCTCCAATGCCTCGCGATTGGACGCCGAACTCGTCAAGGAGCAGGAAGAGGAGTTCGACCTTCTCACCATGCTCGGCAACCTGAACCAATACCTGGGTGAGGACGCCCGCTCCCAGGGTATCGACTACATTACCGACCTGCCGCGGCAGCCGGTGATGATCCAGGGGCTGGAGGCGCGGCTGGCGCAGGTTTTCGTCAACCTGATCACCAATGCGATCTCCTTCTGCGAAGAGGGCGACGCAATCCGTGTCTGGGCCCGGCGCCGCGCGAACCGGGTGCTGGTGGTGGTTGAGGACACCGGCCCGGGCATCCCCGACCAGGCCCTGTCGAAGATCTTCAAACGCTTCTATTCGCAGCGTCCCGAGGAGCATTTCGGCAATAACTCCGGCCTGGGCCTCGCGATCTCCAAACAGATCGTGGAAGCGCATGGCGGCGTGATATGGGCCGAGAACATCCGCCCGACCGAGGCTGACGTGACCTCCGAACCGCTGGGCGCGCGTTTCGTCGTCGGTCTGCCCGTCTGAGCCATGCCCGCCCGCGACAGCCTCTGCCTGCATGCGTCCTGCGTGGCGCTCGAGGGGAGGGCGCTCTTGATAACCGGTGCCTCCGGCAGCGGCAAGTCGAGCCTGGCGCTGCAGCTGATGGCCTATGGCACGGCGCTGGTCGCCGATGACCGGGTGGTGCTGGAGGCGCGGGATGGCCAGCTTTTCGCGCATGCGCCCTCCGCCACCGAGGGTCTGATCGAAGCGCGCGGGGTCGGTCTCCTGCGGGCCCCGGCACAGGGTCCGGTCCTTGTGACGGCGCTGGTGGATCTCGATGACGTGGAAGACACCCGGCTTCCCGTGCGGCAAACAACGCTTATATTGGGGGTGCGGCTGATCCGGCTGCGGCGGGCAGAGGGTGCCCATTTCGCACCGGCCCTGCTGCAGTATCTGAAATGCGGAGCCCTCGACCCGGATGCCTGAACGCCATGCCTGACCACGATACGTGACCCAGATGTCTGACGCAGAACAGAAAACGGTGCCTTTGGTGCTGGTTACCGGTCCCTCCGGCGCCGGGCGCACCACCGCGATCAACGTGCTGGAAGACCTGGGCTTCGAGGCGATAGACAACCTCCCGCTGCGCCTGCTGCCTGGTCTGATCGAGGCTGCGCCCAGCCCGTCCCGGCCCCTCGCGCTTGGGCTTGACAGCCGCAACCGCGATTTCTCCGCGCCCGCGCTTTTGGACGTGATCGGCATGCTGGCGGGCCGCGGCGGGATGCAGCTCACCGTTCTCTACCTTGACGCCCAAGAAGATGTGCTCGTGCGCCGCTTCTCAGAGACCCGCCGCCGCCACCCGCTGGCGCCCGCGGAATCGCCGGGCGAGGGAGTGCGCCGGGAACTTGACCTGATGGCGCCGATCCGCAACCGCGCCGACCTCCTGCTCGACACCTCGGAGATGAACGTGCACCAGCTGAAGGCCGAGATCGAGCGCTGGTTCGCGCCTGGCGGCCGCGCCCTCGCGGTTTCGGTGCAGAGCTTCTCCTACAAGCGCGGCATCCCGCACGGCGCCGACATGGTGTTGGACTGCCGCTTCCTGTCCAACCCGTATTGGCAGCCCGGCCTTCGGACCCAAGACGGGCGCGACGCGGCGGTACAGGACCACGTGCGCGGCGATCCTCGTTTTGAGGATTTCTTTGCCCGGGTGCTGGACCTGATCCGCTTCCTGCTGCCCGCTTACAAGGCCGAGGGGAAGTCGCATTTCTCCATCGCTTTCGGCTGCACCGGCGGCCAGCACAGGTCGGTAATGCTGGCAGAAACCCTGGCCAAGGCCCTTGCGGAAGAGGGCCAGCAGGTGTCAATTAGACACCGCGAGCTGCAGGGCCAGCTAACAGGTAAGAGGCCGGGTTGATCGGAATTGTCATCGTTGCGCATGGGGGGCTGGCGAAGGAATACCTCGCCGCTGTGGAACACGTTGTGGGTCCGCAGCCCTGCCTGATGGCCATCTCCATCGGCCCGGAGGACAACCGCGATGACAAGCAGGACGAGATCTGCATCGCCGCCAACGAGGTGGACGCCGGCGACGGTGTCGTGGTGGTGACCGATCTGTTCGGCGGCTCGCCCTCGAATCTGAGCCTCAAGGCCTGCGCGCCCGCCAACCGCCGCATACTGTACGGGGCCAACCTGCCGATGCTGATCAAGCTGGCAAAATCCCGCCACTTGCCGGTGGCCGATGCGGTGCGGCAGGCAATGGAGGCCGGGCGCAAGTACATCAATGCGCAGAACGTCAACCCTGATGGGGAGCAGGCACATTAAATGGCTGTGAAAACGCTGAAAATAGTCAATGAAAAAGGGCTGCATGCCCGCGCGTCGGCCAAGCTTGTGGAAGTCGTCGAGGGCTTTGATGCCACTGCCGAAGTCAGCAGGGACGGCATCTCCGCCTCCGGTGACAGCATCATGGGGCTTTTGATGTTGGCAGCCTCTAAAGGAACGACTATTGACGTCGAAACTTCGGGCCCGGATGCGGAAGCGCTTGCGCATGCGCTGGAAGCGCTGGTGGCCGACAAGTTCGGCGAAGGCTACTAGTGGCCGGGCCGGCAGCGCAACGGGATGGGCACAGTGGCGGACACCGCACATGAAAGCAACACCGGCATGGCGCCGGACTCGGGGGCGGAACCCGGCGAGATCTACGACCGCCGCACCCTGACCTACGCCAATTCCTTTGACGACCGCTGGACCGCGCTGGCGATCAAGTCGATCGAATGGTGCACCGGCAAGATCAGCATCCTGCGCATGGTCAGCAAGTTCGAGCGCCAGAACGCCCAGTACCGCGGTCAGAAGTTCTGGCGCGGCGCACTCAACGTGATGGGCATCGACCTCCAAACCCCGCAGGCGCAGATCGAGAACATTCCCGCCGAAGGACCGGTGGTGATCGTCGCCAACCATCCCCACGGCATGGTCGATGGCATGATCTTCGCCGATCTGATCGGGCGGCGGCGGCTCGACTACCGCATCCTGACCCGTTCTGTGCTGACCGGTCTGGACGAAGCAGCAACCTCCTTCATGATCCCGGTGCCCTTTCCCCATGACCCCGAAGCGCAGCGCAAGATGGTGGAGATGCGCGGCAAGGCAATGGCGCATCTGAAAGCGGGCGGCGCGGTGGCGCTGTTCCCCTCGGGTGTGGTGATGTCCTCGGACAGCTGGTTCGGCCCCGCCGTGGAGCGCGAATGGAACGTTTTCACCGCCCAGCTGATCCGCCGCTCCGGTGCCCGGGTCGTGCCGATCTTTTTCCCCGGCCACAATTCGCGCTGGTACCAGATCGCCTGCCGGATCTCTCCGGTGCTGCGTCAAGGCCTGCTCCTGCACGAGATCGTACGCTCCTGCAACAAGCCGCAGAAACCCGTCGTGGGCAAACCGCTCACCGACGCGCAGATGGAACGGCTGCACAGCGACCCGCGTGGTTTCATGGCCTGGCTGCGCGAGCACACGCTGGCGCTCGGCAAGGACAGCTAAGGCCGCGCCAGGGCGCGCCGGATGCTGAACTGATTTCTGGAAAGACCGTGTGAGCCGGCCACGAGGGGCGCGGTACATCCGCTTCGCCCGTGGCGCAACACGGCAGCCGCCGCCCCAGTCCGAAGCCACTTTCTGACCGCAAATACCCCGGGGGGTGAGGCCCGGCAGGGCGAGGGGGCAGCGCCCCCTCTTAACGCACCCGGATCAGCGCGTCGGCACCGGCGCTTCGCCGCGGTAGTCGTAGAAGCCGCGCTGGGTCTTGCGCCCGAGCCAGCCGGCTTCGACGTATTTGGTCAGCAGCGGGCAGGGGCGGTACTTGGTGTCCGCAAGCCCGTCGTGCAGCACGTTCATGATCGCAAGGCAGGTGTCGAGGCCAATGAAATCCGCCAGCTCCAGCGGCCCCATCGGGTGGTTCGCGCCCAGCTTCATCGACTCGTCGATGGATTTGACCGAACCCACCCCCTCGTAAAGCGTATAGACCGCCTCGTTGATCATCGGCATCAGGATGCGGTTGACGATGAAGGCGGGGAAGTCCTCGGCGCTGGCAGCGGTCTTGCCGAGCCGTTCCACTACCTCCTGGCAGGCCCGGAAGGTCTCCTCATCAGTGGCGATGCCGCGGATCAGCTCGACCAGCTGCATCACCGGCACCGGGTTCATAAAGTGGAACCCCATGAAGCGCTCCGGCCGGTCGGTGCGGCTGGCCAGCCGGGTGATCGAGATGGAGGAGGTGTTGGAGGTGAGGATCGTATGCGGCTGCAGATGCGGCAGCAGGTCCTCGAAGATCGCCTGTTTGACGGTTTCCCGTTCGGTCGCGGCCTCGATCACCAGGTCGGTGGCCCCGACATCCGCCAGCGTCAGCGACGGCACGATCCGTGCCAGCGCCGCCTTCATCTCGTCTTCGGTGATTTTGCCCTTGCCGGCCTGGCGCTCCATGTTCTTGTGGATCAGGCTCAGCGCGCCGTCGAGCGCTTGCTGGCTGACGTCGTTCAGCACGACATCATACCCCGCAAGCGCCATGACATGGGCGATGCCATTGCCCATTTGACCGGCGCCGATCACGCCGACTTTCTGAATTTCCATTCCCAAGGCTCCCGAAACATTTGCCGCGATCTTATCGGCGGCGCGCGGCCGGGCACAAGGGCAGCAAGGATGGATTTGAGGCAAATTCTAGCTTTAGGGAATTTGCAATCATTCACGTTCAGGGTGAGTCTCGGGTGAAATATTGGTGGGTACTATGAGCTACGAACTCAAAAGCGCGGGGGCGCTTTGGGGTGAGCCGTGCAGATATGGCGAATCCAGATTGCTGGTACGCGGTCCCGAACGGGATTTGAGCCAGCCCTATATTGCCGTCCTGGGCGGCACCGAAGTCTACGGCAGATATGTTGACGTTCCCTTCACTGCAGGCGCGGAGCAATCGCTCGGCGTGCCCTGCATCAACCTCGGCAGCGTCAACGCCGGGCTGGACAGCTTCCTGCGAGATGAGACCCTTCTGGGCATTGCCCGGGCAGCCCGGGTTTCGGTCCTGCAGATGCTGGGGGCGCAGAACATGTCGAACCCCTATTACCGGGTGCATCCGCGCAGGAATGATCGCTTCCTGCAGGCCCAGCCGGCGTTGCAATCGCTCTATCCTGAGGTCGACTTCACCGAGTTCCACTTCAACAAGCACCTCTTGAGCACCCTGCGGGACATCTCCGCCGGGCGGTTCGAACAGGTGCGGGAGGAGCTGCAGCGCAGTTGGGTAGAGCGGATGAGCCGCCTGATCGAAGAACTCGGCGGGCGGGTGCTGCTGCTGTGGCTGCGTTACGACCTGGGCCGCGGCATGGAGTTTCCGGAAGAGCCGGTGATGGTGGACCGTGCAATGGCGGATGCGCTGCGGCCGAAAGTACGGGGCCTTTTGGAGTGCCATGCCGAGCCTGCGGGGAGCGCCAAGGACATTGCCGGCATGGGCTTCGGCCAGATGGAGCTGCCGGCCGCGCGCCACATGATCGGTCCGCGCGAACATGCCCGCATTGCCGGAGCGCTGTCGGAGCGGCTGCGCGGCATGCTGGCCGACGCGTAAGGTAGGGGTTTCGGCCCTGAACCTTGGACGAGCAAGAGAAATAGCCCGCCGCCCGGTCCGGTCCGCTGCAGTACCCGGTCCGGCCCAGGCGGATCATCATCACAATCCGGAAAAGAAGCGCCCCGTGCCCGGTAATGGTCTTCCGCGGCGCGGGACCAGTCCGTCAGGGTGACGCGCCTCGCCGGCGCGAGAGGGCGATTTGATTGAAACTCGGCGCTTCGTGGAGAGGGCACCCGGAACTGGCGGGCTAAACGTGCCGCTCGCACGTCCCTTCGCGCCGCCTCAGTGTTCCCGCGGTGTGCGGCTTCTTTTCACTGTTTGAATATCCGCTTCGAATGCGGAGCGGTTCGCCAAGGCTCCGGACCGGCAGGACATCTTTAGGACCGCGGCACCCCGGAACGAAAAGGCCCGCCATCCGGCGGGCCTCCGTATTTCCAGTGTCCCGCGCAGGATCAGAGCTTTTCGGTCAGCTCCGGCACCGCCTGGAACAGGTCGGCGACCAGGCCGTAGTCGGCAACCTGGAAGATCGGCGCTTCTTCGTCCTTGTTGATCGCGACGATGACTTTGGAGTCCTTCATGCCAGCAAGGTGCTGAATCGCGCCCGAGATGCCGACGGCGATGTAAAGATCCGGAGCCACCACCTTGCCGGTCTGGCCGACCTGCCAGTCGTTCGGCGCATAGCCCGAATCGACCGCTGCACGGGAGGCGCCAACCGCGGCGCCCAGCTTGTCGGCGAGGGCCTCGATCAGCTTGAAATCCTCTTCGGAGCCGACGCCGCGGCCGCCGGAGACCACCACGCTGGCCGAGGTCAGCTCGGGGCGGTCGCTTTCGGCCACTTTGTCCTCGACCCAGGACGACAGGCCAGGGTTCTCGGCGGCCGAAATGGCTTCGACCGATGCCGAGCCGCCTTCGCCTGCGGCGTCAAAGGTGGAGGTCCGGAAGGTGATGACCTTCTTGGCGTCCGAGGATTTCACCACCTGGATCGCGTTGCCCGCGTAGATCGGGCGCTCGAAAGTGTCGGCGTCAACAACCGCGGTCACATCCGACAGCACCATCACGTCCAGCAGCGCGGCAACGCGGGGCAGAATGTTCTTGGCGTCGGTGGTCGCGGGCGCAACAACGTGGCTGTAATCGGGGGCAAGGTTTGCGATCAGCGCCGCAGTGGGCTCCGCCAGACGGTGGCCGAGGCTTTCGTCCTCAGCGACCAGCACTTTGGCGACGCCGTCGATCCTGGCGGCTGCTTCACCGGCCGCGGCGGCTGAGGCGCCCGCGGCCAGGACAGTCACATCACCCAGGGCTTTGGCGGCGGTCACCGCCTTGGCGGTTGCGTCCAGCGCCAGCTCGCCATTGGTCACTTCGGCAAGGAGAAGAACAGCCATCACACAGCCCCCACTTCTTTAAGTTTCGCCACCAGCTCGTCCACCGAGCCGACCACGATGCCGGCCGAGCGCGATTCGGGCTCCTTGGTCTCGACAACGGTCAGGCGCGGCGTGACATCGACGCCGTAGTCGGCGGCGGTCTTCTCGTCGAGCGGCTTTTTCTTGGCTTTCATGATGTTCGGCAGCGACGCATAGCGCGGCTCATTGAGGCGCAGGTCGACCGAGACGATGGCGGGCATCTTCACCGAGATGGTCTGCAGGCCGCCGTCGACCTCGCGGGTGACCTTGGCGCTGTCGCCCTCGATTTCCACGTCGGAGGCGAAGGTGGCCTGGCTCCAGCCCAAGAGGGCGGACAGCATCTGGCCGGTGGCGTTCATGTCGTTGTCGATCGCCTGCTTGCCGCAGAGCACCAGGCCCGGCTGCTCTTCCTCGACCACTTTGGCGAGGATCTTGGCCACCGCCAGCGGTTCGATGTCCTGATGCACGTCGTCCGCCGCGACCACCAGAATGGCGCGGTCGGCACCCATCGCCAGCGCGGTGCGCAGGGTTTCCTGCGCCTGCTTGACGCCGATCGACACCGCGATCACCTCATCGGCCTTGCCGGCTTCCTTCAGGCGGATCGCCTCTTCGACGGCAATCTCGTCGAAGGGGTTCATCGACATCTTCACGTTGGCGAGATCGACACCGCTGCCATCCGCTTTCACGCGGACCTTCACGTTGTAGTCAATCACGCGTTTGACAGGCACGAGTACCTTCATTTTGCGTTCTCTCCTTAACAAACGGCAAGCCGCCCGAAGGCGACTCTCCTCCATGCTCTCGGTGCGTTGATACCGGCTAGGGTGGCGTTGCAACAGGGCAAAATCGTCACGTTAGCGCACGCCGACGTCGCGTTTGCAGCTTTGAACCAACATCTTTGCAAGAATGTTTCCCAGCGTAATTCAGCCGCGGAACAGGGCCGGGGGCCGGTGCTCCGAGGGAAAATGCCGAAGGAAAAAGCCCGATGCGAATCGGCACCGGGCAGCGTGCCGCGGGCCTAGCGGTTGGCGCCCGGCACCCAGAGCACGTCGTTCTTGCCGCCGTTGTT
This sequence comes from Cribrihabitans neustonicus, assembly GCF_048820895.1. Taxonomy (NCBI): domain Bacteria; kingdom Pseudomonadati; phylum Pseudomonadota; class Alphaproteobacteria; order Rhodobacterales; family Paracoccaceae; genus Cribrihabitans; species Cribrihabitans neustonicus. The sequence goes on from NZ_JBMERQ010000009.1 coordinate 112,801, forward strand.
GGCGGTGCGGGCGGCGACGAAGAACCAGTCGCTGAGCCGGTTCAGGTATTTTACGGCGGCCGGGTTCACGTCTTCGATAGTGCTGAGCTCGGTGGTCAGGCGCTCGGCGCGGCGGGCCACCGTGCGGCAGATGTGCAGCTGTGCCGAGAGTCGTGAGCCGCCCGGCAGAATGAAGCTGCGCAGGGGCTCCAGGCCCTTGTTCATCGCGTCAATCTCGCCCTCGAGGCGGTCCACCTGAGCGGCGGCGATGCGCAGCGGCGGGTATTCGGCTTCGGCGTCCTTCTCCATTCCCGGACGGCAGAGATCGGCGCCAAGATCGAAGAGATCGTTCTGGATACGGGCGAGCGCCTCGTCCATTTCCGCCTCGGCCTCCAGCCGGGCGGCGCCAACAAAGGCATTCAGCTCGTCCGCGGTGCCATAGGCGTTGACCCGGGCCGAGTGCTTGGCCACCCGCTCGCCATTGCCGAGCGCGGTGTCGCCCTTGTCGCCGGTGCGGGTGTAGATCTTGTTGAGCACGACCATGGCGCATTACCCTCCCTGGCTGCGCAGGTAGATGTAGGCCAGGATCAGCACCACTGCAATGAATTGAAGCAGGATGCGCAGCCGCATCATCTTGTTCGCGTATTTCTTATTGAACGTCCCGCCCTTGCCAAAGCCGCCAATGCCGATCACCAGAACGGCAATGGTGGCCAGGACCGCAAGCACGGCGATGTAATATAGCGGATCGGTCATCAAGTCCCCCGGAGTATCGCCAAGCCCAATCGGCTGGGCGGGTTGGTTTGCAGAGTGGCGCTGCGGCCTGCTGTAGCCCGCGGGGCGGGCGGATGCGACCAGGAATCGCGCTACTGCAGCCGGGCCAGGATGCGGTCAATTGCCCTAGTGCTGAGCAGGCGTCGCAGCACGCCTGCGATATGGGTGGGCATGGTGACGTAATAGCGCGGCCGGGGATTGCGGGATTCGCATGCAAGCGCCAGCTTGGCGGTCACGGCAGAAGGTGGCAGCTCGAAACGATCGGGGCCGCGGCTGTTATAGAGCCGGTTCAGCAGTCCCGATTCGTAGCGGGCGCGCAGGGCCGAGCTTTTCCAGTCGATGAAACGCTCGAAGTAGGGGATTGATTTCTCCCGGATCTTGGACGTGACCGGTCCGGGCTCGATCAGCACCAGGTGGATGCCGCTGCCGCGCAGCTCCACGCGCAGTGTGTCGGTCAGTCCTTCCAGCGCGTATTTCGTCGCCACATAGGCCCCGCGCCAGGGAAAGGACACAAAGCCGAGGATCGAAGAGTTCTGCACGATCCGACCGTGCCCTTGCGCCCGCATCACCGGGATCACCCTTCGGGTCAGTTCATGCCAGCCGAAGAAATTGGCCTCAAAAATGGTGCGCAGGGCTTCAGTCGGCAAATCCTCCACCGCGCCGGGCAGACCGTGGGCGCCGTTGTTGAACAGAACATCGAGGGTTCCGCCGGTGGCCTCCAGCACTTCGGCGAGGCCCGCTTCGATGGTGGCGGGGTCGGTGTAGTCGATGCGCGGGCTAAGGAAGCCCTCGGCGCGAATCCGGTCGCAGTCGCGCTGCTGGCGGCAGGACGCGAAAACTTTCCAGCCGCGCTCCCGCATGCCCCGGGCTGCGTCCAGGCCGATGCCGGAAGAGCAGCCGGTGATCAGGATTGTTTTTTGCATGAAGCGCCCTTGTGCTGCGGCGGCCCGGCACGCGGGCCTCGCGCAGCCTTATGGGGCTTAATCGCTGACCAGGGAAGCGGCAATCCAGCCCACCCGGCCCCGCGAGGGCACCCGCAGGTGCAGCCATCCGCTGCCGTCGTCCTCGAAGACGACGACCTCGTCGCCGCGGTCAAGCTGGGTGAGCACCGGGTAGTTGGTTCCCGGCCCAAGCCGCATGTTGACACGGGTGGCAGTAATCTGGCGGACATCTTCGGCAGGGGCGGCGTCCGTCTGCTCAACCGAAACGGCCTGCGGTTCGGGCTGGGCCTGCAATGCTGCATCGGCGGCCGGAGCGGCAGCCTTCACCGGTTGCAACCCGGCGAGCCCGGCATCGAGGGAGGCAAGCTGCACCACTGCCTGCTGCCCGCCGGCAGGCGGGAAGGCGGTGCCGGAGCGGGCGATGGCGGGGCCCGCCGCAGCGATCTGCCGCCGGGCGACCTGGCTGCGCAGCTCCGGATCGGCCGCCGGGCGCACCGGCGTGGTTTCGTTCAGCGCGACCCGGGTCACAAGCGAATCTGCGTCCACCGCGGTGCGGCGGACGGGCGCCGGCGCGGGATCATGGGAAAATGCGGTTTTGGCGATATCGACAGCGGCGGAAGGGCCTTTGCGCGGTTCGAAATCCGCACCCCCGCTCATTTCGTAGAAAGTCCAGCCCAGAATAAGAAACGATGCGATCACAAGACGCGGCATAACACTAACCCCCCACGGAACTGCCGAAAAAACCTGAAAATTCAAGGACGCAGTCGATGCGCCCTGCTGGATGTTCTACGCACAGGCCTGATGTATTGTTCCGGCTTCTGGTTAAATTAGTGCAATTGCTCCGGGGGGAAACCGCGCCTTCGCGCCCTTGAAGGCAGGCCAATTGCGGATTGCGCGCTGCTATGTTCCGGTCTGGGGTGGCCCCGTGCGAATTTCGCCCGCGCCCGCTTTACCAAATTCAACGCGGACAGTATCACGCTAGCCATGAGCGACCTGGAAGATCACCACGACATCCCCGCACCTCCGGAAAACGGAGAGATTCTGGAACCGTTGCGCCGCGCCATTGGCGAGCGCTACCTGACCTATGCGCTGAGCACCATCATGCACCGGGCGCTGCCCGATGCGCGCGATGGGCTGAAGCCGGTGCACCGGCGGATCCTCTATGCGATGAACCGGCTGCGGCTGTCTTCCAGCGGCGGCTTCCTGAAGTCGGCGAAGATCTCCGGCGACACGATGGGCGACTTCCACCCGCACGGCGACGCCGCGATTTACGATGCAATGGCGCGCCTGGCGCAGGATTTCAACGTCCGCTACCCGCTGGTCGACGGCCAGGGCAACTTCGGCAACATCGACGGCGACAACCCGGCTGCTTCGCGCTACACCGAGGCGCGGATGACCTTCGTCGCCGAGGCGATGCTGGAGGGGCTGAACGAGAACGCGGTCGACTTCCGCGACAACTACGATGGCCGCCTGACCGAGCCGTCGGTGCTGCCCGCGACCTTCCCTAACATTCTGGCCAATGGCGCGGCGGGCATTGCGGTTGGCATGGCGACCAATATCCCGCCGCACAATATCGCCGAGCTGATCGACGCCTGCCTGCATCTGATCAGGACGCCTGATGCGCGCGACGAGACCCTGCTGAACTACGTGCCCGGCCCTGACTTCCCGACCGGCGGCGTCATCGTCGAGCCGAAGGAGAACATCGCCAAGGCCTACCGCACCGGGCGCGGCTCGTTCCGGCTGCGCTGCACCTGGGAGGTCGAGGACCTGGGCCGCGGCCAGTGGCAGGTGGTGGTGACCGAGATCCCCTACCAGGTCCAGAAGTCCAAGCTGATCGAGAAAATCGCCGAGCTGATTCAGACCAAGAAGGTCCCGATCCTCGCTGATGTGCGCGACGAATCGGCCGATGACATCCGCATCATCCTGGAGCCCAAGTCCAAGAACGTGGACCCCGAGCTCCTGATGGGCATGATGTTCCGCAACTCGGACCTGGAGATCCGTTTCAGCCTGAACATGAACGTGCTGATCGACGGCGTGACGCCCAAGGTCTGCTCGATGAAGGAAGTGCTGCGCGCCTTCCTCGACCACCGCCGCGACGTGCTGCAGCGCCGGTCGCAGCACCGGATGGAAAAGATCGACCACCGGCTGGAGGTGCTGAACGGTTTCATCATCGCCTTCCTCAACCTCGACCGGGTGATCGACATCATCCGCTACGACGAGGATCCGAAGGCGGCGCTGATGCGCGAAGACTGGGGCCGCGAGCACCCGCGCGCGTTCACCGAGGCCGAGTATGTCACTCCGGGCGCCGGCATGGGCGAGCTGACCGAGGTGCAGGCCGAGGCGATCCTCAACATGCGCCTGCGCAGCTTGCGCAAGCTGGAGGAGATCGAACTGGTCCGCGAGCGCGACGCGCTGCGTGAGGAGCGCGCCGGGCTGGTGGAGCTTCAGGGTTCGGAAGAGCTGCAGTGGACGCGCATCTCCGAACAGCTGAAGGACACCAAGAAGCAGTTCGGCAAGAACTACGAAGGCGGCGCCCGCCGCACCCGCTTTGCCGAGGCGGGCGAGGTCGAAGAGGTGCCGCTGGAGGCGATGATCGACCGCGAGCCGATCACCGTGGTCTGCTCGCAGATGGGCTGGATCCGGGCGATGACCGGCCATATCGATCTGGGTCGCGAGCTGAAGTTCAAGGACGGCGACGGCCCGCGCTTCATTTTCCACGCAGAGACCACGGACCGGCTCCTGGTGTTCGGCTCGAACGGCCGGTTCTATACGCTCTCGGCGGCGAATCTGCCGGGCGGGCGCGGTATGGGGGAACCCGTGCGGCTGATGGTGGACCTGCCCAATGAAGTGGAGATCGTCGATCTCCTGATCCACAACCCCGAGGGCAAGCTGCTGGTCGCTTCCGACGCCGGCAACGGCTTCATCTGCGCCGAGAAGGAGATCGTCGCCCAGACCCGCAGCGGCAAGCAGGTCTTGAACGTGAAGGACGGCGACCGCGCCAGCATCTGCATCCCGGTCGAGGGCGATCACGTGGCGGTGGTCTCGGAAAACGGCAAGTTCCTCGTCTTCTCGGTCGAGGAGATGCCCGAACTGACCCGCGGCAAGGGCGTGCGCCTGCAAAAATACAACATGGCCCGCGGCAAGCAGGGGGCGCTGGAACTGGATGGCGGCCTGAGCGACGTCACCACCTTCAACTGGGACGACGGGCTGAAGTGGGAAATGGGCGGCGGCAAGACACGGCACGAAAGCGATCTGACGCCGTGGCTTGGCAAGCGCGCCGGTATCGGCAAACGCCCGCCGCACGGTTTTCCGCGTAATTACAAGTTCAAATAAGGCCTCCCGGGCGCCTTCCTGTGCTCCGCCTGCCACCTGCGCGCGGAGTACAGGCCTCCTGCTCTTTACCCGCGTCGTAACGCAGGGCTATCTGTGGACCCGGAAATAACGGACAAGGACCCGCCATGCTGCGCATGATTGCTTCCCTCGCCGCCCTGGCCCTGCTTGCCGCCTGCGGCGAGACCCGGCTGGACGAACCGCCCGAGGACCTCGGCGCCTTCAAGCCGCGGCTTGCCTACGTCTATACCGAAAAGGCGCTGCAATGGCCGATGTCGCGGCAGGCTGATCACTCGGAATGGACCGCGCCGATCGAGAATGCACTGGAAGCCCGCCTGCGCCGCTACGAGGGCAGCCAGGAATACGATGTGGCGGTGACGCTGGAAGGTTTCATGCTGGCCCCTGCAGGGGTGCCGGTGCTGTTCTCACCCAAGAGCGTCGCGGTGGTGAACGTCTTTGTCTACGACGTCGCCGCCAAGGAATTCCTCGCCAAGAAGCATCAGATGGAGATCTTCGAAAGCACCACGGGCGAAAGCGCGGTGCTGGGCTCCGGCCATGCCCGCAGCAAGGAGGAGCAGATCGCGGGTCTTGCGGTCAATATCGCCGACAAGGTTGAGGAATGGATGGCAGAGCGGCACCGCGAAGAGGGGTGGTTTGCTCCGCGCGGCGCTGAAGCATCCGCAGATACCCCACCGGATGGCGCAGTGGCCCCGGTCCCTTCCGGCTGAGCCGGCGATTTCCGCTTCTGTCAAGCAGGAACGGGTTGATTTTTCCCCGCAAACCAAATAACCCGCCCGCGCAGAGGAAACCGGGTCCAAGCTGACCCCTCATTTCAAAAGGGCGCCTGAGGAATGGCAAAGGAAAAGTTTGAGCGTAATAAACCGCACGTCAACATCGGCACCGTCGGCCACGTTGACCACGGCAAGACCACGCTGACCGCAGCGATCACCAAATACTTCGGCGACTTCAAGGCCTACGACCAGATCGACGGCGCGCCG
>NZ_JBMERQ010000010.1:0-88839 GCF_048820895.1 Cribrihabitans neustonicus
AACAAACCCCGCCAGCGTCAGGAGCCCCGGCAGAATGCCGGCGATGAACAGCTTGTTGACCGAGGTCTCGGTAAAGATCGCGTAGATGATGAACAGGATGCTCGGCGGGATCAGCGAGCCCAGCGTGCCCCCCGCCGCGACGCTGGCGGTGGCCAGCCGCGGGTCATAGCCAAGGCGCAGCATTTCAGGCGTGCAGATCTTTCCCATCGTCGATGCGCAGGCGAGGCTCGAGCCGGTGATGGCGGAGAAGCCGCCGCAGCCCATCACCGAGGCCACCGCAACCCCGCCGCGCAGCCGCAGCAGCCAGACCTTGGCCGCGTCATATACCGCGGTGGTGATGCCTGCGCGATAGGCGATGTTGCCGAGCGCGATGAACAGCGGGATCATCGACAGATCGAAGGAATGCAGCAGATCGAAAGAGTTGTTGAAGACCAGCGACGAGGTGGCCCGGAACGCGCGCTCGGGCATGAAAGTGCCAGTGCGGAAGGCGAAGATCGTGAAGGCCGCAAGCGTCGCCACGCCGATCAGGGCAAAGGCAATCGGCACCCGAAGGGCCAGAAGCACAAGCATGACGGCAAAGGCCACAAGGCCGATCAGGGCAGGATCCACGGACAGTCTCCTCGGCAGATTTGGGGCAGGTATTTGGGGGTCAGATCCTGGGGGCCGCGATTTCGCCGCCCCGCAGCAGGGTCACGGCGTCACCGGCAACCATCGCGGCCAGCCGCAGCCAGCCGAGCGCGATGCCCAGCACAAAGGCCAGACGGCCCGGCCATTGCGGCAGGTTCAAGTCGCCGTAGAACACGCTGCCGCTCTGCCATTGGTGCAGGAATTCCCGGCCGCCGGAATAGAGGATCGGCGACAGCGCCAGCAGGCCGAACAGGGTGCCGAACACCGTCAGCCAGCCCATGACCCGCGGCGGCAGCGCATTGGTCACGAACTCCACCGCGATATGCGCCCGCTGCGCGGTTGCGGCGGCCAGGGGCATCACGATGGCCAGCACCATCAGCTCGCGCACGATGACAATGGTGTCCGGCACCGAACTGTTGAAAAGATTGAGCGCCACCACATCGGCAAAGATCAGCAGCGCCAGCAGGATGATGGCCGCAGCCGATACATCCACGAAAACCCGTTCCAGCCTGTGCAGCATCACGTCCTCCCCTGCATTTGCCGGGCGGCCCCGTGGCCGCCCGGTCCGCGTTCCGCCGCGGTCAGTTGCCGCGCGTCCAGGGATAGCCCTTGGCTTCGAACTCCGCCGTGTATTCGGCCACGGCCGCGGTATAGGTTGCCATCAGCCGGTCGGCATCCAGACCGACGCTGCGGGCATTCTCCATCCAGTCGGCGATGAAGGGCTCCGCCGCCGCGTTGAGCGCCGCCTTGTCCGCATCGCTCAGCTCGACGACCTCGATCTCGCGGGTGGTGTCGCCCGCCTTCATGGCCTCCATTGCCTTGCCGTTGGCGCTGTTCACGATCTGGGCAAACTGATCCGCCAGCTCTTCGCCCGCCTGCATCAGCACCTGCTGCTGGCCGGGCTCCAGGCCGTCGAAGACCTGTTTGTTCATGAACATTCCGTAGCCGCCGATCTGGCCCCAGTTCAGGACGGTGTAGCTGTCGATCACCTCGTCCCACTTCAGCGAGGGCACGATGTAGTCATAGCCCTGGCTGCAGTCGATCAGGCCGGTGTCCAGGCCCTGATAGGCCTCATAGACCGACAGGTTCACGCGGGTTGCGCCCATCTCGCCGAAGACCTTGCCGTAGACGCCGGCGCCGCGCACCTTCTTGCCCTTGATATCCCCGATCGAGCGGATCGGCTCGCCCGCGCAGGCCACGTTCACGGCAGAGGCGGTGAACGTGCCGATGTAAACCAGGTTCTGGCGGGCAAGATGTTCGGTGATCTGGGGTTCCGTGCGCATCAGACGGTCGGCCGCGCGCATCGCCACCCAGGCGTTCGGGCCGCCGATGGGGAAGTCGGCCAGCGAATAGGCCGCCATCTCCTTCTGGAAGTAGGCCGCAATGATGGAGCCCGCGTCCGCCACCCCGTCGCTGATCCCCTGCACGGCCGCGCTCGCCTTGAACAGCGCACCGCCCCATTGCACATCCAGCCGCAGATCGCCGCCGGAGAGATCGCCGATCCGGCCGTTGTACCACTTCAGCGCGGCAGGAACCGTGCCCCGGTCGGGGCCGCTGTGTCCGTAGTAAATCACGGTTTCCGCGGACGCCGCGGCTGCGCCGAGGCCGGCCGCAATGGTCAGCCCTCCCAGAAAATTCTTGATCATTCCCATGACTGGCATCTCCTCCTCAAAAGCTACCCGGTTTATTTCACTATGTGGAATTTTTACAGCGTGTCTAGATTTTTATTTCACTTAATGGAATTTCACGCCGGTGCACCGTACTGCACTCCAGCCGGCCCTGCACAGCGGCTCACACGCCTTCGGCCAGCTCCCCGGCAAAGGTCTCGATCAGTTTTGCCTTCAGGATTTTCCCGGTAGGCGCGGCAGGCAGCGCCTCGGCCACGACGATGCGCGCGGGCCGCTTGTAGGGCGCCAGCCTGTCGTGCAGGAAGGATTTCAGCTCCGCCTCGGTCACCCCGCTGCCGGTAGCGGCACTGACAAAGGCCAGAACCTCCTCGTTGCCCTCGACCGCGCGGCCCACCACGCTGGCCACCACTACACCGGGATGCTCGGTCAGCGCTGCCTCGATCTCCACCGGATAGACATTGAAACCTGACCGGATGATCAGCTCCTTGGTGCGGCCGGCAATATGCAGCCGGCCTTCTCCGTCAAAGCGGCCAAGATCTCCGGTGCGGAAGAACCCGTCTTCTGTCAAAGCCGCCGCAGTCTGCTTTGGGTCGCGGAAATAACCCTTCATGACCTGCGGCCCGCCCACCAGGATCTCCCCGACCCCCTCCTCCGGGGTGGCCCCCGGCGCGTCCAGATCCAGCTTGAGCGTGCAATCCCCCATTGGCAGCCCGACGCTGATGTCTGGATCGCGAATTTCGTTGCGGGTGGCACAGACACCGGCCGCGGTCTCGGTCAGCCCGTAGCCGTTTTGCAGCGGCAGGCCGTAAAACTCTTCCGCCTCGCGCTTCCAGGCCGGATCCAGCGGCGCGCCGCCCGAGGACACGAACCGCAGCATGCCCGCATCGTAGCGCGGACCGCCGTGCGAGCGGGCGTAGTTGAACAGATGCGCGTGCATCTGCGGCACCGCGGGCAGAAGGGTGACATCCTCCTGCAGCGCCTGGTACATCCGCTCGGCCGAGAATTGCGCCTCCATCCGCACCGCCGCCTGCGCCAGGGCAGCGGAGAGCATGGTGACCAGCCCGAAGATATGGCTGAGCGGGAGTGCCAGGTAGGTCACGTCCGATGACTGGATACCCCGCACCTCGGCCGCCGCAGCGGCCCCCGCGATCAGGTTGCCGTGGGTCAGCATCGCCGCCTTGGGGGTGCCGGTCGTGCCCGAAGTATAAAGCAGAAGGCAGACCTGATCGCGCCCGTCCTCCGATACAGGGTCCGGCACCGCGCCTGCCCGCGGCATCAGCGCCGCCGCGCCAAAGCCGCCCTGCACATCCTGCGCGCCATAGTGATCCGCATGGGCGCGGGCCGCGGCGGAGGAAGCAGCCGTGAACATCACGGCGCTGGGGTCGGCATGGGCAAAAATCCGGTCCAGCTCGGCCGTGGTCAGCCGCGCGTTGATGGCAACCGCCGATGCGTCCAGCAGGCTTGCGCCATAGAAGAACGCGATCACCTCGGCGCAGTTTTCGAACACCAGCACCACCCGGTCTCCGGGCCGCACGCCTGCGGCCTTCAGCTGTTCCGCCGCACCATGGGCTGCCGCTTCCATCTCACGCCAGCTCAGGCGGCGGCCGTCGTGATCCCGCAGCGCCAAGGCATCCGGGCGGGCCTTCGCGGCTGCCGCAAGCAGCCCGTGTACGCGATTGTGCATGTCTTTCCTCCTCCCCTTTGCCGTCACGCCGTCACGCGGCCACGCCCAGCCGCGCAAGCGCCGCCATCGCTTCGGCCTCCAGCCGGGCGGTGATTTCGGCAAACGGCTCCACCTTGTCCACGAACCCCAAGGCATGGCCGGCCGACAACAGCCCCCGCGAGACGTCCCCGGTGGCATAGGCATTGCGCCCGATCTTGCCGGACACATGCTGCATCAAATCGTGGATGCCGATCTCCGGGTTGTCGCGCTCCAGCCGGGCCACGGCCTCGGTAGTTTCGTTGCGCAGGCTGCGCACGGTGTTGCGCACCGAGTGCATGGTCAGCTGCGTGTCCAGCTCGCTCGCCTCCACCATCGCCTGCTTGTAGTCCGGGTGCGCCGTGAGCTCGGCGGCCACCAGGAAGCGGGTGCCCATCACCACGCCCGAAGCACCCATCACAAGGGCCGCGATGATCTGCTTGCCGTGTCCGATGCCGCCGCCGATCAGCCAGGGAATGCTCAGCCGGTCCTCCGCCAGCCCGGCGTTGACCATGCTGCCGACCATGTCCATGCCGGGATGGCCGCCGCATTCGGCGCCGACGATCGACACCATGTCCACCCCCACCTGCTCGGCCTTCACCGCGTAGCGCAGGCTGGGCACCTTGTGCAGAACGGTGATGCCGGCGTCCTTGAGGATGGGCATGATGGCCTCGGGACTGCGGCCGGAGGTTTCGACGAATTGCACGCCCTCGTCCGCGATCAGGCGGAACACCTCTTCGGTCTTCTCCCCCGGCACCAGCTTGGGGATCATCGAGACGTTGACCCCGAAGGGCTTGCCGCCGCACATCTCCCGGCAGCGGCGGATCTCGGCGCGCAGATCGTCCATTTCCGGGAAACTGGCCGCGGTGATGAAAGAGATGATCCCGGCCCGTGCCGCAGCCGACACATATTCGGCATTGGCAAGCCATTGCAGCCCGCCCGCCACCACCGGCAGCCGGGTGCCATAGGTCCGGGTCACGGCCGTATCGAAAATCGCCGGAAGTGCAGAAGTATGCATCATGTCGGTCTCCTCACCGGAATACTGGGGCTGTCTTGCCAAGAAAGGCGCTGATGCCCGCCTGGGCTTCGTCTCCGCCCAGGGCTTTGGCCATGGCGTCGCGTTCATGCGCTAGCTGATCTTCGAACCCTGCGGTTTCGGCTTGGTTGAGCAGCTCCTTGATACCGGCAATCGCGGCCTCGGGGCCGCGGGCCAGGGCTTCGGCCAGAGCCTCGGCCTGCGCCAGGGCGCGGCCCTTGGGGGCGAGCTCCGTGACCGCACCAAGCTGGTGCATGCGCTCCGCGCTGAGAGGCGCGCCCAGCATCGCCATCCGCGCCACGGTCGCCCGCGGCAGCGCCTGCGTCAGCGCGTAGGTCGCACCGCCATCCGGCACCAGACCCGCCTTCACATAGGCGAGGGTGAACTTGGCGCCCTCTTCGGCCACGATCATGTCCGCCGCCATCGCAAGGGACAGCCCGGCCCCGGCCGCCCCGCCTTCGACGGCTGCGATGACTGGCTTGGGGCAGGTGCGGACCGCGCGGATCAGGGCGTTCAGCTTGCCGATCTGCACCTGACGCTCCGCGTAGGGCATCGCGCGGCGTTCCTTCAGCATGTTGAGGTTGCCGCCAGAACAGAAGAACCCGCCCTCCCCCGCGAGGATCGCCGCCGCGATGCCGGGGTCGGAGGCAGCCTGCGCGAGACCGTCCTGCAGGCCCTGGTAATACTCGTACGACAGCGCGTTGCGCATCGCGGTGTTGCAGTTCCAGATGATCAGGGCCCCGCCGCGGCGCTCGTGCCGGTAAAGCGCGCTCATGCCGCCACCCCGTTGTCCGTTGCGCGCACCCGCCGGAAAACCCCGGTGGAGGACGCGATCAGCTGACCGCTTTCGTCCCGCAGATCGCAGGCGACGAACTTGGTTGTCCGCCCGCCGCCGGTGATCCGGCCGGTGGCCCTCACGCGGCCCTCACGCGCCACCGCGATATAGCTGATGTTGAGCGACAGGGTCACGAAGGGCGTGATGCCTTCCGGATCGCAGGTCAGGCTGGCGGTGATGCCGCTGGCGGTATCCAGAAGCGTCGCCGCGACCCCGCCGTGCAGGCTGCCCTGGCGGTTCAGGTGCAGGGGCGAGATGTCCAGCACGCAATGCGCCTCCACCGCCTCCGCGTCGATTTCGATGTCATAGCCCATCGCCTCGAACAGCGGGATCAGGGGCCTTTCGGGACGCTTGGGCACCATGGCTCAGCCCGCCTTCAGCGCGATGAACCGCGCGAGGTGATGGTCGGTGTCTCCAAACAGGTGGTCGATCATCGTCAGGCGGCGGGCAAAATGCGAGAGCGCATATTCGTCGGTCATGCCGATGCCGCCGTGCATCTGGATGCATTCCTCGGCCACCAGCGCGCCGGTGCGGCCGATGAGGTTCTTGGCGGCGCTTACGTGGATCTCGCGCAGTTCGCGCGGCCGATTCAGGTTGCCCGCGAGGTTGATCACCGCCGAGCGCGCCTGCTCCACTTCGATCAGCATGTCCGCCATCCGGTGCTGCAAGGCCTGGAACTTGCCGATCGGGGTGCCGAACTGCTTGCGTTCCTTCAGGTAGCTGATGGTCAGGTCCCTGGCCGCCTCCATTGCGCCCAATGCTTCGGCACAAATCGCCGTCAGCCCGCGCGCAACAGCTGCCTCCAGCGCGTCCAACCCCTCTCCGGCGGCCCCCAGCCGGGCCGAGGCGGGCAGGCGCACCCCGTCGAGGGTGACCGTGGCCGCCGGAATGCCGTCTATGTTGCGGTGGCCGCTGACCGTCACGCCGGGCGCATTCGCCGGCACCAGGAACAGCGATATGCCTGCCGCGTCCCTCACATCGCCAAACTCTCGCGCGGAAACCACCAGGGTCTGCGCCTCCGCCCCGTAAAGCACATGGGTCTTGAGGCCGCTCAGAACGATGGCGTCGCCGTCTGGCACGGCCGTGGTTTCCACGTGGTTCAGGTCATAGCGCGCCGCGGCCTCGCCCTGCGCCAGTGCCGCCACATGGGTGCCCGCGATGATCTCCTCAGCCAGCCCGCGCTGCCGCCCGTCGCCAAGGGCCGCGATCAGCCCGCCCGCGAGCACCGCGGGCAGCACCGGCTCGATCACGCCGGCGCGGCCCAGCTCCTCGAACACTACCATCAGATCGAAGCCCTGGCCGCCAAAGCCGCCCTGCTCTTCGCTGAACATCGCCCCCAGCACGCCAAGTTCGGCCAGACCGGCATGGATAATGGCATCAAAAGGCGTGCCCGCCGTGATCAGCGCCCGGCGCTGTTCGTGCGTGTATTTGTCCGCCAGGAATCGCCGCAGCGTATCGCGGAGCATCACCCGTTCTTCGGTCAGATTGAAGTCCATGTCGCCTGCTCCCGTTACAGCCCCAAAATGGCCTTGGTGATGATGGTGCGCTGCACCTCGTTCGAGCCGCCGAAGATCGACAGCTTGCGCATGTTGAAATACCCGGGCGCCGCCGCCGCGGCGTGGTCCGGGCCAAGCGCTTCGGCATTGCTGCCGCCCTCCAGGAAATCGGGCTGGAACGGCAGCGCGTCGGGTCCCATCGCGCGGCGCAGGAGCGATGTCAGATCCTGCCGGATCACCGTGCCCTTGACCTTGAGCATCGAGCTCTCGGCGCCGGGCGCCTGCCCCTTGGCCGCGGCCGAGACAACCCGCAGGTTGGTGGTCGCCATCGCCATAAGGTCGATCTCTGCCTGGGCCATCCGGGCCGCAAAATGCGGGTTCTCCGCCAGCGGCCGGCCGCCGGACTGCACGCGGCCAGCCACATGCTTCAGCGTGGTCAGCAGCGCGGTGGAGAACCCCACCCCGGCAATATTGGTGCGCTCATGGGTCAGCAGGTACTTGGCATAGGTCCAGCCCTTGTTCTCCTCGCCCACCAGATTCTCCGCAGGCACCCGAACGTTGTCGAAGAACACCTCGTTCACCTCCGGCTCGCCATCGATCAGCACGATGGGGCGCACGGTGACGCCGGGTGTGTCCATGTCGATCAGCAGGAAGGAGATGCCCTCCTGCTTCTTGGCGTCCGGATCGGTGCGCACCAGGCAGAAGATCCAATTGGCGTGCTGGCCCAGGGTGGTCCAGGTCTTCTGGCCGTTGACCACATAGTGATCGCCCTCGCGAACCGCACGGGTCTTGACCGCCGCCAAGTCTGAACCCGCGCCCGGCTCGGAATAGCCCTGGCACCACCAGTCGTGACCGTCGAGGATGCGCGGCAGGAAGCGCTGGCGCTGCTTTTCCGTGCCGAACGCCAGCAGCACCGGCGCCAGCATCGACAGGCCAAACGGCAGGCTGCGCGGGGCATGGGCGAGACAGGCTTCCTCCTCGAAGATATGGCGCTGCACCGCGTTCCACTCGCAGCCGCCGTAGGCACGCGGCCAGTTCGGCGCCAGCCAGCCGCGCGCATTCAGCAGGCTGTGCCACAGCTCGATATCGGCCTTGGCCAGCCGCTTGCCCAGCCGCACCTTCTCGCGCAGCTCATGCGGCAGGGTATCGGCCAGCCACTGGCGGACCTCGGCCCGGAATGCCTGTTCTTCGCTGGTGTAATTCAGATCCATCGCGCCTTGCCCCTCAGCCTAGCCAATCAGAAGATTTCAAACAGGCCGGCCGCGCCCATGCCGCCGCCGATGCACATGGTGACAACGCCCAGCCTGGCGCCGCGCCGCCGGCCTTCGAGCAGCAGATGCCCGGTCATCCGCGCGCCGGTCATGCCAAACGGGTGGCCGATCGAGATCGAGCCGCCGTTGACGTTGCAGATCTCCGGGTCGATCCCCAGCCGGTCGCGGCAGTAGAGCGCCTGCGAGGCGAAGGCCTCGTTCAGCTCCCACAGGTTAATGTCGCTGACCGTGAGCCCGTGCCGCTCCAGCAGGCGCGGCACCGCGTAGACCGGGCCGATGCCCATCTCGTCCGGCTCGCAGCCCGCCACCGCAAAGCCCTTGAAGGCCCCCAGCGGTTCGGCGCCTTCGCGCTCGGCCACCGTGCTGTCCATCAGCACCAGCGCCGCCGCCCCGTCGCTCAGCTGCGAGGCATTGCCCGCGGTGACGAAATGCCCCTCGCCCTGAACCGGCGCAAGGCCCGCGAGCCCTTCCAGCGTGGTATTGGGCCGGTTGCAATCATCCATGCCGAACGTCACCTCCTTGCGGGTGACCTCGCCGCTTTCCTTGTTCTTGAAGGCCTGGGTCACGGTGATCGGCACGATTTCATCGTCCAGCCTGCCCGCGGCCTGCGCCGCTGCCGTGCGCTGCTGGCTGGCGAGCGCCAGCTCGTCCTGCGCCTCGCGGCTGATGCCATAGCGTTCGGCCACGATGTCGGCGGTCTGGATCATCGAGAGATACAGTTCCGGCTTGTTTTCCAGGATCCAGCTCTCGCGGGACTGCGGCGGGCGCGACGGCGGCATCTGGCTGATGCTCTCCACCCCGGCGCCGATGGCGGCCGGCGCGCCCTCCATCACGATGGAATGCGCCGCCATCGCCACCGCCTGCAGCCCGGAGGAGCAGAAGCGGTTTACGGTCGCGGCAGAGACCGACACCGGCAGCCCGGCCCGGATCACCGACTGGCGGGCGATATTGGCGCCGGTCCAGCCCTCGGGGTAGCCGCAGCCGACCAGCGCGTCTTCGATCAGGTCCGGCGCAATGCCCGCGCGCTCAACCGCGTGGCTGATGGCATGGCCTGCCATGGTGGCGCCATGGGTTTCATTGAACGCGCCGCGGTAGGACTTGGCGAGGCCCGTGCGCGCGGTGGAGACGATGACCGCCTGTTTCATTGGAAACTCCTTCAGGAATTGAGGCTGGCAAAGGTCCGGCCTTCAGAGGCCAGGCGCTGCAAGAGCGGCGCGGGCTGCCAGAGGAACGGGTCTTCCTCGTGGTAGCGGCAGATGTCCGCCAGGATCTTGTCCAGCCCCACGGTGTCAGCATAATGCATTGGACCGCCGCGCCAGCGCGGAAAGCCGTAGCCGTTCAGCAGGGTCACATCGACGTCCAGCGGGCGCAGCGCGATGCCGTCTCCGACCACGCGCGCGGCCTCGTTCACCATCGCGGCCATGTAGCGGCTGACGATCTCCGCATCGCCGATGCTGCGCGGCGTGATCCCCTTGGCGGCGCGCTCCTTCTCGATGATCTCTTCCACCTCGGGGTCGGGCCGGGGCGCGGCGCCGTCTTCGTAGATGTAGAACCCGCGGCCGGTCTTGCGCCCGAAGCGGCCCAGCTCGCACAGGCGGTCGGCGAATTCCGGGTAGGTCTCGCGCGGGTCGCGCTCCGGCGCCAGCCGCTTGCGGTTGGCCCAGCCGATATCCAGCCCGGCCAGATCGCCCACGGCAAAAGGTCCCATGGCCAGGCCGAAGCCGGTCAGCGCCCTGTCCACCGCATAGGGGCTCGCGCCCGCAAGCACCATGCCGTAGACCGCCTTGCCGTAGTGCGAGAGGATCCGGTTGCCGATGAACCCGTCGCAGATCCCGGCGCGCACAGCCACCTTGTTCAGCCGCTTCGCCAATGCAAACCCCGTTGCAACAACATCCGGAGCGGTTTTTGCGCCAACGACCACTTCCAGCAGCCGCATAACATGCGCGGGCGAGAAGAAATGCAGCCCGATCACATCCTGCGGGCGGCTGGTCATTGCCGCGATTGCGTTCAGGTCCAGGTAGGAGGTGTTCGACGCCAGGATCACTCCCGGCTTGCAGACCCGGTCCAGCCGGGTGAAGACGTCCTTCTTGACGTCCATGCTTTCGAACACCGCTTCGATCACGAGGTCCGCCTGCGCGAAGTCCTCGAACCGGGTGGTGGTGCGGAAAGACTCTGCCAGGATGGCCTCGCGCCGCTCGGCAGCCAGCTTGCCGCGCTTCACCGCGCTCTCCAGCATCTTGGCGGCGCTGGCGGCGGCCTTGGCGGCGGCCGCATCGTCGCGTTCGGCCAGGGTCACCTCAAGCCCGCTGAGCAGCGCGCTCACGGCAATCCCCGCCCCCATCGTGCCGCCGCCAACCACGCCGATCCGGCTGATCGCGCGCGGCTCGGTTCCGCCGAGTTCCGGCAGCTTTCCGGCCTGGCGCTCGGCAAAGAAGGCGTGGATGAGGGCCTTGCTCTGATCGGACTCCATCAGCTCCTGAAACACTGCGCGTTCCCGCTTCAAGCCGTCCGCAAACGGCAGGGTCATTGCTGCCTCCACGGCCTCCAGGCACTTCAAGGGCGCAATCGCGCCGCGCGCCGCCTTTGCGGTTTGCGCCCGGATGGCCTCCAGCTCCGCAGGCTCCAGCCGATTGCAGGCCAGGCTGCCCGCCGGGCGCGGCCCCTTGCCACCCGCGATCAGTTCGCGGGCAAAGGCGATGCCCGCGGCGCAAGCGTCATCGCCGTCCGCGATCCGGTCGATCAGCCCCAGTGACAGCGCGGTCTCCGCATCGACCGGCTTGCCGCCGGTGATCATCCGGGCGGCATCCGCTGCCGGAACCAGACGCGGCAGGCGCTGCGTGCCGCCTGCCCCGGGCAGCAGGCCCAGAGACACTTCCGGCAGGCCAAGCCGGGTGCCCGGTGCCGCAATCCGGTAATGCGCGCCCAAGGCCACCTCCAGCCCGCCGCCAAGCGCGCTTCCATGCATCACGGCAACAACCGGCACCGGTACCGCCTCGATCTCATTGATGAGATCCGGCAGGGCCGGCGCCTTGGGCGGCTGGCCGAACTCGCGGATATCCGCACCGGCAAAAAACCCGCGTCCCGCGCAGCAGATCACGACGGCCTTGACGTCGCCGCTGTCCAGCGCCGCGCGCAGGCTGGCGCGCAGCCCGGCCCGCACGGCCTGCGACAGCGCGTTCACCGGCGGGTTATCCACCCGCACGACCGCGACGCCGCCATCCACTGTCAGCTTGACCTTGCTTTCCATCCCGCACCCTCCCCGTTGTCCGCCGCTCCTCCCGGCCTGAGTTTGGAGTAACAAGTTCAGCGATTAATTTCAATATGCGGAATTTCATTTGTTATGATGAAATTTCTGGTCCGATTTCGCAGGCTCAACGCCGGTCAAGTCCGGCTGCGGTGTACCGCCTGCCGGGGTGGCGACTGACCCTGGCCGAGCAGCCCCGGAACGTTCCGCCGCACCACTCCGGCCGGCCGGGACATAAGAGCAAAAGCTGCTCGAACGCCCGGGACAGCCAGAGCTCTATCCGCATGGACAACGCTTGCTTGCCCAGAAGGCCCAGATTCGCGGCTCCGGCCTATTGCCGCAGCTGCGATCTCTCCCGTTCCATGACAGCCTTCAACGCCGGACGATCCGCGCAGCGCCTGATCCAGGCCTGGACGGAGGGCTGCTCCGGCACCGCGTCCGGCAGCCAATGGAAGGGGCTCGACAGCAGCAGGTCGGCCGCCGAATAGTCCTCGCCGAGAAGGTAGGGCTGACCGTCCAGCGCTTCGGACAGGCGGGCGAAAACGGTGTCCAGATCGCGGAACGTCGCGTGTACGGCGGGATGTTCGATCTTCGCCCAGTCGAGGACCAGCACGGGCTCCATCACACCCTGGTAGTAGAACAGCCAGCTAAGAAAAGCCCCGCGCTGAGGGTGCCCGACTGGACGACCGAGTCCAGACTCCGGGAACCTGTCCGTCAGGTAGGCGATGATGGCCCCGCGCTCGCGCACATGGTCCGCGCCGTCGGTCAGGTAGGGCACTTTCTTCTCGGGATGCGGATTGCGCGGATCGGGTCCGCCACTGCCGTCCTGCCGGGGTACCGTGACCCCGATCACGTCGATTTGGCCGGCGATGCCCATCTCCTCGATCAGAACGAGGATGGAGGTCGAGCGGGAGTTCGGGGCGTGGTAAAGTGTCAGCATGGGAGCCTCCTGGAAATGTGTCATGCCTTGACTTAGCCTCAGGCTGATGACAATTCCCGTCAGCATGGCCCGGACCGACCGCCTCATGCGCCTGATGGATACGTTTCGACGCTTGCCTGCGCCGGTCACGGCCGCGCGGCTGGCGGCGGAGACCGGCGTGTCGCAGCGCCAGCTCTACCGCGACATCGCCACGCTGCGCGCCGGCGGCGCCCTGATCGACGGCGAGGCCGGGGTGGGCTACAGGCTGACCGAAGATCCCGCGCTGCCGCCGCAAAGCTTCTCCCGCCTGGAAATCGAGGCGCTGGTCCTCGCCGTGGGCGAGTTGCGCCAGACCGGCGACGCAGCACTTGAGGAGGCAGGCCGTTCGGCACTCGCCCGGATCATCGCCACGCTTGCCGACAAACAGTCCCGGCAGGCCATGCATACGGTCCTGCGCAGCTTCCGGCCGCCGCCTGCCCGCGTGGAAATCACGGTGGACATGGCACTTCTGCGCCGCGCCTGCTGGGAGGAACTGGCGCTCGACCTGCGGTACCGGGACCTCAAGGGCCAGGTCACAGAGCGCGAGGTCTGGCCCCTGGGCATCAGCTACTCGGATGGCACACTGATGGTGCTGGTCTGGTGCTGCCTGCGGCAGGACTGGCGCATCTTCCACGCCTCTGGAATCGAACGCGCTTGCCTCAACGGCCGCAGCTTCCGACCGCGGCGCGTATCTCTCCTGCGCGGCTTTTCGGCGCGGCACGCCGCTCCCGGGGCGCCTGCGAACGAGTAGGTGAGCCGCTCCGGAGTGGAGGGCCGCTGGTGAGCGAGGCGGCGGGGCTTCTGACGTGCTCCCCTGAAAAGGCCGTGGTTCGAAATTGACCTGCTCTCCAAAAGGGGCGGCAGACGATGAAAAGAAGCCGGTTCAGCGAAAAGCGGATCATTGCTATGCGCAATGGCTTCGATCTCTTAAGTAGCCCGGCGGCCCGCCGCTCAATATTCGCTTGGCCATCAAGCAGACTGGGAAGCAATGCCCGCATTGAGCTGGACAGGCCGGTCTCTTCGTTGGCGAGGTGATGCCGGATGTCAGCGCGGAAGCCGCCAGCACCTGCGCGCATGGCAAGGCCATATTCGATGCAGGACAGGATCGATGTGCATTGCGCTTAACTCGGCACGTCCAGAAACTGCATGGGCGGCATCCCGGGTTCTCGCGCCGCGTGGATCGCAGCCCGGGCCAGAAAGTCGCCGGCCTTTGCGACGTCTTCCTCGATAACCATTATCTTAGGGCGGAACATCCTCAGGAAGGGGATCGCTTCTTTTGCGAACACGTCGATGTCCACACCAACCCCGCGGCCAAGCGTCTCGACGGCGCCGATCGCTGCCATCGTTGCGTTCGGAGACCCTGTCAGGATGCCGTCGATGCCCGGATCGGCGGAAACGAGCTCCCTGACGTGCCGGCTGACATCTTCGCTGCTGCTGTCGCTGGTGATGCCGCCGGCCAGGATCAGATCGATGCCGCAGGAGGCCGCGGCGGCGGTTGCCCCGGCAATCATCTCGCCCGCGTAGCTCTGCGAGCGGGGCGGGGCGATGAGCAGGACGCGCCGGCGGCCCTTGCCGCTCAGCGCCTCAATGCCGAGCCGCGCGAAGGCCTTGTTGTCAAAGTCGAAATAGGCATGCTCGGAGGCCCGGTTCGACCGCCCGTGCGTGGCGAAGGGAAAATTCTTGGCCATCAGGTAATCGACACGGGGGTCGTCAGGCTCGACCTGGTTGAAGATCACCGCGTCCGCCGATCCGGTTTCGACGATGTAGCGGATCGGTTTCATCGGATCGTCGCCGGGAAAGTACGGCGTCATGTTCAGATGATAGGGCGTGCCGCGCAGCCCCGAGGCGATGGCTGAGATCAGCCGCGCCGTCATGTTCATCATCTCGTGCTCGGTCGACATGACGAGGCTGACGACGTTGGTGCGCCCGGTGCGCAGGCGAACGCCGGCCCGGTTGGGAACATAGCCGATTTCGGCGGCGATGCGCCGGACCCGAGCTTTGGTCTGCGCACCGATGTCGGGCGCGTCGCTCAGGGCGCGCGAGACGGTAGCGACGGCCAGCCCGCTCATCTGCGAGATGGTCTTGAGCGTCGGCTTCTGGCGCGGCGCCGGGGCGGGGGTCTCTGTCTTGCCGGATGCCATCGGGTCGCTTCCTTTATTGTTCTGCTCGTTCTCCTGCCGGCGCACCACCGCGGGCGGCAATGCCGTTCGGGGCACCGGCAGGCTCTCCCTTTGCCCCATTTGTATCCTGCAAAAGTTTTTCTTGCCAGCCAAATCTGAAACGTTATAGGAAATTCTATAACGATTTAGAATCGGGAGGATGCGATCGTGAAGTTGAAACCGTCTCTGCTG
Source organism: Cribrihabitans neustonicus (assembly GCF_048820895.1). Taxonomy (NCBI): domain Bacteria; kingdom Pseudomonadati; phylum Pseudomonadota; class Alphaproteobacteria; order Rhodobacterales; family Paracoccaceae; genus Cribrihabitans; species Cribrihabitans neustonicus. The sequence continues at coordinate 15,146 of NZ_JBMERQ010000010.1, forward strand.
GCCCTTGCTGCTGCCTGCGGCGCCACTGCCGTTTCGGCAGGGGAGCTTGAGGTCACTCACTGGTGGACCTCGGGCGGCGAGGCCGCTGCCGTGAAGGAGCTGGCCCAGGCATTCGAGGCCGATACCGGCAATACCTGGGTCGATGGCGCCATTGCCGGCTCGGGCGGCACCGCGCGGCCGATCATCATCAGCCGCATTCTGGGCGGCGATCCGATGGGCGCGACCCAGATGACCCATGGCCGCCAGGCCGAGGAGCTGATCGAGGCGGGGATGATGCTCGACATCACCGATGTCGCCGAGGCCAACGGCTGGACCGATGTGGTGAACCCTCCGGCGCTGCTCGAGGCCTGCACGGTCGATGGCCGCATCTACTGCGCGCCGCTCAACATCCATTCCGCCCAGTGGCTGTGGCTGAGTCACAAGGCCTTCGAGGACGCGGGCGTCGCTGTGCCCGCGGATTGGACCGAGTTCACCGCCGCCGCACCGGCGCTCGCGGAAGCGGGCAAGCAGCCGCTGGCGATCGGCCAGCAGCCCTGGCAGTCGAACCTCGCCTTCGGGACGATCTCGCTGGCCGTGGCCGGGCTCGACGCCTGGAAGGCCGTGAACATCGGCAAGGATGCCGAGGTTGCGGCGGGCCCCGAGTACAAGGCCGCGTTCGAGGCGGTGGCCGCCGCGCGCGAGATGGCGAAGGGCTCCAACGTGCAGGACTGGAACCAGGCCACCAACATGGTGATCACCGGCACGGCCGGCGGCCAGATCATGGGCGACTGGGCGCAGGGCGAATTCGCCATGGCAGGCAAGGTCGCGGGCGAGGACTACTCCTGCCTGCCAGGCCTCGGCGTCAACGCGGTGCTCGATACCGGCGGCGACGCGATCTATTTCCCGGCCAGCGACGACCCGGAAGTGACCGCGATGCAGAAGGAGCTGGCGGCGGTGCTGCTGTCGCCCGGCGTGCAGGTGGCCTTCAACCTTGCCAAGGGCTCGCTGCCGGTGCGCGGGGACATCGACATGTCCTCCGCCAACGCCTGCATGCAGAAGGGTCTTGAGATCCTGGCCAGCGGTTCGGACAGCGTGCTGCCCTCGGGCGACATGTCGCTGACCGCCGATACCACCGGCCAGGTCGAGGACCTGATGGCCGAGTTCTGGGCCGATGACTCGATGAGCGCGCAAGAAGCCCAGGCCCGCTTCGCCGAGATCATCGCCGGCGCCGACTGACCAAGACCCAGCCCGCGCGGGCCGCCCCCGGAGGGCAGGTCCGCGCGGTCCCCAAAGCCTTTGTGACTCGGCCGCGCGCAGCGGCCCGCGGCAGCGCCCTGCCCGCCGCCAGTTTCCGGGAGATCCCCCATGACCATCATCGAAAGCGGCGGCCTCAGCCTCGCCCGCGCCGAGCGAAGACCGCGGCGCCTGTTCCGCAACCTCTCCGCCAAGATCGCCGCGGTGCCGATGGTGCTGACCGCGCTGGTGGTTTTCGTTGGCTGCACGGCCTGGACAGTGCTTTATTCCTTCACCGGCTCCAAGCTGCTGCCGCGGCTGAACTGGGAGGGGTTGGGCCAGTACGAGCGGCTGTGGAGCACCCGGCGCTGGCTGGTGTCGCTCGAGAACCTGGCGGTCTACGGCATCTGCTCGATGGTGCTGATCCTGCTGATCGGCTTCACGCTGGCGGCGCTCCTGGACCGCAAGATCCGCTTCGAGGGCGCGTTCCGCACCGTGTTCCTGTATCCTTTCGCGCTCAGCTTCATCGTCACCGGGCTTGCCTGGCAGTGGATCCTGAACCCCGACTTCGGCATCCAGGCGACGGTGCGCGCGATGGGCTGGGAGAGCTTTGTCTTCGACCCGCTCAACAACCCGGACCTGGTGATCTTCGGCATCCTGATCGCAGGCATCTGGCAGGGCTCGGGTCTGGTCATGGTGATCATGCTGGCCGGGCTGCGCGGCATCGACGAGGACATCTGGAAGGCCGCCCGCGTCGACGGCATCGGCACGGTAAAGACCTATGTGAAGGTGATCATCCCGATGATGCGCCCGGTCTTCGTCACCGCCCTGGTGCTGATCGCGGCGGGCATCATCAAGGTCTACGACCTGGTGGTGGCGCAGACCGCCGGCGGCCCCGGCATCTCCAGCCAGATGCCCGCGCTTTATGTCATGGACTCGATGTTCAAGAACCAGAACCTCGCGCAGGGCTTTGCCGCCTCGACCATGATGCTGGTTTCGGTCCTCGTGGTGCTGGTGCCCTGGGCCTATCTCGAATTTGCAGGAAAGAAACGTGGCTGATACCGCTCTCCCCATGGACGGCCCGCGCGGCCCGAAACCCAAGCGCGCGCTGTCGCGCAGCAATATCATCATTTACGGCACGCTGATCGTTGTCTCGGTCTACTACCTGCTCCCCCTGTGGGTGATGGTGATGACCTCGCTCAAGGGGATGCCGGAGATCCGCCTCGGCAACATCTTTGCGCCGCCGGTCGAGATCACCTTCGAACCCTGGGCCAAGGCCTGGTCGGCGGCCTGCACCGGCATCAACTGCGACGGGCTGAGCCGCGGCTTCGGCAACTCGGTGCAGATCCTGCTGCCCTCGCTTGCGCTGTCGGTGGCGATTGCCTCGGTCAACGGCTACGCGCTGGCGAACTGGAAGTTCAAGGGCTCCGAGGTGTTCTTCACCATCCTGCTGCTTGGCGCCTTCATCCCCTACCAGGTGATGCTCTACCCGATGGTGATCATCCTGCGCGAGCTGGGGCTTTACGGCAGCATCTGGGGGCTGGTCATGGTGCACACCGTCTTCGGCATGCCGATCCTGACGCTTCTGTTCCGCAACTACTTCGCCGGCATGCCCGAGGAGCTGTTCAAGGCCGCCCGCGTCGACGGCGCCGGGTTCTGGGGCATCTACTTCCGGATCATGCTGCCGATGTCGCTGCCGATCTTCGTGGTGGCGATGATCCTGCAGGTCACCGGCATCTGGAACGACTTCCTGTTCGGCGTGATCTTCACCAAGCCCGAGACCTACCCGATGACGGTGCAGCTCAACAACATCGTGAACTCGGTGCAGGGGGTGAAGGAATACAACGTCAACATGGCCGCGACCCTGCTTACCGGCCTTGTCCCCCTCGCCATCTACTTCGTCTCCGGAAAACTCTTCGTGCGCGGCATCGCGGCCGGCGCGGTGAAAGGATGAACGCCATGAACATGCACACCCCTTCCGTCCGCATCCGCGGCCTCGATCTGCAGTTCGGAGAGGTGCAGGTGCTCAGGAACCTCGACCTCGACATCCGGCAGGGCGAGTTCCTGGTGCTGCTCGGCTCCTCGGGCTGCGGCAAGTCCACGCTGCTGAACTGCATCGCGGGGCTCCTGGAAGTCACCGACGGGCAGATCTTCATCCAGGACCAGAATGTCACCTGGAAGGAGCCCTCGGAACGCGGCATTGGCATGGTGTTCCAGTCCTACGCGCTTTATCCGCAGATGACGGTGGAGGGGAACCTCTCCTTCGGCCTGAAGAACGCCCGCGTGCCCAAGGACGAGATCAAGCGCCGGGTCGCCCGCGCCGCCGAGATCCTGCAAATCGAGCCGCTCTTAAAACGCAAGCCCGGCGCGCTGTCGGGCGGCCAGCGCCAGCGGGTGGCGATCGGCCGGGCCCTGGTGCGCGACGTAGACGTGTTCCTGTTCGACGAGCCGCTGTCGAACCTCGACGCCAAGCTGCGCGCGGACCTCAGGGTCGAGCTGAAGCGGCTGCACCAGCAGCTTAGCAACACGATGATCTACGTCACCCACGATCAGGTCGAGGCGATGACGCTCGCCGACCGCATCGCGATCATGCGCGGCGGGGTGATCATGCAGCTCGGCACGCCGGACGAAATCTACAACCGCCCGCAGAACAAATATGTCGCCGATTTCATCGGCAGCCCCTCGATGAACTTCATCGAAGGCACTTTTGATGGCGGAACCTTCACCAAGGGCGGGCTGCGTATGCCGATGGAGGGCTACGAGTTTGCCTCGGACAGGCCGCGGCCGGGCAGCGCCATCATCGGCATCCGGCCCGAGCACGTGGTCACCGGCGAGCTGGCCGAGCGCGCCCCGGTGCAGGCGCAGGTCTCGGTGAACCTTGTCGAGCCGATGGGGTCCGACACGCTGGTCTATGCCGATCTGGCGGGCGAGCCGCTGCGCATCCGCATGGACGGCTACGCGAAGGTGCGGGCAGGCGACACGCTGGCCATTGGCTTCGAGCCGACCCGCGCCTCGCTGTTCGACGCCGGGACCGAAGCGCGCATCTGATCCCGGGCGGCGGGGCCGCCCCCTTCCAGACACCCTGCCCCTGCGCGGGACTTTAGCAACTGATTCAAGGACAGCTGATGACCTTTTCCTTTACCCGCGGCGATTTCCCCGCCGGCTTCCTGTTCGGCGCCGCCACCGCCGCCTACCAGATCGAGGGCCACAGTTTCGGCGGCGCCGGCACCTCGCACTGGGACACCTACGCTGCGACGCCGGGCAATGTGGCCAACGGCGATGACGGCGCGGTTGCCTGCGATCACTACCACCGCTTCGAGGAGGACCTCGACCTGGTGCAGGCGGCGGGCTTCGACGTCTACCGCTTCTCGGTTTCCTGGGCGCGGGTGATGCCGGACGGGCGTACCGTGAACCCCGAGGGCCTCGCCTTCTACGGCCGGCTGGTCGATGCGATCCTCGCACGCGGGCTGAAACCCTACCTGACGCTTTATCACTGGGACCTGCCGTCGGCGCTGGCCGACGTGGGCGGCTGGACCAACCGTGAGACGCCGGAACTCTTTGCCGCCTTCACCCGCGCGGTGATCGAACGGATCGGAGACCGGGTCGCGGCGGTGGCGACGATCAACGAGCCGTGGTGCGTGGCCTGGCTTTCGCACTTCATCGGCGCCCAGGCCCCCGGCCTGCGCGACATCCGCGCCGCGGCACGGGCCATGCACCACGTCATGCTCGCGCATGGGCGTTCGCTCGCGGTAATGCGCGAAATGGGCCAGCCCAATCTCGGGATCGTGCTGAACCTCTCCGACAACCAGCCCGCGACCGGCGCGCCTGCGGACGCCGCGGCGGCCCGCACTGCCGACGGCATCGGCAACCGCTGGTTCCTCGACGCGCTGTTCAAGGGCGCCTACCCGCAGGACATCCTCGACGCGCTGGCGCCGCATATGCCCGAAGGCTACGAGGCCGACATGGAAGCGATCTCGGCCCCGGTCGACTGGCTTGGCATCAACTACTACAGCCGCGGGCTGATCGCCGCCGCGCCCGCCACGCCCTGGCCGCATTGCGAGGCGGTGGAAGGCCCGCTGCCCAAGACCGGCATGGGCTGGGAAATCTACCCCGAAGGATTGGGGACGCTGCTGGCCCGGGTGGCGCGCGACTACACCGGCAACCTGCCGCTGTTTGTGACCGAGAACGGTATGGCCGGCGACGACCACATCGCAGACGGCATCTGCGACGACCCGGTGCGGCTCAGGTATTTCGAGGATCATCTGCAGGTGGTGCTCGGTCTGATCGCAGAAGGCGTGCCGGTAAAGGGCTATTTCGCCTGGTCGCTGCTTGACAACTACGAGTGGTCCTTCGGCTATGGCAAACGTTTCGGCCTCGTCCATGTCGACTACAGCACGCAGCAGCGCACGCCGAAGACATCCTACAGGGCGTTTCAGGCGGCGCTTGCCCCGCCGCGCTGCCGCGCCTCCGGCACCTCCATGCCGCCATACTTGGACTTCAGCTTATAGGATGCGGCCGGAGTCAGGCCGTGCCGGCGGCGCCCCGCTAAACAAACTTTTCCATCCCCCATATCAACGCGCTGACCGTGAGAAAGGATGCGGCGGTAGAGATTACAAGAGCCGTCGCACAGACCTGTTCCACCCCGTAAGCTGCGCCGAGTACGGGATAGATCGACAGCATCGGCACCGACGCAATCAGCATAGCCGTCAGCACAAAGGGGTCGGCGGCGCCCAATAGAAAACTCAGCACCACGAACACCAGAGCGGGGTGCAGAACCAGCTTGCCAAGGACAATCGCGGCCGTGCGCCGCCACATCGGGCTGATGCTGAACTGGGCGATGATACCGCCGACAACAAACAGGGCGACTACCGGCGCGGCCGAAGCAACCATCTTTACAGTTTGCGCGAGTCCTCCGGGCAGCGTTGTGTCCGTGAGCTTCAGCGCCAGGGCCAGCGCCACCGCCGCCACCAGCGGGTTGCGAAGAAAGCTGCGGACTGCCTTGCCCGCCGCGGTGCGCCAGCTGGCCGCCGCGCCGGCGGAACTTTCTGCTGCAACAATCGCAAAGGGAATGATCACCACATTCTCGACAATCATGATCCAGGCCAGGACATTCAGCGCCGTCTCGGGGAAAACCAGCGACGCAATGGAAAATCCAATGAAACCGCTGTTGGAATTCGCAATGGCGAGCCCGTGGATCCACGAGGCGCCCCGGTCCTGCCGGAAAGGCAGGCGCATCACGCCGTAGCCGATGAACAGCGCCGCGAGCGAGGCGGCCATGTACCCTGCGATCAGCACCCAGTTCAGTGCCCCGCCGGTCTCCGGCAGGGCTATCGCGCTGAAGATCAGGGCCGGCAGGCTGATCCGGATCGTAAAACCGCTGAGCGCGCCAACCGTATCCTGGCCCACATAGCCTGTGCGCACCGCGCCATATCCGAACAGGATGATGAGATAGACAGGAACGGTGACGGAAAAAATCTCGAACATCCGCGTCTATTCTGCCGCCAGCGTCCGTGGTTCATGGCCGATGACAACCAGCCCCAGCACCATGTCGACAAGGCGCTGGCGCAGCCGGGCCTGGCCTTCCGCGGTATAAAGGCTCTCCCCGAAAGACGTCGAGAAGGTCGCCCGGTTCGAGACGTTGTAATAGCTGGAGGAACTGATCAGCCAGTGCAGCTCGAGCGGATCGGCGCCCTCGCGGAAAAGTCCGGCGGCCCGGCCGCGGCGGCAGACGTCATCCAGCTTGTCGATGATCGACCGGTTGAGGCGGGGGATGATCTCCGATTTCCGCAAATAGGCGGCGTTGTGGATATTCTCGATCATCACCAGGCGGATGAACTGCGGTGTGGCGGCGTGGGCGTCGAAGGTTGCCTCGACCAGCCGTTTGAGGGCGGCCACCGGCTCCAGGGTCTCGACTTCCAGCGCGTCCTCGTTTTCGCGAAGCGTCAGATAGACGTTCTCCAGAACGCTTTGGTAAAGCCCCTCCTTGTCGCCGAAATAGTAGTAGATCATCCGCTTGGAGGCCTCGGTTTTCCGGGCAATTTCGTCGATCCGCCCGCCCGCCAGCCCGTGCGCCGCGAACTCCTCGGTGGCGGCCCTCAGGATATCGGCCTTGACCGCGTCCGGGTCCTGCTTCCAGCGCGACTTGCGGGGTTTGGCCGGTTTCTTCGTCGTCTCTGCCATTGGTCCGGGTCTCTGAACTTTCCGATTCTGCCCCCGTGATAGCATGAAATTAAACGCTTGGTACATTCCCGTTGACAAATTAACCGCATAGTACATTTTAGAGGGGTGACCGGCGGGGCAGCCTGCGATTCGCCGGTGGCTTGACATAAGGGAGGAACGAAATGTCTCGCGTACTCATCGGCGCTGCCGTGGCCCTTGGCCTCAGCGCTGCCACTGCACTTGCGGAATATCCGGAAAAGGAAATCCAAGGCATCATCCAATGGGGTGCAGGAGGGTCGACCGATACGGTCATGCGCGCCGTGACGCCCCACGCCGAAGAAATTCTGGGCGGCTCCGTTGTCATGCAGAACATGACCGGCGGCGTCGGGGCGATTGCCCTGAACCATGTCGCAGGCACCGCGGCGGACGGCTACACGCTGCTGATGGGCGCGGAAAACCCGATGCTCTACAAGGTGATGGGCTTTGGCGACAAGGACTACAGCGACTTCATTCCGGTCAGCCTGCTGGCCCGCGGCACGCCGATCCTGGTGGCCCATCCCGACGCGCCGTTCAACACCTTCCCCGAGATGATGGAATACATCGGCGCCAACCCCGACGCGGTGCGGTTCGGCTCCACCGGCCCGGGCGGCGTGCCCTCGGTGGTGACGGCAATGATGACATCGGAAACCGCACTGCCCGTCATCTTCGTGCCTTACGACGGTGACGGCCCCGCGCTGACCGCGCTGCAGGGCGGCGCCATCGACGTGATGCCTGCAGTCCTGGGCGCCGCGGTGGAGGGCATCCGCGCAGGCACCATGAAGCCGATCGCGCTGTTTGATACCCAGCCGAGCGAGGCGCTGCCGGAGGTTGCCACGGTGACCTCGACCAACCCGGAGTTCGAGAAATTTCTCCCCTGGGGACCGTTCTTCGGGGTGTTCGCGCCCAACGGCACCCCGGATGAGGTGGTCGCCAAGCTGCAGGGCGCCTTCGCAGAGGCCGCGCAGCAGCCGGACTTCGTGAACCTGATGGATGGGCGCGGCTTCACCATGATGAACATCTCCGGCGCAGAGGCCGAGGAGTTCCTCGGCAAGTGGCAGCGCAACACCGCCTGGCTGATGCACGATGCGGGCCTGACCAAGAACTCGCCCGAAGACTTCGGCATCGAGCGGCCGTAAGCCGCCCGTCAGGGGCCGCGGCGCCCGGCCCCTGACCCCCTTTTGCTTCCTATCCGAGCAGTGCGCGCACCGGCTTTGCCTCAGAAGCAGGCCGGCGCCATCCTAACCCCCGGGCGCGGATCCCTGCGTCTGAACACGGAGGTCATGATGCAACACCCCGCCAAACGAAAGCCCGGAGAACTGGCCTTTGCCGCTTTCCTCACCCTCGCCAGCCTGTTTCTGCTCTACGACGCCTACGGCATTTCCGGCTTCCAGGCGCTCAGCGCCCCCGGCGCCATCCCGATGGCGGCAACCCTGGCAATGGCCATCTCGGCGGGGATTGTCCTGGTCCGTACCGCCCGGTCGGACCCCGGCCGCAGCGGCAGCTTTGCCCGGCAAATCCTGCCCGCAAGGATCGTGGTCGTCGGCCTCTTGCTGATTGCCTATGCCTTCGCGCTGCAGCCGGTCGGGTTCCTGCCGACCTCCGCCGTCTTCCTGATGCTGAACATCAAATACCTCAGCAAGCGGTCCTGGGGCTTTGCGGTTGGTGTCAGCCTGTTCAGCCTGGTGCTGATCTACCTGATCTTCCGCATCGTCTTCACCGTTCTCATGCCCGCCGGGATCGTGCCCGAGGGCGAACTGCTCGCCTGGATCCGGAACCTGACCGCGGGGAGCAACTGACATGTTCGAAACCCTGATGCACTTCCTCACCGTCTGGACCCAGCCGGAGCTGCTGCTGCTTGTGGGCTGCGGCACCCTGGCCGGCATCTATGTCGGCGCGATCCCCGGCCTGTCGGTGACAATGGCGGTGTCGATCCTGATCTCCTTCACCTTTTCCTGGGATGTCTACCCGGCCATCTCGCTGATGATCGGCATCTTTATGGGCGGTGTCTACGGCGGCTCGCGCACTGCCATCCTGCTTAACATCCCCGGCGCCCCCTCGGCCATCGCGACCGCTATGGACGGCTATCCGATGGCCCGGAAGGGCGAGGCCGGCGTGGCGATCGGCGTCACCACCGTGATGTCCTTCTTCGGCGGGCTGATCGGCATTCTGGTGCTGGCCGTGGCGGCGCCCTTCGTGTCTGACTTCGCGCTGTCCTTCCAGCCGCGCGACTACATGCTGCTGGCGATCCTCGGCATCCTGCTGGTCGGCTCCCTGTCCGGCGGCAGCCTGGTCAAGGGCATCTTTGCCGGCGCCTTCGGCATCGGGCTTGGCGCGGTCGGCATGGACCCGCTGACCTTCACCGAGCGTTTCACCTTCGGGGTGCCGGTTCTGAAGAGCGGCATTTCCTTCATCGCCGTGATGATCGGCATGTTCGGCGTCTCCGAGGCGCTGATGCAGCTGCACCATATCGACAGCGCCGCGGTGAAGCAGAAAGTGGGCAAGATCGTCCCCTCCTGGAGCGTGGTCCGCAAGTACCTGCCGCTGTCGCTGCAGACCTCCGGCATCGGCGTCATCATCGGCGCCCTGCCCGGCACCGGCGGCGATATTGCGGCTCTGATGGCCTATGACCACGCCAAACGGGTCACCAAGAACCCCGAAACCCCCTTCGGTGAAGGCGCAATGGAAGGGCTGGTCGCGCCCGAAACCGCCAACAACTCGGCCGTGGGCGGCGCCTTCATCCCGATGATGACGCTGGGCATTCCTGGCGATGCCGTCACTGCAATCATGATCGGCGCCCTGTTCATCCACGGGCTCAACCCCGGCCCGATGCTGATGATCGACAAGCCCGACATGTTCTGGTTCATCGTCGGCGCGCTGGTGATGGCGAACTTCTTCATGCTGCTGTTCGGCCTGACCGGGATCCGCGTCTTCACCAAGATCGTCGAGATGCCCCGCGCAGTGCTGATCCCGCTGATCTTCCTGCTGTCGATTGTCGGCGCCTATGCGGTCAACAACTCGGTCACCGACATCTACTGGATGCTGGGGTTCGGCGTGCTGGGGTACTTCATGAAGCAGTACAGCTACCCGCTCGGCCCGGTGATCCTCGGGGTCATTCTGTCCCGGCTGCTCGACGACAACTGGCGGCGTGCGATCATCTCCGAACGGGAAAGCCTGCCCCGCTTCTTTGAAGGCATCCTCACCAGCCCGCTGTCCCTGGCCCTCTTCATCGGCGTCATCCTGATCTTCGTGAGCCAGACGCCCCTGTGGACCGCCACCAAGAAACGCTTGCTCGGAAAGGCCGCGTCATGAGCCCCGCCAACGCAAGGCAAGTCAAGCTCGGTCTGATCGGCGACAATATCACCCGGTCGAAATCGCCCCGCCTGCACCGGGAGGCCGGCCGGCTGACCGGGCTGGATGTCACCTATGACCGCTTGATCCCCAAGGACCTGGGGCTGAGCTTCGGCGAGGTCTTCGACCGGGCCCGCCGCAGCGGCTACCGCGGCATCAACGTCACCTACCCTTACAAGGAAACCGTGTCGGGCCGGGTGAGTGTTGCCGACCCGCTGGTGCGGGCCATCGGCGCAGTGAACACGGTGGTCTTCGACGCCGCCGGGCCGCAGGGCTTCAATACCGATTACACCGGTTTCATGAGCGCCTACCGCCTGGTGCGCGGCAGCGCCGAACCGGGCACGGTCTGCCTGATCGGCACGGGCGGCGTGGGCAAGGCAGTGGCCTTCGGTCTGATCGGCCTCGGGGCAGCGGTGATCAGATGCGTCGACCTGAACAGGGAAAAGGCAGAAGCGCTGCGCGACGCGCTCACCGCCGCGGGCAGCAAAACGAAGGTGGAAGTGTACACCGGCGCGGCCGAGGCCGCCGCAGGCGCCGATGGGCTCATCAACTGCACCCCGTTGGGCATGGCCGGTCTGGAGGGCACGCCGCTGCCCGCCGGCGCCATGGAGGGCGCAGTCTGGGCCTTCGATGCGGTCTACACCCCGGTTGACACCCAGTTCCTGCATGACGCCGCGGCGCAGGGCCTGACCGTCATCTCGGGCTACGAGCTGTTCTTCGGCCAAGGGGTCGATGCCTGGGGGATCTTCACCGGCGAACCCATCGACGCCGGCGCCCTGCGCCAGGCGATCAGCGGAGAGGAAGCATGAAAACGTCAATCGCAACCGTGTCGGTCTCGGGCAGCCTGCCCGAGAAGCTCGAGGCCATCGCCGAAGCGGGCTTCGACGGGATCGAGATTTTCGAGCAGGACTTCATCACCCACGACGGCAGCGCCCGCGACGTGGGCCGGATGATCCGCGACAAGGGGCTGGAGATCACCCTGTTCCAGCCGTTCCGCGATTTCGAGGGGCTGCCCGATCAGCTCCGCGCCAAGGCCTTTGACCGGGCTGAGCGCAAATTTGACCTGATGCAGGAGCTGGGCACCGGCCTGATGCTGATCTGTTCAACCGTGCATTCCGCCTCGCTTGGCGGCATCGACCGCGCTGCCGCGGACTTTCACGAACTAGGCGAGCGTGCCGCCAAACGCGGATTGCGGGTGGGCTACGAGGCGCTGGCTTGGGGCCGCCATGTCAACGATCACCGCGATGCCTGGGAAATCGTGCGCCGCGCGGACCATGAAAATGTTGGCGTGATCCTCGACAGTTTCCACACCCTGTCCCGCGGGATCGATCCCGACACGATCCGCCGCATACCGGGCGACAAGATCTTCTTTGTCCAGCTTGCCGATGCACCGCAGATCGGCATGGACCTGCTCTACTGGTCGCGCCATTTCCGCAACATGCCGGGCGAAGGCGACCTGCCGGTCTGCGATTTCACGAAGGCGGTGGCGGCCACGGGCTATGCCGGGCCGGTCTCGCTGGAAATATTCAACGACCAGTTCCGCGGCGGCAGCCCGCGCACGATCGCCAAGGACGGGTACCGCTCGCTGATCGCGCTGATGGATGACGTGACCCGGCAGGAGCCGGGTTCGCAGATCAGCATTCCGCAGATGCCGCCGCGCATTGATGTGAATGGCGTGTCCTTTATCGAGTTCGCCACCCGCGGCGGGGAAGCCGATGCTCTGGAGGCCCTGCTGCACAGCCTGGGCTTTGCGCATTCCGGCAGCCATATCGCAAAGAAGCTCACGCTCTGGTCGCAAGGCGATATCCGGATCGTAGTGAACCGGGAGACCTCCGGCTACGCCAACAGCGCCTACATCATGCACGGAACCTCGGTCTGCGATATCGGCCTGGCCGTCGGCAGCGCAGCCGATACGGTTGCCCGCGCCACCAGTCTTGGCGCCCAGCCCTTTTCCCAGCCGACCGGCCCGGGAGAGCTGGACATTCCGGCGATCCGCGGGCTGAGCGGAAGCGTCCTGCATTTCATCGACGAGGCCAGCGGGCTGAACGATGTCTGGTCGGTCGAGTTCACCCCGGAAGAGACCGAAAACGCCACCTCGGGCGCGGGGCTGACGCAGGTTGACCACCTGGCCCAGACAATGAGCTATGACGAGATGCTCAGCTGGTCGCTGTTCTACACCTCCCTCTTCCAGATGCAGAAAGCGCCGATGGTCGATGTGATCGACCCCGACGGTCTGGTGCGCAGCCAGGCGCTGGCCACCGGGGACGGCGCGCTCCGCATCACCCTGAACGGCGCAGAGACCCACCGCACGCTGGCCGGCAGCTTCCTGGCCGACAGTTTCGGGGCCTCCGTCCAGCACATCGCGCTGGCCGCCAGCGACATCTTCGCAACCGCGGATGCTCTCGCCGCGCGCGGCTTCGACCCGCTGCAGATGCCGGAGAACTACTACGCCGATCTGGCCGCAAGGTTCGACCTGGCCCCGGACATGCTCAACCGCCTGAAGGCGGGCCACATCCTCTATGACGAAGATGCCGGCGGGCAGTTCTTCCAGTTTTACTCGCGGCCGTTTGCCGGCGGCATATTCTTCGAGATCGTGGAGCGCCGCGGCGGCTACGGCGGCTACGGCGCGCCCAATGCGCCGTTCCGGATCGCAGCCCAGAAGCGCCTGTTCCGCCCGAAAGGAATGCCCAAGCAATGACCCCAAAATACGACACAGGAATGGCCATGCGCGTTCGGTGCTGGGCGATGCCCGCGTCAACCGCGCCGAAGCCGCCAGGACCGCGTTCGACAGCGCCTTTCAGGCCCTGATAACCGAAGCCGCCTGGGGACCGTCTGGGCCTCGGAGGCAATCACCAGGCGCGAGAGCTCGATGATCACGCTGGCGCTGCCGGCCGCGGCGAAGAACTTCGAGGAAATCCCCATGCACATCCGCGCGACCGCCAATACCGGCGCCAGCAGGCAGGACGTGATCGAAGTGTTCCAGCACGTCGTGATCTATGCAGGCGTCCCTGCCGCCAGCCACGCGATCACGCTGGCCAAGCAGGCTTTTTCCGAAATGGCACAGCAAGAGGACAAGACATGACAGCCGGTGAACTCTACCCGCGGGACCGCGAGCGGCACCCCCCTGCCCTGACGCCGAACTACAAAACCAGCATCTCGCGCTCGCCGCGCAATGCGATCCTGTCACTGCAGGGTTCGGCGAGCGAGCTGACCGGTCCGGCCTTCGGGCACAGTGACATCGATCCGATCGACAGCGACCTGATCCGGAACTACGCGGCAACCGGCGATCCCGTCGGCGAGCGGATCATCGTCCATGGACGGGTTCTGGACGAAAACGCCCGGCCGGTCCCGCACACGCTGGTGGAGATCTGGCAGGCCAATGCCGGCGGGCGCTACCGGCACAAGAAGGACAGCTACCTGGCGCCGGTCGATCCCAATTTCGGCGGCTGCGGGCGCACGCTGACGGATGAGAACGGCTATTACGCTTTCCGCACCGTGAAACCCGGCGCCTATCCCTGGCGCAACTGGGGCAACAATTGGCGGCCCGCGCATATTCATGTCTCCGTCTTCGGCACCGCCTTCGCGCAGCGCCTGATCACGCAGATGTATTTCGAGGGCGATCCGCTGATCGCCAAATGCCCGATCGTCCGCACGATCCCAGACCAGCGGGCGGTCAATCAGCTCATCGCGCCGCTGGACATGAACGCGGCGGTGCCGCTCGACTGCCTTGCCTACAAGTTCGACATTGTGCTGCGCGGGCGCCGCTCCACCTATTTCGAAAACCGGCCCGAGGGGAACTGAGCATGGTCCAGCAATCCGACTACCTGCAGGAAACCCCCTCTCAGACCGCCGGGCCGTATGTCCATATCGGCCTGGCGCCCGGCGACGCGGGCTTCAGCATCTACCGTCAGGAGCTGGGCCGCGACATTGCCGGCCCCAGCGCCGAAGGCACCCGGATCACCGTGACCGGCATGGTCACCGACGGCACCGGCGCCCCGGTCAAGGATGTGCTGATCGAAGTCTGGCAGGCGGATGCCGACGGGGTCTATCCCGGTCAGGGCAGCGTGGCGGACGGCTTTCGCGGCTGGGGCCGCGTGGTGCCCGATTTCGAAACCGGCACCTTTTCGTTCGACACCATCAAGCCCGGCGCCGTCGCGGGCCGCAACCGGCAGATGATGGCCCCGCACCTGAACCTCTGGCTGGTCGCGCGCGGCATCAACACCGGGCTCAACACCCGGATGTACTTCGGTGACGAACCGGAGGCCAACGGTGCCGACCCGGTCCTGAACCTGATCGAGCAGGCGCACCGCCGCGACACCCTGATCGCCCGGGCAGAAGGCCGCACCTACCATTTCGATATCCGCCTCCAGGGCGATAGCGAAACCGTGTTCCTGGACGTCTGAGTATCCCGATATGTCCAACCCATGCATCATCTGCGTTGCCATCACCGGGTCCCTGCCGGCCAAGGAAAACAATCCCGCGGTGCCGATTACCGTCGCAGAACAGATCGAAAGCACGCAGGAGGCCTTCGAGGCAGGGCTTTACGTGCAGTTCGTCATGGGCGTCAAAAACGCGATGCCCGCGGACGAGCCGATCTTCGATTTCTACATCGAAACCCTCAAACGGCTGGCCCCGGACGCGCAATGGTGCGCCGCGGGCATCGGCGCGGTGCAGCTGACCATCAATGAATGGTCGATCGCCAAGGGCGGCCACACGCGCACCGGGCTCGAAGACAACGTGCGGCTGGACCGGCACAGCCTTGCCCCTTCCAAAGCAGCCCTGGTGAGACGCGCCGTTGAGCTGTGCGGGAAATACGAACGCCCGGTGGCCACCTGGCGGCAGGCCCGGGAGATCCTGCAGCTGGGAGAGCCTGCCGTACAGGCAGAGGTCCAGTAATGCCTTTTGTCACTCTGGACGGCACAGCGCTGCACTACCGGCTGATCCCCGGAACCGGCAGGCCGGTGGTGTTCCTGAATTCCCTGGGCACCGATTTCCGCATCTGGGACGGCGTCATCAGCCGCTTGGAGCTGCCTTCGCCGGTTCTCTGCATGGACAAACGCGGCCACGGGCTGAGCGATGAAGGCCCGGCCAGCATTGCGCTGCTGGCCCGGGATGCCGCTGCGCTGATGGTCCGCCTTGGGCTCAGCGGCGGTCTGATCTGCGGTGTCTCGGTGGGCGGGATGATCGCGCAGGCGCTTGCGGCGCAGCGCCCCGATTTGGCGGCCGGGCTTGTCCTGTGCAACACCGGCGCGAAGATCGGCGATGCCGAAAGCTGGAACGCGCGGATCAATGCGGTGCTGGACCACGGCATTGCGGCGATTGCCGAAGGCATTCTCGAACGCTGGTTCTCGGCCGGTTTCCGCGCCCGGGAACCCGCAGCGCTGGCCGGCTACCGCAACATGCTCACCCGCACCCCGCCCAGGGGCTACGCCGCCGTCTGCGGTGCCATCCGCGACAGCGATTTTTCACATAGCTCCGCCAATCTGACCTTGCCCGCGCTCTGCATAGCCGGGTCGGAGGATCAGGCAACCCCGCCCGAGGTGGTGGAAGCGCTGGCACGGATCATTCCCGGCGCCGGGTACCGGCTAATCGAGGGGTGCGGCCACCTGCCCTGCATCGAGGCGCCGGACACCGTCGCGCAGGAGCTACGGCAACTCTACAGGCAGCTCGCATGACCGGCGTTTTCGGCCACCCCTGGCTCGGCGGACTGTTCGCCGGCGCTGAAGCCGCGGCCATATGGTCGCCTGAACGCCAGCTGGCGCACATGCTGGGCTTCGAAGCCGCCTACACGCGCGCGCTTGGGGCGGCGGGCAAGATCCCCGAGGCACAGGCAGAGCGCGTGGCCGCCGCGATCCTCGCCTTCCGCCCGGACTTTGAGGAACTGCGCGCAGGCACGGCAAGGGATGGCCTGCCGGTGCCCGCGCTTGTTGCCCAACTGCGGCACGCCCTGCCCGGCGATGCCGCAGCGATCCATAGCGGCGCCACTTCGCAGGACGTGATCGACACCGCTGCTGCTCTCACCATGCAGGAGTTCAGCATATTTCTGCAGGCTCGCATCGGGCAGCTTTCCGGCGCGCTGTCTGAGCTCTCCCGCCGCTTTGGCGCAGTTCCGATGATGGGCCGGACCCGCATGCAGGCGGCGCTGCCCATCACCGCCGCGGACAGATTGAACGCATGGTCCGGCCCGCTGGACAACCACTTGCGGCGGCTTGGCGAATTGCGCCCGCGGGTGGAGCTGCTGCAGCTGGGAGGCGCGGCGGGCGACCGCGCCGCCATGGCCCCGCATGCAGAGGCGATCGCGGCTGGCATGGCCCGGAACCTGGGTCTCGGCAATCCGCCGAGGGCCTGGCATGCGGCGCGCGACGGCGTGGCCGAATATGCCGGTCTCCTGTCGCTGATCACCGGAACCCTTGGCAAGATGGGCCAGGACATCTGCCTGATGGCGCAGCAGGGCGTAGAGGAAATCGCGCTTGAGACCGGCGGCGGATCCTCTGCCATGCCGCACAAGCAGAACCCGGTGCTGGCAGAGCTTCTGGTCTCACTGGCCCGCTTCAATGCCACCCAGATCGCAGGCATGCACCAGGCGCTGGTGCATGAACAGGAACGCTCCGGCGCGGCCTGGAATCTGGAATGGATGATCCTGCCGCAGATGGCCCAGGCCACGGCCCGCAGCCTGTCAGCCGCCGCAGGCATTTGCGCAAGCATTTCCCGTATCGGAGCGAAAGCCCCCTCATGACCCGACCCGTCGTCTATGTCCTCAACGGCCCGAACCTCAACCTTCTCGGCACGCGCCAGCCGGAGATCTATGGCTGCGACACCCTGGAGGACGTGAAGCGCCTCTGCACCACGACCGGTCAAAGGGCCGGGCTGGACATCCGCTTCCACCAGAGCAACCACGAAGGCGCGCTGGTCGATCTCATCCATGAAGCCCGCACCGAAGCCTCCGGGATCGTGATCAACCCGGCCGCCTGCACGCACACGTCCGTTGCCATCCGGGACGCGCTGGCGGCATGCGATTTTGCCATTATGGAAGTCCACATCTCCAACGTCCACCGGCGGGAGGCCTTCCGGCACCACTCCTATGTTTCCGGCGTGGCCACCGGGGTGATCGCAGGCCTCGGGGTGGAAGGCTACGCCGCTGCGGTCCGCGCCATCGCGCTTCAAATCAGACCGCAAGCTTGAGACCCTGCAGCAGCACGGCCGGCCGCATTTCCAAACCCCTTTTGCCCAACTGAGATACCGCCGCCATGGGCGGTGCGCATGCCGTTGCATGTCCAAGGCCGGCCGGGCGTGTCCGGCGCCAATTTCGCGCGCCTCGCCTTCGATCACGTCGCCAAGGATCTGCACGCTCCAGCCGAGGCCCTCCGCCTCCCAGGCCGCCGCGGCAGGCGATTGCGCCGGCGCGGAGATGAGCCGGCTGGTGACCTTGCCGAGACTGGGGTCTTCCAGGCGCAGGACCGCGCTGGACTGGCCGTCGGCTGTCAATGCGTCCGGCAGCGCGACGCCGCCGGAGATCAGCGCCAGCGCGAAACCGTCCTCACCCAGTCCTTCGATCAGGGCCAGCATCCTCTGGGTTGCTTCCAGCCCGGCCTCCCCGGCGGGGCGGCAAAGCCCTCGGGACGGTGTGGAGCGGATCGGCGGCCCTGACGGCAGCCTCGAACAGCCCCCTGAGGAGCGGCTTGCCGTCTGTTATGGAGAACATCCTGTCTAAGCGGTTGACCGCAGGATCAGTTCAACCGGCATCGGCTCGGGCGTGCCGGGATGGGTGCCGTTTTCGAGCCAGTCCAAGAGCAGCCCCGCCGTCCACTGTCCGAAGGCATTGACGTCGCAGCGCACGGTCGAAAGCCCCGGGAAGCTCTGCCGGGCCTCCTCGATGTCGTCAAAACCGATCAGGCGGAAGTCGCGGCCGAGCTTCACGCCGGTCTCCGCAAAACCCGCGGTCATGCCGATCGCCACGAGGTCGTTAAAGGCGACCGCTGCGTCGATCTGCGGATATTCGCGGGCGATCCTGCGGGCGGTCTCGAACCCAAAGCGGCGGCTGGCCTCTCCGGGGAAAAGATGCAGCGGCAGGCCGTGCTCTTCGGCAACCTCGGCCAGGCCGCTGCGCCGCTCCACCGCAATCGCGGTATCCGGCAGGCCGCCGACAAAGGCAATCTCACGGGCGCCCGCGGACACCAGGTGATTGCCCGCCTGACGGCTGCCGCCGTGGTAATCCATCGAGCAGAACGGAAAGCCCTCGCCCTCGGTCTCCGATCGGCGCAGCACCTGCATCGCGGGGATGCCCGACGTCAGCACCGCCTTCAGGTCGGCCCCGTCGCCGCCATAGCACGGCGCAATCAGCAGGGCGTCGACCCCGTGCTCCAGCATCGAGCCGATCAGATCAGCCTGCAGCGCCGGGTCCTCGTTCGAGTTGCCCATCACCGCCGCGTAGCCGCGCGCCGACAGCGCCATCTGCGCGCTTACGCCCAGCTCGGTATAGAACGGGTTGCGCAGGTTATTGATCACCAGGCCAACCAGCCCGGCATTGGCGCCGCGCAGGTTGGCGGCGCCGCGGTTGTAGACATAGCCCGCCACCTGCATCGCGTCCTGCACCTTGCGGCGCGTCTGCGCCTTGACCGATGGACTGTTCTGCAACACCAGCGAGACCGTGGATTTGGAAACCCCCGCCAGCTTTGCGACATCGATGATGGTTGGCCGTTTAGACATGCGGCTTCTTATCCAATACCGTGAAGCTGAAGCAACTGCCGCATGCGGGTCCTCGCCAGCTCCGGGTCGCAAAGCTGCCCGGCGCGGCCGGCGACGCGGAAGACCTCGGCGTAGTGAGTGATCTCCCGCGCGGACTGGAAGCCTGCAGGCATGATGAAGTGGCTCTGCCATCCGTTGAGCCAGGCGAGGAAGGCGATGCCCGCCTTGCAGAACTGCGTCGGCGCCTTGAAGATCCCGCGCGCGAGCGGCACGGCCGGCTCCAGCAGGGCGTGGAAGGTGGCGCTGTCGCCTTCGCCAGCGCGTCCAGCGCCTGCGCGGCGGCGGGTGCAATGGCGGCATTGATGCCAGCAGCGCGTGCGAGTAATGGCTGCCGTCGCCCTCGATCAGCGGGGCGTAGTTGAAATCGTCTCCGGTATAAAGCCGCAAGCCCTCGGGCAGGCGCGCCCGGAAGGCCTCCTCGCGGCTTTGCTCCAGCAGCGGGACCTTGATGCCGTCGATCTTGGCCGCATGGGTTTCGAGCATCGGCAGCACGCTGTCCGCTGCCGCGTCGAGATCCGCCCCCCGTAGCCGGTCAGCGCCGGGTCGAATATGCCGCCGGGCCAATGCAGGATCACCGGGCCGAAGGCCTGCGGGACCTTGGACAGCTCGTGCGGGCGGCGCGCGGCCACGTCGCGGTGCATGTCAAACAGGATGCCCGAGGGCATGTTAAAGACCGCTGCGTGGTTCCCGGTGACCATATTTCAAACCTCCGGCATTTCTAGCGAGGCCGGTCCGGAGGGGTAGCTGCCCGCGAGAATGCCCCTCAGCAATCCGCCGTTGACGATGTGGCCGATGCCCTTGATGCCGTACATGTCGCCGGCCGCGATAGGATGCAGCATGGTCAGCCCCGCGGATGGCCAGTGGCGTCAAAGCGTTCTCCCAGCGCCTTCAGCATCAGGTTCGGGCAGCCCAGGCCCGAGGAGGACGAGACGGTCACGACCTGCCCGTCTTCGATGCGGGCCGCCGCCTCCGCGGAAGGGACAACCTTGCTCATCGCCTTACACCCCGTGGTAGTCGACTGTGACGGCGCGGCCGCGGACCGCTGCCTTCTTCACCGCCTCGGCAACGGCGAGCGACTTCACCCCGTCCACCGCGGTGGCGGAAGGCGCGCCTTTGCCGTTCAGCGTATCGGCAAATAGCCCCAGCGCGCGGTCGCAGAGACCGTGGGTCTCGAAGATGACCTCGCGGGAGCCGGATGCGATGATCAGGGTAATCTCACCCCGCGCCCGCTGGGTCATCACGTTGCGGGAGATCAGGCTCCCCTTGGAGCCATGCACTTCGAAACCGGAGGGAGAATACGGGTGGGTGAAGCTTTCATGCGTCATCACCTGCACGCCGGAGGGCATCCGCCAGACCGGCATGGCGCCGTCCTCCGCGCCCTGCGGCAGGCTGCCGTGGGATTCCAGCGCCATCACCTCTTGCGGGTCCTCCTCAAAGTGGAAGCGGACGGTGTCGGCATCATGCACCACGATGTCAGGGATCACCCCGCCGCCGGCCGCCGGATCGTTCAGCCGCTAGCCGCGGAGGTGCTCTGGCAGCAGGACGGCGTGAAAGTTGCGGACGCTCAGCACCTCGCCGAGTTCACCGCCCTGGATCAGCTTCTTCATTTCCAGATACGAGCCCGCAATGCGCAGGTGGTGGTTGGTGGCGAGCACAACGCCCGCTTCCTGCGCGGCACCCACTATCGAGGCCGCGTCCGCAGCGCTCATCGCCAGTGGCTTGTCGCATATCACGTGCTTGCCCTCCGCAATCGCCGCCATTGCTTGCGGCAGATGCTTTTCGACAGTGGTTGAAATGCAGACGGTGCCGACGCCCCTGTCCGCCAGCATCTCGTGGAGCGAGGTGGTGGAACCGGCGATCCCGTGCTCCCTTGCGAAGGCCGCGCCACGCTCCGCGTTCGAGCTGAGCACGGATTTTACCTCATGGCCATCCTGGGGACGGATCGCGCCGGTCATATGCTCCGCAGCAATGGTGCTCGCGCCGATCAATCCCCAGTGCATGGCTCGTCCCCACAAATTGGAACGTTCCACATGCTGAGCCGCCTTAGGGTTATCCAGGCCGGAAAGCTTTTGCTGGTTAGCAGCTAGGCAAGCAGCCGCAGAGCCCTGGCAGAACAGCGACGGCTTCGGCTCACCAGCGTTATGTTAGGGAGAATAAAATATAGGTGCGGGGCCGAGCATAGAGGCCGGCGGTGTCCTCGGTCGACGAGCCCGCCCTCCCCGCGAACAGCATGGTGACAAAGACGTTCACCTGCGCGATGCAACCTCGGTTTTGGCCGACGCGGGCATCGGCATAACGGATCACCCGCTCTGTGACGCCCGCGCGAGCAGGAAGAGGGCACCGTCGGCAACATGAAACTGCCCAGCGAATTGCAGATCCGCTGGGCCAGCAAGATTTCCGCCAGCCGCAGCTCAGGCTTAGCCGGAAATGCAACTCCTCGAAGGCACCCCAGTTGCTACCGGTCATCACCAGTCAGACAAGTGGGCCGCGGTCGATCTCATCAGCCGGCATCAAGGGCGGGATTTCCGGTATGTAGCGGGAGGCTGGCTGGTAGAAGACCAGCGTCAGCCGTGGCAGCCTATGGCGATTTCTGCGACACGCTGCAGCTCGACCTTTTGGATAAGCTGGGCGGCAAATTGCGGCGGGCTGAATCGGGTGCCCGGGAGGTTGGGTTGATGAGATGGCCTGTGTGTCTTCCGAAAACGTTCACAGCTGTGAACTGCCGGGTTCTGCCGTCTGACCGCGAAGCATACGGTTCGAATTTGCTCTCCAGCCACCGCTTATTGATACGCTCTAAAAAGCAGGCAGGCGGCGGAGGGCGCTGGCAAGTTCACAGCTGTGAACACTCAGGCCGCAGCCTGGCGGGCGAGCGCCATGACCATCGGCCCGATGGAAAACTGCCCGGACCTCGCCTTGGCGCTGAGATGCCGGAGATAACCGCCCGGGGAGCGGATTTCTCCGAAGCGTTCCAGCATTGCCGCGATCACCACCGCAGCGTCTGTGGCCCCGAGGCTGGACCTGGCTTCTTCCCACACGCTTGCAGAAATGCCCATCATCGGCCGGACGGTCTCGGCGGCCTGCATGAGGTCCTGCCAGTGACGGATCGCACCATTTGTGTAGGTGCCGATTTCCCGGCAGGCGGATACGATCAGGCGGAGCGGCAGGTTTGCTCCGTCAGATCTGGGGGAAGACGTTTCGTGGTTCTGTGGCATTTTGCTTCTGGATTTCTCAGCATAATCGCTTGGGTCTTTTTCTTCCATGACGCCAGCGTTCGAAGGCTGAACAACCTGTTCAGATTCAAAAGAGTCTTTCTTTGAATTCTGATAGTGGTGCTCAATTTGAGCGCCATTGGTGCCCGGATCTTCTGTTTGTTGCGGTGCGAGCAGGGTCTCTACTTCTGCCAGCGCAGCGGCAAGATGTGCCTCGGTCTGCTCCAGATCGGCGAGAGTGAGCTTGCGGCGGAGGCTGCGGGCGGTGAGCTCGGCGAGATCGCGGTACTGGTCCCAGACCGCAAGATCGGGGCGTTCCGCGGCACCGCAGAGGGCGAGGTTCAGGACATCGCGGCGCATCAGGCTGACGGTTTCCCGCAGCTCCCGGATGCGGGCGGCCTCGGCACGCTGCGCGCTGGCTGCGGCGGAGAACTCGGCAAAACGCCGGGCGAGAGGGGAGAGGTCGAAGCCATAGGCCGTGCGTTCGCCCTGGCTGCGGCGCACGTAGCGTTTGCCGTTGGGGCTGTCGCGGCGGATCAGGATACCTGCCTCAACCAGCTTGGCCATGTGGCGGCGCATGGTGGAGCAGGGCATGCCGTTCAGCCGCTCGCAGATTGCCTTGTTGGAGGGATGCACCACCGGGCTACCGGGCTGCGGGCCGATCTCCTTGCGGGGAAAAAAGCTGATCAGCGCTTGCAGCACCGAGAGATCGCGGTCGCTGAGGCCGTAGGTCTTGCGCGCGGCAGCCAGTTCGCTCAGCGCGTCCCATTTGCTGACGGCGCTGGCCATAGCGGAGTGTTCGGCGGCGGCCTGCTGGTGCAGCAAGGCAGCATCCACCGTTCGCCCGAAAGGCGTGAGGGGCATGTATCCCATGTCATCTTCACGAAAGACAAAAAAAGAGCGGCCCGCGAATCGCTTTCGACTTGCGGATGGAGGCTCCGGCCACTAACTTGAAGGTGCTAGAAACAAGTTGGTCTCGTGGAGCTTCGGTTTTGCGGGGCCTTCTTTTTTGCCTGCTCTGTGCCTCCTAAGTTATTGTTATCTATTAACCTTCGCCGCGCGACTGCCAGCGCGCGTGAAGCTCTTCTATCAGTGTCTGGGCCTCGGCCTCGAGCCAGTCGGCAAATTCGCCGCCGGGCAGCTCCAGGCTCACGCCCTTGGCGGTGCGGCGCAGAGTGGCGCTGCGGCGGCCATCGACGGTGAGCGGCTGGGCCTGCGTGCGGGGTTTGGGCGCCGGTTTGCCGTTCAGCGGGGCAGGGGAGGGGACCGCGGCTTTGAACACCGCCTCGAAAGCCAGCACGGAAGGGTCCGCGGGCGCGGCCGCGGACCCTTCCGTCACCGCTTCGACGGCGAATTTGGTGTACTCCTGCTCCGCAATGCGGATCAGCGCCGCACGGTCCGCGCCGGTCTCGTCGATGGCCTTGGCCAGCGCGTCCCAGCGCGGGCGGCCAATGCCCTGGGCCGGGCCGATGGCGCGGATCAGATCGGGGCCGATGGCCTCAGCAATGGCGATGGCCATGGAAACGGAAGACTTGGTGACGGTGAGAACCTCGGCGACCTGGGACTGGTTGCCAAAGCCGTTTTCCACCAGCTCCTGCGCGAACAGCGCCTTTTCGATGAAGCTGAGGTCGCGGCGGGCCATGTTCTCGGATATCTGGGCGCGCACGGCGGCGTCTTCGTCCAGGTTCGCGACCAGCGCCCGCACCTTGGCGACCTTGTCGGAGGAGCGGATCGCCTCCAGACGGCGGCGGCCGTAGACCAGCAGGTAGCGGTCGGGCTCGGACGGATGGCGGCGGACCAAAATGGGTACGGTCTGGCCGTTGGCCTCGATCGCGTCACGCAGATCGGCCACATCGGCTGGGTCGAGCCGGTCGTGAATCCTTGTGTCCTCGATCTGATGCGGTTCCAGGTCCCAGACCCGGTGCGAATCCACCGCATCGCGGGCCGAGCGCAGGGCGCGGTTGCTGGACATCATCGAAGCCGCCGGGGCAGGGGAGGCGGCCACCGGCGCGCCGGCCGCGGCCAGGCTGTCGAGCATCGACAGGCGGGATTTCTTGCTGGTCATGTGCGCCCCCAGGTTTCCTGAATGAGCTGGCTGATTTCGTCGTTGACCGCGTTCAGGCTTTCGACCGCGCGGTCGTAGGTGGAGCGGGTGAAAGCGCTGCGTTCGACCTCGTAGAGGGTCTGTTTCGTCAGGCCCGCATCGGAAATGGCGGTGGATTTCAGCATCGGCGCGTTCAGCACCTTGTCGCCGTACATGGTGCGCAGGAAGGCAACGATGCGGTTCTGCGGCGCGTCGGACGGCTCGTAGCGGGTGAGCAGGTAGCGCATCCAGTCATGGCTCATGTCGGCGCCGGACTGGGCGATCACGTCCATCAGGTCGGCGGTCATGCGCAGGAACTGCGACATCGACATCACGTCGAGCATTTCCGGATGGATCGTGACCAGCACGCCGGTGGCGGCCGACAGCGCCGACATGGTGAGGAAGCCCAGCTGCGGCGGGCAGTCGATCACCACCACATCATAGTCGGAATCGACCTGTGTCAGAGCCTCTTTCACACGGAAGAAGAACAGTCCGGCGCTGCCCTGGGCGAGGGCTCGGGGGGTGTCGTGCTCGAACTCCATCAGCTCGAGGTTGCCGGGGATGAGGTCGAGATTCGGGATATAGGTCTTGCGGATTACCGACTGGATCGGGGCAGGGTCCTCGTAACGGATGGCATCGTAGAGCGTGCCGCCGTCTTTGAGGTCGAACTCCGGTTGGACGCCGTGCAGCGCGGTAAGCGACGCCTGCGGGTCCAGGTCGATGGCGAGCACCCGGTAGCCCTTGAGCGCGAGCCGCTGCGCCAGATGCGCGGAGGTGGTGGTCTTGCCGGATCCGCCCTTGAAGTTCATCACCCCGATGATCTGCATGTGGTCGCCGCCGCGCCGCCCGGGCAGGTAGTCGCCGGGCTTGCGGGCGGTCTTCTCCAGGAGTTCGCGCAGCTGCTGGATGTCCTCGGCGGAGTACTGGCGGCGGTTGCCGGCGGTCAGTTCGGGCGAGGGGCCCTTGCCGTCCAGATGCAGCTTGCGCAGGTAGGAATCATTGACCCCGAGCAGGGCCGCGGCCTCGCCCGAGGTGAACTTGCGCATGGTTTTGGATGCGTTCGGCGGAAACAGGCTTTCGCGCTGCGCATGCAGCTGGGCGGCGATCCATTCGGAATGCTGACGAATGACCGCGTTGAGGTCTTCCGGGGTATATGTATGATCCATCTGCCCTGTGTGCCTGCCTTCTGCGCCGCTCTGCCTCATGCTCCGCGGACGGGTCCGGGGCCGGCTCTGTGCGGATGCAGCTGACCGTGTTTTCTGCCCGGACCGTGTTCACGGAATTTGGCGTTTGCCGCCTTGTTTCCGTGACTATTGGCTAATGAGCGGGATTCGTGCAAGTGTTTTCTATAGTTGGCCGGGAAGGGCCTGATTTTCGCTGGTTCGCGAGACTCGGAATTGATGACCAGGTCTGGGAACCAGCGGTCTTTACCAAGATCCGGGACTGGCTTCTGGCCGCCGGCATACCGCATGGAACCTGGCCGGACATTCCACCCCGCTGAGCCGCCGCGGGCTGACTCCGGTGTTCGAGATTCCCGGGCCGGTGACGGCGATGGCCTATGCGCTGCTGACCGCCTGGAACACCGGGCATGTAACCAACGGGTTTTCCCTGTTGCTGATGCCGGCGCTGCTGTTTGCGGGCTGGGCCGTGATCGACCGCCGCTGGTCCTTTCTATATCTCCTCAGTGGTGATCAGGCGGATCCGCTGAGGGCGGAAGAGGGGCCGGGGCAGCCCGGCCAGCAGGCATAGGCGCGGTAGCCGGTGTCCACGGGTGCATGCCGCGGACGTCGGCATGCACCCTGCAGTTCCCGGTGCACTGGATGGGTGTGCCGTGGCCGTTCAAGAATTCTTCTTTTCACTGCGGCCACGAGGAACGGCTACAAGCCGGCCTCTTGTCATCCCCGAAACTGGCCAGCTTGACCGCAGCGGAACAGCCCGCTTGGCCGGCCCCGGCGATGATGACTCCGTGATCGCTCATGTGATGTGTCCTTTGGCTTGGGAGCGCGCTCGGCAGTATTCCCGGTCGGCGATGTCCAGGGTCCGGTCGAGGATGCCAAGACCGGTCATCAGGTCCTCCTCGCTGATGTTCAGCGGCGGGGTCAGGCGGATGACGTTGGAGAAGAACGACAGGTACAGGCCCGCATCCATCGCAAAACCCATCATCTCGGTCATCGGTCCGGCATCCGGGCCCTTGGCGGCAAACGGCACGAGCGGCTCGCGGGTCTCGCGGTTCTTCACCAGTTCGATGCCGTTGAACATGCCCTTGCCGCGGATATCCCCGATCGAGGGGTGTTTCTCGGCCAGCCTGTGCAGCTCCGCTCGCATCTTCTCACCCATCGCGGTGGCGTGGGCGAGGGTGCCTTCCTCCTGCATCGCGCGGATCGCGGCGACGCCGGAGGCACAGGCGAGCGGGTGGCCCGCATAGGTGAGCCCACCGGGCAGCGGGGTGCTGCGCAGCCAGTCGTGCAGTTCGGTGCTGACAGACATGGTGCCAAGCGGCACGTAGCCGGAATTGATGCCCTTGGCCGCGGTGATGATATCCGGCTGCACATCCCAGTGATCGACGGCAAACCATTTTCCGGTGCGGCCGAACCCGGCCATCACCTCGTCTGCGATCAGCAGGATGCCGTATTTTTCGCAGGTTGCCTTGATCGATTGCAGATAGCCGTCCGGCGGTACGATGATGCCGTTGGTACCGACGATGGGTTCCAGGATCACCGCCGCCACGGTGTTCGGGTTCTCATACATGAGAAGTTCTTCCAGGTGCGGCCCGCCCTGGGCGACCGGGCAGTTGGCCGGGTCGCGGTGGCCGGTCGGCAGGCGGTAGACATAGGGGTCCAGCATCCGCACCACGCCGGGCATGTCGGCGCGGGTCAGGTGGTGACGCGGATCGCCGGTCAGCGACAGCGTGCCGCCGGTGGCGCCGTGGTAACTGCGATAGCGGGCAATGATCTTGCTCCGCCCGGTGTAGTGCCGGGCCAGTCGGATCGCGGTCTCATTGGCCGCCGAACCGCCGGTGGTAAAAAACGTCGAGGAGATATTGGCGGGCGTGATCTCGTTCATCAGCGCCGCCAGCTCCGAGCGCACGTCCGAGCCCATCGCCGGGCCGATGTAGCACAGCCTATCCGCCTGATCCTTGATCGCCTGTACGATCTTGGGGTGCTGGTGGCCGAGGTTGGCATTGACCAGCTGTGATTGGAAATCGAGATAGCGCTTGCCGTCGCTGTCCCAGAACCACGAGCCACTGGCGCCGGTGATCACCCGCGGTTTGTCCCCTTGTTTCGACCAACTTTGCAGATAGTGGCTGGCGTGCATCTCTTGCACCCAGGCGGGATCATGGGAAGGGTAGGCGTTCGAGAAGTCGTCCATGGGTCTTGCCTTTGGTTTTACTGCTGTGGTCAGTCGAGGAGGGCGATGGACTGGCCAAGCGCCTCGGCGTCGGGGGATACGCCCAGCCCGGTGCCTTCAGGCGGGGCAATTCGGCCATTGCGGCGGCTGGGCGCGCTGGGATCGAGCCGCGGGCCGACATAATGGGACAGGTCGCAGGTGTTCATGATGCCGCGCGCCGGAGTCGAGGCCGCCAGGTGCAGCAACGCTGCGGTGGTGATGTCGCTGCCCCAGGTGTCCTCAATGCACATCTGGGTGCCGAGGGCGAGGCAGAGATCGCGTGTCCGGCGCATGGCCGAGAGACCGCCCATCTTGGAGAGTTTCAGCGCCGCTGCGTCCATGCAGCCGGCCTGGTGGCCCGCCATGATGGAATGGATGTCGCGGGCGCTTTCGTCCAGTTTCATCGGCAGTCCGGTGGCCGCGCGCACATGGGCACACTCCTCGATCGTCGCGCAGGGCTGTTCCAGCATGATGTCGAGATGGGCCACCGCCCGGCCCACACGGGTTGCGGTCAACGCATCGGCGCCACAATTCCAGTCGCCATAAACCAATGGGCCACTGCCGACCGCTTCGCGCACCTGCATCAGGCGCGCAACGTCGGCTTCCCAGTCGCCGTCGGCGCCAAGCTTCACTTGGAACTGCCGCATGCCGAGGTCATAGGCCTCGCGCGCCCTGCGCGCCATCTTACCCGGCTCGACGCAGGTGATCGAGTGGTAGAGCGGCATGTCCGCCACCGCACGGCCGCCCAGCAAGGCATAGAGCGGCAGCCCGGCGGCCTGGGCGGTCAGATCCCAGAGCGCGGTGTCGATGGCCGACTTGGCGTAGTCATGCCCGATCAGGTGCTTGTTCAGACGCTCCATCAGCACCTCGGGCCCGACCGGATCGGCACCGATCAGCACCGGCGCCAATTCCTCCAGCGCCGGGATCACGCCCTTGGCATAGGCGGGCAGGTAATGCGGGATCGGGCAGACCTCGCCCCAGCCGGCATGCCCGCTGTCGGTGTCCAGGCGCAGGACCACCGACAGCGTGGTATCGCAGGTCTTGCCGCCGGCCATGTAGTAGGTCTCGTGACTGGTCAGCGGAACTTCCCAGGCGGTGATACGTGTGATCTTCATGTTGGACCCATCACTGTAAGCGCGGCGGGGAGGCGCCCCCGCCGCTGTTTGTCACTGCGCGGCAACCAGGCTGGCGTCGGCGCGCGGACGTTCGGACTTCGGATCGTAGGCCGGCGCCGCGAGGATACGGCCCTTGCGGGGCTTGCCCGCGATGAGCACCTCGACCCCGGTGCCGGGCGCGGCGGCGTGCGGCTTCAGATAGGCAAAGGCGAGGATCTTGCCGACGCTGTGGCCGTAGGCGACCGAGGCCGTCGCCCCGGCGACCTTGCCATCCACCCGGACGGCTTCGCCGCCGTGCCCGTCCTCGATCCCGTCCGGGTCGATCTCCAGATAGGCGCAGATCCAGGGCAGGCGGCCTCCTTCGGCCTCGGCCGCGCTGGCGCGGGTCGCCACGACGCCCAGGTACTCCTTATCGAGGCTGACGAACCGCCCCATGCCCGCTTCCGGCAGAGTGACCTCATTAGTGAGTTCGCCCGCGCCGGGGAAGGCTTTCTCCATGCGCAGGCTGTTCATCGCGAAGGAGCCGTAGTTCCCGATGCCATACGCCTCGCCCGCGGCCCAGAGCGTGGTGTAGACGTCCACGCAGGCCGCATCCGGCATGTGCAGCTCCCAGCCCAGCTCGCCCGCGTAGGACAAGCGCAAGGCCCAGACCTTGTGGCCTGCAACGGTGATTTCCTGCGCCGACAGCCAGCGGAAGCCCGCGTTGGACAAGTCCGCATCGGTGCATTTGGCCAGCACCTCGCGGGACCGCGGGCCGTTCAGGGCCAGCGCAGACCACTCTTCGGAGAGCGTTTTGACAAGGACGGTCTCCCCCGCGCGGTTCTGGTCCAGGTGATCCAGCAGACGCTGTTCGAAGAAGGCCGCGCAGACCAGGTAGTAGCGGTCTGCGGCCATGCGCACGATGGTAGTTTCCAGCTCGATCCGGCCCCGGCGGTTGAGCATGTGGGTCAGGGTGATCGAACCGTCCTTTTGCGGCATCTTGTTGGCGGTCAGCCGGTCCAGATAGGCATGCGCATCCGGGCCCGAGACCTCGACCTTGGTGAAGGCGGTCACGTCCATGATTCCCACCCGTTCGCGCACGGCCTTGCACTCCTGCGCGACCATGCCAAAGACCTCGTTGCGGCGGAAGGAGTAGTGATCGCGCTGCGCGACGCCATCGCGGGCGAACCAGCGCGGGCGTTCGTGGCCGTAGACCTCCTCGTAGACCGCGCCCTTCTCCTTCAGGATCTCATAGAGCGGCGAGGGCTTGATCGGGCGCCCGGCCAGGCGGTTGAAATGCGGGAAGGGGATTTCGTGGCGCAGCTTGTAGTCCTCATGCGCCTTGATCACCTGCCAGTCCTTCCTGGCGTAGGCGCCGAAGCGGCGCGGGTCATAGTCGCGCATGTTGATTTCGGCGGCGCCGTGCACCATCCATTTCGCCAGTTCGCGGGTCAGCCCCGGCCCCCAGCCGATGCCGATCTGGGTGCCGCAGCAGCACCAGTAGTTCTTGACGCCGGGCGCGGGGCCGACCATCGGGTTGCCGTCCGGCGGATGCGAGATCGCGCCATGCACTTCGCGGGTGATGCCCAGCTCGGCAAAGACCGGCATGCGCTCCAGCGCGTTTTCCAGCCACGGCATGACACGGTCATAATCCGCCTCGAACAGCCAGTTCTCGCACTCCCAGGGGCATTCGTCATGCCACACGGAGTTCGAGTTCTCCTTTTCGTAAATGCCGATCAGCCCCTTTTTCTGCTCCATGCGGATGTAGCCGGAGACCATCCTGTCGTCGCGGATCACCGGCAGTTCAGTGTCAAGATCCTTGAATTCGGGCACGTCCTCGGTGACGAAATAGTGGTGGGTCATCGAAGTCATCGGCAGTTGCAGGCCGGACCATTCGCCCATCTGGCGGGCATAGGTGCCGCCAGCGTTGACCACATGCTCGCAGATGATGGTGCCCTGTTCGGTTTCCACCGCCCATGCCCCGTCATCGCGTTGGGTAATGTTGGTGGCGCGGCAGTGGCGGAAGAACTTTACGCCGGTCTTCCGGGCCCCCGCGGCCAGCGCCATGGTCACATTTGACGGGTCAACGTGGCCGTCATCAGGCGTGTAAAGGGCGCCGATTACGCCGTCGAGATTATAGAAGGGGTGCTTTTCGGCGATGAACTCCGGGCCGACCAGCTCGATATTGAAACCGAGCGCGCGGCCGACCGACAGGGTATGGTGCAGCCAGTCCATCTCGTCTTCGGTATAGGCCAGGCGGAAGGAGCCGCAGCCGTGCCAGGTGACCGCCTGTCCGGTCTCCTCCTCCAGCGTCTTCGAGTAGAGGCGGATGTTGTAATCGACCATCCTGCCCAGCCCGTAGGAGCTGGTGGAATGGGTGATCTGGCCCGCGGCGTGCCAGGTGGAGCCCGAGGTCAGCTCTGCCTTTTCCAGCAGCACCGTGTCCTCCCCCCAGCCCTCGTGGCCCAGGTGATAGGCCAGGCCGCAGCCCATGACCCCTCCACCCACGATGACGACCCTGGCGCGCGCCGGCAGTTCCTTCTTGGACATCGCAAATTATCCTGTTGGATAGTGGCGGAATTTGATGGACTTGGTAATCGTACAATTGTACCAAAGTCAACTAGCAATGGTACATCCGGTTGTGCAAAGGGGGCTTCATGAACTTTACTGCGGTGCCAAATCCGGGCCTGGAGGCGCTTTCGGCTGTGCTCGACGATCTCACCCCGCAGGTGCGCAAGGCCGCCCGCTACGTGATGGAACACCCGCAGGACATTGGCTTTTCCACCGTCCGTGAGGCGGCCGAAGCGGCCGGCGTCAAGCCCAACACGATGGTGCGCATGGCCCGGCAGGCGGGATTCGAGGGCTACGACGAGTTCCGCGAGCATTTCCGGGAAGCGATCCGCACCGGCGAGCCGACGCTCTCCGGCCGGGCGCGCTGGCTGCAGAACGTCCAAAAGCGCGGCGGCATGGGCGCGCTCTATGCGCAGATGGCCGAAAGCGCGCTGCGCAACATCGAGGCGACCTTTGCCGCCGCCAATGAGGCGGATCTGCAGGCCGCTGCGCAAGTGATTTCGAAATCCCGTAATGTCTACACGCTGGGTGTCGGCGTGAACCACGCCAACGCCAGCAATTTCTCCTACCTCGCCTCCACCGGGATGAGCGGTTTCCACGCGATTCCGCGGCCCGGCTCAACCGCCGTGGACGACCTCGCCGGGGCATGCGCGAAAGACAGCCTGATCGCGATCACCTGTGCGCCCTACCGGACCGAAGTGGTGGAGGCCGTGCGGATCGCGAAAGCGCAGGGGGTCAGGATCATCGCCCTCTCCGATTCGCCGGTGTCCCCGATCATCCGGGCCGCCGACTTCGGCTTTGTCATCTCGACGGAAACGCCCCAGTTCTTCCCGTCTTCCGTATCCGCTATCGCGCTTCTTGAGACTCTCCTGAGTTTCGTTATCGCGATGTCGACCGAGGAAGTCGCGGAACGCGTCGAACAGTTTCACAACCGCCGCCACCGGCTTGGCCTTTACCATGAGGATGTGACATGACCCTCTCGCCCATCCGCTCGCTGGACGCCAGATACTATGTCGATCCCGGCATCTTCGACCGGGAGATGAACGGCCTGCTTGCCCGCACCTGGCAGTTTGCGGGCCATGCCTCGGACATCCCCAACCAGGGCGATTACTTCGCCTTCGAGATCGCGGGCCAGCGCCTGTTCGCGATCCGCGGGCGCGACGACGCCATCCGCACATTCTACAACGTCTGCCAGCATCGCGCCCATGAGCTGGTGACCGGCACCGGCAGCACCCGCGTCGTGGTCTGCCCCTACCACCAGTGGACCTACGAGCTGACCGGCGGCCTGCGCTCCGGGCCCAACATCAGGAAGGTGCCCGGCTTTGACCGGAAGAAGATCTGCCTGACCGAAGTCCGGACCGAGGATTTCCTGGGCTTCATCTTCGTCAACCTCGACAGGGAGGCGGCGCCGATGGACGAGTGGTACCCGGGCGTGCGCGAGGAAATCGCCGAGTTCGTACCGCAGATCCGGGACCTGGCGCCGCTGGAATGGGTCGAGATCGAGGAGAGCTGCAACTGGAAGGTCTCGGTAGAGAACTACTCGGAATGCTACCACTGCCCGGCCAACCACCCGACCTTTGCCGAAGGCGTGATCAAGCCGGAAACCTATGACATCCAGCCGGATGCCAGCGGCGGATACGTGCTGCGCCACACGACGGAATGCCAGAGCCTGGAGAAGATGACCTACCCGGTCGATCTGGAGAGCAGCAAACATGCCGGCGACTACCGAAGCTGGTTCCTGTGGCCGATGTTCTCGTTCCAGTGCTACCCGGGCAACGTGCTGAACACCTACCACTGGCGGGCCAACTCGGTGGACAGCTGTACCGTCTGGCGCGGCTGGTACACCGAAGGCGGGTTCGAAAGCGATGTGATCCGCGGCCTGGCCGCCCAGGACCGCGACACCACGGTGGCCGAGGATATCCGGCTTGTGGAATCCGTGCATCGCGGCCTGAAATCCAAGGGCTATGTCCCCGGTCCCCTTGTGCTTGATCCCGCCTGTGGCGTGATGAGCGAACATTCCGTCGCCAAGCTTCAGCAATGGATGCGCGAAGCCGTGGAATAGCTTCCCGCAGAAAATTCAGACCCGCAGCGCACCGGAGGGTGAGACCCGCCCGCCGGGCCAAGGAGGTGCGCGGCATGCAAGGAGTGAAGCCGTATTGGCGGAATTACGTAAACGGCAGCTGGACCGGCGCGGGGCAGGGCGGATCGATGTGATCAGCCCGGGCACCGGCGGGAAACTGGCTGAACAGATGCTCGCCGATGCGGGCGATGTGGACCGTGCGGTTATGGACGCCCGCCGGGTGCATCTGTCCGGTGATCTGAGCGGTCTGCGCCCGGTCGAGCGCGGGCGCATGGTGCAGGCCATGGGCCGCTGCCTGCTGGAGCATACCGAGGACATCGCGCCGGTGCTGACGCTGGAGCAGGGCAAGCCGCTTTGGGAAGCGCCGGGATCGCGACCATCGGCATCGGACTGCCGGATCAGCTGTTAGCCACCCTGCCGCTGGCGCTGAGCGATGCCATGGACTGGGTCCTCCCGGTTATGGTGGTGTGCTGGTGGCGGTGTCCGTCCTGACGGCGATCTGGCGTTGCAGCCAGCGCGAAAAGCACGGGCTTTCGGACTTCCGCGGCGGGACTGCCGCCCGGTCCCCGGCCGAATAGACGCGAAAACGCGGCCGGCCCTCTTGCGGGCCGGCCGGGCCACTCAAGGAGAATGACCATGGACGACAACCTGTTCGAACGCGGCCTGGCGCAGCGCAAATCGACGCTGGGCGCGGAGTATGTCGAGAAGAACCTTGCTGCCGCCGATGATTTCACCCGCCCGTTCCAGGAGGCGATGACCGCGTGGTGCTGGGGCTTCGGCTGGGGGGACGGCACCATCGACGCCAAGACCCGCTCGATGATGAACCTCGCAATGATCGGCGCCCTCGGCAAAATGCATGAATGGGAGGTTCACTGCAAAGGCGCGCTGAACAACGGCGTCACCAAGGAGGAGATCCGGTCGATCATCCACGTGATCGGCATCTACTGCGGCGTGCCGCAATCCCTCGAATGTTTCCGGGTCGCCCGCAAGGTGCTGACCGATTGCGGCCTGCTGGAGGAGTGACTGGCCATGGTGACGATTGCTTATGCTTCCTTTGACGGGGAACCTCTACGGTCGAGGCTCCGCTCGGCTCCACCGCGACGCAGGGGGACGCGATGGCGGTATCCCCGGGATCGAGACCGGCTGCGGCCGCACCTGTGCCTGCGTGGACCAGGGGCCAATTGGCAACATAACTCATATTACTTGCCGGGTGAGTGTGCCCGCAAAGCTAAAATCTGACCCTTTGGCGATTCAGGAATGCCACTCTCGCCTGGCACGAGAATGACCCGCGGGCGGTCTGGCAAATACGTGGACAGCTGCGAATGCGCGGAAGTGTGGCTGGAGTTCCGCTGTAAAGAGCTCCAGTTCCCCTGCGCGGCATTCGGCAAGGATCAGCGCGTCACCCATGCTGCCATTGCGGAGAACAAGCGCCTCAGGGCCGTGCTCGGATTCAGAAAGGCTGACCAGGACAAGACCCCGCCGAAACAGCACCGCGGCGGGAAACAGCGCACAGGCAATCAGCCGGCGGGAAGGCGCAACGGCGGCTGGAACACACTGGCAGAGCGCAGGGCCAAGGCAACCGGCACAGCCAGCCAGGGCTCCGATATTTGAGGTCTGCGCCCTCCGCAGCTGAAGCGGACGGCCGCTGGAAGATTGCCTGGCGGCGCGGAGGCGATAGGCCTGAGACCGCGGACCGTCCGGGCCGCGCAGCCTGCGGGCTTTCGCGGCCATACCGCGGGCGCTTCACTGTTGCCGCGGCAGGCAAGATGCTTGGGTCATACCGCCAGCAGCGCGCTTGCCCGGCGCCTGATTCCGCTGGCAAGAGCTTCGGCCAGCTGCTGCGGGAAGCCGGCGGGCAGCTTGGCCATTGTCTCTTCCAGGGCAGGTTCCAGCTGCGGTGCGATGTCTGCCAGATCCTCTTCGGCCAGCGCAACGCCGTACCCTGCCGCCTTGGCCGCCTGCAGGAAGTGGCGCGGCACCACCTCATTGATCCGGTAATGCCCGTTCACCGCCATGGCGAGGCGCATCCGGTTCTGGCGGATCTGTCCATCGTCTGCTGCTTTCTGGGCGCTCAGGACATCGTAGAGAGGGGTCATGCGGAAACCGCCGGGGCGCAGCGCGATGCTGAAATTCTTGGCGTGCCCGTCGGTGGCTCCCAGGAGCCAGAACAGTGCCTGCGCGCGGAAAAAAGCGCGCTGATCGGCCTCCGGATCGTCACTGCCTGCAAGCAGTCCGATCCCATCCGCGATCCCCGGCCCGCCATCCATCTGGTACTTCTGGCTGGGCGGCACCGAGAGTGCCTGGCAAAAGTCCTCCTGCGGGAGCCGGATCAGCCGGCCGTCCCTGGTCCAGCGTCTGTCGAACCGAGTCACCACAAGGCTTCGCACATCCTCGAAGTCGATGATCTCCGCCTCGGCCACACTCAGGCCCATGGCGCGGCAGAAGCTCATACAGAAGAATTCGTTCTCGACGCTGTCGGAGAGATCGATGCCCGCGGGCAGCACACCGAGCTGGGTCTTGAGGATATGGGTCGTGGGGGTCATGCCCGAGGGCCGGATCCATTGCCCCTCGTGGCGGAGAAGCGCGGTTTTCTCCTGCGCGCCGGCGATGGAAATGCGGAAGTCATCCTCTTCCTCCAGCCCCAGAGGGGCGCTCTCCAGGTTGCGCAGCATGGCGGCAATCTGCGCTTCGGTAACAGGCTCGCCTGCGGGGCCGCCCACCGCGGAGACCTCGCCCGCGGCGAACTGCAGCGCGCCCACGCAGTCGCGCCCGATCTTCTCCAGCATGTGCCAGGCATCGGTGCCGCCCGCGCGCACCCGCGCGGCGACGCG
This sequence comes from Cribrihabitans neustonicus, assembly GCF_048820895.1. Classification (NCBI taxonomy): domain Bacteria; kingdom Pseudomonadati; phylum Pseudomonadota; class Alphaproteobacteria; order Rhodobacterales; family Paracoccaceae; genus Cribrihabitans; species Cribrihabitans neustonicus. Next base: position 51,904 of record NZ_JBMERQ010000010.1, read on the forward strand.
CTCGCGGATGGCCTGATTGTCCGGCAGCAGGTTTTCCAGATACGCGATGACCGGCCCGCCCTGATGCGCCTCCTCGCGCAGCGGCAGGGAGAGCGAGACCGGCATGGCATGTTCCCATGCCAGCCAATCCGGATCATAGATAAAGCTGATCGCCCCGGACCCGGCGAGGCGCAGGGCACCAACCTGCCGCCCGTTCAGAAGCACCTGCATCACGCCGCTGCGCCCGCGTTTCGCCATCAGAAGATATCCTCGATATCGGCCGAGCCGCCGCGTTCGGCCAGCCGGAACTCAAGCCCGAGCGCGGCCATCACGGCCAGCACCGTGGCAAGCTTGGTCCCTGCATCGCCATTCTCCAGTGATGAAATGGTTGCCACGCGCAAATTGGTGCGCGTGCTGATATCGCTCTGCGTCCAGCCGCGCGCCTTGCGCGACCGGCGGAGCGCCTCGCCGAGCTGTACGGCTGTTCGTGCTGTGAGTTCCATGCTGAGGCTCCTTTTACGGGGGAGCGTAAATAAAGTGAAATTACGCTTCAACGTAAAAAATCAGGAATTGCGCTATGGCGTAATTCCTGAGGTGCCGAAGCCCGCCTGGATTTCACTCGGGGTTCCGCGCCGCATCCGCGACCCGTTCCAGGTTCCATCACCGAACTGATGTAGTACCAGCTCCATGCGCCTTTGACCCAGGAACGGATACCGCCAAAGATCTTGCCCGCGTATTCCACGTCAAGGTTCGTGAAAACCGCAAAAGCAGCAACCATTGCCTCAGGCAACGGCCGGGGGTGTCCGGCCGCATGAGGGCGCGGCTGCTGATGCAATTTCCTCCGCTAGGACTCATTTCGCCCTACCGCATGACAAACGGGTCCGGGATAGGGGCGTCTGATGTGCGCAGCCAGACGGTTTTCACTTTGGTGTAATCCAAGGCTGCCTGCAGCCCGCCCTCGCGCCCGTGCCCGGACAGGCCGTGGCCGCCAAAGGGCGCGATCGGGCTCACCGCGCGGTAGGTGTTGACCCAGACAATGCCCGCGCGGATGCCCCGGATCATCCGGTGCGCGCGGGTGAGGTTCCGGGTAAACACGCCCGAGGCCAGCCCGAAAGCGGTGGCGTTGGCAATCTCCACCGCCTGCGCCTCGGTCGCGAAATCCACAACCGACAGGACGGGACCGAAGAATTCACTGCTGAGGCAGGGCGCATCCGGCGCATCCGAGCAGTCCAGCACCGTGGGCGGGAAAAAGAAGCCCTCCCCCTCCGGCACGGTGCCGCCGGTGACCAGCCTGGCGCCGGCCTTCACCGAGGCCGCGATCAGCCGCACCGCATGGTCGCGCTGTTTCAGGGTGCAGAGCGGCCCCACCTCGGTCGCCATGTCATCCGGCGCGCCGATCACCACCGCTTCGGCCTTCTCCTTCAGCCGCTTCAGGAAGGCGTCCTTGATGCCCTTCTGGATCACCAGCCGCGATCCGGCGACGCAGCTTTGCCCGGTGGCGGCAAAGATGCCGGAAACCTGCGCATTCACGGCGCTTTCCAGATCGGCGTCGTCAAACACGATGAAGGGCGACTTGCCGCCCAGCTCCAGCGAGGTGGAGGCGAGGTTCTCCGCCGAGTTGCGCACGATATGGCGCGCGGTCTCCGGCCCGCCGGTAAAGGCGACATGCGCCACCGATGCGTGGCTGGTCAGCGCCGCCCCCGCCTCCGGCCCGCCGGTAATCACATTGAGCACACCGGGCGGGAAGCCCGCCTGATCAAAGATGCGGGCAAATTCCAACATCGGCGCCGGGCCTTCCTCGGAGGCTTTCAGCACCACCGTGCAGCCCGCCGCCAGCGCCGGGCCGATCTTCACCGCCGACAGGAACAGCTGCGAATTCCACGGCACGATGGCGGCCACCACCCCCACCGGCTCGCGCCGCAGCCAGACCTCCATGTCGGGCTTGTCGATCGGCAGATGCGCGCCCTCGATCTTGTCGGCGAGCCCTGCGTAATAGCGGTAGTAATCCGCCACATAGGCAATCTGGGCCGAGGTCTCGCGGATGATCTTGCCGGTGTCGCGGGTTTCCAGCTCCGCCAGGCGCGGGGCGTTCTGCGCCACCAGATCGGCGAGCCGCATCAGGAGCCTGCCTCGCTGGGTGGCACTCATCCCGGCCCAGGCGCTGGAGAAGAACGCTGCCTCCGCGGCCCGAGCCGCCCGGTCCACATCCGCTGCCGATGCCGCAGGCATTTGCGCCCAAGGTGTGCCGGCCGCAGGATCGAGGCTTTCGAACGTTGCGCCTGCGTCTTCAAAAGCCCCGCCGATATACTGCTGGAAACTCTGCATTTTCGGCTCCCTCATTGAAACGCCGGCATCACCTCGGTGATGAACCGCTCAAGCGAGGCTTTCTTGCGCTCGAAGCTCATGCTGGAGTCGATCCAGAACGAATACTCATCATAGCCCAGGGCCTCGTATTTCTTCAGCCGCTCGATCACCGCCGCCGGTTCGCCGATCACCAGATCGCGCTCCATCGCCTCGGGCGAGTAGAACGGATGCGCGGCAATTTCCTCGTCCGGCAGCGGGTCGATGAGTCCCTGCGACACGTCCCGCTTGTTCATGAACCAGGCGCCGAAATAGTTGTAGAAGCGGTTCAGCTCCTCCGCCCCGCGTTTCACATCTTCGGCGCTGCCGGCCACATAGGTGTGCTGCAGCAGCATGATCTTCGGCCGCGGCACATTGGAATGCTTGGCGCAAGCATCGTTGAACTTGCTCATCAGGTCCGCGATCTCTTCGTCGCCCTTCCACAGCGGCGTCACCTGCACGTTGCACCCCTGCGCAACCGCAAACTCGTGACTGTTCGGATCCCGCGCGGCGACCCAGATCGGCGGGCCGTCCTGCTGCAGCGGCTTGGGCGAGGAGGTGGTCTTCGGGAAGGAATGAAACTCCCCCTCCTGCGCATAGTCGCCCTGCCACAGGCTCTGCACCGCCGGGATCAGCTCCCGCATCCGCTGGCCGGCCTCCCAGGCGTCCATGCCGGGCATCAGGCGCTCGTACTCAAATGAGTAGGCCCCGCGCGCGATCCCGAGGTCCAGGCGGCCCTCGGTTATGATATCGGTCATCGCCGCCTCGCCCGCCAGCCGGATCGGATGCCAGAACGGCGCAATCACCGTCCCCGTTCCCAGGCGCACGTTCCTGGTATGGCGCGCCACGTCGATCAGGTTCAGGAACGGGTTCGGCGAGATGGTGAAATTCATCCCGTGATGCTCGCCCGTCCAGACCGCGTGCATGCCGCCGTCATCGGCAATTTTGCACAGCTGGATGAACTCGTCATAAAGCTGCTTCTGATCATCCGCCCCGGAAATCCGCTCCATATGCGCGAAGAGGGAAAATTTCATGCGCTGTTGCTCCCTGTTGCGGCCTTCGTCCCAACTGGGCGGACCTGGCCGCTGGTCTGGTTTCCGTAATACACCCCAAAATTGCCCATCCGGCTTTCACTGGCGAACCGTTCCAGCATGGTGCAGACGGCCGCATCGGCGATGTCCATCAGCGTGGACTGGGTCAGCGGTGTGAAAACGCCCTTGGCCGGTGTGCCGCCGGCCGATTGGCATAGAAACGAGATGTGCTGATATTCGCGCGCTTCGTCCTCGAAAACGGAATAGATGAACCCAGGCTCCGCCTCGGCTCCGGTTTCCGCGATCAGGCGGGCCAGGGCGGCAGAGGCGCCCTCCTTACCCACGCGGGTTTCCGGCAGCGTCAGCTTGCCCTGACCGTTGCCCAAGAGCAGAACCTTGCCCTCATGCTCGATAAGGGCCGAGACGATCAGCTTGGCGCCCTGGCTCAGCGCCTCGGCCTCGGCCGCCGCGGTCACATAGGCGCCGCGGGCATAGCCCAGCCCCGGCGCGGGCGAGGTTTCAAACGCCTCCACCCTGCCGATCAGGATCAGGTGGTCGCCGGCCTCAACCCGATCGTGCATCGAACAGTCGAACCAGGCGGAAACGCCCTCGAATACCGGGCTGCCCTGCGGCCCCCTCCGCCAGCTGACGGCGGCAAAGCGGTCCTCGACGGGCCGCGCGAAGGTGTTGGAGACATCCTTCTGGTCTTCGGCGAGCACGTTGATGGCGAAGCCCCCGGCCTGCTCGAAGGCCGCATAGTTGCTGGAGGAATTGGCCAGGCACACCAGCACCAGCGGCGGGTCCAGCGAGACGGAGGTGAAAGAGTTGGCGGTGAAACCGATGGGGCTGCCGTCCGGATCATGCGCCGTGACCACGGTGACGCCGGTCATGAAGGTGCCAAAGGCGTTGCGCAGGGCGCGCGGATCAATGCCGCTCATGACGGCTGCTCCTCTGTGTTCAGCCAGTGCCGCAGGGCGGCGTTGACCTCGGCGGGGGCGGTCAGGTTGACCATATGCCGGTGGCCTTCGATGACAACCGCCCTGCCCCGCGGCGCGGCATTTGCCATGGCCTCCGCCATCCCCGGTGTCGAGTTCGGGTCGCCATCGCCGGTCAGCGCGAGCAGCGGGATAGTGATGCTTGCAAACCCGTCCGCATAGGTGCGGTCACCGCGGGCAAAGGCAGTATAGGCGGCGGCGTAGCCCTGCAGGTCGACTGCGGAGAGCCATTCCGCCACCTGCGCCCGCGCTTGCTGGTCAGCCGCGCTGCCGTCAAACCACCGGGCCAGCGGCGTTTCCAGATCAAAGCTGCCCGCGCGGATTTCGGCGGCGCGGGCCTCGACCGCTTGCCGGGCCTCGGCAGAGCGCCGGAACACCCCGTTCAGCAGCGCCACGCGCGCCACATGCTCAGGGTGGCTTGCCGCAAATCCGCCGGCAATCAGCGCTCCCATGGAATGGCCCGCCAGGCTGACCGGCCCCAGATCCAGCGTTTGCAGGACCGCATGAAGCCAGGCCACATAGTCCGGCAGGTCTGCTCCCGCAGGCAGCGGCGCGCTGCCGCCGTGGCCGGGCAGGTCCAGGGCAATCACCTTATGGGTCAGGGACAGCGCCTCGATTTGCGGTGCCCAGGCTGCCGACTGCATGCCGACCCCGTGGATCAGAACCACCGGATCGCCCCGTCCTGCCCGCTGGCAGGTGACCGCCCCGTATGGCTCAGACAGCTGCAGGGTTGCCGGCGTCATGGCCCAGTTCCTTCAGGTCCTGGTAGCGGTCGCCGATGCGGTGATGCGGCCGCCCGCCGATCGAGGCGCCTAGCGCGATCACGATCTCATCCGGCGCCGGCGCATCGGCCACCGACAGCTGGATGGTCAGGTAATGGCTGCGCCGCCCGCCGTCGTGCTTGTCCATCAGCGGGATTTGCAGGGGCGCATTGGCAGGCCCGCGGGTGTTGGTGAACGCCAGATAGGATTTCGCCCCGACCGCCTCGCGGAAGTGATTGCCGAAGCGCAGGGTGTGGATCAGGGCGGAAGCATGCTCCACCTCGCCGTTCACGCCGACGATGGCGGATTTGCCGTAGCCCTCAACCTTATCGCCGCCGCCTGCGGCTTCAAGGATCATCGCCGTCAGCTTCGCCCCCAGACCCGGCGCGCAGTCATGGATTGCCGGGCGCAGGTCCTCGACAAACCCCTGCCCTGCCCAGGGGTTTCTGATCACCGCCACCGCGGCGATCATCTTGAGCGGCGTTTCCGCTGCCTTGCCGCCCTCGATCAGGGTTTCTTCGACATGCAGCAGCGTCTTGCGGATTTCGGCGGGCATGGGCGGGTCTTTCCTGTTTGATTCCACTGCTCGTAATATGGTATACCATAATACAGTATGTCAACGCAGACTTGTTCCGCCCTGCCCCGGTTGCTATGGGATGAAGTATGACCAGCCCCATTATGAGCAAAATCGATCACCAGCCGCAGACCCTGCGCGGCATTGTGCAGGAACGGATGCGCGAGGCGATTGTATCCGGCCAGTTTGCCCCCGGCGAACGGCTGGTAGAGCGCCCCTTGTGCGAGCAGCTCGGCGTCAGCCGCACCGTGGTGCGCGAGACCATCCGCTATTTGGAGGCTGAGGGGCTGGTGGAGATCCTGCCCGGCAAAGGCCCGATCGTGGCGCAGCTTGGGTGGGAGGATGCGCGGCAGATCTACGACATCCGCGAGATGCTGGAGACCGCCGCCGCCACCGCCTGCGCCCGGAACATCACACCGGCGCTGGCAGAGCAGCTGAAGGCAGCACTGAACAGGCTGCAAGAAGCCGTGGCGGCAGGCGTGCCCGGCCCGATGCTGAACGCCACGACAGAATTCTACCGGATCATCTTTGACGGCGCCGGCCACAGTGTCGCCTGGGAAATCGTCCAGCGTCTGAATGGCCGCATCAGCCGGTTGCGGGCAGTAACGCTCTCGACCGCAGAGCGGCAGAAACCCGGCCCTGCCCGTATTCAGGACATCTGCGAAGCCATCGTGTCAGGCAGCGCCGAGGCTGCCAGAGCAGCAGTCCAGAGCCATCTGGCGGAAGCGGCGGCTGTCGCTAAACGGATCCTTACTCAAGAAACGGCCAGGAACGGCGACTAGGTATGCCTTGCAGGTTTGCCGGTCACACGCTCCGTTTGCCGGCATCAAGCGCCTCGCCGGCAGGCCCAGGTTTCCGGTTCCATAATTTCACGATCAGCAGGGTGGCCGACAATTGGGCCACGGCAAAGATGGCCATAGCCGTCAGAAGCCCCAGCATATCAGCAAGCGCGCCACTTGCGATTACCGGCAGCGAGAAGCCTGCATAGGCATAAACGAAAAGACCTGCGGTGGCGCGCGCGCGGTCGTCAGGAGCGCGCAGCGAAACTTCTGCCAGCGACGCCAGATAGGTGAAGCCATAACTTGCTGCGCTGGTGATGCAGGTTCCGGCAAGTACCAGGATCAGCAGTTTCAGCCAGACACCTGCCAAGAGCACGAGGAACCCGAGCGGGATCAGGACAAACCCGAGGGCCAGCGCCTGATCGTTTGTCCTGCGCCGGGCTATGGGCTGGCACAGAAAGCCCGCGAAGATAGCAAGGAAAATAACAAGCCCGGTCCAACCGCCAAGGCCATTGGCCGCCAGTTGCAGAGGCACGACAGCAATGGTCATGCCGGTCGTGGACCACGCCAGTGCCATTGCGGCACCGAACATCCACGTACCCGGCGGAAAGACCGGCATCCGCAGAAGCGAGACGGGTTTCGGGCGGTCTGCCTTGGGCAAGGCAAAGACGGCCACCGCCAAGACGGGCACCGCTGCAAACAGGGCAATATAGCTGGCCGGCAGCAGCGTAGCTCCCTGAACCGCCAGGCTGACACCGGTTGCCAGGGCGCCGCCGCCAAAACCGAGTGACGTTGCCGATGTAACAACCAAGGCCGCATTCCGCGCGCGGTCTGCGCCGAGAATTTCCGCCATGTAGGCAGCCCCGGATGTTGTTGCCAGGCCAGTTCCGATACCCAGCAAAAACCGCGCGGCCATAAGGCTTGTCCAGTTGGGGGATTGCACCAGCAATGCCGTTGCCAGCGCGCCGAGGATCAGAGCCAGCGCAATGGGAATACGCCGCCCAATCCGGTCCGACAGTCCGCCCAGCAGCAGCAGCGTGGGCATGAGACCGCCGGCATAGGCCGCAAATGCTACCGCCACAGCCGTGGCGCCAACACTGCTTCCGGCCGCATAGACACCGTAAAGCGGGGCTTGAAGGTTCACAGCGAAGGTTACGGTGAACAGGCTCGCTGCAAGCAGGCAGGAAGAAATAAAGCGCGGCATCCGGGCCCTCGTGAATTGACTTGGCTCCGGATTGCCACGAGGCTTCTTATATGACAATTTTTCTATTGTACTAATGACAGTGGGCGCATGAAGAAACCCAGATACGCGCGTCTTGCCGATATGCTCGCGAGCGCGATCCAGGACGGGAAACTGGCTCCCGGCTCCAAACTGCCAACTCACCGCGCATTTGCCGAGAAATCCGGTGTGGCTCTCGCGACGGCAACACGCGTTTACAAGGAGCTGGAGCAGCGCGGCCTGGTGGCCGGAGAAGCCGGCCGCGGCACATTCGTGCGCGACCCCGGCCTGCCGGTGACGCTGGGCGTCCATCAGACCGCCGCCGAGGGTGTCACGGATCTTGTCTTCAACATGCCGGGGGATGCCCATGACGCCGGGATGCTGCGCAGCGGACTGCGGCGGCTGGCGGCTGCCGGTGATCTGGAAGCGATGCTGCGCTATCAGCCTCATGGCGGACGCATGCATGAACGCCGGATCATTGCAGAAAGCCTTGCCCCGGCTCTGGGCCAAGTTGACCCTGAATGCCTGCTGGTAACTTCGGGCAGCCAGCATGGCCTGGCGGTCACCTGTCTGGGGCTGCTCCGGTATGGCGATGTGATTGCCGTGGATAGCCTCACCTACCCGGGCTTCAAATCCGCGGCATCTTTGCGCGGCCTTGAACTTCTCCCTGTCGATGGAACGCACGGTGTCATGGACCCTGATGAACTTGAGCGGCTGTGCCGTCTGCGGGAGGTCCGCGCCGTTTACCTGATGCCGACGGTCCATAATCCCTTGGGATCGGTCATGGATGAGGCCGCACGTCTTCGCTTGCTCGGCGTCGCACAGCGGCACGGCCTGCTGATCATTGAAGACGCCGCCTACGCGTTCCTGGAGCGGAAACCGCCGCCTAGTTTCTATTCCCTGGCGCCTGACCGGACAGTTCACATCGGCGGGTTTTCGAAGAATCTCGCGACAGGATTACGGCTGGGATATGTGATAGCCCCTGAAAGCCGGACCCTCCCCCTGCTGGAGGCTATCCGCGCGACGGCCTGGAATGCTCCCGCGCTGATTTCCGGCCTGGTCGCGGGCTGGATTGAGGATGGGTCGGTGAAGGCATCCGAAGAAAACCGCAGGCGCGATGGTGCGGAGCGCCAGTCTGTCTGCCGGAAAGTCTTCGGCACGCTTCCCGTCCTGTCACATCCCAATGCGGGTTTCGCCTGGCTGCCGCTTGAGAAAGGGGTGCGCGCCCAGCCTATCGTCACGCGCCTGAAGGAGCAGGGTATCTTGGTGTCCGGTGCGGAGCCGTTCGCAACCTCTACCGCCGCTCCGCAGGCATTGAGGCTCGCCTTTGGCGGAGTACCGAAAAGCGAATTGGAAGGCGTTCTGAACACGGTTCGAGAAGCGGTGCCGGCCCGCTTCGCCGGGTGCTTGTGATAGGTGGAAGGGGCAATCGGCAGGACTGAGCCATGCCGCGCCATTGGTTCGAGCGGCAATGGCGACGGCAGATCGGCAGAACTGGCGCAGCCTGGCCGAACCAGATGTGGCAACCTGCCGCAGCTTGGAAAATTCGGCCGGGTTGCGCCGCTTCGGTTCCGTTCCGGTCCCCCGTTCTCCAAAGCATTGAGGTGTACCGCGTCAGTTGGGGGATCAGGATCAGCTACTCTTGTTGCACCGGGCGGTGTCCGGTCCGCGCGGTCTTCGCTAAACCCGCATTGCGGATGTGAACGCGGGATTTATAGAAACGCGCAGCTTGACACCCACACGCAATCCGTGGTGCATCGAAATTCCCGGGCGAGCCGCCGGACGCGTCCAGCTTGTAAAAGTCAGGCCCCTGCGGCGGAGCGTCACCTCAAGGAAAAGTTAAGGAACTCATTCTAGGTTTCGGACGTCTGAAAAGGGAATAGTTCCATGCGGCCAGTATCGCTTATATTCACGTTTGCATTTCTTTCTTTTTCGGCCTGCACCGGATACGCGAGTGAAGTTGTGTTTGCCAGCCTCAACAACAACGTGCGCAAGCAAGTCGATCGCTTTACCCGTCTGGAAGTTTATCTGGAAAAAGAGCTTGAGGATATTGGCGTCACCGATGTGAGGCTGGAAGTTTTTCAGGATCCGAAGCTGCTCTCCCAGTCCTTGGAGAGCGGGAGAGCCGATTTCTATTTCGATAGCCCTCTGGTTGCAGCAAAAATTGGGGCCCCGGCAGGTGCCGAAATGTTTTTGAGGCGCTGGAAACGTGGCGTTGGCAAGTATCATTCAGTAATTTTTGTGAAATCTGACAGCGGCCTCCAATCTCTGGACGATCTGCGCGGGAAGAGGATTGCCATGCAGGACCCGGCCTCGACTTCCGGGTATCTGTTGCCGGTTTCGATCCTGTCCGGATACAGTTTGCCTCTGGCCGAGATCAAAAGCCGCGAGGATATGCCCGCAGAGGATGCGGTTGGATATATTTTCACCGGCGACGACAAGAACACCGCGCTCTGGGTCGCGAAGGGCTTTGTCGAGGCTGGAGCAACCGACAATGTCACGTTTGCTCAACTTGAGAAAGTTGCACCTGGCCAGTACCGCAGTCTTGCGCGCAGCAGCGATCTGCCCCGCCAGGTCCTGCTGAAGCGCAAAGGGTTGGATCCGGTTGTTGCCCAGCGGGTGGCTGATGTGCTGACTTCCATGCACCGGACCGAGGAGGGGCGGAGAATTTTGCTCAAGTTCAACAAAACAACAAAGTTTGAGCGCTTTCAGGAAGGGCCGGAAGAAACAATGGCGCCGCTGCTTGAAATACTGGACACTCTGGCCGGAGCCGACATGAACGGATGGTAACCGCTTCTCGGGAAAATCAGCTCGGCCAGCGCCGCATGCGGCCAGCTTCGGTCCGGCGGGGCTGGCGCTTCAAGCTTTCCATGTCGATCGGGCTTCTTATCGCCACATTTGTTGCCCTGCTTATCATTATTAATGCCAGCACACAGCTTGCGTTTGTCAAAAAACGGTACCTGGATGGCGCGCGGAACCTCGGATCCATTGTGCGCGAGGTTTCCCTGCAGAATATTGCAGACGGCCGTCTGGCTGAATTGGATGTGATCTACGAGGAATGGTCGGAGCAGCCTGACGTTCTTGCTCTGGAGTACATCGATGTCACCAATTTCCTGCTGGTGACCGGGGCAGCCGGGGGCGGCGAGCAGTTCCTTACCACGATCAGCGACCCATTGGTGGACCGGGCCCGGAATACCGGCACCGATATCATTGAAGAACACCCTGAGTTTATCGTGATGGCATTTCCTGTCACGATGGGGACGCGTTATCTCGGGACTATCCGGCTTAAATACGCGCGGCGCGTCTTCAATGAGGAAGTAAAGGTCGTCATTAGGAAAAACCTGCAGCTCGGTGCCCTATTCACCTTGGCAGGGCTGGTTTTAAGCACTTGGCTTGCATCCTCGTTGACCGCGCCGCTTCGAAGGCTGGACATGGCCAGCAAGCTCGCGGCGGAGGGGGATTTATCCCAGCGGATATCAATTCAGAGCAGCGACGAGGTGGGAAGCCTGGCGCGGTCCTTCAATGTCATGCTGGACAAATTGCGCGAGCGGGTTGACGCATTGGAGACGACCAAACAGCAGCTGTTTATCTCGAAACGGGAATTGGAGCGCCGGAACCGCCTGTTGCTTCAATCCGTGGCCGAAGCTGAAGAAGCAAAAACCAGAGCCGAGGCTGCTGAAGCGGCCAAATCCAATTTTGTCGCACGCATGAGCCATGAAATCCGCACGCCCCTGAACGGTGTTCTGGGTATGACGGAACTGCTGAATGAAACAGACCTTTCTGCGGAACAGGCGGATCTGTTGAACACTATCCGCGCGTCCGGGGATTCCCTGTTATCGGTGGTCAACGACATTCTCGACTTTTCCAAGATTGCCTCAGGCCATATGTCGCTGCGGTCCGAGAACTTTGATCTGGCCGATTTGGTGGACAGCACAGTGCAGTCGTTTGCAGCGTCAGCATGCAAACCTGGATTAGAGATTGTATCGCATACCGCCCCGGACATTCCGGCAAGGATCGTGGGAGATCCGATCCGTCTGAAGCAGGTGCTCACGAACCTGGTAGGCAACGCCCTGAAATTCACTGACACCGGATACGTCCAGCTGTCGGTCTGCCGTATGCATTCCGAAACCGGCGAAGAACTTCTGCAATTTGACATAGCGGACACCGGCTGCGGTATTCGCGCGGAATTGATCGGCACGCTCTTCAATGAATTTACACAGGCAGACGTATCGCTCAGCCGCGCGCATGAAGGCACGGGGCTTGGCCTCGCAATTTCCCGCGGGTTCGTGGAGCTGATGGGCGGCAGGATATGGGTGCGGTCAGAGGAAGGCAGTGGCACGGTATTCTCTTTTGCCATCCCATTGAGAGCGGCCCGTGATGACCCCTCGGGCAGAACCGCTGCAATACCGGACTTGGAAGGGCGGCAGGTTAAGGTAGCGCTGAGATCCGATGTGGCAGCGGAAGCTATTGCAAAGCAACTGGCCGGATGGAATGCGCGCGTTGCGATTATCGGAGGCGGCCCCAAGACCGAAAGCCTCGGAATCCCAACGAATGGCAGCCCTGCCCCGGTCTTAATTATCGACCATTCGTTGCTTCAAACCTATCGCGAGGAACTTGAAGATTGGCGTGCGCAATGGCGGCATGAAGCGGCGGCGCAAGTCATTGCCTTGGCAGAGCCAGGAAACACCGTTGCGGGGGGTGATACAGCTAAACAGCTCGTTGATAGCGTTTTGTTCAAACCAATTTCGGCGAGGAAACTGGCGGCGGCCGTGGCCGGTACCAAAAAGAAACGCGGTGTTCCGAAGCAGCCTGGTTCACAGCCTGGCAAACCGCTTTTGAACGCGGCGAGAGTTCTCCTTGTGGATGACAACGAAACGAACCGGAAGATCGTTGAGTTGCTCCTGAAGCGGCAGGGAGTGACATTTGAGACCGCTATCGACGGCCGGGCGGCTGTCACCCGGTTCCCGGAATTCAAGCCTGATATCGTTCTGATGGATGTAAGTATGCCGGAAATGAACGGTTATGACGCCACTCGCGCCATTCGCGCAATGGAACGGAAAAATGGGCTCCAACCGTGCCGCATAATTGGGCTTACCGCGCATTCATCGTCCGGCGACCGGGAGGCGTGTTTGGCGGCGGGAATGGACAAACACATCGCAAAACCCATCAAGCTGGACGTCCTGCGGGGGATCATCGGGGCGGAGGCCTGGTCCTTATAAAAATCCTTCCCTTCAGGGAAAACGGGTGTGTCTACCTGCATGCCTGGGAGACCGGCTCGCGGCCAGATCCTGTCCAAACACCAGGGAGCAGCGCAGGGTTCACAGCCAGTAACGCGTGCCTCAGCCCAGCCGGGGGTGGAATACTGAAAAAATGCCCGTGCTTGGCAGAGCGCGGGCATTTTCATTTTGCGGTCAACGCTTCGGAGAAACGCCAGCCCTTGCAGACCGCCTCCGGCGATCAGCACCAACATCGGGCCAGGCGCTTCCGCTGCGGCCGAATCAGTTAGCCATCAGAAGTCCTGCCACTGGTCTTTCGCCAGGTTCCCTTCGACGCTCACCGGGGCGCGCAAGGGTGGGTGTTCCGCCTCCCACTCGGCCCCGTGCGCAGACGGTGCGCCAGGCTGGCTTCGGGCAGACTCATGCAACCCGTCTGCCCCGGCGGGCATCTTGAAGCGTGCAACCAGCTCTGCGAGTTTGGTCGCATCGCCGCTGAGCATGTGGCCCGCCGCCGAGGACTGCTCCACCATGGCTGCGTTCTGCTGCGTCACCTGGTCGAGCTGGACCACGCCGGTGTTGATCTCACCCAGGCCGGTGGATTGCTCGGCCGCGCCCTCGGCAATATCGGATACCAGCTGGGAGATGTGATTGACCCTGTCGACGATACTGTTCAGGGCCAGGCCGGCTTTTCCGACCAGGTCGACGCCGTGCGTTACCTGCTTGCTGCCGTTGTTGATCAGTGTCTTGATCTCCGTCGCAGCGTCCGCGGAACGCTGAGCCAGGCCGCGCACTTCGGACGCCACGACAGCGAAGCCGCGGCCGGCTTCTCCGGCCCTTGCCGCTTCGACACCTGCGTTGAGCGCCAGCAAGTTGGTCTGGAAGGCGATGTCATCGATCACGCCGATGATCTGTGCGATTTTTGCCGAGGACTCCTCGATTTCGGTCATCGCCGAGACCGCATTCTGGACGATGACGCCGCTGCTTTCTGCCTCCGCCCTGGCTTCGCCCATGATGGTTTCGACGCTGCGGGCGCCTTCGGCTGCGGACTTCACGCTGGCCGTCAGCTCCTCCAGAGCCGCGGCGGTTTCCTCGAGCGTCGCCGCCTGCCCTTCGGTGCGGTTCGACAGATCGTCGGAAGACTGGCTGATCTCGGCCGCGCCATTCTTGATGCTTTCCGAGGCGGTGATGACCTGGGCGACCGTCTGGCCAAGCGTGGAAACGGAGCCGTTGAAGTCCTTGCGCAGCTGCTCGTAGTCTTCGGGGAAAGTCTGGCTGATGTGCACCGTCAGGTCGCCCTGCGCCAGGTCGGACAGCCGCCCGCTGAGTTCGCGCACAACTTCGGCCTGCTGCGCGTCGCGCTCACGCTGCGCCGCCTCCAGTTCCTTTTCCCGGATCAGGGATTTGCGGAACACATCCAGGGAACGTGCCATCGCGCCGATTTCATCCCCCCGGCTCTGGCCCTTGATCGCCACGCCGGTATCCCCTTCGGCCAGACGCCCCATCGAAGCGGTAATTGAACGCACGGCATTGCCGAGATTGGCGCCGATGAACAAGGCTACAATGGCCCCGATCACAACTGCGGCGGCAACCGCGCCGAGGATCACAGTTTTGGTGTGCGAGGAGGTTTCGATGTTCTCCTTCTTGCGGGCATCCATCAGTTCCTGTTCGATCGACGTGAACTCGCTCATGATACCGCGAAACCGGTCGAAGAAATCCTTGCCGCGCTCTTCCCCGACCAGACGGGCAACATCGTCCATGGTCACGGCAGTTCCGATTGCGCGGCGCAGGTCCAGCATAGGCTCCACGACCGCTGTGCGCCACTCATCGATCACGGTTTTCATCTGGCGTAGACGTTCCACCTGCGCTGGGTTGTCGCTTACTGTTTGCGACAGATCCCGGATCAGGGTTTCAATCGACTGCCGGCCTGCCTCGAAAGGTTCAAGAAACTCCTCCTTCCCCGCAAGAAGGAAACCGCGCATCCCGGTTTCCATGTCGACAGCGGCGGCCGCGATACTCATTGCGTGTTCGATCACCGAGTGAGTATGGTCCACCATGCTTACGGCATTCCGAATGGACAGCACCGAGCTTTCACCGCGGTCGAGCAGCCGGGAAAACTCTGCGCTGCGCTGCTCCAGAAGACTTTTTTCCTCTTCGATAAACTCGGCCGCCAAGCCCCGGAAATTGTCGAAGTACGCTTTCCCCTCCGCCTTTTGGACCTGGCGCGCGAGGTCGACCATAGTTTTCGAGTTGCCAATACTGCGGCGCATCGAAATCTGATGTTCAGCGACTTCCGATTGCCATTCCTTCAGGACCTTTTCCGCCTTGGCCAAACGGGCCACTTGGGGGGGGTTGTCACTCACTGTCTCGCGCAGCGACTCCAGCGCGGCAAAAGCCCGCGCATCGCCGCTCTCGTAGGGGGTCAGGAAGTGTTCCTCACCTGCCAGCATATAGCCGCGCATGCCGGTCTCCATGTCCACCGCCGAAGCGACGATGGTGTCGGCCTGCTTCAGGACCTTCACGGTATGATCGACCCAGCCGGAGGTCTCCGACATTTTTGTAAGATTTGTTTGCGCGACGATTCCAATTCCAATCGTTAGCACCAGTGGCACTGCAGTCGCGACTAATACCTTTGCCTTGGTATTCCAATTGGAGAATTTCCAGAGCCCAGCTCTCTTATTAGTTGAAAGTTTTGAAGTCATTACCTGCGCCTCCTAACGGCGAAACTAGTGGAACGCATTTTTGTTGCCCGAAAAAAGTTTCGAAATGGTGTCATTGCCAAATCAGGAATGAATTCTCTCCTTTACCCGGCCTTATACTTTTACGACATTTTTTTGGTCCGGATCTAATTCCGCATGGCGGCGGAGTTGGCTGATGGCGGGGCTTGAAAGCGGCCGCAGCAGGGCCGAGCCAGGGCTGGTCCATGGGCTGGATGTTTGACAAATTCTCCGGCGGCATGCGCCTGGATCCTGACCGTGACCGGCACCTACGACCGTGCCTGCCCTGTGATCCGCGTCTGCCGCTCCGCAAGGGCGATGGAAGTGGCCGACGCGCCCGGTGGAGCCTGTCTTAGGCATGAAATGCCCAGGGAATGCCCAGGGCGGTCCCCGTCGGACAGGGTATCCAGTTCACTTCGATGAAGCTGGGCTCAGGGCTCATAACCAATGCCGCGCCGCCGCCCTGCGCCGAACGTCTCACCCTGTTCCAGTCCCCGGTGGCGGCGGGCGAGGCAATTAAGCCTTTTACCCGCGCGGCGAAAAAACATCGCGCAGCATTAACGGAAATAAATGCGGCAGAATTCTCCGATTTTCGATTTTGAAAACCTTCTCTTTAGCGCGCTGGGGCAAAAATGAAGGCACTGGACGGGCACTGTTCAATAAGGTCCTATTTCTTTTCATGACCAACGGATTGCTGCCGATCGCTCCAGAAATATGTTTCGCCGGCAACTTAGTAATGTTGCAAGGCGATATTCCGGGTGGACGTAATGATCATCGGATTTAAGACTGCCGTCGTGGCCTGCCCCCTTTTCTGATCCCCATTCACAATGAGAGCCAAGGGGTTGGGGCTCAGAGCAAGGGTTGGGCAGGCTCTGCATCATGGTGAGGGATATTGCCGGGGGCGGGTCAAACGTTCCATTCGGTCAGGCTATTACGGGGTTCCTGACCTGCTTGCGGGGCGCCTGCAAGCCCATCTGCACCTCTCCGCTCGGCAATTGGCGCGAACAGTATGAAATCGATATCCAGCCCCTTTAGAAACCATTTAGCGGTCGCGCGGCCTAATCAGAGACATCGCCGGGCAGGGAAGCGCAGGCTGACGCATCTATGACGCGACCTTTGCGAGCCGGCTGCTCGAATGCATCGAATTTGCCTTGCGCTCCTGTGCGGGGGTGATGCCAAACTGCTTCCGGTA
Source organism: Cribrihabitans neustonicus (assembly GCF_048820895.1). Classification (NCBI taxonomy): domain Bacteria; kingdom Pseudomonadati; phylum Pseudomonadota; class Alphaproteobacteria; order Rhodobacterales; family Paracoccaceae; genus Cribrihabitans; species Cribrihabitans neustonicus. The sequence goes on from NZ_JBMERQ010000010.1 coordinate 68,704, forward strand.
ATGCTGCGTAAGCGTGGAGGAACTTGCATACCCAACTGCATTGGCAATGCTGGAAATGGTGTCCCAGGAATACCGCACCATCTGCCGGGCCGCCTTCAAGCGCTCGCGGCGGTAGTATTCGCCCGGGCTAAGGCCTGTGGCAGTGCGGAAGCTGCGCTCCAGCTGCCGCGGTGAGATGCCGGCCATGCGGGCGACATCGCGTATGCCGACGGGAGTTTCGACGTTCTCGGAAAAGATGGACATCGCCTGTTTGACTGCTGGCGGCATCTGGTCGACAGTTCGGCCGCTCTGCAGAACCGGAACTTTCTGCCGGGCGCTGCCGCTTCGGATGCCGGGATGCTGAAACAGGCAGGCGACCTCATTCATTTCCGCTTCTCCCAAGGCGTGGCAGATCAGCTCCAGGCACATATCGAACATCGCCGATGCTCCTGAAACCGTGTGAACCGTACCGTCGCGGACGGCCAGCCTGTCCACTGCCGTGCAATCCGGAAAGGCGGTTTCAAAGGCGGTCCGGTAGCACCAATGGACAGCGCAGCGCCGCCCGGAGAGAACGCCGGTTCGGGCCAGGGGAAAGACCCCGCCCGCGACCGCGCCCAGGGCAACGCCATGACGGGCCAGGAAACGCAGGCGGCCCGGACTTGAGACCGGGTTCTCAAAAACCGCTTCCGGCCCGGACAGCAGGAACAGGCAGTCGAGCCTTTCAGCTTCCGCCAGGCTGGAAGCCGGAGAAAACTGGATGCCTGCAGAAGCAGTGGCCTGCGCACCGGTCTCGGTTATCAGGGACCATGAGAACACCTGGTGCCCCGCGATTTCATTGGCAGCCCGCAGAGGCTCTACAGCTGCGGTCAGGCAGGCCATCGGAAAGCCGGGAAACAGCAGGAAGCCGATGCGGCGGAGGGGGGCGGGGCCGAAGTCGCTGGAATGAAGCGTCATGGCCCTACTCCAGTCCCAGTGCTTCTTTCCTGGACCGTGCCCAGGTGGTGACCAGGTGGTCCACCATCAGCCCCATGAAAGCGACAGCAAGACCCAGCACCAGTCCTTTGCCCACATCGGTGGAGGACAGCGCCCGCTGCATTTCCTGCCCAAGGTCCTGGGTGCCGATGAAGGCAGCGATGATCACCATGAACAGCGAAAACATCACCGACTGGTTGACCCCGACCATGATGGTCGGCAGCGCCATCGGCAGCCGCACCTTCCACAGGGTCTGCATCCGGGTGGCACCGGACATGTCGGCGGCCTCGATCAGGGGTTCCGGCACCTGCCGCAGCCCCTCAATGGTGTAGCGCACCAGCGGTACAGCCGCGAACAGGACCACGGCGCCGACCACGGCAACGTCATTGACGCCGAACAGCATGACCACCGGGATCAGGTAGATGAAGCTTGGGAAGGTTTGCAGGGTGTCGCAGACCAGCAGCGCGATGCTTGCGCGCTTTTTGTTGAACGCCCCCCAGATCCCGAGCGGGAAGCCCATCACCGCGGCGATGCAGACGGCGACCACCACGGTGTAGACGGTGATCATGGCGCGGTCCCACCAGCCGGAGATGGCGATGAGGCCGAAGAAGGCAAGGCACACCAGGGCCGAACGCGCCCCGCCGATGGCCCAGCCGGCGGCCGCCAGCAGCGCCAGCACGGCGGCATAGGGCATCCACAGGAAGGCATCGCGGATCGGGATCAGCACCCACGTGATCAGGAACCAGCGCAGCCACTGGGTGAGCGGGTCGATCAGCACGATGAACCAGTCGGCGCCTGCGTCAATCGGCTTGGAGATGGTGAAGGCGTCGCGGCGGCCGATCTGGTCCATCAGGGGGATGAATTGCGCCAGCAGCCAGCAGGCCGCCGACAGGCCGATGGCGAGCAGCAGGAACTTGTTGCGGACCGCAAATGGGGTGCCCTTTTCGAAATGCCCGGGCTGCTTGGTGGCCCAGGCCTTGGTGCAGCGGTCGAGCATGACCGCCAGCAGCACGATGGTGATGCCGATTTCGACGGAGCGGCCGATCTTCAGGGCCTGCAGCAGCTGCAGCAGTTTTTGGCCAAGGCCCGGCATACCGATGAAGCTGGCCAGAACCACCATGGCGAGGCATTGCATGATGACCTGGTTCACGCCCACCAGGATCTCGGTCCGCGCTGTTGGAATGCGCACGTGGCGCAAAAGCTGCCAGCGCGTGGAGCCGCACATATGGCCGCTTTCGATCACCTCGTGCGGGACCTTGCGCAGACCTAGAAGGGACATGCGGATCATCGGCGGCACAGAGAAGATGATGGTGACGATGGCGCCTGCCTTGGGGCCGACGCCGATGAAAACAACCACCGGGATCATGTAGGCAAAGTGCGGCAGGCTTTGCGCGATGTTAAGGATCGGGTTCAGGATCTTCTCGAAGGTTCTGGAGCGCCAGGCGAGGATGCCCATCAGCAGGCCGAACAGGATCGAGAAGGGGGCGGCGACGACGATCACGGAAAGCGTCTCCATCGCCCATTTCCACTGCCCCATCACGGCGATCCAGACAAAGGTGCCACCGGTCAGAAGCGACAGCCGCCAGCCTTGCAAGGCATAGCCAATGACAAAACCGATGCTGGCAATCACGGTCCACGGGATCGGCCCGATCCGGGGCCAGCGGTTCTTGCCGTAGAGCAGGTTTGCGGTCACATCGAGCAGCCATTCCACTCCGTCGGCAAAGGCGCGGGTCAGATACAGAAGGCCCAGATCATCGCGGACAAAGGCAAACACCGCATTGATCCAGTCGGCAAAGGGCAGAATAAGCCACTCCGGCGGCCGCACCAGCCCTGCGGGCAGCAGCGCGTTGCCAGCGGCCAGCAAACAGGCGGCGGCAAAGATTGCCCAGCCGGTTCTGGCGCGGGTCCAGGTATGGGATTTTTCGGAAAGTATCATGGCCTGGTCCGTCATGATGCCTCTCCCAGAAGCACATCGAGCGCTTCCTGCCGGTTCAGGGCGCCCGTGAGGGTGCCGGAGGCATTGGCGACCGGCAGGAACTCCCGGTTGTCATTGACCAGCAGGCGGGCCAGTTCGGAGATCGTCTGCTTCTCCCCCACCGGGCTGCCGGTCAGTGTGCGGCCGCTGACCCCTTGCGCCAGCACTCCGGCATGAACGACGCGGGACTTCTCGATTTCCTCGGTGAACTTGGCGACGTATTTGGTGGCGGGGTTCAGCACGATCTGATCGGGGGTGGCGCATTGCTCGACCACGCCATCCTTCATGATGGCGATGCGGTCGGCGAGCCGCAGGGCCTCGTCGAAGTCGTGGGTGATGAAGACGATGGTCTTGCCCAGCATCGCTTGCAGGCGCAGGAATTCGTCCTGCATCTCGCGGCGGATCAGCGGGTCAAGGGCCGAGAACGGCTCGTCCAGGAACCAGATGTCGGGTTCGATCGCCAGGCTGCGGGCAATGCCGACGCGCTGCTGCTGGCCGCCCGAGAGCTCACGCGGGAAATAGTCCTCCCGCCCCGACAGGCCAACCAGCTCGATCACTTCAAGCGCCCGGGCGCGGCGCTCGTGGCGGTCCTGGCCGCGCATCTCCAGCGGAAAGGCGACGTTTTCCAGCACGGTGCGGTGCGGCAGCAGGCCGAAACTCTGGAACACCATGCCCATCTTGTTGCGGCGCAGGGCGATCAGCTCTTTCTCGGACATTGCCCCGATGTCCTGGCCCTCGACCCGGACCTCGCCGCCGGTGATATCGATGAGCCGCGACAGGCAGCGCACAAAGGTCGATTTGCCGGAGCCGGACAGCCCCATGATCACCAGCATTTCGCCCTTGGCGATGTCCAGGGACACGTCGCGCACCGCGGCGATGTAGCCGGCCTGGCGGATGTCCTCGAAGCCTGGGCTGCCGCTCAGCGAATTCAGATATTGCTGCGGGCGGGCTCCGAACAGCTTCCAGACGTTCTTGCACGAGATGACGGGGGCGCGGGCGGTCATGGGTCAACTTCCTTTGGCGGAAAAGCCCGGGGCAGCGGGCCGCCCCGGCAGTTTGGAGAACACAGGAGATTATTCGGTCCAGGGCTTCCAGACGTCCTCGTTGGCCTCCAGCCATTCGGCAGCAGCGTCTTCGGGCTCCATCTCGTCCACATCGACCAGCCGCGCCATCTCGGCGATCTGCGGGTTGGTGAAGCTGATTTCGGTGAGGGTTTCATAGGCGGCCGGCCATTTGTCCTTCATGCCGTCCCAGGCGGCCTTCTTGAGGTAGCCGTTGGAAGGGTTGCCGCAGTCATAGGTGGCATCCGGATTGGGGCCGACGGCAGGGTCGGTGTCGCAGCCATCCACCCAGGCGGGGAACTCGACGAACTCGCCCGGCCAGACCGCTTCGGCAAAATTCGGGGTCCAATTGAAGATCACCACCGGGCGGCCGGTTTTCTCCGCCGCCGCCACTTCGGCCCAGAGCGCGGAAGCAGAGCCTGCGTTCACCACCGTGAAGTTCATGTCCAGCGCTTCAACCCGCTCGGCGTCATGTTTGAGCCAGTCCACCGGCCCGCCAAGGAACCGGCCCTTATCACCGGTTTCCGGGGTGGCAAAGACGGCGGCGCAGTCATTCAAAGCCTCCCAGTCCGGCAAGCCGGGGCAGGCTTCCTTGGTCCAGGCGGGATACCACCAGTCTTCCCTGGTAATGGCGTTGTGGCCCCCGGCATCATGCAGGCCGCCCTTGGCCAGGGCTTCGTTGAAGGACTTGCCAAAGGCGCCTTCCCAGACTTCCAGTTCCAGGGTCACGTCTCCCAGGCGCACCGATTCATAGACCGCCTGGCTGTCAGTCGAGACGTATTCGACGTTATTGCCCATCGACTCGTAGATCTGGCCGACGACGTGGCTCATCACGATCTGGCTGGACCAGTTGTGGATCGGAATTATGATCGGGTCGGAGGAATCCTCTGCCATCGCCATCGGGGTTGTCATGGTCATGGCCGCTGCACTGGCCAGTATGTATTGCCGGTAGTTCATGTTCGTCTCCCTGTTGCCGCAGCCCCGGTCCTGATGGCCGGGCTCTCTCGTTGTTCTGTGAAAGCCGCGCTTTCGGGGAGAGAGGGTAGGAAGCGGATGTGAACAGGTCAGCCCGGCGGAATGAATGGGCTGGCCGGCTATGTTAAAATTTGTTAACCAACAGGAAAATACCGCGAGAGGCACCGCAGTCATGGCGCATATTCTGATCATCGAGGATGAGCCGGTCACCCGGGCGACACTCGCCAGCTACCTGAATGCGCAAGGCTACCGTGTCTCGGAAGCCGAGACGGCGGAAGAAGCGGAGAAAACCCTGGAGCAGCAGGAGGTCGATCTGCTTCTGGTCGACATCAACCTGCCGGGAAAGGACGGGCTGCAGATAACCCGTGAACAGCGTGCCAGGTCGGAGATGGGGATCATTCTGGTGACCGGCCGGGACGATGAGATTGACCGGATCATTGGGCTGGAGCTGGGCGCCGATGATTATGTCTGCAAGCCCTTCAACCGGCGCGAACTGCTGGCACGGATCAAGAATCTGCTGCGGCGGACACAGGATATCCGGCGGCTGTCCCGCCGGATCTACAAGTTCGCGCGGTTCCGGTTCGACGTGGCCGCGCGGCATCTGCAAACGGCGGAGGGCGACAGCATTCCGCTGACCCGCGCGGAGTTCGAGGTGCTGGATATGCTGGTCAGCCGGGCCGGCGAGGTTGCATCGCGCGATGCGCTGATGAGCCGGGTGACCCACCGGCAGTATGGGGTGAATCCGCGCACCGTGGATGTTCTGATACGGCGGTTGCGCGGCAAGCTGGAGGAGGACCCCGGACACCCGCGTATCATTACGACGGTGCATGGCGAAGGCTATGTCTTCACTGCGCCTTTGCTCTGACAGCCTCGAACTCGCGCATCACGTCCGCAATTGCGTTCAGAACCCGCGGCACCAGGTCTGTCAGGTCCTGAACCAGCTGCGCGGCGCGCCCGTTCTTCTTCTGGGCGGCGCAATGTTCCAGTTCTGCAAGCAGCTCCGCGAGGTCGTTCTGGCCAAACGTGCCCGCCGCTCCCTTGGCGCGGTGCGCCGTTTTAGCCAGAACGCCCATATCCTGCATGGCCAAAGCCGCCTCGATCCTGGAAACGCTCTGCGGCAGCTCCTTGAGAAACAGCCGGGCGATCTCCAGCGCCTGAGCTTCTCCCAGATCCTGAATGTTGCCGCGGAACAGGCGGCGCAGGCCCGCCGCACGCCCCGTTGCATCCGGGGCGGCCTGCGCATCCGGGGGGGCCTGACGTGCTGACAGATACACCTCGCCGTAGCGCCCCTCACAGACGCTCGCCAGGGCCTTGGCGAGCCGTTCCGGCGAGACCGGTTTGGCGACAAACCCGTTCATGCCAGCCTGCAGATGCGCCTCGATCTGGTCCTCCTGCACATGCGCGGATATGCCGATCACCGGCAGTTCGGCCAGTCTTGGATCCGAATGCGCGCGCAGCCGGCGGGTTGCCTCGGTGCCGCTCATCCGCGGCAGGTTCACATCCATCAAAACAAGATCAAACTGGCTTTGCGGCAGCAGCTCGAGCGCTTGTTCGGCGCTGGAGACGCACACGCAGCCATGCCCCATGCGCTCGAGATACCCCTGGGCGACCATCTGGTTGATTTCGTTATCTTCGACTACCAGGATCGACAGGCTGACATCGGCCGGGCCAAGTACCGTTTCGCTTTCGCGGGGTGCCAGATCCCCGGGATCACCGGGCCCCATTTCCACCGAGAGCGAAAAGACCGAGCCTACGTTCTTCGTGCTCTCCAGCGACAGGCGCGCGCCGATCGCCTCGGCAAACCGCTTGCTCACCGCGAGTCCCAGCCCAGTGCCGCCAAAGCGCCGCGCGGTCTCGGAATCCTCCTGCTCGAAGGCTTCGAAGACCCGGGATTTGGCCTCGGCCGCGACGCCTTTTCCAGTGTCGCTCACCTCGAAGGTAACCAAATGGCGGCCCTCAGCTGCCTCAGCCGCCCGCACCCGCAGGATAACCTCTCCGTCTTCGGTGAACTTCAGTGCATTGGACAGAAGGTTGAACAGGATCTGGCGCAGTTTCGCAAGGTCGCCAGTCACAGCGCCGGGGAGGCTGCCGGGCGCGTCCAGCCACAGGTGAATGCCTTTATCCTCTGCACCGGGGCGCATGAGAAGAACAATGCCCGTGACCAGTTCGCGCAGGGAGAAGGTCTCATTTTCGGGCGTCAGGCCGCCGCTTTCGATCTTGGAGTAGTCCAGGATATCATTCAGAATTTTCAGCAGGTTCTGGCCGGAGGCAAGGGCGGTCTTCAGACGTTCCATCTGCCCTGGTGCCAGGCCGTCGTCGCAGAGGCTGCGCAGCATCCCCAGCACGCCGTTCATCGGTGTGCGGATTTCGTGGCTCATCATGGCCAGGAATTCGGATTTGGCGCGATCTGCGGCTTCGGCTTTTTGCCGGGCCTGTTCGTGGGCCTTTACCTCGTGGCGCAGCCGCTCGGTTTGTTCTTCGACCATGTTCTGCAGATTGTTCCGGTGTTCCCGCAATTCCCGCTCGTTCAGATCCCGCTGTTTTTCCAGTGTGCGTTTCTCGATGGCCTGCTGGCGGAAGACCTCCACCGCTTCCTCCATCCGGGCGATTTCATCCCGGCCCCTTGGCCGCACCTCCCGGTCCAGCTGGCCGCGCATGAGGGCGGCCATGGTGCCGGAAAGCCGGTTCAGCCGCCGGGTCACGTGGCCGCGCACGAAGAACCAGACGACAGCAAGCGACAGAAGCAGGCCGGCCCCCGCTGCAACGCCGTTTCTCAATTGCGCCCGGCGCATCTCGGCCGCAGCCTGATTGCCCGTGCTGAGCGCCTTTGCCTGCGCCTGGTCGGCAACCGCTGCGGCTTCCCGGCCGAGGCGGAGGGCCGTATCCTGGAGTTCCCGTTTCAGCGCGGTGATCCGGTCCGTGGTTGCCAGGATCCGGTTCCTGAGCGCAAACAGACCCGCGTCTCCGCCGTTCACGGACCGGAGCTGGGAGACATGGGTTTCCGCTTGCTGGCGCCGCCCCGGATCCCTGATCGCCTGCACCCTGCGCGACACAATCGCGAGGCGGCGGGCCAGAGAAGCCTCGATTTCGCCCAGTGCGGTTTCGTTCTGCGCCTCGTCGATCCGGTTGATCAGAAGACCGATTTCAGCGGATTGCGAGCGCAGCTCGAACATCAGGCCAAGCTGGAAGAGATCGACTTCGATCAGCTTGTCCAGCGTATCGGTGCGCGCGGATTCTTCCAGGCGGGATTCCGGTGGCGCATAAAGACTGGAGATGACCGCGGTCGTGCCCATTTCCGCATTCGCCACCAGCGTATCGGCCATGCCGAGAAGTTCATTGGCTGCTGCCAGATTGCGTTCAGCAAGCGCCTTGAAGGCGCCATGCAGCGCGATGCGGGTATCAACCAGCCCGTTCAATTCATCCAGCGCCCGGGCCGCATCCGACACCGTCGCCTGCAGCTGCGCGGTTCCCGAGCTCGCTTCGAGGTTCAGCGTGTCGATCCGGCGTGTCAGGGCGCCGATCTGGTCCCGCAGGAAGACAGCACGGTTTTCCCGGGCGGCTTGCGTTTCCACCTCTGCCAGTTCCGGCGCGATTGCGATGATCCGGGTGCTCTCCTCTGCCATGCCGCGTACCCCGGCGATGGCCGGGATGGTCTGACTGATGACTTCGGCCTGGCGGCGGGCCAGCGCCCGCAGCTCGAAAACTCCCAAGACCCCCGCAATGGTGGGCAGCCCGGCGATCACGATGAACGCCAGGCTCAGTTTTCCGCCTAGCCCGAAGTTTCTGAACATGTCCGACTTTCGCGCGGAACAGCGGTTTTCGCAATTTTGAATTTCCCTGCTTGCCGCCGCAGGCCTATCGTCGGCGGCAGGAAAGGAAAGGCATGCGTTTCATCTGGTTCATCTTTCAGGCGGTCCTCTGCTCCGGCGCTGCGGCGGAAAGCTGGCGCCTGCAGGTTCCGCGGGTACCGTTCGATTACAGCAGCGGCTATGAAACCGTTGATTACCTGCCGCTGGCCAGAGCCGCGCAGCCATGGCAGCTGTGTATTGCCTATCCGCATCTGAAAGATGCCTACTGGCTGAGCGTCAACTACGGGATGGTGACAGAGGCCCGCCGGCTGGGCGTGTCCTTCAAGCTGGTCGAGGCCGGCGGCTATCCGAATTTGCAGCGCCAGATCGAGCAGGCTGAGAGCTGCATCGCCGAAGGCGCTGATGCCTTTGTGGTCGGAACCGTGTCATATGCAGGCCTCAGCAGCACGGTGGAGCGCATTTCAGCTTCCATCCCGGTCATCGCCGCGGTTAACGACATTGCCGACACGGGGATCACCGCAAAAGTTGGCGTCTCCTGGACGGAAATGGGAGCCGCCGCAGCCCGCCTAATCGCTGAGCGTCATCCCGAAGGGACGCGCCCGGTAAAGGTGGCCTGGTTTCCCGGCCCGGCAGAAGCCGGCTGGGTGAAGTTTGTAGAACAGGGCTTTCGTGCCGCCCTGGCCGGCAGTGCCGCCGAGGTGGCGGTTGCCAAATACGGCGACACCGGCAGGGAAATTCAAGTGAGGCTGGTCGAGGAAGCGCTGGATGAGGTGCCGGATCTCGACTTTATCGCCGGTTCCGCGCCAGCGGCGGAAGCGGCGGTGTCGGTGCTGCGCGCCCGCGGCCTGCAGGATCAGGTCCAGATCGTATCAGACTATATGACGCACGCCGTCTATCGCGGCGTGCTCAGAAACCGGATCATCGCTACCCCCACGGACCTGCCTGTGCTTCAAGGCCGCTTGGCCATCGAGCTGGCTGTGCGCGCGATCGAACGGCAGCTGCAGTTTTCACATCTTGGTCCGAAGATCCAAATCTTCGACCAGCAATCCACAGATCCCAGGATCCTTGAATTGTCATTAGCTCCCGCAGCATTTGCTCCGGTATTCGAGCTCAGGATTCCCAAGTAGGCTCCAAATTCGATTATTTACGGCACCAGATTATCGCGGCATCGCCAACGGCAGCTTTCCGGTGCCGGAAGGCCGCTCGGAGCCCAAACCACCTCGGCGCGGTCAGTGACGGGCTGAAAGGGGAAAGAGCCGGGACGACCGGCGAGTCCAGCCAGGGTTCACAAAACATTGAGCGGGGTGAGACCGGCAGTCCGGCTGCCGGAACTCGGAATTTTCTGCAAGCTTGTTATACTTCGGTTGGTTCGGGACGGGCCTTGTGTGAACGGCCAAGCCCGAGCTCCCGTTAGGAGACCCCGTCATGCCTATAGTCCCGTTTACCCGCCGGTCCTTCCTCGCCGCGGGGAGCTTTGCCGTTGCGATGGGAGCCCCGGGCTTGCTTGTTCCGGCCCGCGCGAAGGGCCTCGCACCCACGCCAACGATGCGTGGCGGCGCCAACAACTACCGCCCTGGCGCACCGATCGTGGACAGGATTGGCGGCGGGGGGTTTTGGATGACCGGCACAGTCCGGCGCGCAGGTGATGGCGCGCCGCTTTCCGGGCAGCGCATCCAGATCTGGGCGCACACGACCGAAGGGCATGAGCGCGACCAGCGGAGCCATGGTGCGACGCTTACGGATGAGAACGGGGCGTTCCGTCTCGAGATGCCGCAGATCGTCCCTGCTTTCGGACAGCCGCATGGCCATCTTGCCTATGACAGCGGTGACTTTGAAACCGTCTTCCTGCGCCCCGTCATGCGAAGCGCCAAGGATACCAGCCTAAGCGCGCATTTCGTCCTCCGGCCTATCTAAGTGCAGTGGGCGCAAAGAACAGGAGCCCAGCCCGGAGTGCCTTGATTTGGTGCATCTTTGCGGCAGCGATTGCTGTGCCAGTCACTGCCGCAGCAATGAGCCCGCTGCTGGCATGGCGCCAGCCGGTCTACATCGCGGCCGGGTTTGCCGGGGTGATCGCGATGGCGCTGCTGCTCGTACAGCCTTTGCTCGCGGGGGGATACTTGCCCGGTTTGCCTGCACGGCGCGGCCGGCGCGTGCATCGCTGGACCGGCGGAGCGTTGATCGTGGCAATTGCGGCTCACGTTGCCGGCCTTTGGATCACGAGCCCGCCGGACATGATTGATGCGCTTCTTTTTGCTTCGCCAACGCCGTTTTCCGCTTGGGGCGTGGCCGCAATGTGGACGGCCCTCGGTGCCGCGCTGCTGGCTGCATTCCGCGCCCGTTTCCGCCAGAACCTGCGCACCTGGCGCCGCGGTCATACTGCGCTTGTATCCATAACCGTCATCGGGAGCGTGGCTCATGCCATGATGATCGAAGGAACGATGGAGACCGTGTCAAAGACCGTGCTCTGCGCCTGCGCACTCGCAGCAACGGCCAAGGCAGTAACAGATCTCCGCGCGTGGGCGATCCGTCCGCACCGGGGGTCCTGAGGGTGATCCCGCCTGTCTTCTGCAATCGGGGTGCGGAATATTGCCCGCCATCAGACTGGCTATCCGAAGCAGTCACCCTGATAAGGTCACTGTTAGCTGGAATGGCGGCCCCGGAGGAGCGGCTGGACAGCCCGGACTTGCCCCCAAGCGGCCAGGCCGGGAGTCTTGTTTCAGATGGGGCACTGGGTGGTTTGCGACAGCGGTGCCTGCTTCGAAAATAGGGACCGGAGCCGGAGCGGCGGGACCGGCCGTTCACGGATGTGATCCTGCTCTAAGCTGTCAAAGGCAGATTCGAGCTGATCGAAATGATTTCAAGGCCACGGTCCGCTCGGTCTCGTTCAGGCGCTGGAGCGCGTCGAGAAAGCCATGGTCCCAGCGGGCCAGCCTATTGCCCCGAGTGCTTCCTTCGCGCGTCGGGCCCGTCGGCCGTGGCACTTCGGAGCCCCGCGCCCATGACACGGCGGCGATGACCCGTCTGCGGGGTGTCTCAGAGCAGGCTACGGGTTTCACCTGGACGGTTTGACGGCCGCTTCCAGCCGGATCTCTGCACGGTCACAAGGGGGGAATAACACCATTGCAATCAGCGAATTGCGGAGCCGGATCAGGGGGCGATGTCTGTTTTCTGTGCGCCCGCGGCAATTGCTGGTCAAACATTATGCAATCACCATTGGTATTTAAAAAATTTCCGCGCCGGGTTTGCGCATTCCGCCGCGATGCAGAATCGATGAAACACCTGCCGGGGACATGCTGTCTGAATTGGGAGGTGTGTGGCGGCCATACGAATTGGACCTCGAAGCGGCCGCCACACGGATTGCAACACGAAGTTGCGGGGACAGGTAAGGGAACATGGCGCTATCGCGCAAGTCCCCGGCCGGTTTCCCTGCCTGGAGGATAGTATGAACTTTCTCACATCCACGCTCGCCGGATCGGCTGTCTTTGCCTCGCTGGCCGGCGCTGCCATGGCTGCCGAAGACACCATCAAGGTCGGCGTGCTGCACTCTCTGTCGGGCACAATGGCGATCTCGGAAACCACTTTGAAAGACACCATGCTCATGCTCATCGGCCAGCAGAACGCGAAGGGCGGCCTTCTGGGCAAACAGCTGGAGGCCGTGGTGGTCGACCCGGCATCGGACTGGCCGCTGTTTGCCGAGAAGGCCCGGGAACTGCTGACCGTGCATGATGTCGACGTGATTTTCGGCAACTGGACGTCGGTCAGCCGCAAATCGGTTCTGCCGGTGATCGAGGAACTGAACGGGCTTCTGTTCTACCCGGTGCAGTATGAAGGTGAAGAATCCTCGCAGAACGTGTTCTACACCGGTGCGGCTCCGAACCAGCAGGCCATTCCGGCAACCGATTATTTCCTGGAAGAACTGGGCGTCGAGAAATTCGCGCTTCTTGGCACCGACTATGTGTACCCGCGCACCACCAACAATATTCTGGAAAGCTACCTGAAGGCTAAGGGCATCGCCGCCAGCGACATCTTCGTGAATTACACCCCGTTCGGTCACTCGGACTGGTCGAAGATTGTGGCGGACGTGGTTGCTCTAGGCGCTGACGGCAAGAAGGTTGGCGTGATCTCGACCATTAACGGCGACGCCAATATCGGCTTCTACAAGGAACTTGCGGCGGCTGGCGTGTCGGCAGACGACATCCCGGTCGTGGCCTTCTCGGTAGGGGAAGAGGAACTGGCCGGCCTGGACACCTCGAACCTGGTGGGTCACCTGGCGGCCTGGAACTACTTCCAGTCGGCAGATACCGATGTGAACGCCGAGTTCGTCAAGACCTGGAAGGCCACGATGGGCGAAGAGCGCGTCACCAACGACCCGATGGAAGCGCACTACATCGGCTTCAACATGTGGGTGAATGCGGTCACCGAGGCCGGCTCGACCGAGGTGGATTCGGTGCGCTCGGCCATGTACGGCCAGGAATACCCGAACCTGACCGGCGGCATGGCGGTGATGCTGCCGAACCACCACCTGGCCAAGCCGGTGCTGATCGGCGAGATCCAGGAAGGCGGTCAGTTCGATATCATCAGCCAGACCGAAGAAGTGCCGGGCGACGCCTGGACAGACTTCCTGCCGGAATCGGCGGTTCTGAAATCGGATTGGAAAGACCTCGGCTGCGGCATGTACAACACCGAGACGGAGACCTGCGTTCAAACCCTGTCGAACTACTAAGGGCTGAACCTGCGAAGGGGGCCGCCCTCTGGCCCCCTTCCAACCGGAAACGCGGACAATCCCGACATGATACGACTATTCCTTGCGGGTCTCGCAATTCTGTTGTCATGCCTGACGGCGGCGGCGCAGGACGGTGATATCCAGCCCATTCTGCAGGAGCATCAGGCAGCGATCGCCAAGAGCTCGCGCAAGACCATCGGCCCGGCCATTGAAGCGATTGCTGGCAGCGGCCTGCCCCAGGCGCAACATGTGCTTGAGACATGGGCGGCCAAATCAATGTGGATGCGCAAGTCTGACGGTCTGTTCTTTGCCGGAGCGGACACTGGAAACCACAGCAGCCAGCTGACCGATTTCGACAGCGGCGAGGTGGCGGGGACATATCCCAAGAAAGAGTTGCAGCAGCTGAAACCCAATAGCGGCATCCGGGCGATGATCGGCACGGCGCTGGTGCAGTTTCAGCTGGCAGACCCGGATCCGGCCAAGCGGCAGGCAGCGCTGACTTCGATTCAGCGCGAACCGCAAGCAAGGCTGCTGGCGCCGCTGCGCGCTTCGATCGAAAGCGAACCGGAAGCAGAGCTGAAGGCCAGGAAGCAGCGACTCGAGCGGTTGCTGACCATTGGCTATGATGAGGATACCAGGGCCCGGGTAGCGGCGATCGCGGAAATGTCCGGCGATCTGGGCGTCGACGTGCGCGCCGCGCTAAACCCGCTGGTAGCGGTGGAGCGGGATGCAGCGCCGGGGGAGGTGCCCGGCGGGCTGAACATTGCTGAGATACTGGAACCCGGCGCAGACGGGTTTTCCGAGGCTGAAGCCTACGACCTGCTGGTGACCAAGGGGCTGGCCCCGGCGCGGGTGTCGCCGGATGACGTGCGCACGGCCCTCGCGGCCAATATCGAAGCTGGCCGCGCCGGAGGCATACCGGTCGCGCAACTGGACCAAGACGCCGCGCGCAGCCGCGCCTATGCCGTTCTGGCAGCAGCAGGCAAGGTGCCGCCGCTTGTCACGCAGGCGGATATTGATACCGCCCTTGCGGCGCATGTGTTCTTTGACAGCTATACCGAGCCATCGGCGGAGGTTACGGCTGCGGCCAGCCTCGCGCTGGACGCAATAACTCTGAAGGTCGGCGTGAACCAGGCGCTGGACCTGACGCTGGATGCCTTGTCCCTGGCCTCGATCTATTTCCTCGCTGCCATTGGCCTCGCCATAACCTTTGGCGTGATGGGGGTGATCAACATGGCGCATGGCGAGTTCATCATGATGGGCGCCTATACCGGCTACGTGGTGCAGCAGATCATTCCTGATCACACGGTGTCGATCATCGCCGCCATCCCGCTGGCATTTGCGGTCACCTTTGCCGCCGGCGTGGCGATGGAGCGGCTGGTGATCCGCTGGCTTTATGCACGGCCGCTGGAGACCCTGCTGGCGACTTTCGGGATTTCCATCGCCCTTCAGCAGCTTGCCAAGAACATCTTCGGCACCCAGGCGCGGCCCCTGACCGCACCGGGCTGGCTCGACGGGGCGCTGGCGGTGAATGACGTGGTGTCGATCAGCTATATCCGCATCGCCATCTTCATTATCGCCCTGATCTTCCTGGGCGTCTTCCTGCTGATCATGAACCGGACGAGGCTGGGGCTGGAAACCCGCGCCGTGACGCAGAACCCGCGTATGGCAGCGTCGATGGGGATCAACCCGGGGCGCGTGAACATGCTGACCTTCGGCCTCGGGTCCGGCATTGCCGGGATCGCCGGTGTCGCCATCGGCTTGTTTGCCAAGGTAACTTCGGAACTTGGCAGCGACTACATCGTGCAAAGCTTCATGACCGTGATTGTCGGCGGCGTCGGCAATATCTGGGGCACGTTTGCAGGTGCCGCGATGATCGGCTTCCTGCAGAAGGGCATCGAGTGGCTGAATCCGTCGAACACCCTGGCGGCACAGACCTACATGATCATCTTCATCATCATTTTCATTCAGTTCCGGCCGAGGGGCATCATTGCCCTCAAGGGCCGCGCGGCGGGGGATTGATCCATGCAGCGCTCTTTCATTGCCGCTAACCCGTCCGTCCTGGTCTTCCTTGCCTGCCTGGCCCTGTTTACGCTGGTTGTGACGGTGCTGTCCGAAGGCTTTGGCGCCGGAGTGATCCCGACCAGTTTCATCAAGACGCTGGGCAAGACCCTGTGCCTGTGCCTGATCGCTGTAGCGATGGACTTGATTTGGGGCTTTACCGGTATCCTGTCTCTCGGCCATTTCGCCTTCTTCGGCCTGGGCGGCTACATGATCGGCATGTGGCTGATGTATGAGCGCACCCGACTGATCGTGGTTGAATCGCTGGGCCAGGCCGGGATCCCGCCGACCAGCTCCGAGGTCGTTGATGCCATCGGCAACCAGATCTTCGGCGTAGTGGGCGCATCCGAGTTTCCGCTGATCTGGGCCTTTGCCGGCAGCCTGTTCGTGCAACTGATCTTGGTGGTTCTCGTGCCCGGGCTGCTGGCCCTGGTCTTTGGCTGGCTCGCGTTCCGCAGCCGGGTGTCGGGCGTGTACCTGTCGATCCTGACCCAGGCAATGACGCTGGCGCTGGCGCTCTACCTGTTTCAGAACGACAGCGGGCTGCGCGGCAACAACGGACTGTCAGGGCTGCAGAACCTGCCAGGGGTCGAGGCGCCGCAGGATGCGGTGTCGCTCTGGTTCCTCTGGGCCTCAGCGCTGGCCCTGGGGCTGGGTTACCTGCTGGCAGCCTGGGTCGTGTCGGGCAAGTTCGGTTCGGTCATCCGCGGTGTGCGGGACGACGAGGCCCGGGTGCGGTTTCTCGGCTATTCGGTCGAGACCTACAAGCTGGTGGTCTTTACACTCACAGCCTGCACCGCGGCAATTGCCGGAGCGCTCTACTATCCGCAGGCAGGCATTATCAATCCGGCGGAAATCGCGCCCATTGCCTCGATTTACCTCGCAGTCTGGGTGGCGTTTGGCGGGCGCGGACGGCTCTATGGCGCTGCTGTCGGTGCGGCCTTCGTCAGCCTTCTCAGCACCTGGTTCACCGGCGGGCAAGCCCCCGACATTCCGCTTGGGTTCTACACCATCAAATGGGTCGACTGGTGGCTGGTGCTTCTGGGCTTGTCCTTTGTCGCGGTCACCCTGTTTGCACCAAAAGGCCTGGGCGGACTGATCGATCTTTGGACCCAGCGCAGAAGCCCCGACCGGCACGGCGCAGATCTTGGCCGGGATGACGGGGCCCTGCGCGAACAGGAGGCCAGCCAGTGAGCACGCTTCTCGAAGTGTCCGGCGTGTCCGTCACCTTTGACGGGTTCCGCGCCATCAGCAACCTGTCTTTCCGGATCGGCGAGGCCGAACTCAGGGCGGTGATCGGGCCGAACGGCGCCGGCAAGACCACCTTCATGGATATCGTCACCGGCAAGACCAAGCCGGATGAAGGCCGGCTGACCTGGGGGGAGAAATCCATATCGCTCCTGAAGATGAGCGAGGCCGAGATCGCGCGGGCCGGGATCGGGCGGAAGTTCCAGAAACCCACGGTGTTCGAAGACCAGACGGTACAGGAAAACCTGCTGATGGCGTTGAAAAAGCCGCGGGGCTGGCTCTCGGTTCTGACTTACAGGCCCAGTGCAGAGGATCTTGAAAAGGTGGCCGAACTGGCCCGGGAAATCGGCCTTCTGGGCGAGTTGAAACGCAAATCAGGCGAGTTGAGCCATGGTCAGAAGCAATGGCTGGAGATCGCCATGCTGCTGGCGCAGGACCCGCGCCTGCTGCTGGTGGACGAACCGGCGGCCGGCATGAGCCCGCAAGAGCGCGAGCATACCACCGGGCTTCTGCTGGAAGCGGCCAAGACGCGGGCCGTGGTGGTGGTGGAGCATGACATGGAATTTGTCCGCCGCCTGAACTGCAAGGTGACGGTGCTGCACGAAGGCTCGGTCCTGGCGGAAGGCAGTCTCCAGCACGTCACCTCGAACCAAGAAGTCATCGATGTCTATCTGGGGCGCTGAACCATGCTGAAAATCCGGGATCTGACGCTGCATTACGGGCATTCGCAAATCCTCAACGGCATCTCGATGGAAGCCGCTCCGGGCGAGGTAACCTGCGTGATGGGCACCAATGGCGTGGGCAAGACCAGCCTGATCAAGGCGATCTCGGGCACCCACCCGCGGTCCGGCGGCACCGTTGAGCTGGACGGCGAGGCATTGGGCGTTCTGCCGGCCCACAGGCTGGCACAGAAGGGCATCGCGCTGGTGCCGCAGGGGCGTGAAATATTTCCGCTGCTGACGGTGCGCGAGAACCTGGAAACCGGGTTTATCTGCCTGCCGCCTGCGGAACGCTTCATTCCGCAAGAGATTTTCGAGTTGTTCCCGGTGCTTGAGGAAATGGAGAGCCGGCGGGGGGGCGATCTGTCGGGCGGGCAGCAGCAGCAGCTGGCAATTGCCCGGGCGCTGATCACCAAGCCGCGGCTGCTGCTGCTGGACGAGCCGACGGAAGGCATCCAGCCCAACATCATCCAGCAGATCGGCGAAGTTATCCGGCTGCTGCGGGATCAGGGCAACATCGCGATTGTACTAGTCGAGCAGTTTTTCGAGTTTGCCTATGAACTGGCCGACCGGTTCGTGGTTCTGCGCCGCGGCGAGGTGATGATGTCCGGGACGAGGGCTGAACTGCCGAAGGAAGCTGTCCTGAAAGGCGTCTCTGTATAGTCCGTATCGAAAGAACAAGATGAGGCCTGGTGCAGAAGGAATGCTTCAAGCGGGTCTTGCATGGGAAACTGAACCCCTGTTTTGCCACGTGACCGGGCATTCCGGCACATTGCAGTGAAAGCCGGAAACCCGCCCTCCCTGCTGACGTGCTGCCGGATTTTCACTGCATGTCAATGACGCAGGCCAGGCGGCCTGAACGGAAAAAGTCTATCCGTTCATCACAAGCGCAGATTGCTGGCCGGTCATCCTCCGGACTTCCGAAACCGCCTTGGCAAGCGCCGGGCCGACCTCGTCCTGGATACGCTGGTCAGACAGCAGCTTGGTGGTGGAACTGGCGAGGAAGGCCACCGGCTCTCCCAGATCCGATGGCCGGTAAGGCACTGCAACCGCATTGATGGTCTCGGAAAACCGGTCGCCGCCCCGCACCTGGGTGTGGCCGTCGGCCAGGATCTCGTCATGCGCGGCCAGCCTGATCGCCGCGATTTCGGCAAGCAGCTCCTCGGGCTCATCCCTGCGGCTCTCCAGAAACCGGGCGAACTCTTCATCGCTCAGCGCACCGAGATAGGCCTTGCCGCTGGAGGAGGTGTGGAGCGGCATCCGGTAGCCGACATCCAGCCAGATGGAGGAGGAATCCACCGGCCGCCACGCCTTGGTCAGCAGCATCCGCCTGTCGTCCTTGATGCTGATCGCGGTCAAAGTGCCGGTTTCATCCGCCAGCCGCTGCATCACGGGGGACGCAATCTCGACAAAGGCAAACGAGGCCGCGGCGATATTGCCCAGTGCCAGCGCAGCCGGGCCAAGGCGGTATTTGTCATGCCGCCGCCCGTGGGTCAGGTAACCCAGCGCGCAGAGCGTGAAGGTCAGCCTGGACACCGTCGGGCGCGGAATGCCGGTGCGCTCGGAGATTTCGAGATTGCCCAGGCCGTCATCCGTCGGGCGGAAGGCCCTCAGGATCGTCAGGCCGCGCGCCAGAGTGTTGGCAAATCTCTTGTCCGATGAATCGGCTGGCATGGCATTTCCTATGTCTGTCCAGGCATCCGGCCTGTGCGGGGCAGTCATTCTGTGCTGGCCCTCAATATTACTGAACCGCATTTGACAGCACCAGTGAGATCGGCGGGAAAGCAACCAGCAGGATCAGGACGACCACATCGACGCTGAGGAACCGCCAGATCCCGGAGAACACCATGCCGACCGGGGCCTCCCTGCCGACGACATTCGACAGGACAAAGACGTTCAGCCCCACCGGCGGGGTGATCAGGCCGATCTCCAAGAGCTTCACCACCACGACACCGAACCAGATCAGATTCAGCCCATAGGATTCCACCAGCGGCACCACCAGCGGCAGAGTCAGGACCATGATCCCGATCGGATCCAGGAACATGCCGAGCATCAGGTAGACCACGCAGATTGCAAACAGCAGCACCGCCGTCGAAAGCTCTGCCTGCGCGACCCATTCCACCAGCGCGGGAGCCATGCCGGTCAGCGCGATGGCCGCGACAAAGATCTTCGCACCGGCCGCAACAAAGAATATTGCAGCGGTTTGCACGCAGGTTTCCCGCACCGCCTGCCAGATGCCTGCAAGATCCAGCTGCCGCTGCACCAGGCCGATCGCCGCGGTCAGCACCACGCTCACCGCCGCCGCCGCAGTGGCGGTGAAGTAGCCGCCGTAGATCCCGACGACGATCACCGCAAAAATCAGCGCTGCAGGCCAGGCCCTGCGGAAGGCGGTCAGCTTCTCGGCAATGCTGGCTGCCTCGCCGCGCGCAGGAACCGCTGCCGGATCGGCCCTGATCCACATCGCGATGACCAGAACAAACCCCGCCAGCGTCAGGAGCCCCGGCAGAATGCCGGCGATGAACAGCTTGTTGACCGAGGTCTCGGTAAAGATCGCGTAGATGATGAACAGGATGCTCGGCGGGATCAGCGAGCCCAGCGTGCCCCCCGCCGCGAC
>NZ_JBMERQ010000011.1:0-88155 GCF_048820895.1 Cribrihabitans neustonicus
CCAGGCCTGGGACGCGCTGCGGGTGGCCGGGTCGTCCGACGGCTACGAGATCTCCAACGTCTGGGTCAGCGACGTGCGCGACGACGCGTTTGAAAACGACACCCCCTCCAACGGCAGCATCCGCGACAGCCTGTTTGACGGCGTGTTCTCCGGCATCAGCCTCGGCCACCCGAACATGAGCGACGCCTCCCACAAGGTGCTCGAGCTCGACGGCGTGCTGATGCGGATGGAATCCTACCTGTTCAAGGGCGACATGACCCACCAGTCGCCCTTCAAGATGGAAGGCAAGAGCCCGCAGCTGAGCATCTCCAACAGCGTCTTTGCCATCGACGACGTCGATCACGTCGGCGACTCGCGGCTGCAGACCGCCTGGGACAAGACCATCCATTCCTCCAACAACGTGTTCCTGAACCTCTCCGACAAGCCGCTGCCCGGCGATTACCCGATGCCGCCGTCCGGCTGGACCGTGCTGCAGGGCGAGGAGGCGCGCGACTACTGGGAGACGGCCCGCGCCGACTGGATCGCCAGCCGCGGCGAAGAGGACCCGCGGGATGCCGGCCCGGCCCCGGAGCCGGTGGAACAGCCCGAAGAGCAGGGGACGGACCAGCCGAAGGACAGCGGCGGCAGCAAGGACGGCAGCAAGGACGGCAGCGGGGCGCGGCCGCTGAAGGGCACCAAGGGCGACGACGACCTGGCCGGCGGCGCCGGCGGCGAGGTGCTGCGCGGCCGCAAGGGCAGCGACGAGCTGCACGGCCGCGGCGGCGATGACGCGATCTACGGCGGCGCCGGCGGCGACGTGCTGCAGGGCGGCGCAGGCGAGGACGCGCTGCACGGCCGCAAAGGCAGCGACGCGCTGCAGGGCGGGGCCGGCGAGGACGTGCTGACCGGCGGTGCCGGCAGGGACGCCTTCATCTTCGGCACCGCGCCCGATGGCAGCAATGTGGACACCATCACCGACTTCAAGCCGGGCACCGACAAGATCGTGCTCGACACCTCGGTGTTCACCAGCCTCAGGGGCAGCGGGGACACGCTTGCCGCAGCGTCCTTCGAGACCGGCTCCAGCGCCGAAGCGGGCAACGACCACATCATCTACAAGTGGAAGACCGGCGAGCTGTTCTACGATGCCGACGGCTCCGGGCGCGGCGCGCAGGTGCAGTTTGCCCAGCTCGACACCCGGCTGGACCTCGGCGCCGACGACTTCCTGCTGATGTGATCGGCGGCTTCCGCCCCCCGCAGGCCCCGCGCCCCCCGCGCCCGGGCCTGCGGGGCACACCGCCCGGACCGCCGCCCCTCCCGGGGCGGGCAGAGCCCTGGCTTGGGCGCCGGCCTCCGGCGCCCTAATCCGTTTAGGCGTGTTCCCCTCATCCTCCTGGCGCCTGCGGCCGGCCAGCGCCCGCCGCCGCCTCCGGACGAGCAGGGACCTACGTCAAAAGGATAACTATTCAAAGACCGGACCCGGACCGCAGACTGAATGCACAGGACCACGGACTCCGTGGCCCGGCATTCGGGTTCTTAAGGAATTGTTCCAAGGGATTTCAGACGGGCGGCACGGCACAGCACCCGCCCCCGGACCTCCAAGAGCCCCGAAACCCGGCCCGCGCAGCCGCCCGGTCACTGGAGTTCAGCATATGGGGGTATTGATGGACAACCAGCCGCAGAAAGGCCGCGCCGCCGCAAGCCGGCCGGTGGCAAGTGCCACGGACGCTGCCCGCGGGGCCGCAGCGCCAGCCGCTGCCCGCGGGGCGGCAGCAGGGGTGGCAGCCCCGCCCGCGGGGGCGGAGATTCCGGCCATTCCGGCCGCGCCGGCGGTTTCCCCGGTCATTTCCCCGGCCCGCGCCCGGCGCCTCAGCGCCGCCGTGCTGGGCGGCGCGCCCGCCTTCCGCCGCACCCTGCACGTGGGGCGGCCGAACATGCCCGACCAGCAGGTTTTCCTCGGCCGCATCCAGGAGGTGCTCCGCAGCGGCCAGCTCACCAATGGCGGGCCGATGGTGCAGGAATTCGAGGCCCGCGTCGCCGAGATCGCCGGCGCCCGCCACTGCATCGCCACCTGCAACGCCACCACCGGGCTCGAGCTGGCAATCGGCGGGCTCGGCATGGCGGGGGATGTGATCGTGCCCTCCTTCACCTTCATCGCCACCGTGCATGCGCTGTGGCGCCAGGGCGTGCGGCCGGTGTTCTGCGACATCGACCCGGTCACCCATTGCCTCGATCCCGACTGCGTCGAGGCCGCGATCACCTCGCGCACCACCGGCATCCTCGGGGTGCATCTGTGGGGCAACTCCTGCGCCAGCGAGCGGCTGCGGGAGCTGGCGCGCGAGCACGGGCTGAAGCTGATGTTCGACGCGGCGCATGCCTTCGGCTGCCAGCCCGCCCGGCCGCAGGACGGCTATCTGGGCGATGCCGAGGTCTACAGCTTCCACGCCACCAAATGCATCCACGCCTTCGAGGGCGGCGCCATCGTCACCAATGACGACGAGGTCGCGGCCCGGCTGCGCTACATGGTCAATTTCGGCTTTGCCGGCGAGGACCTGGTCGCGCATCTGGGCACCAACGGCAAGATGAACGAGGCCTCCGCCGCGATGGGGCTCACCTCGATCGACGCGATGGACCGCTTCTTCGGCCACAACCGGGAGAATTACGCCGCCTTCGCCGAAGGCCTGGCCGGCCTGCCCGGGCTCAGCCTGATGCCGCGGGCGGCGGCGCGGCGCCACAGCTACCAGTATGTGGTGACCGAGATCGATCCGGAGGCGGCCGGGCTCACCCGCGACGAGCTGGTGGCGGCGCTGCGGCTGGAAAACGTGGTGGCGCGGCGCTACTTCCATCCCGGCTGCCACCGCATGCAGCCCTATGCCGGGCTGTCGCCGCGGGCAGGCCAGACCCTGCCGGTCACCGAGGCGGTGTCGGAGCGGGTGATGGTGCTGCCGACCGGCACCCAGATCAGCCGCCAGGACGTGGCCAGGATGTGCGCCCGCATCGCGGCGCTGCTGCGCCAGGCACCGGCGGTGCGCGCCGCGCTGAAACACTGCGAGGACCCGCGCCTGCCGCATTTTGCCCCGCTGCGGGCGGGGCACCACTGAACCGCCGCTGCCCCCCTGCGGCGGCGTCCGCGCGGCCTGGCCCGCGCGGCGGAACCAGTCCGGCCGGGCCTGCGTGAACGGGCAGGTGCGGCCGGGGCATGCGTGAACGGGCATGCGCGGAACATGGGGAGGGAACGAAGGATGACTGCACCGGATCACACCGAACCGGAGGGCGCCCAGGGCTCCAGGGCCGCCGGCGCCTCCGCTGACCGGCCCGGGGACGGGCCCGCCGGCCGGCTGGCGCATGCGCCGGGCCTGCCCGGCGCGGACGGGGCGGCGCGCTGCGGCGCCTGCCGCAACTGCGGCGGCTGCGGCGCCGCGGCCGGGCAGCGGCCGGAGACCGCATGACGGCCCCGGCCTCTCCCGGCGCCGGGCCAATGGCCGCGGCGGAGGCGCGGCGCCTCGGGCTGCGCAACTTCCGCGCGGTGTTTGCCGGGCGGCTGGTCTCGGCGCTGTCGGTCTGGATGGCGCTGGCGGTGCTGGCCAAACTGTCGGATCCGGCCACCGTCGGCCTTTACGCGCTGGCCCAGGCGCTCTGCATCCCGATCGCCGAAACCGCCAAGATGAGCCTGCGCGAGGTGCGCTCCAGCGACACCGCCCAGGAGTTCGGCTTCGGCGACTACCTCGGCCTGCGGCTGCTCGCCGCTGCCGCGGCGCTGCTTCTGATGCTGGCGGCGGGGCTGGTGCAGACCGGCGGGACCGCGGTGATGCTGCTGATCCTGCTCTATGCGCTGGCGCGCTGCGCCGAGCTGGTCTCGGACATGATCTACGGGCTGTTCCAGGCGCATGAGCGGATGGAGTACATCGGCCGCTCGCTGTGCCTCCTGGGGCCGCTGTCGCTGCTGATGCTGGCGGGCGGCTACTGGCTCACCGGCTCGCTGACGGTTGCGGTGCTGGGGCAGCTGGCGGCGCATCTGGCGGTGCTGGGCTTCTACGACCTGCCGCGGGGGCGGCAGCGGGCGCGGATCCGGGGCGACGATTTCCGGCCGCGCTGGCAGCCCGCCCAGCTGGCGCGGCTGGCCCGGCTGGCGCTGCCGCTGACCTTTGCCACCCTGCTGATCATCGTTGCGCTTTACTTCCCGCGGCTCGTGGTCGAGCGGGCGCTGGGGCTGGCCGAGCTCGGGCTGTTTGCGGCGATCCTGGCGCTGGCGATGGCGCCCGACCGGCTGATCAACGCCATGGGCATTGCCGCCAGCGTGCGGCTGGCCCGCCATTTCGCCGCCGGGCGGCGCCCCGAGTTCCTGCGCCTGCTCGCCACGCTCACCCTGGGGGTGACCGCCGGCGGGCTCGCCGGGGTGCTGCTCTGCGCCCTGTTCGGCGCCGAGATCCTGCGCTTTGTCTATACCGAGGCCTATGCCGGGCAGCACGCGCTGCTGGTCTGGCTGATGGTGGCGGCCACCCTGCGCGGCGCCGCCAACATCCTGCGCTACGGGGTGGTGGCCGCGCGCCGCTTCTGGTGGCTGGGCGCCCAGAACGGCGCCGCGGCGCTGGTGGCGGTGGCGGCCTGCCTGATCCTGATCCCGCGCTACGGCCTGCCCGGGGCCGGCGCCGCCATGGTGCTGGTCTTTGCGGTGCAGCTCGCCATCGTCCTTGCCGCCCTGGCCCAGGCCCTGAAACCGCAGGCCCGGAAGCCTGCCCCGCACACGGAGTCCCAGCCATGAAAGTCTCAGTCTCGGTTGTCACCTATCAGCATGCCAAGACCGCGCGGCAGGCGGTCGACAGCGTGCTGCTGCAGGAAACGGATTTCGATTTCGAGGTGGTGATCGGCGACGATGCCTCCACCGACGGCACAAGGGAGATCCTGGAGAGCTACCACCGCTTTGCCCCCGCCTCGGTGAAGACGCTGCTGCGGCGCGGGAATGCCGGCGATGCCGGGCTGACCAATGTGCTGGCGACGATCGACGCCGCGGAAGGCGAATATATCGCCTTCCTGGACGGCGACGACTACTGGACCGATACCGCCAAGCTGCAGAAGCAGGTGGACTTCCTCGATGCCCATCCCAACTGCGCCGTCTGCGCCCACCGGGTCGAGCATCTGCACGACAACGGCCGCAGCGCCCTGTCGCCCAACGCGCCCCGGGGCACCGGCAGCTATGATGTCGGCGCCCTGATCCTGCGCAATTTCGCCCCGAAGATCTCCACCATGGTGCGCCGCAGCGCGCTCGCCGACCTGCCCGGCTGGTACCGCAGCACCAGGGTCGCCTCGGCGGACTGGCTGCTGAACGTGCTGGCCGGCCGCCACGGGCAGATCGGCTTTCTCGATCAGGTGATGGCGGTGCACCGCATGCACGGCGCCAGCGTGATGGCAAACCACGGCGCCGTGCGGATGCTCTCGGACAAGCTGAGGGCAATCGCCGTACTGCAGCCCTGCCTGCCGCAGAAGCGCCGCGAACTGCAGCAGCTGCGCCGCCAGCTTTTGTGGAAGCGGCGCGCCGCGCATTGGACCCCGGGCGCCTTCCAGGTGCTGAAGCGGCTGAACGAGCTCGCCCGGCCGCAGCCGCGCGTCTGAGGCCACCCGCCGCCCGCGCCTTCCCGCTCCGCAAGCCGGGCAGGGAGGCACGGGCAGGGGCGCGCGCGTTCAGCCCCCAAAGACCCCTGACGCGCGCGTCCCGCATCCGGGATCCGGGTGATGCCGTATCTGCAGGAGGGGCAGGGGGTGGCAGGAGGGGCAAGGGGGTGTCAGGGGGTGTCTGCGCGCGGCGCGGCCGCCCGGGGCCCCTGCGGACGGGGCCCGGCGCAGGAACCGCACAGGAATCGGCACAGGGGCCAGGCCCCTGTCACCAGCCTCTGTCACCGGCACCTGTCACGGGAGCGCGCGCCCCAGGGGATCCTCCCCGGGGGCGTCACAGGGGCCCGTCACAGGGGCCCGTCACAGAGACCCGGCACAGAAGCCCGGCGGCGGCTAATGCCGGGTATGCAGCTGGTTCAGCTTGAACGCCGCTTCGGTCCGGTTCACCACATTCAGCTTCTTGAGGATGTTGCGCACATGCACCTTCACGGTGTTCTCGCACATGCCCAGTTCGAAGGCGATGGTCTTGTTCGGCTTGCCCTGGCGCAGCGCCTCGGCCACCGCGGACTGGCGCGAGGTCAGCCGGTCGGTGCAGGGCGGCGGCGCCGCCGGTTTCTCCTTCAGGATCGCCTGGCGCAGATCCTCCAGCGCGGGCCCGGTCAGCAGGAAGCCGCCCGAGGCGGCGGTGCGGATCGCATCCACCACGCCCTTCAGCCCGATGCTGGCCGGAATGTAGCCGTTCACGCCGCATTCCAGCACCGCCGCCATCCGGCCGATCTCCTCGCAGTCCGACAGCACCACCACCGGAACCGGCGCCGCAGCCTTCACCAGCCGCCGGGCGGCGGCCAGGCTATCGCCCTCGCGCATCTCGGCCTGGGTGAGGCAGAGGATGACCGCATCCGGCGTGCGGCCGGGCGGGCTCGCCGCAAGGTAGCCGTCAATGGAATCGCAGCAGGCCAGGCTCACGCCCGGATGCAGCAGCCCGATACTGTGCGACAGGCATTCCTGCCAGAGCCGCTGCTTCTCGACGATGACGAAATGCGCGCGCCGCGGCCCCTTCCCGGGCACCGCTGTCTTTGGAACACTATCCCCATCGTTCAGAACCTTCCGCGCAGCGGACGCCAAAACAGGCTCCCCACTGCGGGAGTCAATAACCTTCCCCCTCAACTTTCCGCCCCCACACTATTTACACAAACACTTCGGCTCTGCTGGCCGCCGTGGAACCCTCACCGGTGAATTCCGGTACAGACAATTTTACATGATAACCCGAAATGGCCGTAAAACAAACCCGGCGCCATCCCGGGCGCCGGGCGCTCCCGGTGCCGGACGGGCGCTTTATCAACATAACGCGGATTACAGGGCGCCAATCCGCTCCCGGGCGCAGGGCCCGAAGCGGCCCGCGGCATTTCCCCTATCCTGCCGGAAGAAAAGAAAAAGGGATGCGGCCTCTCAAAACGGCCGCACCCCATCCTCCGGCGCCGCGCAGGCGCGCCGGGTCAGAACAGAAAATCATCCGCATCGAGCCGGCCGGGGCGATCCGGAAAAAGGCGATACGGAAGTCCCCGGGCGCCCCTGCAGGCAATAGGATCAACGGTTCAGATGCCCGTCACAGGCGGACATTGCAAAGAAAGGCCTGCCGGGCGGTTCCCGCGGCGGTCAGCTGGAAACGCCTTCTCACCCTGGCCCATTCCCTGGCTCGTCCAGGATGATCCTCTCCAGGCGCGTGCTTGCCTCCGGCTCCCATTGCGCGCGCAGGCCGCGGACATATTCCGCATCCGCCCGCAGCCGCACCCGTTCCTTTACCAGGATGCGCCTGACAGTTCGCCTCACCAGTTGGGCGAGGCGTTTTACCATCGGCAGGGAGGGCCTGATCGTTTTCAGCGTTTCGTTCCGCCCGCCCTTGGTCCTGGGTGCCGATGCCCCCCAGGCCAGATACGGCTGCTGACCGGGAGCCGCCTCCCGCCAGAACAGGGCGCCATCGGCGACCAGGTCCAGTCCGCACCCGATGGCGGCGGTGATGACTTCCGCTTCAGCCGCCGCCAGCCGGACCTTTTCTTCAGCCTCTTTCAGCCGCTTTTCCCCGGCAAGCCGGGCAGCCCTTGCCTCAGAAACCGAAAGTTGTTCTGCACGGCAGCGCTGGATCAGCTGCCGCTGCTTCCCGGCCAGACTTGCGATTTCTTCCTTCTTCGCGGCCAGGGCCTGCTCCAGGCGGTTCCGCTCACCGGACATCCGTTCTAACTTCTCTTCCTCCGCCTTCCTCGCAGCCACTTTAAACCGGTGGTTTTCCGCTGCCTCCTCCACCCTCGCTTCATACCTCCGCGCCTCAGCCTCCGCTGCATCCCGGCGGCGGTTGGCTTGCTCCGTTTCCAGCGCGGCCTGCCTCATACGGGCCCGCGTCTCCCTGTTTGCGCGCTCGCGCGCCTTCTTGATCGCGGCCTGGGCCAGAGCCCGTCCGTCCGCGGCGGTTTGTTCCGCTTCCGCCCGCGCCCTGCGGCACTCTTCCACGCGCCATTGCGATGGCGGTACATGGCGCCTTTTTTCGGGCAGCGGCCTGCCTTCTGCGCGCGCCCCGCGCCGGGCCGCGGCCCGGCGCTCTCCCCTGATGATCCCGATTTTCCCAAAGGCTTGCCCAGCCAAATCCTGAGCATGCTCATAGTTCTTCAGAAGCGGATTCATTGAGGGCTGCAGGAGGATCTGGCGGCCCCGGTTCGCGGATCGCTTTTCTGCCCAGACCGCCACGATGAAGTGGATATGACAGGCCTCCTCATCGGCGTGAGACACGGCATAGCGCAGCTGGCCGCCAGGGAAATGCCGGGTCAGGAACTCTATGGCCGTGTCCCGGAAGAGAGCGGCACGTTCCGGATCCCATTCCAACACCCCAGCCCCACCACACCAGGCCTTGTTGACCGACAGCAGCCCTTCGCGCAGAGGTCCCGCACGGCAGGTCCGCCACGGGTCCACCGGCCCCAGCGCCTCCACTTTCACGGCGTCCCTGATACGCGACCTGGCCCTCAAAGCGCGTAGCTGCTCTTCAAAATTATGCTCCCGCATCCCGGCAACTTCTTCGTGGATCCGCTGTTGCCACCCCGGTTCCCCGGAGAGGACCTGATTCAATCCGGACAGCCCCCGAGCGACGTGGTCCAGATCTCCGCCGCGGCGCTTGTCATGCATCGAGAACTTGCCCAATTCCCGTGGGAACAGCCCTTGGAACCGCAGAACGACAGGTGCTTGGTCAAGCTTTACGGGCGGGGCTTGGGTGAATTTGGGCTGTAGGGTCATCTTGCATCACGGATCTGCTTCTCTGATCCAAGTCTCCGCGAAGACGGCGAAAATCCCGACAGCCTTTTTTGATTTTGAAAGTCTTGTACTCATTAGGCAAGTTGCAAGCCTATCTGGCACAGGATGCCCGCCAAGGGGCGTGCCAGCGATGAAGTCTCATGAAAATCGAGTTCCAATGAGGTAACCGCGTAACGCAAGTGCAACACGCCGCGATACACCCGCAAGCCATTGATTTCTTTTATTTTAATGTATGTATGTATCTATGTAACAGATAAATATATATATAGAGAGAGAGACTCTCATGCATATAGAGTCATCTCTACAAACACATTTCTCCAGCGTTACGGCCGCTACACCGTTACATTTAAATTTTATTCATGTATTTCAAGCACTTACGTGAAACACGCGCGAAAGCGCCCTCGATACGTAAGAACAAGCCGTTTCTTTCGCCCCTCCGGCTTCGCTTGGCCCGACGTGCCATGGCATAGGGCAGATTGACCGGGCGGCCCCGTACGACAGCCGGAAAATCCGGATTTTCCGCGCACCTCCTGGAATTCGCGCCGGGCTGGACTCAGCCGCACCTCTTCCGCTGCCCTCAGGGCTCCGGAAATGTGGATAACTGCCGAAAACACCCCCCAAACCCCGCTCCGCAGAGTTCCGCCCTACTTACTTTTTTCGACCGGTCCCGCCAGAATCGTGAGGCAAACGAAAAAAAGCAGGAGAACAATTGATATGGCGAAATTCGAAATCAGCGATGCAAAAGGCAGCGGTATCGCAATCTCCGTGCATTTCAGCGAGAGTGACAAATCGGTCTTCAAGACGGTCGCATGGAACCCGGACGAAGCCAGCTGGTCCGCCGCCTGGCAGCCCCGCTGGACCATCATGACCTGGCTGAAGGAAGCCGAAGAGGAGAAGATCCAGCCCGATGACTGCGGCATTGAAAGCCTGAAGCATGGCTTGGCCAGCCCCCGCACGCTCTCCGCAGACGAGATCGAAATTCTCGAGGAAATCCAGCGGGTAACCGGTCTGTGCCCTCACGAGCTGGACTCGATTCTGGATGAGCTCCACGGCTGGGAGGTGATCACGGAGAAGATGATTGCCGGCAATGCGCCGGGAGCGTACCGGGATGAGGCGCTCGCGATCGTCAAGTGCGCGCGCAGGCCCATGCTGTTGCAAGCCGCTCAGAGGATGAGCGCATATTGCGATATCGAAATGGCCTTAGTGCCCAGCCATGGCCCGGAGGCAGTCCCGGTTCACTAACCCAGTGGACCGGGAGAGCGGGGAGAAAGAAATGGAGGCTCGACGGATGAGATGGATGGGGCAGCCTAGTTTCCCCTGCCCCCTTGGCCCGCGGGAGGACACAGCCCCTGCCTTTCCTTTGGCCCGCGGAGGCTCCGCTCAATGGGTGACCGGCTTGCCCGCCCGGCCGCCGCCGCGCAGGCGCGCCGGGTCAGAACAGAAAATCATCCGCATCGAGCCGGCCGGGGCGCAGGTCCTCCAGCAGGATCTCTCCCGCGCCGGTACCAATCAGCGTGCCGCCGTCCTGGCGGCTGATCTCCAGGTCCGCAAACCGCTGCGCCGCGCTGCGGCCGAGGCCGGAAAGGCTGATCCGGTCCGCGCCGGGGGTGAAATCCGCAATCCGGTCGGTGCCGTGGCCGCGGGTGAAGACAAACACATCCGCGCCCGCACCGCCCGCCAGCCAGTCGGCACCGGCCCCGCCCTCGAGCCGGTCGCGGCCGCCATTGCCCCAGAGCCGGTCCTGGCCGCCGCCGCCCGCCAGCCAGTCGCCGCCCGCCCCGCCTTTCAGCCGGTCGCCGCCCGCCTGCCCCTCGAGCCGGTCCTCCGCCGCACCGCCCCAGAGGCGGTCCGCCGCCGCGCCGCCGCGCAGATGGTCCGCACCCGTGCCGCCCCAGAGGCGGTCGCCGCCGCCATTGCCCCAGAGAAAATCGCCGTCTTCGCCGCCTTTGAGCCGGTCCCCGCCGCCGCCGCCCCGCAGGCGGTCCGCCCCCGCGCCGCCCGAGAGCAAGTCGGTGCCGCCCTGGCCCCAGAGGCGGTCGTCCTCCGCCCCGCCCCAGAGCTGGTCCGCGCCGCTGCCGCCCCAGAGGCGGTCCGCCCCCTCGCCGCCCCAGAGGCGGTCGGTGCCGCCGTGGCCCGTGAGCACATCATCGCCGCCCAGCCCGTCCAGCCGGTCGCCGCCTGCGCCGCCCGCCAGCCGGTCATCGCTGCCGGTGCCATAGCGCAGCCCGCCCTCCTGGCCGACCGGCGGCGCCAGGCCCATCCGGTGCGGGGCCGCGAACTGCAGCGCCGGGCCAAAGACGCCGGCAAGCGTGAGCGGCTGGCCATCGGCGTGCAGGAGCTCGATCCGGGTGTCCTGCACCTGCAGCACAAGGCGGTCCCCGCTCTCGCGCACGCCAAGCTGCGCCGGGCTGTAGAGCCCCTCAAACAGCGACAGATCAAGGCGGTCCTCGCCCGGGGTGAAATCGCGGACCGTGACCGGCGCCGCGGCGGGACCGATGACGAAGACATCCTCGCCCGCGCCGCCGGTCAGCCAGCCGCCGCCCGCGCCCGCGGCGAGCACGTCATCGCCATCCGTGCCGCGCAGCGCCTCGCGCCCGGCGCCGCCGGTGCGGGTTTCGCCCAGCGTCCCGGGATCCAGGCTGAACTGGCTGATGCCGCCCTGGCCCGAG
This sequence comes from Cribrihabitans neustonicus, assembly GCF_048820895.1. Taxonomy (NCBI): domain Bacteria; kingdom Pseudomonadati; phylum Pseudomonadota; class Alphaproteobacteria; order Rhodobacterales; family Paracoccaceae; genus Cribrihabitans; species Cribrihabitans neustonicus. Next base: position 11,553 of record NZ_JBMERQ010000011.1, read on the forward strand.
GCCGCAAAGACCTGCAGGGCGCCGTCCAGCACCGCGGCCTCCAGCGACGTGACATTGCTGAGCCCCAGCCCGGCGGCATTGGCCAGGCTCTCCACATGCACCAGCCGCCCGCCGGGCAGCATCCTGAGCAGGCTGAGCCCGTCGTCGGCGCCCGCCGCCAGCACCAGAACCTCGCCCTGCACCACCACCACCTCCAGCGCCTGCACACCGCCAAAGCGGGTGGCCAGCGTGTCGCTGATCTGATCGGCAAAGCTGAGCGCGCCATCGCCGCCCACCCGCACCAGGGTGAGGCTGCCGTTGCCCGCCGCGCCCAGCAGCGCCCAGGCCTGGCCCTCCGCCTCGAACACCTCCAGCGCGGTGAGGCCCGCTGCCGCCAGCCCCTCCGCCGCGCCCAGCTGGCTGCCCGGGCTGAGCGCGCCGGTGCGGGGATCGATGCAAAAGCTCACCAGCCCGCCGCTTGCGCTGTCCGCGGCCAGGAGCACCGGTCCGTCCGCGGTCTCTGCCACCGCCAGCCGGGCGGCGCCGGGCAGCGCGTAGGGCGCCTCGCCCCCCGCCGCCCCGGTGCGGTCCCCGGCCCCGCCCGCCGCATCCAGCCGCCAGCCCTGCAGCCGGCCATTGCCCGCGCCGGTGCCGTAGACGGCGCATCTGCCGCCCTCCAGCTGCGCCACGGCGAGGGCGGCAAAGCCCGCCGCGTCCGCCCCCGCCAGGGCCTGGCCGCCCTGATCCGCGAGGCCGCCGCCCGGCAGCAGCCGGTGGAAGATGAGCTCGCCCTGACCGGTCATTTCCCGGATCAGCCGCAGCCCGCCGCCCGCCTCCGCGAGCTGGAACGCACCGGTCTGCAGGTCGGCATCCCCATGCAGGCTCTGCCCCGCCGCCGCGGCCAGCCCGCCGCCCGGCTGAAGCTGCCAGCGGCTGATGCCGCCGTTGATGCCGGTGATGGCATAAAGCGTGGCGGCGCCGTCCTGCACCGCGATCTCCAGATCGCGCAGATCGGTGCCAAAGAGCAGATCCCCTGCCGCCAGCCGTCCGGTGAATGCCAATGCCATTGCGCGCGCTCCCGTGCATGCGTCCTCGGAGCGCAACCTGCGGGGGCAACAGACCGGTTTGCGGGCAGCAAAGCAGGCAAAACCGGGGCGATTGTTTACAGATTGACGACAATTGCAGGGGACGCGGCGGCAGGGCTCTCCGCCTGCCCCCGCCCCGTTGCGCCGCGGCCGGGCGGCGGCTTAGCGCGGAATTGAGGCAGGCTGCGCCAGTCTGGCGCCCATCCCCTTGCCCCCGCCCGGGCCTAATTGGCCCGCCGCGCCACAGGAGCCCCGCCGATGAGCCAGACCTCGCCGATCCTCGCCCTGCCCTATCTGATGCCCTCCCAGGCGCAGAAACACGTGACCCACAACGAAGCCCTGCGGATGCTCGACGCGCTGGTGCAGCTCGCCGTCGCGGAGTTCGGCGCGGAGGTGCCGCCGGCGAGCCCCGCCCCGGGCGCGGCCTATGCGCTGGGGGCCGCGCCGCAGGCCGCCTGGGCAGGCCACGCGGCGGAAATCGCGGTCTGGCAGGGCGAGGGCTGGCTGTTCCTCGCCCCCCGCCCGGGCTGGCGCGCCTGGGGCCTGGCCGGGAGCGAGCTCAGGGTCTGGGACGGCAGCGCCTGGATCCTGCCGCCCGCGGAGACCCAGAACCTCGCCCGGCTCGGGGTGGGCACCAGCGCCGATGCCGGCAACCCGCTGTCGGTGGCAGGGCCTGCAACGCTGCTCAGCCATGGCGGCGGCGGCCATCAGCTCAAGGTGAACAAAGCCGCCCCCGCCGAGACCGCCGCGCTGCTGTTCCAGTCGAACTGGAGCGGCCGGGCCGAGATGGGGCTGGCGGGCAATGACGATTTCTCGATCAAGGTCTCCGCCGACGGCAGCGCCTGGAGCGAGGCGCTGACGGTGGCCGCCGCCAGCGGCCATGTGGGCCTCGGCACCGCCAGCCCCGGCGCGCATCTGGAGATCGCGGGCGGCAGCGGCGACTACCTGCTGGCCGGCGGCGGCACCCCCGCCTTCCGGCTCGGCGCCGATGGCAACGGCGCCTGCGCGGGCGCCTGGACCGGCGGCGGCGCCGATTATGCGGAATGGTTCGAATGGGCCGACGGCAACCCGGGCGCCGAAGACCGCCGCGGGCTGCCGGTGGTGCTCGAGGGCGCCAAGATCCGCCCGGCGCAGCCCGGCGAAACGCCCATCGGCGTGATCAGCAGCAACCCGGCGGTGATCGGCGACGGCGATCTGGGCGGCTGGAAGCACCGCTGGCTGCGCGACGCCTACGGCAGCCTGCTGCGCGATCCGGAAGGAAAGCCGCTGGAAAACCCCGCCTATGATCCGTCACAGCCCTATCAGCCGCGCGCGGCGCGCCCCGGATGGGCACTGGCGGGGCTTCTCGGCAAGCTGCGCCTGCGCCGGGGCCAGCCCGCCGCCCCGGGCTGGATCCGGATGCGGGAGATCACCCCGGAGGTGGAGGAATGGCTGGTGCGCTGAACCCCCGGCCGGGAGCCTTCCCCCCCTGGCGTGCTACCCTTTGGCGCCCTGCCCGCGGGCATAGACATCCTCGTAGCGGATGATGTCGTCCTCGCCCAGATAGGCGCCGGTCTGTACCTCGATCAGCACCACCGGCACCTTGCCGGGGTTCTCCAGCCGGTGTTTGGCGCCCAGCGGCACATAGACCGACTGGTTCTCGCTTACCAGCACCGCCTCGCCCTCCACAGTCACCCTGGCGGTGCCCTCGACTACCACCCAATGCTCGGCCCGGTGATGGTGGCTCTGCAGGGACAGCGCCGCGCCCGGGTGCACGTGGATGCGCTTGACCTGGAAGCGGTCCCCCACGGCCAGGCTCTCGAACCAGCCCCAGGGCCGGTGGTCCTTGGGAAAGCGGGTGGCCTGGGGGGCGCCCGTGGCCTTCAGCGCCGCCACCGCCTGCTTGACATCCTGGGCGCGGGAGGCATCGGCCACCAGCACCGCATCCGGCATCGCCACCGCGATGATATTCTCCAGCCCGATGCCGACCAGCTCCAGCCCGGCGTCCTCCGAGCGCAGCAGGCTGTCCGCGCAGTCGATCGCGGTGGCATTGCCATGCGCCACCACCCCGCGCGCATCGGGCTGCGCTTCGCGCCAGACCGCGTCCCAGCCGCCCAGATCCGACCAGCCGCCGGCAAAGGGCACCACCGCGAGGTTCTCCGCCTTCTCCATCACCGCATAATCGATGGAAATATCCGGCGCCCCGGCCCAGGCCTCCGGGTCGAGCCGCAGGAAGCCGAGATCGGGGCGGGCCTGTTCCACCGCCGCCTCCACCGGCGCCATCAGTTCCGGCGCGTGCTGCCGGAAGGCGGCGAGGATGGCCTGCACAGAGAACAGGAAGATGCCCGCGTTCCACAGGTACTGGCCCGAGGCCAGCATCGCTTCGGCACTGGCCCGGTCCGGCTTTTCGACAAAGCGCTTCAGCGCCAGAGGACGGGGCGCAAAGCCGCCGGGATCCCCGGCCAGCTCCAGATAGCCATAGCCGGTCTCGGGCCGGTCCGGGGCGATGCCGAAGGTGACCAGGCGGCCTTCGCGCGCCGCCGCCGCGCCGGCCTCGACCGCGGCACGGAAGGCGGCCGCGTCGGGCACCACATGGTCCGAAGGCGCCACCAGCATCAGGCCTTCGGGGTCGCTCTGCTCCAGCTGCAGCGCCGCCGCCAGCACCGCGGGCGCGGTGTTGCGCCCCTCCGGCTCGATCAGCACCGCGCCGGGATCGATGCCTGCGCCCGCCAGCTGCTCCGTGACGATGAAGCGGAAGTCCGAATGGGTCAGCACCATAGGCGCGGCAAACCCCTCCCCCGACAGCCGCCGGGCCGAGGCCTGAAACAGCGTGCTGTCCCGGGTCAGCGGCACGAACTGCTTGGGATAACTTTGCCGCGACAGCGGCCACAGCCGGGTGCCGGAGCCGCCGCAGAGAAGAATGGGGGTGATCATGAGCTGCCCCGACGTTTTCTTTGAGCCTGTATTTGGGCTCAGGTTCGCAGGTCCAGGGCAGCCGCGCAATCACTACGTGGGCTGCAGCGGCTCAGCCGGTCTCCCCAGTGCGGTGCCGCTTACGCCAACCCCACCACGTCGATCAACTTCAGCCCCTCCGGCAATTTTCCCTTCAGACCTGCAAATGCTGAGTGCTTGACCAGCACGCAGGCTACATCCGCAGCCGTCAGCGCCGCTTCCAGATCCGAAAGCACGATGCCGCCTTCGCCCAAATTGCCCGGCAGCGCATCGATATGCGGCTCCACCGCGAGCACTTGGCAGCCCAGCTTGCTGAGCTCCGAGGTGATCCCCAGGGCAGGGCTTTCCCGCAGATCGTCGATATCCGGTTTGAACGCCAGGCCCAGGCAGGCCACCTTGATGTCTTCCATGGACCGGGACGGGTCCGCCGCCAGCACGTCCAGGACCGCCTCGCGCACCTTCTGAAGCACCCATTTGGGCTTGCCGTCATTACCGTCGCGGGCGGCGCGGATCAACTTGGCCTCATCAGGCGCCGAGGCCACAATGAACCAGGGATCCACAGCGATGCAGTGGCCGCCGACACCGGCGCCCGGCTGCAGGATATTGACGCGGGGGTGTCGGTTGGCCAGCGAAATCAGCTCCCAGACGTCGATGCCGAACTTGTCGCAGATCACCGACAGCTCGTTGGCAAAAGCAATCTGTGCATCGCGCGAGCTGTTCTCGGTAAGCTTGCACATCTCGGCGGTCTTCGCGTCCGTGACGATGCAATCGCCCTGCACCACCTTCTTGTACATGGCAATCGCCATCTCGCTGGCGCGTTCGGTCATGCCGCCGATAATGCGGTCATTTTCCACCAGCTCGCGCACCACATGGCCGGGCAGCACCCGCTCGGGGCAATGGGCCACCTGCACGTCGGCGGCATTGCCGGCGTCCTGCGGGAAGCTCAGATCCCGGCGCGCTTCCGCCAGCCAGGCCGCCATCTGCTCGGTGGCGCCAATTGGCGAGGTGCTTTCCAGCACCACCAGGTCGCCCGCCTTCAGCACCGGGGCAATCATGTTGGCCGCCGACTGGATATAGCTCAGATCAGGCTCGTAGCCTTCCTTGAAGGGAGTCGGCACCGCAATGACAAAGGCCTCGGCCGGCTCAGCCTCGAGGGTGGCGCGAAGTTTGCCGTCGGTGACCGCCTTATGCACGATCCCGTCCAGCTCCGGCTCGACGATGTGGATCTTGCCCGCATTGATCGTTTCCACCACCTTGGGGGAGACATCCACTCCGATGACTTCAATGCCCCTGGCGGCAAACAGGGCGGCGGTCGGCAGGCCAATATAGCCCAGGCCAATCATGGAAATACGGTCAAACATCTTGCCCTCGCTCTCCGGTTTTTTTGTAGTCTGCTCAGTCGCGGGTCAGCGCAGCGGCAATCCGTTCGGAGGCCTTGCCGTCGCCATAGGGATTCAGCGCGCGGGCCATCTCGTCATAGGCCTGCGGATCGGTCAGCAGCCGCAGCGCCTCGCTGCGGATCTTCTCCGGGTCGGTTCCGACCAGGCGCACGGTGCCTGCATCGACCGCTTCCGGGCGCTCGGTGGTGTCGCGCATGACCAGAACCGGTTTGCCGAGGCTCGGCGCCTCTTCCTGCACACCGCCGGAATCGGTGATCAGGAAATGCGACCGCCGCATCAGCCAGACAAAGGGCAGGTAATCCTGCGGCTCGATCAGATGCACCGCCGTGGCATCTCCCAGGATCCGCTTCACCGGCTCCTGCACATTGGGGTTCAAATGCACCGGGTAAACGATCTGCACATCGCTCTCTTCGCTGATCCCGCGCAGTGCCTGGCAGATATTCTCGAACCCCTGGCCGAAGTTTTCCCGCCGGTGGCCGGTCACCAGGATCATCCGCTTGCCCTCCTCCAGGAAGGGGAAACGGGCCTGCACCGCTTCGTCCAGCGCCGCATCATTGTCGAACTGGGCTACAACCTGCTGCAGCGCATCGATCACCGTATTGCCGGTGACCACGATATTCTTGTCCGCCACATTCTCGGCCAGCAGGCTCTGGCGAGCGGTTTCGGTGGGGGCGAAATGCAGGTCGGCCATCCGTCCCACCAGCATGCGGTTCATCTCTTCCGGCCAGGGCGCGTAGATATTCCCGGTGCGCAGCCCGGCTTCGACATGGCCGACGCTCACCTGGGCGTAAAATGCCGCCATGGCTGCCGCCATCGTGGTCGTGGTATCGCCATGCACGAGCAGCCGGTCGTAATGATTTTCCTTTAGAACGTCCCGCAACGCGAGGATGATTCGGGAGGTGATGTCGGTCAGGTCCTGGCCCGGCTTCATCACGTTCAGGTCGAACCGCGGGGTGATTCCGAACAGCTGCAACACCTGGTCCAACATCTCGCGGTGCTGTGCAGTCACGCACACGTCGACCTGAAGCCCTTCCGTCGCTTGCAATTTTTTCACGACGGGTGCCATCTTGATGGCCTCCGGGCGGGTGCCAAACACCATGAGTATTTTCAACTTCTGCCCCTCACTGAAACACGTTCGAATCGTGCGTCTATTATCAACCCTAGATTGAATTGCAAGCTAGCATATTTCCGCAATTACCTTGCGCAAAAACAGGCCAGGCGGATTGCGAAGCGGCCAGCCTGCCGCTAGTAGAAGGCCGGAATAACCGGCCCGGCACCGGGCTGCAGGAGAGCAGGTACAAAGGATCGGCAGCTATGACAAGGCAGTATTTCGGCACCGACGGCATCCGTGGCCGGGCCAACACAGGTCCGATGACCGCGCCCTTCATGGTTCAGCTCGCTGCCGCCGTCGGCCAGTATTTCAACGCCACCTCTCAGACCCGGCGGGTGGTGATCGGCAAGGACACCCGGCGCTCCTGCTACATGCTGGAGAACGCCCTCACCGCGGGCTTCACTGCGGCCGGCATGGACGTCTTCGCGCTCGGCCCGCTGCCGACCCCGGCCGTGGGCCTGCTGACCCGCTCGATGCGTGCGGACCTCGGCGTGATGATTTCCGCCAGCCACAACCCGCACCACGATAACGGCATTAAGTTCTTTGGCCCCGACGGCTTCAAACTGTCGGATGCCGCCGAGCAGGAGATCGAGGCCATTCTGAAAGCCGGAGCCGGCTCCACGGACACGGACCATCTCGGCCAGGTCACCCGGCTGAACGATTCCGCTGCGCGTTACGTGGAATATGCCAAGACCACCCTCTCCGGCGGCACCCGGCTGGACGGGCTGAAGATCGTGATCGATTGCGCCAACGGCGCCGCCTACAAGGCCGCGCCGGAAGTGCTCTGGGAATTGGGCGCCGAAGTGATCCCGGTCGGGGTCACCCCGAACGGCTACAACATCAACGACGGCTGCGGCTCCACCAGCCCCGGGCTCGCGGCCAGGACGGTGCTGGAGACCGGAGCCGACCTGGCCATCTGCCTGGACGGCGACGCGGACCGCATCATCATGCTGGATGAAACCGGCACGGTGGTGGACGGCGACCAGATCATGGCGCTTCTGGCCTCCAGCTGGGCCCGCAGGGGGCAGCTCAACCACAACACGCTCGTGGCCACGGTGATGTCGAACCTCGGCCTGGAGAACTATCTGGCGGACCAGGGCATCACCCTGCGCCGCACCGCAGTGGGCGACCGCTACGTGGTCGAGGAAATGCGCCAGGGCGGCTTCAACATGGGCGGCGAGCAATCCGGCCACATCGTGATCACCGACAACACCACCACCGGAGACGGGCTGCTGGCCGGCCTGCAAGTGCTGGCGCTGCTGAAGGAAACCGGCGAGCCGGCCAGCCGCCTCGCCAGCCAGTTCACCCCGGTGCCGCAGCTGCTGCAGAACGTCCGCTACGCGCCGGGGCAGAACCCGCTGGACCAGGCCGCGGTGCAGGACGCAATCCGCCGCGGCGAGGCCGAACTGAACGGCAGCGGCCGCCTGCTGATCCGCAAGTCCGGCACCGAGCCGCTGATCCGGGTGATGGGCGAAAGCCCGGACGAGGCGCTGCTGCAGCAAGTCGTCGCCAATGTGGCACAGACAGTAGCCGAGGCCGGGTGAGCCGCAGCCCGGAAGATTTCCGGTCTGGTTTGCAGGCAGCCGCGGAAGTACTGCGCTCCCGCGGCCGCCTGGCATCGGAGCTGCAGCTGCAGCGTCACGCTTACCGGTGCGCAGGCGATGCCGGCAGCCTGTGGCGGCTGCTGCACCAAGCCCAGCACGCAGGCGATCCTGACACCGCGCTCGCGCTCTACCGGGATCTCCTCGCGGTCTTGGAGCCGGAGCGAGGCGCGGCCGCTGCTGAAGCCCTCCGCATCCTGGCGCAGGAGCCGGTGGCCGCCCTGCACCTGGCGGACAGCCTCCCCGCCCCGCCCCCCGGACCGCTGAATCCCGTCCCCGGGCGGGCCGCCTACCTGCTGAACTATGCCCTGCCGCAGGTGGTCAACGGATACACCCTGCGCGGCCAGGCCATTGCCGCCGCCTTGAAAGGCCACGGGGTTGATCTGGTCTGCCTGACCCGGCCGGGCTTCCCCCTCGACCGCTCCCCGCCGCAAGCCTTCCGCCCCGCCGACCGCGTGGCCGGGGTTGAATACCTGCACGAGGCGCTGCCGGTGCTGGAGGGGTTTTCCGGGATTTCCCCCTATCTGGCCGCCGCCGCGCGGGCGCTGGAGCACCGCCTGCGCGCTCTGCGCCCGCAGGCGGTGCTTGCCGCCTCGAACTTCCAGATTGCCCTGCCCGGGCTGATCGCCGCCCGGCGTCTCGGCCTGCCGTTCTGCTACGAGGTGCGCGGCTTCTGGGAACTCACCCAGCTGTCGGCCGACCCCGGCCTCGCGGGCACCCTGTTCTACCGGTTGCAGCATGCCCTGGAATGCCGCACCGCGGCGCAGGCGGACCATGTCTTTACCCTGGGCGCCCCGATGCGGGAAGAGCTGATCCGGCGCGGCGTGGCCGCGGAGCGCATCACCCTGGCGCCCAACGGCTGCGACAGCGCGGAATTCAACCCGCAGCTGCACGGCACCGCGCTGGCGGACCGATACGGCATCCCGCCGGGGGTGCCGGTGATCGGCTACATCGGAAGCTTCGTGCAATATGAGGGGCTGGACGATCTGATCCGCGCCTGCACCCTGCTGCAGAAGCAGGGCCAGGACTTCCGCCTGCTGCTGGCGGGCAGCGGGCCGGATGAAGGGGACATCCTGCGTGCTGCCTCGGAGTCCGGGTTGGGAGACCGGCTGATCCTGCCCGGAAAGCTCCCGCATGAGGCGGTCGCCGCGCATTACGCGCTGATCGGCATCGCCACCTTCCCGCGCAAGCCGCAGCCGGTCACCGAACTGGTGCCGCCGCTGAAGCCGCTGGAGGCGATGGCGATGGAAAAGGCGGTGGTGGTTTCCTCTGTGCAGCCGCTTGCTGAAATGGTCACGGATGGCAGAACCGGCCTTGTCTTCAGGAAAGGCGATACGGAAGATCTAGCCCGCGCCTTGGCCCGGCTGACCGCCGATCCCGCGCTCGCCGCCCGCTTGGGCAAGGCAGGGCGCGCATGGGTGGCAAGGGAGCGCAGCTGGGAAAAAACCGCCGCGGTGATGGCCCGCACGCTCGGCGGCTCCGCCGAGGGGGGGACCCTGCGATGAGCGGGCTGTGCCCCGGAGCGGTTTACGGCCTGCGCGGCAAAGGCTATCCAGGGCAGGCCTCTTGCCGAACCATTTCCAAACCGGACACGGGCCGTTCTCATTGCTACAGCTTGGGCGCCTCACATCATGCACTCTGAAGAGACCCGCAACGGGCTGATCCAGGCCGCCCGGACGCTGGAGCATCTGGGACGGGCGGACTCCGCTATCGCGCTACTGCAGGCTACGGCGCAAGGCTGCCGCGACACAGCCCTTCTGCGCGCGTTGCAAAAGACCGCTGAACGCGGGCAAGACCTGCAAACGGCCCAGGCAGCCTTGCAGCAACTGGAAGACATCCTCGGCCCGCACAGCCCCGAAATGGACCGGATCCGCAGCAGCCGCCACATCTGCGTGGACTCCGGTTGGAATACCGGCACACCGCGGATTGCCGGCATCATGGATGAATTCACCGCCGCCAGCTTTGCCCCGGAGTGCGTGTATCTGCCCCTCGATCCGCACCGCAGCATCGCCCAGCTGACGCAGTTCCGCCCGGCGCTGGTATTTGTCGAATCCGCCTGGCACGGCAGTGGCGGCGCCTGGAACCGCATGATCAGCACCCCCGCGCCGCCGCTCACCGCGATGCTTGACTGGTGCCGCCAGAACGGCATTCCATCGGTGTTCTGGAACAAGGAAGACCCGGTTCACTTCCACACGTTCCTAGCGGCCGCGCGCCTGTGCGACTTTGTCTTCACTACCGACCTGGACCGGATCCCCGCCTACAAGGACGCGCTGGGGCACGAGCGGATCCACTTCCTGCCGTTTGCAGCCCAGCCCCAAATGCACAACCCGGTCGCCGCCGGGCCGCGCAAGGACGCCTTCAACTTCGCCGGTTCCTACTACCTGCGCTACCCCGAGCGCCAGCGCGACCTTGCCACCATGGTCGAAACCGCCCGCGCCCTGCGGCCGGTAGAGATCTACGACCGGCACCACGGCCAGGATCACCCGCACTACGCCTTCCCGGACACCTACCGGCCAATGATCCTGGGCGCGCTGCCGTTTTCCGCGATCAGCGCGGCCTACAAGAGCTATCGCTACGGTATTAACATCAACACCATCAAGCAGTCGCAGACCATGTTTGCCCGCAGGGTATACGAACTGATGGCCTCGAACACCGTAGTGGCGAGCAACTTCTCCCGCGGCCAAAGGATGCTGTTCGGCGATCTGACAATCTGTTCGGATCAGCCCGCCCGGCTGTCCGAAGCCTTGAATGCGCTCACTGCGGATGACACGAGATACCGCAAATTCCGGCTGCTGGGCCTGCGCAAGGTGTTGCAGGAGCACAGCTATGCCGCGCGCCTTTGCTACGTCCTCGCCAAGGTCACCGGCCGGCCCTTCGCACCAAGCCTGCCGGCCGCCGCCCTGATCGCCGCGGCCGCCACCGCAGAGGAGGCTGGCCGGCTGACTGCCGCCTTCCGGGCCCAGGCTCACCGCCGCAAGCACCTGTTCCTGCTCGCTCCCGAAAGCCACGCCGCCGACGGCAGCGATGTCTCGGTGTTCCGCGGGGCGGACAGCCTGCTGGCGGCGTTTGAAAAGCGGCGCGGCGAATTTGCCTTTGTAGGCTGTCTCGACCCGGCGGATTTCTACGGTGAGCACTATTTGACCGACCTGCTGCTCGCGCCCCGCTACAGCGATGCGGAGGGGTTCTCGAAGGGCTGCCATTTCCAGGCCACAGGCAAGGGCGCCGCCCTGCAAGACGCGAACCTGCGCTATTCCTACACCCGTTCTATGCGGCTTGCCGCCGGCCTGCTGCGCAGCCGACACCTGACCGGCAGCCTGCTGGCAGACTGTCTGCGCGACCCGACTTCGGCCACCGCCGGGGACCTGCGCATCCTCGCCATCGACGAGTTCAACTACTGCCGCAACGGTGCTGCGGATTCCGCGTCACAGGCGCTGGCCCGCGATATGGAATTGCCCGGCCAAGGCGCGCCGCTGGGCCGCTTCTATGATATTGCGGAGGCGCTGCCCGCCGCCAAACCACGGCCGCGCCCGCAAGCCGCGCCCGCCCTGACCGCTGCGGAATTCTGCGACGAAGCCATTCTGCCCGCCAACAAGCCCCTGGCCAAGCATCTGCAGGACGGGCGGCTCGTGATCACCTCGCGGCAAGACAGCATCACGCCCGCAGAAATCTGGATGGCGCGCAAATATCCGCGTGCGGCGCTCAATCTAGAGCGCAACAGCTGGTTCCGCTTCAGCCTCGAACGCAGCCTGCCGCAGGGCCAGCTGATCTGCAGATATTATGATAGCAGCGGCCGCGAAATCGGCCATTCGCTGTTCGCCAAGGGCGGGCGCCATGCCCTGGCGCTGCCGGAAGCCTGCACCCAGGTCCGCTTCGGCCTGCGGCTGTGCGGCGCCGGAACGCTGGCGCTGTCGGATCTGACCTTCGGCGATCAGGCGGAGTTTCCCCCGGTCATCGCGGGCCGCTCCGGCATCCTGGTCCTGACCAAACAATACCCCTCCAGCGGGGACCTTTACAAATACGGGTTCCTGCACAGCCGGATCCGGGGCTACCGCCGCCAGGGGCTTGAGGTTGACGTTTTCCGCCTCAACCCCAGCAGCGCGGCACCCTATGACGAGTTCGAGAACATCGACGTCGCCACAGGCGATGCCGCGCTTCTGGACGCTACCCTGCGCAGCGGCCGTTATGGGCATGTCCTGGTGCACCTTCAGGACCCGGAGATGTGGGAGGTGCTGAAGAAACATCTGCACAGGATCCGGGTAACGATCTGGATCCACGGCGCCGAGATCCAGCATTGGCGGCGGCGCGCCTTCGAATTCCCCCGCCTGTCCGCCGCCCAGGTCGAGCGGAAGAAACAGCAGGCCGGAGCATACCTTGACATGTGGCGGGAAGTCTTCTCCAGCCCGGAAGCAAATCTGCATCTCGTCTTCGTCTCGCGCTCTCTGCTGGAAGAAGCCACCGAGGATGTCGGTCGGCCAGCGCCGCAGGGCCGCCATTCGGTCATCCACAACTACATCGATGGAGAGATCTTCCGCCACGTTCCCAAGTCTGCCGAAGACCGCTTCCGCCTGCTGTCCATCCGGCCCTATGCCGGACGCAAATACGCAAACGACCTGACCGCAGCCGCCATCACCGTCCTCTCCCGCAGGCCGGGCTTCGATGCCTTCGCGATCACCATTGCCGGCGGCGGCCCGGATTTCGAGGCGGAGACCGAAGCGCTGCGGCACTTTCCCAACGTGACATTGCGCGAGGGCTTTCTGACTCATGCGGAGATCGCGGCACTGCACCGCGGCCACGGGGTCTTCCTCACCCCGACCCGCTGGGACAGCCAGGGCGTGTCCCGGGATGAAGCCATGGCCTCGGGCCTGGTCCCGGTCTCCACCCGCACCGCCGCCGTGCCCGAATTCATGGACGAAGGCTGCGGCATTCTCACCCCGCCCGAAGATGCGGCGGCGCTTGCAGAGGCCATCGAAAGCCTGTCCTCGGATCCGGATTTGTTCCTGCGCCTGTCCCAGGCCGCCGCGGCGCGGGTGCGGGCGCAATCCGGCTTTCAGAACACCATCGCACGCGAAATTGCCCTGATCAGAACCCTATGACCAGATATCCGCCGCCAACCGCTTTCCTCACCCGTCCTGCTCCTGTACCCACAGGCAAACCCGTTCGAGATTTGAGACACGACACCATGCGCAAGATTGTTACGGATTCCCCTGCTTCTGCCTCCCTGCCGGAGCCTGCCGCCCCGGCCGGCCAGACGGCCGCGTCCGCCCCAGGCGCGGCGGCGGGAGCGAACCGCGGACCCGGACAGCGGAGCGGAGACCGCCTGCACTGGATTGCCTCTCAGGTCTCGGGAGAGACCGTCCTGGACATCGGCACCGGAGATGGCGCGCTGCCGCTCCTGCTGGGCCGGGAAGGCTTTCACGCTGTCGGCCTGGACCTTGATGCCGGAGCCATCGATCATGCCAACAGCGCCCTCGCCGCGGAGCCGGAAACGGTCCGCGAGCGCGTTGAATTCCGCCACGGCAGCCTGTTTCAAGGCGGGCTCGACGCCCTTTTCGACACCATTGTCCTAAACGGCACCCTGGCCGGCGTCAGCAATGTGCCGAACGTCCTGCGCCTAGCCTTCGCCCGCCTGAAGGAGAATGGCCGCGCAGTGGTGGCCACGCCGTTCGGCGCGGCCGGCGGCAGGCGCCGCGGGGAGGCCTCCTGCCTGGGCGGCCTCGGCGCGCTGCTGCAGCCCTACGGGAAGTTGGAGGTGATGCGGATCGAAGAAGGCGACATTCTGGCAGTCCTTACCAAGACGGCCGGCGGCGCGGAGCCCGCCCCCCTGCCCGCCCCGCAGATGCTGGCCGAAACCGAAGCGGCCGCCCTGCGGCTGCAAGCCGAACTGCAGGCCAGCCGGGATCGGCTCCGCCAAGCCCGGCAGGAGCAGGAGGCGGAACTGGCCGCTGCCCGCCAGGCCGCTGTGCACGGCGAACAGGCGCAGGCCCTGCTGGAGCGCGAGCTCGCCACCTGGCAGGCGGAGGCCCAGGCATCCGGGGACAAGCTGCGGGGCCTGCAAACCGAGGTGCGCAAACTGAGCGCCCAGCTGCAATCCGCGCGGGAAGAGGCCGGCGAGGCCCGCGACGCGCTGATTCGCCTGCAAGTGGAATACGGCTCCGGCCAAGACAGCGCGGCGGAGATCCGGGCCGCCCTCGAGGCCCAGCTGCAAGACGCCCGCGGCAAGGAACAGGCGGCCGTAGCCGCCCGGCAGGCCAGCGAGGATCAGAGCACGGCCCGGCTGGCGGAAGCCAAGGCGCAGATTGCGGCGCTGCAGGCGGAGATCCGGGACCTTAAGGCGCAGCACGTCCGGCAGCAGGAATCCTGGGGCATCCGGGAAGCCGGGCTGCAAGATACCCTCGGCACGGCGCAGGCCGAAACGGAAGCCGCCGCTGCCCGGCTGGCCGAGGCCGAAGCGCAGATCGCGGCGCTGCAAGCGGACAACCGGAACCTGGAGGCGCAGCTCGCCCGGCACCAAGAGACCCCGGCCGCGCACTCCGAACCGCAGCCTGCCACGGTCCAGGCGGACAGCGCTGGCTGGCGCCGCGTCCTGGACGCCCTGCCCGCGGACCTGGAGGCGGAAGCCGCCGCAGCCGCCAGCCTATGCCTGCAGGTGTCCGGCGCCGCCGCCGCGGCCGATCCGGCTGCGGCCTGCCTGTTCAGCTCCGTCGCGCAACGCCTGGCCCCGGGCCCGCGCACGGACCGGATGCATGGCTTCCGCCTGCTGCAGGCCGGCCTGCGCACGCAGGCCGAGGCCCTGCTTGCCCCCTTGGCGGAGACCGGCTACCCTGGGGTCTCATCCGGGGAGCAGCGCAGGATCGAGGCACTGCTGAACGGCACCGGAAGCCCGGACGCGGAACCGCAGCTGCGGGTTGCCGCGATCATGGACGATTTCACCTACACGTCTTATGCGCCGGAATGCGACCTCCTGCAGCTCACCCCGGAAGACTGGCAGCAGGAACTGCGGGACTTTCGCCCGCAGATGCTGTTCATCGAATCCGCCTGGCGCGGCAAGGATGAAAAATGGGGGCCGAAGGTCGGCCATCTCAGCCCCGAGGTGCGCGGCATCGTGGCCTGGTGCAAGGAACACCAGATCCCGACAGTGTTCTGGAACAAGGAAGACCCGGTTCATTTCGAAACCTTCCTGACCACGGCGGCGCAATTCGACATCGTCTGCACCACCGACCTGGACCGCGTCGGCGCCTACAAGGCGCGGCTCGGCCATGACCGGGTCTACTTCCTGCCGTTTGCCTGCCAGCCAAAGATCCACAACCCGATCGAAACCTGGGAGCGCCAGGACGCCTTCTGCTTCGCCGGCGCCTACTACGTGCGCTATCCGGAGCGGACCCGGGACCTGGAGAGCTTCGTGGACACGCTGCCGAAGTTCCGCCCGCTCGAGATCTACGACCGCAATTTCGGCAAGGACCACCCCGACTACATGTTCCCGGACGCCTACAAGCCGTTCATCGTCGGCACGCTGCCGCCGGAACAGATCGACCGGGCCTACAAGGGGTACCGTTTCGGCATCAACCTGAACTCGGTCAAGAATTCGCAAACCATGTTTGCCCGCCGGGTCTATGAACTGCTGGGCTCGAACACCGCCACGGTCTCCAATTACTCCCGCGGGCTGCGGCACATGTTCGGGGATCTGGTGATCTCCAGCGACAACGGCCAGGACATCCTGGAGCGGCTGCAAAGCGCCGATCCGGACAAGCTGCGCCTAGCCGGGCTGCGCAAGGTCATGAGCGAGCACACCTATGGCGTGCGGCTGAACTATGTCGCCCGCAAGGCCGGGCTGGCACAAGATCCCTGCCGGCTGCCGCCGGTCACCGTGGTGGCCGAGGCCCGGACCGAGACCGAAGCCCTGTCCCTCACCGCGCACTTCCGCCGCCAGGAGGGGGTGGACGCCGCCCTGCTGCTGGTTCTGGACAGCAGCCTCGCCTATCTCGCCGCCGCGCTGGAGGATCATAACATCCGCACCGTCCCCGCAGCGGAGGCGGGCGCGCTGCCGCTGCAGGACGCCAGTGCCGCGGGCGCCTGGGCGGCCTGCATGACGGCGGCGGACTACTACGGGCCGAATTACCTGCGTGATCTCCTGCTGGCGGCGCGCTACAGCCAGGCCGCGGTGTTCTGCAAGGCGGCGCACTACCGGTATGAGGACGGCCAGGTCCTTCTCGCCGGAGACGGCCAGGCCTACCGCCCGGCGGAGGCCGCAGCGCTGCGCCGCGCCCTCCTGGCGCCGCATCTGCTGCAGGGGCAGAGCCTGGCGCAGCTGCTTGACAGCCTACCCGGCGCCAGCATACCGGCGGAAGGTGTGCAAATCCTAGCCATCGACCCCTACAACTACTGTCAGGACGGCAGCCTGCCCGACGGCAGCCCCTACCCCGGCGTGGCCTCCGCCGTGGATGACCTGGCGGGGCTGGACTGCGGCTATCCGCTGGCCGACCTGGAACAGCGGGCCGAAACCTGCCGGCCGGCTGTGGCTGCCGCCACCACCGCCCCCGGCATCGCCGCCGCGGAGCTTATGGAAACCGTCCGCGCCCCGGCGGACGGCAGCGTCGCGTGGGAAGAGGAGACCGGCGGACTCCTGCTGACCTCGAACCTTCCGGACGGCAAGCATGTCTATCTCTACCAGCCCGGAGAGCATGCCGTGACGGACGTGAGCCGGAACGGCCAGCTGCGGCTGCATCTGGAAGCGAACCCGGGGCTGAATCTGCAATGTGCCGCTCTGTTCCTGGATAAGGACAAACAGCGGCTGGGCCATGTCATGGCTCCGATGAACAAGAACACCCGGGCAGACCTGCCGGAGGGCACCGCCTGGGTGCGCTTCGGCCTGCGGATCTATTCGGGCGGCCAGGCCGTGGTCAAACGCCTGCTGCTGGACGAACGCGCGCCGCAGCCGGTTCCGGTCCTCAGCAAGGCCCGCCATCTGGTGCTGACCAACCACTACCCCTCCTGGGAAGACATCTACCGCAATGGCTTCGTGCACAGCCGGGTCAAAGCTTACCGCGAGCAAGGCGAGGCTGTGGACGTCTTCCGCCTGCGCCCCGGCCGGGACTTGGCCTTCCACGAATTCGAGGGCGTCGACTGCATGACCGGCAGCCGCCAGCAGCTCAACGCGATGCTGCCGCAGGGGCTTTATGACACGGTGCTGGTGCATTTCCTGGACGAGGACATGTGGCAGGTGCTGGAGCCGCATGTGCGCCGGGGCTTGCGCGTCGTCGTCTGGCTGCACGGTTCCGAGGTGCAGCCCTGGCACCGGCGCGCCTTCAACTACCAGACCAAAGCCGAACTGGAAGCCGCAAAAGCCGCCAGCAGCAAGCGGCTGGATTTCTGGCGCCGCGTGCTGGCGGATATCCCGCCAAGCCTGCACCTGGTGTTCGTGTCGCAATATCTGCGCAACGCCGTGGAGGAGGATCTCCAGCTCCGGCTGCCTGCGGCCAGCACCTCGATCGTTCACAATCCGATCAAGTGCGATCTCTTCAGCTATAACGGCAAGGACGCGGAGCAGCGCTGCAAGATCCTGTCCATCCGCCCGTTTGCCTCGCGAACCTATGCCAACGATCTGACCGTCCGGGCAATCCTGACTCTTAAGGATAAGCCCTTCTTCAACAATCTGGAGTTCCGCCTGGTCGGCCGCGGGCCCTTGTTCGAGGAAACCGTGGCCCCTGTCCGGGATTTCAAGAACGTGATTCTAGAACAGGCTTTCCTGACACAGCCTGAAATCGCTAGGCTCCACAAAGATTATGGCATCTTCCTGTGCCCGTCCCGCATGGACAGCCAAGGCGTGTCGCGGGACGAAGCGATGGCCTCGGGGCTGGTGCCGGTAACCACGGATGTCGCCGCGATCCCGGAATTCGTGGACGAGAGCTGCGGCTTCCTCGCCCCGCCGGAAGATGCCGCCGGCCTCGCCGCAGCAATCGAAACGCTGTATCACGACCCCGCCCGCTTTCAGCAAATGTCTGGCGCAGCCGCAGCCCGCGTGCGCCGCCAGTCCGGCGGGGATCTCATCGTTGAACAAGAACTGCGCCTGTTTGCCACACGCCAAGACCAAGAGGAAACACCAGGCCATGATGCCGGACTTGCAGCCCGCTGACGCCCGCCCCTCCGCTCAACAGGACCCTCAGGAGCTGCCGGAATGCCTTCTGGGCCGGCAGATCCTGGAGTACCGGCACTACAGTCTCAAGGACGCCGGGGAGCACTATTCCCGGGAGATGCTCTCAGGGGATGGCGACATCACCTTGGAGGACGGCCATGCCACCGCCCGCTATTCCGGGGAGCTCGGCAGCTACCAGCTGCGGCTGAGCCTGCCGGAGGCGGTCCTGGCCAATGGCGTCGCGGCGCGGATCCGGCTGCGCGGCTGGCAGCAGATCAGCTACATCGCCATCGGCTACACCGGGGCCGACGGCTTTGAGCACGTCAAAGCCAGCAACCCGGCGCAGGACCAATGGTTCGACTTCTCCGCGGGCCACGGCGATCTCGCCTGGGGCTGGCAGCACGGGTGGGATCATCCCGAGGACGCCCATGCCCCCGATATCCGGCTCTACATCAAGGGCACGCCGGGAGAGGGCGCGCATCTGCATGTAGCGGACATGCTGTTGTGGCGGGAAGCGCCGCTGGACGGGGAGGCACTGGCCGGCCAGGACCTGCCCCTGCCGCCGCGGGTCCTGCACGCCATCCGCGCCTATGAGCTCAAGTGCTTCCGCAGCTACCAGAGTCAGGCCCGGGCCTTCATGGAAGACGGAAAATGCCCGCTCTACGGAGATGTGCTTCTGGACTGGCCCGCGGACGCGGTGCTGCCGCCCGCCCTGCCGGAGACCGGCACCTACCAGTTTTCCTGGCACGCCCTGCACCCGGCGGTGATGCTGATGCTCTATGCCCAGGACACCGGCGAGACCGGCCCGCTGTTTGCCGCCCGCGACTTTGTTATGAGCTGGCTGGAGCGCAGTAAGGAAACGGCCGAAGCTAACCCCATGTACACCTGGAGCGATCATGGGGCCGCTGAACGCTGCCTGGCCATGCTGCAGCTTTTTGGCCTTGGCCAAGCGCATGGCTTTGATACGCGCTGTAAGGACCGGCTGCGGCACGCGATCTTCCGCCACGCCCGGCTTCTGGCCTCGGAAGTCTTCTATGCATGGAACCAGCGCACACGCTACCACAGTCACGCATGGCTCCAGGATCTCGCGCTATTGGCCACAGCTCTATCCTTTCCTCACTGGGAGTGCGCCCGCATTTGGGCCCAAACGGCCTCAGCGCGGTTAGACGACCAGTTCAGCAAATTGGAGGAACACGGCGGTAAGTTTCCAGCTTTCGAGTTGGATTCAATCGGATATCAGCGGGAAACGCCGTCCTTGATCGAATTTGCAGGAGCTCTTTCCGCATTGAAAGAGACGTTTGGCCCTGTTACGGCCTATGCAGCGGAACTCCTGAGATCTCCTTTCATTTTCCGCAAGCCCAGCATCATTCCCCCCTCCGCCAAAGTGGATACGTCCCAATTATCCGATGACGGAATGCCATTCATGCCGAATGCGGAAACCGAGTATCTCACAGAAATGTACAAGCAGGCAGAGACAATCCTGGAATATGGGTCGGGGGGCACCACAAGAATTGCCGCCAGCCTGCCCGGAAAATACACCATCAGCGTCGAGAGCGACAAGAAGTGGGCCGCCTCCCTCCAGCATGAGATTAATGCCTCAAAACCGGCATCACGGGTAATAGTCTACCATGCCGACATAGGCCCAACCGGCCCCTGGGGGAGGCCCCTAGAAACTCGAAGCTGGCGTAAATTCTTCCGGTATCCCTTGGATGTCTGGGAGGAACCTTTTTTCCGCCATCCCGACACGGTGCTGATCGACGGGCGGTTGCGGAATGCCTGCATGGCCATGGTTCTGTTGCGCTGCACCCAGCCGGTCACCGTGCTGTTTGATGACTACTGCGTACGTCCGCTGTATCAGGAAATTGAGCGGATTATTAGTCCTACCAAACTTGTGGGGCGTATGGCCCGGTTCGATGTCGAGCCCAACATGACCTCCAAGAAGGAACTATCTTTTTTAATCAAGCAATTCGCCGGGGGGACATTCCACGATGGACAGGCGGAAGCCCTCTATAAGGGGCCACCGCCATGGTGACGCCGCAACTCAGGGAACGCTAGCGCCCCTCACTGCCGGCGCTCGGTTCAATCTGGCTGATTACTCTTGCAAAAGCTCCCGCAACCTTGCAACGCTTTCTCCTTTGTTCCTAGGAGAGTGCCCGCTAGCAGTTTCGGGAAGATCGTAAATTTCCACATTCAAGCCCTGGTAACCGAAAGCATTCATTTCCGCCTGAAATGGCTTCATCTGCGTTTCTATATGATCATAATCCCGGCTGCTCTGATGGTAGAGAATTCGCTCTGGCATTGCCCCGATTTTCTTGAACCAGTCAGAGACTCGCAACCTGTCAGGATAAGCGTCAGGGCTTAATCCATGATCACGGTAGCACCGGGCGAACAAAGCCTCTCGATGACGGGTCCAAGGATAAGAAAACATGTCGGTTTGCGGAATTTCAACCATACACGGCGCTTTATCAAGTGCCGCTGTCATCAAGGCCCAGAACCCTCCCGCGGATGAACCGTAATAAACCGATCGCGCACGCCTGTTAATATTCACCTTAATGGCATTAACCACCCGATAAATTGCGCGAATTCCAAAATCACCCGGAACACCCTGCGACCACCCACCCAAAAGATCTTTGTATAGGTAAAGAGTAGGATCGTTAAAGGTCACGAATGAAGAGGTGAAACTTTCCTCCCAAGTCAGCCGGTGAAACAATGGAAGGTTTTCGCGGCCGGCTGCTGTAATTGCGCTCTGACCGCACCACAAAATTGACTTCGAAAACGGGCGTGCCACGATGTAGGCATCGACCTTCATTCCTCCAATAAGAAACGAATAGACGCCCTTCCTGGACAAATCAAGAATGAGGCTTTCTTCATCTCCATGCCCTAACTCATACGTGGCAATATTCTGAGCTTTCACTGCCTCGCTCCTTTTTTATTCCAACGAGGACCAATAGGACTTCAGTGGGTTTCCGTTTTTTCATGCTCTATCATTCCCCCTACTCCACCGTCACCGATTTTGCGAGGTTGCGGGGCTGGTCCACGTCGGTACCCTTCTCGAGCGCGGTGTGATAGGCGAGAAGCTGCAGGGGCACCGCGTAAGGGATCGCGGCAAAGGGCCCCGGCACCGGCGCCATGCGGACCGGCTGCCAGATGCTCTCCCCACCATCTTCCAGCCCCCTGGCATCGCTCACCATCACGATCTTGCCGCCGCGCGCCATCACCTCCTGCATATTCGACACAGACTTGCCGAACAGCCCGTCATGCGGCGCCAGCACCACCACCGGCATCTCCTCGTCGATCAGCGCGATAGGGCCGTGCTTCAGCTCGCCGCTGGCATAGCCCTCGGCGTGGATGTAGCTGATCTCCTTCAGCTTCAGCGCACCCTCCAGCGCCAGCGGATACAGCGCGCCGCGGCCCAGGAACAGCGCATGGCTGAAGCGGGCCAGCTGCGACGCCACACCGCGCACCTCCCGCTCGCAGGCCAGGGCTTCGGCGACCTGGCCGGGCACCTGGCGCAGCTGCGCCGCATGCTCCTGCAACAGCCCCGCCGGCAGTGCCCCGGTCTGGCGCGCGGCTTCCAGCGCCAGCGCCGCCAGCACCGCCAGCTGGCAGGTGAAGGCCTTAGTTGAGGCAACCCCGATCTCGGGCCCCGCCAGGATCGGCAGCGCCAAGCCGCTTTCCCGCGCGATCGAGCTTTCCGGCACGTTCACCACCGACAGGATCATGCCCGCCTTGCCCGCGCAGTAGCGCAGCGCCGCCAGAGTGTCCGCGGTCTCCCCCGACTGCGACACGAACAGCGCCAGGGTGCGTTCCGAGACCGGCGGCTCGCGGTAGCGGAACTCCGAGGCGATATCGACCTCGACCGGCAAGCGGGCGATCTGCTCGAACCAGTACTTGGCGGTCAGACAAGCCAGAGAGGCGGTGCCGCAGGCCACCATCACTACACGGTCGAAGCGGGTGAAGTCGATCTGCTCCAGGGCCCGCTGGCCAGCGCCGCCGTCGAGATAATAGTCGAGCGCGGCGCCCAGAACCGCGGGCTGCTCGGAAATTTCCTTGGCCATGAAATGGCGGTGGCCATCCTTGCCCACGGCGGCCACCGACTGGGCGACCGCGCTGCGGGGGCGCTCCACCGGGCTGCCTCCGGCATCCTCGATGGCGCAGCCCGCCCGGGTTACCACCGCCATGTCGCCCTCTTCCAGATAGGTGATCTCAGCGGTCATCGGCGCCAGTGCCAAAGCGTCCGAGCCAACGAACATTTCCCCTTCGCCCCAGCCGATGGCCAGCGGGCTGCCCTGCCGGGCGGCTACGATCAGGTCCTCCTCACCCTCGAACAGGAAGCACAGCGCATAGGCGCCTTCCAGCCGGGCAATGGTCTTGCGGGCGGCCGCCACCGGCGCCAGCCCCTGATGCAGGTAATAGTCGCACAGCATCGCGAGCGTTTCGGTGTCGGTCTCGGTTTCTGCCTCGAGGCCCTGCTCCGCCAGGAAGGCGCGCAGCGCACGGTAGTTTTCGATGATGCCGTTGTGCACCACCGCCACCCGCTCGCGGGCATGCGGGTGGGCATTCTGCAGGGAGGGGGCGCCATGGGTGGCCCAGCGGGTATGGCCGATGCCCGCGGTGCCCGCCAGCGGCTCATGCACCAAAAGGTCGCTCAGGTTGACCAGCTTGCCCACCGCCCGGCGGCGGCCGAGGCGCCCCTCGTTCACGGTGGCGATGCCCGCACTGTCATAGCCGCGGTATTCCAGCCGCTTCAGTCCTTCAATCAGAACCGGGGCCGCCTGGTGGCGTCCCAAAACCCCAACAATTCCGCACATGCTCTCATCCCTCTGCAATGGTCCGGGCGCTTATCCGGCCGCGGTTCTGTGCCTTGGATGCCCTCCGGTCTCCGCCTGCCCCCGTCCGCCCGAGCCTGCACTGCGTGCTCCGGCGCGGGCAGGCCTGCAATGGGGGAGACGTTTAACATGCATGCACTCCCAGGAGGCCGCGGCCAGCGGCCAGGGCAGCTTCTGCAATGGGCATGCCGGCTCCGTTTCAAACATCCTTCCGTTTCACCGGGATTAACGGTTCGTGGCCGGAAAGCCAAGAAAGCTGTACTGCCGTTCCGGAATACACGCAAAAAGCGGCTTCCCCCTTGCCCCCTCCCTGCCGGCCCCATAAACAACAGGCACCCTCCAGATAACGCATATACAGGCCCGCCAATGAAACCCGCCGATCATTCTGAACCGCAGCAGGACGCTGCGCACAGCCTGACCGCCTCCCGTGCGGGCAGCGTCCAGCAGCCGGGCACGGATATCCTCACGCCCCTGGCCAGCCGCTCCCTGTTCTGGCGCGCGCGCTATCTCGAAGCCTCGCCCGCCCTGTGCCACATTCCGCTGCTGTTCTGGCTTACCGAAACCGTCCGGCCGCGCATTGCGGTCACCCTGGGGGCAGCAGATGCGGTGCCGCATTTCGCGCTCTGCCAGGCGGTGGACAAGCTCGGGCTGGACAGCCTGTGCATCGGCGTGGACGACAGGCCGCTCAACCCGGATGCGGCCCAGTTCAACCAGCGGAACTACGCGGACTTTTCACAATTTTGCCGAGCATCGGAAGAGGCGCCGGAAGACTGTCTCCCGGCCGGCAGCAAAGCCGATATGGTAATCGTCGCCCGGCCCGCCTCTAAGGCCATGATCACGGCTCTGAGCACCGCTTGGCTGCCCCGGATGGCGGAGGAGGGCATCCTGCTGTTCCTGCAAGAGCCGGAGGCGGAGGCCGCGAAGGCTTTCCACACTGCCTTCGCGGCCGACGAGCAAACGTTCACGCTCTGGCAGCATGGAGGTGTCAGTCTAGTCCTGCGCGGCGGCGATCATTCCGAACGGCTGCAGAGACTGGTGCGGCTCAAGCCCGGGCGCCCCGGATTCGTAGCTGCCAGCACCGTGTTCCGGCGCTTGGGGGAACTGCACAGCAAGAGCATCGAGCTGGAGCAGGCGGACGCCGGGCTGACCCAGGCGCGCCAAAGCGCCGCCCTCAGCGCTGCCGAACTGCAAAAGGCCCAAGCCGAACTGAAGACCCGGGCCGGACAGGAGGAGGCGCTTCCCAAACTGCGCAGGGAGCTCGCGCACGCCCGGCAGCAGAACAGCCTGCTGCAGGAAGAGCTGGAGCGGATCAGAACACGCCTTCCGACCTTGGAGGAAGAAGTACCAAGCCTGCGCAAACTGCTTTCGGAGCAGGAAGAAGCCCTGGCCGAACGCTACAGCGACATCGCAGCTCTGGGCCTTGAAATTCAGGAAAACACAAAGGAAATAGCCGCGCTGCGCGCGGAGCGCGATGCCAGCCGGCAGGAGGCCGCGGCGCTGAAAGAACAGCTGAAGGAGCTCGCGGCCTTGAAGGAGCAGCTTACCGCCGCCCAAGAGCAGCGCGACGCCTTTGCGGAACGGGTGCGGGCGCTGGAGCACAGCACCTCCTGGAAAGTGACCGCGCCGCTGCGCAAAGCCGTCTTGACGCTCAAACGCGCCTGAGCCCCTGACTGGGTGATCCTGACCGGCAGCCCCACCGCAGCCGCTTCCAGGGGCCAAAAGCCATCCCTCGGCGCTTACGGCACGGCGGCTTGCGCCAGCGCCTGCAGCCTGTCCCCCATGACGCCGGCAATACTGGACCAGCCATAATCCGCCCGCGCCCGCGCCTGGGCCGCCCGGCCCAGGCGGGCGCGCAGCTCCGGATCCTGCAGCAGGCGGGCGAGCTGACGCTGCAGGTCTGCGCTGTCTCCCTTGGCAAAGATCAGCCCGCTTTCGCCGTCCTGCAAAAGTCCCTGCATCCCGCCCACGGACGACAGCACGATCGCCTTGCCCGCCGCCATCGCCTCCACCGGTTTCAGCGGCGCCACCATTTCGGTGACCAGGAGCGGGCGGCGGGGGAAGACGCAGATGTCGAACAGATCCAGCCAGTCCGGCACCTGTTCCGGGGGCACCCGGCCCGGCATCATCAGCCAATCCCCCAGCCCCCGTTCCGCCGCCTCGCGGCGCAGCGCCTGTGTCACCGGCATGCCGCGCAGCCCGGTGCCATGCTCATCCCCCACCAGCAGCAGCCGGAACCGGTGCCCCGCCGCCTTCAGCGCCGCCGCCGCGGCCACCAGATCCTCCAGCCCTTCATAGGCCGGGAAGCTCCCGGCATAGCCGATCACCGGCACCCCGTCCGGCAGCCCCAGTTCCGCCGCCAGCCCGCGGCCGCGCCCCTGCGGGCCAAAGCTCTCCGCGGTGCAGCCGTTCGGCAGAAAAGTGATCCGCTCTGCCGCCACCCCGCGGCGCTCCAGAGCCCCGCGCATCGGCTGCGATAGAGTAAAGACATGATCCGCCTGCCGCGCCACCTGGGTTTCCAGCCAGCGCTCATAGCGGTATTGCGGCGTGCCCAGAAAGCCCGGCTCCCGGGCGGCCCGGCTCAGCTCCCAGAAGCCGCGCATGTCATAGACAAGGGGCAGCCCGAGACGCCGGGCCGCGATCAGCGCGGGCAGCGCACAGGCGTGGTTGGAGGCCGCCATCACAACCGCCGGGCGCAGGTCCAGGAAGCGCGCCATCAGCGCCTCGGCACTGCCGCGCACATAGGCCGGGTAATTCTGCCAGCTGCCAAACTGCGGCTCCGGGCTGCGCAGATAGGGCACCCCGGAGATCTCTTCGCTGCGCATGGCGGCCAGCGGCAGTTCCTCCAGCAGCGCCGCCGGATCTTCGTCCCAGGGAAAGCCAGGCCGGGTCAGGCAATAGAGATCCGCGCCCGCGCAGCGCAGCGCCTGCGCCAGCCGCTGCGAGCGCACCGCATAGCCCGTGGAGAGCCAGGGCAAACTGCTGTAGAGCACATTGGCCACCCGCCCAGGCACCGGCGCCCAGCCCCGGGGCGGCACCGGCTGCGGCATCCGGGCCAGCGCAAACATCCGCTCCGCCCGCTGCTGCAGCGCCTTCCGCTCCGGCCCCGGCGGCAGCCGGGCCAGCGCCGCTTCGGCGCAGTCCGGCTCGGCCAGGTCCAGCGCCGCCGCCGCCAGGGTCTGGAGGCTGTTCTCTGCCTGCGCCTGCGCGAGCGCCCGGCGCAACACCCCACCGGCCTCATATTCGGGCTGCCGGGACGCCAGCCGCCCTGCCGCCGTCACATAGCCTTGCACCGCCCCCCCGTCTTCCTGCATTGGTCTCTCCTCTCCAGCCATCTCCCGCGCACGCCCTGGGCAGCTGAGCTTTACGCCCTGTTTTCCCGATGGACAAACCAAAGCGGAGACGGCACACAAGGCTTCAACTGGAAATAAGCCGGGATGCCAGCGATGACTGACAATGTGGCCACCGGGCCGGACGCAGATTTCAACTATGCCCTGCAGCTGCTGCGCAACAGCCAGGCAGAGGGAGAAATCCAGGCGCATACCGAAATCCACCCCGGCATCGCCCTGCATGCCGATCCGGCGCTGCAGCCGGGCGGTACCTGGCGCTCTCCGGCCGGGCGGCTGCTCGAACTGGAAGCCACCGCCGGCGGCGAGGGCGGCTGGTTCGGGCTGCACATGCGCCTCGGCGGCTTCAACCTGTCCCAAGCCGGGCTCATCGGCATCGCCTGCCGCGGCACCTCGCCATCGATCGAAGCGGTGCGCGCCTGCATCCGCTCAGGGCGCCCCGAAGGCGGCTTTGACGATTGCTTCTTTCCCAAGCGCATCCTGACCCATCCAGAGGCGTCCAGCCACCTGGATGCGCTGCAGATCAGCCTGCAGCCGGAGCTGCCGCCGGAAGCGCCGTGGCGTGAACTGATCCTTTTCCTGCCCCTGCACAGCTTCCGCCTGGACCTGCACGACCTGCGCCTGTTCATCGTATGAAGCTGACCGTCATTATCCCTGCGCATAATGACGAGGCTCCCCTGCACCGCCTGCTGCGGCACATCCGCCAGCTGAAGTTCGCCAGCCACATCATCATCGCGGACGACGGCTCGGACCCCGCAATCGCCTTCGAGCCGCTCCCCGCCGCCGCCGGCCTGCCGCCGGAGCGGATCACCCTGCTGCGCCAGGACCGCCCGCGCGGCGCCGGAGCGGCGCGCAACCTGGCGCTTCAGCACGTGGCCACCGAGCATGTCCTGTTCCTTGACGCCGACGATCTGCCGCTGCGCGACCTGCCGGATCTGCTGAGGGATCTGGAAGCCAGGGACTTCGATTTCTGCATCTTTCAGCATCACGACAGCCGCTGCGGCCCCGAGGGCCGCTGGGGGCAGATGCCTGCCGACCAGGCGCTGTGGCGTGCCGCCGGCACGGAGACCGGCGCCCTTTCGGACGTGTCCCCTGCCGCGGCTGCCAACCTGTGCCAGACCGCCAATTACCCCTGGAACAAGATCTACCGCACCGGCTTCCTGCAGGAACACGGCATCCGCTGCACCGAGATCGCAGTCCACAATGACGTCGAGCTGCATTGGCGCAGCTTTCTCAATGCCAGGACCATCCTGGCCAGCGACCGGATCGGGGTGATGCACTACGTTGCCCCCGGCCAGGGGCGGCTGACCAACCGCAACGGCCCGGAACGGCTGCAGGTGTTCACCGCCCTGTCCCGCGTCTCCGCGGAACTCCGCTCCCGCGGAGAACTCAGCGCCTTCGCAGTACCCTTCTACAGTTTCACGACCGGGCTGCTGGGCTGGATCGGCAGCTTCATCCGGCCGGACCTGCGGCCCGAATTCAGGCGCCAGGCCCAGGCCTTCTTTGCCGGCGAGGTGCCGCCGCCGGTCCGGGCCTATCTCGCCCAATGTGAAAGCGGCCGCCTGGCCGCCGCGCTGCAGCAGGCCGCGCCAGCTCCGGCATCCGTGCCAGATCTGGCGCCCGCGGTCCGCAGCAGCCCGCCCGGGCGCCAGATCTGGCTGCATATCGGCCTGCCCAAATGCGGCTCGACAACCATCCAGCGGCACATGGCGTCCGCCGGCAGCGCGCATCAGGCCCACGGCGTCTGCTACCCGCAGGCCTGGCGCAGCGCGGACGGCTACCGCAACCACCTGCCGCTGGCAAAGCTGCCGTCAAGGAAGCTGCCGCAAGCCCTGGCAGACATCACTGCCGAGGCGCTTGACCGGGAGTGCAGCCGCATTGTGCTGTCCTGCGAGCATTGGGCCAATGCCTTTCCGGGCAGCAACTTGCTGCAGCTCTATAAGGCGCTGCGGACACAGCTGCCGGGCTGGCAAGTCCGGATCGCCGCCTATCTCCGCAACCCCTACGACTTCGTGGAATCCTGCTACGCGCAATACATCCGCGCCGGGCTGTTCCAGATCAGCCGGCACAGGTTCTATGCCGATGGCGCGCCCTCGATCGAAAAATTCCTCGCCTGTTTCGAAGACAGCCGCGGGTTTCCGCTCTATTCAAACCTGGGCTGGGCGCGCCTGCTGATGGCGCATTTCCCGCCCGAGGTTCTGATGCTGCGCTCCATTGAACCGCAGGACCTCGTGCAGCCGGACATGCTGGCAGATTTCTGCAGCCTGCTGGACCTGCCGCTCCCGGGCGGCACGGGACGGCGCAACCAAAGGTTCAGCAACCGCAAGCTCGCAGAGCTCGAATACGTGCAGACCCTGACGGACCAGGACAGCTATGCCCGGCTGCGCCCCCAGCTGCTGGAGCAGGATTTTGCCCGCGGGGCAGAGACCGCCAGCCGCCGCGGCACCACGCTGCACATCGGCGCAGACACCGCTGCCGCCATCACCCGGCAAATCGAAAGCGAACGCGCGGAGCTGCAGCGGAACTTCTCCACGGCGGTCAGCGGTCTCTGCGAGATCCGCACCGGCGCCGGGCCGGGGGGCTGGGCCCGCGCCGAGCTGCTGGATGCGGAGGACCGGGCCCAGCTGCGGGCCTTCGTGGCCTGCAACACACCCCTCAAAGCGGCGCGCTGAAAAACGCGGGCGCCGTCTCGCCCTTCTCCAGGCAGGCGGTGAAGCCGCGCGCCGTGTCCAGCGCCTCGCGGATGGTCACGTCCATGTCGAGATAGCGGTAGGTCGCCAGGCGGCCGACGAAGGTGACGCCGCGGGTTTCCCCGGCCAGCTTGACGTAATCGGCCAAGAGCGCCTTCTCCTTCACCTGGCGGATCGGGTAGTAGGGGATGTCGCCGGGCTCGGCGAGGCGGGAGAACTCGCGGTACAAGACCGAGCCCTCGTGCTCTTCCCACGGCGCGAAATGCTTGTGCTCGGTGATGCGGGTATAGGGCACCTCTTCCTCGCCGTAGTTCATCACCGCGCAGCCCTGGTAGTCGCCCTGATGGGTGAAGCGCTCGAAATCCAGGGTGCGGTAGCCGAGGCGGCCGAGCTCGTAGCCGAAATAGCCATCCAGCGGCCCGGAATAGAACACGTGGTCATATCCCGCGCCCATTTCCGGGGTGAATTCCGTCTCCAGCTGCACGGTGATGCCCGGGTGATCGAGGATCTTCTCGATCATCGGCGTGTAGCCGTTCTCCGGCATGCCCTGGAACTGGTGGAAGAAGTAGTTGTCGTCGTAATTGAAGCGCACCGGCAGCCGCTTCAGGATGCTCGCGGGCAGCTCGGAAGGATGCATGCCCCACTGCTTGATGGTGTAGCCCTTGAAGAAGGCCTCGTAGAGATCCTTGCCGACAAAGCGCAGCGCCTGCTCTTCGAAGGTCTGCGGATCCTCGATCGAGGTGTCGGCCTGTTCATTGACGATGAAATCATGCGCCTCTTCCGGGCGCAGGGTCTTGCGGAAGAACTGGTTGATGGTGTGCAGGTTCACCGGCAGCGAGAACACCTCGCGCTCCCCCGAAAGCCCGCGGGTGGTGGATTTCACCCGGTTCTTGTAGGGCTTGAAGCTCTCGAAGCGGTTCACGTAGTCCCAGACCTCGGCGTCGTCGGTGTGGAAGATGTGCGGCCCGTAGACATGCACCATCACCCCGGTTTCCGCGTCGCGCTCGGTATGGCAGTTGCCGCCGATGTGGCCGCGCGCGTCCACCACCGTGACCTGATGCCCCGCCTCGGCCAGATGCCGCCCGATCACCGCGCCGGAAAGCCCGGCCCCCACGCATAGAAAGTTCATCTGTCTGTTCGTCCTCTTGTGTCTGGCCTGCCGCCGTCCGTCACTCTGCTGCGGCCAGCATGATCCGGGTTTGGCCCGCTTTCTTCATAAAGCCCTTGGGGTCGTCCAGAAGCATGTCGCTCAGAAGGCCCGCAAATATCTGGAAACTGGCCACGGTGTCTTGGGAGAAGTGATCGCCGGCATTCAGGCTCTGCGCCGCGGCGGTGGTCTTCGACGCGATCCTGTCCAATGCATCCGCCATCGGCGTGCCTGCAAAGAACTCCGCGTCCAGAGCTTCGGCATCCTCCCTGTAGCGGCGCGCGATCCCGGCGGCGAGCCGCTCCGGAATCCGGAACTTCGCTCCGTTCCCGCCCAGGCCGCTGGCCCGCAGGCGCTCGCTCACGGTCCGCCCCATTGCGCTGCGCGCCTCGATGATCTCCGCGGTCCGGGACAGGTCCCGCGCCTTCAGCCGGGCGGTGAAGGTCTTGTGCGTCTCGCGCAGCAGGGCCAGCTGCGGCAGCGTCAGGGAGGTGTTTGCGGAGATGCCGCCGGCAATCCGGAAATCCTCGTTCTGCAGCAGGACACGGAAGAAATCGCTGACCGCATCCTCGCGGAACAATTCCTCGCGCACGAAGGGGCGCAGGGTGAAGCGGCTGCCGAAAACCTCCCGCCATTTCCGGAACCGGGGCAGATACTCGATGGCCCGCTTTTCCGACAGGGTATCGCAGAAATCGGTGAAGGACTCCATGGCGCTGCCGAGCTTCACGCGCTCGGAAAACGCCGACACCAGCTTGTCCGGATGCGGCCGCACATAGGCGACCAGGCGGATCCGGTCTTTGAAGTCCGGCCAGTAGGCCTCGATCGCTTCGGCGAACACCTGGGGATCGACGAATTGGAAATGCTCGGCCGAGATCACCCCGTAGTCCGCATCGCTGCGGCTCAGCGCGGCGGCGACCCGGCGGAACCTGGTCTCGCGCTGGCCGGCCCGGCGCGCCTGGCTCAGCGTCTTTGCCATGGCGATATGGTTGTTCCTGGTGGGATAGCAGATGGATTTGCCCGGCAGCTCATAGGCCTTCTGCACCAGCGCCTTCTGGATCGAGGTGGACCCGGTCTTGGTGTCCCCCAGATGAATGACAAGCTCGTTGATCATGCAATCCGTTCTCCTGTGGCGGCCTTGGCGCCGGTTTCCTTCTGCCCGGCCTGCAGCGCGGTGAGGAAAGCGGCGGTTTCCTCCTCCAGCCCGGCCAGATGACGGCTGCAGATCCTGCTCAGCGCGGCGCGGAAGACCTCCTCTTCCGGCACCGGCTCCGCCTCGCGCACCGCTTCCAGATCCGCAAAGAACCCGGTCCGGCCCGCCGTCTCGCCCAGCCAGGCATCAAGCGGGCGGAAGCGCTCCAGCATCCGCTCCCGGTTGGCGGCGCCGAACAGTTCGATGCGGCTGCTCGGCGGCAGGTCCAGCGCCGGCGTCAGCTCGCGCAGGGCCCGGCGCAGGCGGCCGGACTGCCCGGACGGAAGCGCCGCGTTGCCGCGCCGGGCGATCTCGTAGACGCCGCGGTGGATGGAGTCGTTCTCCCGCCGCTCCGGCGCCAGCCCGGCGGGCAGCTCGAGCCCGGTCTGGGCGATGAAATCCGCCACCGAGCCGCCCCCCGCCCGCACGTCGGCGTAATCGCGCAGAACCAGCCGCGCCTTGGGCAGGGTCTTGAGCCAGCCTTCCAGCATCAGCCGGTAGTCGAAGTGGATGCCCTGCAGATAGCCGTCCAGCCCGTCCTCGCGCAGCGGCGCCACGTCGTGGCCGAATTTCAGCCGCTGGCCGTGCCAGGAGGCCAGGTATTCGTCGATCCGCCTCAGCGTCGCCACCAGGGTGAATTCGGCGCCCGGGAAATAGCCTGCCAGCTGCTTGATCAGCCGCGGCGCGGCGGCGTTGAAATTGGCAAAGACCTCCGCTGCCAGGATCACCGTATGCGGCTCTGTAAAGCGGATCTGCTGATGGATGGCATGCACCATCTGCGGCAGCGCGGGCAGGCGCTTGTGGTAGGACGGCACACGGCCCCCCGCCCCGGCCGCCAGCATCCGGAAGGCCAGCGCGTTATGCGGCTCGCGGACGTTGATCGGCAGGCTCTCGCCGCCCGGCCCATGGCCGGCCGCGGCGGCGGCCTGATGCGCCATGCCCTCGAAATCCACGTAAGGATAGAGGATGCCGCTGCGCGCCAGCGCCGCGGCATTGCGCGACAGGTAGTCCTGCAGCGAGGTCGAGCCCACCTTGTGGTGGCCGATGAACAGGATCACCTGCAGCGGCCGGGACGGCATTGCGCCGGCCGCGGCCGGCGCGGTCTTCGGCAGGGCGGGTCCGCCAGTCCTGGAGCGCAGGGCGGAGCCCTGTGCCGCGGCGGCGGCCAGGGGGCGGAGCAATCGGCGGATCATCTTCACTCGGCGGCTTCCCGTTTCATCGTCTTGTCTGCACCCAGGCCCAGCTTGCCCTGCCAATAGGCCTCGCTGGTCAGGCTGCCATAGCGGCCGCGGTAGTCCGCGGCCAGCTGGTCGTAATTCTTCAGAAAGGCGCGGGCGTTGGCGGCAAACCGCTTCAGCTCGCGCCAGGCGGCGGCTTTGGAGTGGCGCACGGTGTAGAATTTCGTGCGCCCGGCATCAAGGCAGGTGATCTCCGCCGCGCCCCAGGCATAGCCGATGTGGCTGCGGTTCTGCGCCTCGAGCGTGATCCGGCGGCCGAAGCGGGCAAAGCCCGGCAGCAGCAGCCCGTTGAGGCTGAGCTTCATCAGGTGCCGCCGCCAGGCCGCGGGCGGGTGGTGGCGCACCGGCGGCAGCGGGGTGTCCGGCGTCAGCGCCTGCCAGGCCTCGGCCCCGGTCAGCGCCTTGATGCCGGCCCGGCGCTGCGCCATGCCGGCGTGCTCATCAAAAAACTCCGGGCCCTTCATCACGTCCTCGACCGCGAGGTTGATCGCGGCAAGCGTATCGTAATGCATCCGCGGCAGGTTGCGCAGGAAGAACCAGGCGGCGATCTTCAGCACCCCCCTGGCGCCCACTTCCAGCTGCGGCAGGCTGAGGTGGTGCGCCATGTGGCTGCGCAGGTCGAGGTACCAGGTCTGCGGGCTTTCCTTCTCGGTGAAGCTTTCCTGGAAGGACACCACCCCGTTGAGGGTGATGATATTGAAATCATTGGCCAGCGAGAAGCTGACATCGTCGCCGCGCACAAAGAACGGGAAGGCCAGATGCTCCGCCTGCGCCAGCGGGAAGGCGAAATACCACCAGCCGCCGTAGAAATCCTCCGGCACCGGCTGCGCCGCCGCATGCTCCATCGCCATCATCTGGCCCATGTCGCGCAGGTCGGTGCCCATGTGCAGCGGCTGGCAGCGGGTGAAGAAGCGGGCGCCGTTCTCCCAGATGGCCCAGCGGTGCTGCTCGCTGATCATCGCGCCGGCCACCGCGGTCCTGGGATCCTTGGCATAGGCCAGCAGCATCCAGGTGCGCTCCAGGCTCTCCATGTGGATCGAAGCGTCGTCATCCATGAACAGGCAGTGCGAGGCGCCGCGGGCGCGGGCCTCCAGCAGGCCGCGGGTGAAACCGCCGGCGCCGCCCAGGTTCTCGTTCGGGATCACCGTGACGCCCTCCTGCGGCGCCAGCTCCACCGACTGGCCGTTGTCGGTGACGATCATCTGCACATGCGGCTTCATCCAGGAGGCCTCGCGGAAGGCGCAGAACCGCTCCACCGTGCGCGCCACCGCCGCCTCGCGCTTGAAGGTGGTCACCGCCAGCGCCAGCTGCGGCTGGCGGCGCGGCGCGTCCAGCGTCTGCCAGGCGGCCCCGGTCAGCCGCCCCGGCCCCAGAGCGCGCAGCTCGAAGAACAGCAGCCCGGGCCTGACGTCCGGCGCCAGCACCTGGTCCAGGCTGATCTCCAGCCGCCCGTTTTCTGGGAATTCCACATAGCGGCTCACCACCCGGTCCCAGGACTGGGTCCGCGGCGCCAGGATCACCGCCAGCTCAAAGGCGCCTTCGCCCTCAAGCTGCAGCGCCAGGCTTTGCAGCCCGCACTCCCGCTGCCATTTCTCCAGGCTGAACAGGTTGAACCAGGTGCCGAAGGACACATGGCCGCCCGCGGAAAAACGCAGCTCGCGCTGCTCCGGCGACACCGCTACCGGCCCATCTGCCCGCAGGTAAAGGTCATGTTCGGTGCAAATGCCGAATTCCGGCCACATCAGTGATTGCAGCGTGGTAAGCTCCGCCGCGCCTGCCTGTTCCGCCAAAACCGTCACGCCCTACCCCATCAACTATTCCGGACTGCAGGCTGCATACTGGAGCCGGGCCGGAAAATAAATTGCTCATTGCCGCTCTGCGGCGGATTTGCCGCCTCTGTGCCGTTCCGGGCCGCGGTATGCCCATTGCGGCAGCGCTTCCTTCCGGCCTTCCCCCGCAGAAGCGTCATCCCAGCATCGCCCCGCAGGGCGTCATCCCAGCATCGCCCCGCAGGGGCGTCATCCCAGCATCGCCTCATGCACCGCGATGGCCTCCTCCAGGTCGTCGAAATAGCGCATCCGGCCGCGCTCCAGCACGATGCCCGCATCGCAGAACTGGCGCACCTGGTTCATCGAATGGTTCACCATGATGGCGCTGGAATGCTTCATCCGGTCGGCAAAGACGGCGCTGCTCTTGCGCTTGAACGACCGGTCGCCCACCGCGGTCACCTCGTCGACCAGATAGGTGTCGAAACGGATGCCCATCGAGGCGCCGAAGGTGAGCCGCGAGCGCATGCCGGAGGAGTAGCTGCGCATCGGCATGTGGTAGAACTTGCCCAACTCCGCAAAATCATCGACGAAGTTCACCAGGTCATCGGTATCGACGCCGTAGATGCGGGCGATGAAGCGGACGTTCTCGGCGCCGGTCAGGTCCTTGTGGAAGGAGCCGCCGAGCCCCACCGGCCAGGAGATCGAGCCGTCCGAGACCACCCGGCCCGAATCCGGGCGCAGGGTGCCCGCGATGATCTGCAGCAGCGTCGACTTGCCCGCGCCGTTGCGGCCCAGCAGCGCCAGGGATTTGCCCGCGGGCAGTGTCAGGTTCAGGTTGTCGATCACCACCTTGCGCTCGCCCTTGAGCCGGAAGCTCTTGGTCAGGTTCTCAAAGCGGATCATGCCGGGCCGCCGCCCCGCAGCGGCCGGCCGGCAGGGGCGGGCGGCACACTGCCCGGAAGGCGCCCCTCCCCTGTCCCGGTCTCAGGCAACCGTCGCATCACACGTGCCTCCTTTCCCATTGCCCCTAGCTGCGGTCGCGGACCGAATAGTAGATCAGCGCCGAGATCGCCCAGGCCAGCAGCAGGAACAGCCCGATCAGCCCCGAGAGCACGAAGCGGCGCGGGTATTCCGCCTGCTCGGCCAGGGCCGGCTTGATGTAGGTGGCAAGATAGCGGCTCTGCCGGGCGGCATCGTCGCGCGCGGTCTCCAGCGCGGTGAGCGCGGCGCGGTAGGCTTCCTCGGCATATTCCCGGTCCACCGTCAGGCGCTCGAACTCGGAGATCAGCGACGGGTAGTCCTCGCCCACCGCGCCGGTGTCGGTATTGCTGGAGGCAAAGGTCTGGCGCTCGATGTCGATGCGCTCGCGGATCACCTCGATCTGCTGCTGCGCCTTCTTCAGCCGCACATCGCCCTCGGCCACCGAGCCGCGCAGCAGGTCGTATTCGATCAGCGCCTCGGCCAGCTTCTGCTGCAGGTTGTTCATCACCCCCATGCGGCCCTGAATGTCGGCCTCGGGGTCGACGATGCGGGTGCGGGTGCGGAACTGGGTGAGCGCCTCGCGCGCCGCCTTCAGCCGCTCCAGCGCCTCCTCCAGATCGGCCTCGGCATAGCGCATCGCATCGGCGCGGGCCTGGTCGTTGAGCGCGTTGATGCGGATCTGGCTTTCCTCGACCACCGCCTGGGCGATGGCCTGGGCGGTTTCCGGGTCGAAGGCGGTGACCCGCACCTCGGTGAGCCCCGAGCCGCTGTCGTAGGAAATGCTGAGCACCCGCTGCCAGTACCAGACCAGCTCTTCCAAAGTGGCCTCGGGCCAGAGCGCGAACACCCAGTCGTCCGGCCAGGGCCGGCTGTAATGGCCGCGCAGGTCGATGCGGGCGCTGACCGCCGCCGCCATCTCCTGGCTCTGGATGAACTCGTAGAGGATGTCGCTGTCCGAGGCGGCGGTATTGCTGGCGAAATTGGCCAGCCCGCCAAGGAGGTCGTTGGCGCCCGAGCTTTCCTGGCTGCGCACGGTGAAGCCCGCGGTGGAGGCATACTGGTCCTCGGCCACCGCAAACAGGTAGAACACCGCCGCCGCCAGCGGCGCCAGCACCATCAGGAAGAAGCTGGCGATCAGCCCGCGGTGGCGGC
Source organism: Cribrihabitans neustonicus (assembly GCF_048820895.1). NCBI lineage: Bacteria > Pseudomonadati > Pseudomonadota > Alphaproteobacteria > Rhodobacterales > Paracoccaceae > Cribrihabitans > Cribrihabitans neustonicus. The sequence goes on from NZ_JBMERQ010000011.1 coordinate 48,128, forward strand.
GCTTCATATGCGCCGGGCGGGCCAGCGGATAGGCCGGGGTGCCGGCGATCTGCGCCTCCAGCCCGGCCGCCTTGATCTCCAGCGCCGCCTGCGCGGCTTCGGCCGCCTGCACCTTGCGGCGCAGCTTCTTGAGCTTTTTGCCGCCGCCCCGGACGCCGCCGCCAGCGGCCCCCTCACCGGCGCCGTCCTCAGCCCAGTCCTCAGCCCGGTCATCGGCCCCGCCGCCGGCCCCGCCGCCGGCGCTGTCACGGGCTCCGCGGCCCGGGGCCTGCCCGGCCCGCCGGCCGGCCTTGCGCGCCCCCTTTGCCGCCGCCCGGCGCCGCCCCGGGGCCTGGCCCGGGCCTTGCGCCTTCCGGGCCTGCGGGAAGTCCAGGGTTCCGGCGCTGTCCGGGGAATCCGCGTCCTGCGCCTCTGCGCCGGGCGCATCTGCCTCCGGCACGGCGGCGTGTTTGCCGGCGGCCTTGCGGCCGCTGCGGAATTGGACGGCAGCCTCCCTGCGCGCTGCCGGGCGATCCTGTGTCATAGTCTGCGTTTCCCAGCCTGCGGCCGTTTGTCATTGCCTCGTGTTTCTTTCATACTTATCGCTTGCACGGCGCATATTCACAATGGGGATTCATGACCAGCACCACCTCCGCAGCCGCCCCTGCCCAGACGCCCGGAGTTCCTCCCGGAGTCCCGCCTGCTGTCCCGCCCGCGGCCGGCCGGGCGCGCCGCTTTGCCACTCTGCGCACCATCGCGGCGCTGGTGCTGCGCGAGATGTCGACCCGCTACGGGCGCACCCCCGGCGGCTATCTCTGGGCGGTGCTGGAGCCGCTGGCAGCGATCCTGTTCCTCAGCCTCGGCTTCTCGCTGGTGATCCGCACCCCGTCGCTGGGCACCAGCTTCCTGCTGTTCTACGCCACCGGCTACCTGCCGTTCGACCTTTACAACACGATTTCCAATACCACCGCCAGGGCGATCAGCTTCTCCAAGCCGCTGCTGAAATTCCCCGCGGTGACCTGGCTGGACGCGGTGCTGGCCCGGTTCTTCCTCAACGGCCTGACCGGTGCCCTGGTGGCGGTGCTGCTGCTTGCCGGGGTGCTCCTGGTGATCGACAGCCGCACGGTGCTGGACCTGCCGCCCGCGGTGCTGGCGATGGCGCTGGCGATGGGGCTGGGCCTCGGGGTGGGCACGCTCAACTGCGTGCTGACGGGGCTCTACCCGCTCTGGGACGTGGCCTGGTCGATCTTCACCCGGCCGCTGTTCCTCGCCTCGGGCGTGTTCTTCCTCTACGAGGACCTGCCGCCGGTGGGGCAGGACATCCTGTGGTACAACCCGGTGATGCATATCACCGGGCTGATGCGCACCGGCTTTTACCCCACCTACAGCGCGGCTTTCGTGAACGTTCCTTACGTGCTGCTCACCAGCCTGGTGCTGCTGGCCTTGGGGCTGGTGCTGATGGGGCGCTTCCACCGCGACATCCTGAACCGCTGAGCCGCGGCAGCCGCCGCCCGCCCGCCGGAGCCGCGGCCCGGGCTCAGTCCCTGCCCGCCAGCTCCAGCACCCGGGCATGCGGCACCGCGGTGCGCCGCAGCAGCCCGTCGCGCACCGCCTGCGCCATCAGCCGCAGGAAGGCGCGCCGGTCGCCGCCGTGCTGGCGCGCCTTCATCAGCCATTTCGGCAGCACCACGCAGAGCGCGGGCCAGAACAGCCAGCCCGCCGCCATCCGGTACAGCAGCAGCAGGTTGCGGTGGTAGTAATAGGCCTTCCACAGCGGCACGAAGCGGCCGCGCTGCGCTTCCGTGCCGCCGCCCTTGGCCTGGAAGGTGGAGAGATCATGCTCGAAGCGCACCCCGGGCTCGAATCCGATGCGGCCGCCCGCGGCGGTCAGCCCCAGCGTGTAGATGCCGTCGTCGCCATAAAGGAACAGCTCCGGATCCGGGTAGCCGATGCGCCGCACCGCCGCGGCTGAGATGAAGAAGCCGACAAAGGAGGTGACATCGATCTGCATCCCCGCCCCCTCGTAATCGGCGGGGCGCACGTGGAAGCCCGCGCGGCCGCCGCCGAACAGGGTGCGCAGGAACTCGCGGGCGTGCCAGAACGGGTTGCGCGAGGGGCGGTTCATCTCGCAGATGCGGCCGTCGGGGAAATAGACCGCCGCCGCCACCGCATCCCATTTCCCCGCCGGCAGATCATGAAATGCCGCCAGCGCCCCCGGCGCGGGGCGGCCGTCGTCATCCATCACCACCAGCCAGTCCGGCGCGTGCCGCTCCATCGCCCGGCGCATGCCCATCTCGAAACCGCCGGCGCCGCCGCGGTTTTCGCCCGAGGTGCAGATATCGAGCCGCGGATCGCCCTGCGCCGCCAGCCAGGCGGCGGTGCCGTCGGTGGAGGCATTGTCGGCCACCACCACCGCCGCCAGCTCGCGTTCCGGACTCTCCAGCAGCCGCGCCAGCGTCACCTTCAGCTTGTCCAGCCGGTTGTGGGTCACCACCACCGCCACCAGCCGGCCCGCGCCCTGTCCTGCCGCGCCCTGTCCTGCCGTGCCCTGTCCTGCCGTGCCCGGGGCGCTGGCGGCCTCCGCGGCTGCCGGCTGCGCTGCGGGGCTCAGTGCGTCTGCTGTGCTCACGATGGGGTCTCTGCTCCTGATGGCTGGCCTGCGGGATTGCTGGGGCAAAACTCACAAATGCCCGCCGCTGTCAAACCCTTTGCCGGCCCCTGCCTCTCCCCTGCCTCTCCCCTGCCTCTCCCCTGCCCCGGCAGGAAGCATTTGACAGCCGCTCCGGAAACCGCAACCTGAACCCCATGCAAACTGCCCAGACCGCTCTCGTCACCGGCTCGGCCGGCTTCATCGGCTATCACCTGTCCGCCCGGCTGCTGGCCGATGGCTGGCAGGTCGTGGGGCTCGACTGCCTGTCGCCCTATTACGACGTCACCCTGAAGCAGCGCCGCCATGCGCTGCTTGAGCAGGATGCAGGCTTCACCCCGGTGATCGGCAAGCTGGAAACCCCGGGGCTGCTCATGGACCTCTTGGCCCGCCACCGGCCGCAGGCGGTGATCCACCTCGCCGCCCAGGCCGGGGTGCGCCATTCGATCGAGGCGCCGCGCGACTACCTGGAGGCCAACCTCGCGGGCAGTTTCGAACTGCTGGAGGCAGCGCGCGCGCATGCCCCCCGGCATCTCCTGATGGCCTCCACCTCCTCGGCCTATGGCGCCAATACGGCGATGCCCTTCACCGAGCGGCAGCAGGCCGACCACCAGATGTCCTTCTACGCCGCCACCAAGAAGGCCACCGAGTCGATGGCGCATTCCTATGCCCATCTCTATGCCCTGCCCGTCACCATGTTCCGCTTCTTCACCGTCTACGGCCCCTGGGGCCGCCCCGACATGGCGCTGTTCAAATTCACCAAGGCAATGCTCGAGGGGCGCCCGATCGAGGTCTACAACCACGGGAAAATGCAGCGCGACTTCACCTATATCGACGACCTGGTGGCGGGGATCACCGGGCTGATCGGGGCGGTGCCGGGCACGGAGCCGGTCTCGGACCAGGACAGCTTGAGCCCCGTCGCCCCCTTCCGGGTGGTCAATATCGGCGCGGGCCGGCCAACCGCGCTGATGGACTATATCGCCGCACTTGAGACTGCGCTGGGGATCGGGGCGCAGAAGACCATGATGGCGATGCAGCCCGGCGACGTGCCCGCCACCTGGGCCGACACCAGCCTGCTCAGCCAGCTCACCGGATTCACCCCTCAGGTCGGCGTCGAGGAGGGCGTTGCCCGCTTTGCCGCCTGGTACCGGGAGTATTACGGCGCCTGAGCGTGCCGGGCGCCCTGCCCTGCCTGCCCCGCCGGCCTCGAAGCCTGCCCCCGAGGCCGGCGCGAAATAGGTCAGCACGCGTGACCAAATGTTTCGCGCGCGAAACATTTGGTCCGGACCGGACCTTTCCCCGATCCGCGCAGCGCGGCGTCAGATTCCGGTTTCCGCCCTTTCCAGCCGCCTGTATCCTTCTACGTCAACAGGAAACCGCCGCCCGCCTTGGTGCGGCGGAAAAACTTGCGGGGAAAAGGGACAGCGCATGCGCATTGCGATGATTGGCACGGGCTATGTGGGCCTGGTCTCGGGGGTGTGTTTTTCGGATTTCGGCCATGACGTGGTCTGCGTCGACAAGGACCTGCGCAAGGTGGCGCGGCTGACCGCGGGCGAGGTGCCGATCTACGAGCCGGGGCTGGAGGCGCTGATGGAGAAGAACGTCGCCGCCGGGCGGCTCAGCTTCACCGCTGACCTGGCAGCCGCGGTGGACGGGGCCGAGGCGGTGTTCATTGCGGTCGGCACCCCGGCGCGGCGCGGCGATGGCCATGCCGATCTGACCTACGTGATGGCGGCGGCCGGGGAAATCGCCGCGGCGCTCACGGATTACGCGGTGGTGGTGACCAAATCCACCGTGCCCGTGGGCACCAACCGGCAGGTGCAGGAGCTGATCGCCAGGGTCCGCCCGGATGCCGCCTTCGATGTCGCCTCCAACCCGGAGTTCCTGCGCGAGGGTGCTGCGATCGAGGATTTCATGCGCCCCGACCGGGTGGTCGTCGGCGTCGAGAGCGAACGCGCCGCCGAGGTGATGGCGGAGATCTACCGGCCGCTCTACCTGCGCGACTTCCCGATCCTCACCACCGGGCTGGAAAGCGCCGAGATGATCAAATACGCGGCCAATGCCTTCCTCGCCGCCAAGATCACCTTCATCAACGAGGTCGCGGGACTGTGCGAGCGCACCGGCGCCGATGTGAAGGAAGTCGCCCGCGGCATCGGCTTCGACGGGCGCATCGGCAACAAGTTCCTGCATGCCGGGCCGGGCTATGGCGGCTCGTGCTTCCCCAAGGACACCGCGGCGCTGGCGCGGATCGGCCAGGACCACGCCTTCCCGATGCGCATCACCGAGACCGTGATGCGGGTCAACGACGAGGTGAAGGCGCGCATGGTGGAGAAGCTGCGCGACATCTGCGGGGGCTCCTTCAACGGCAAGACGGTGGCGGTGCTGGGGGTGACCTTCAAGCCCAATACCGACGACATGCGCGAGGCGCCGAGCCTCACCATCGTGCCCGCGCTGATCGGCGGCGGCGCCCGGGTGCGGGTGGTCGACCCGCAGGGCCGGGCCGAGGGCGAGGCGCTGCTGCCGGGCGTGATCTGGGAGGACGATCCCTATGCCGCGGCGGAAGACGCCGACCTGGTGGTGATCCTGACCGAGTGGAACGAGTTCCGCGCGCTCGATCTGAAGAAGATGGCTGCCGCCATGCGCAGCCCGCGGATGGCGGATCTGCGCAACATCTATTCCGCCAGAGCGGCGCAGCGCGCAGGCTTCGAGATCTATGCCGGCGTCGGCCGCGGCCGCGCGCCGCAGAGCCTGGACGCCGGAGGAGAGGCGGACAGCAAATAGGGCCGTTCCGGACCAAATGTTTCGCGCGCGAAACATTTGGTCACTCATACTGACCTAAATTCCTGCGGCACGCACATGCCCGGGTTAGTCTCTGAATGGCGGCTGGCGGCCCGGGTCTGTCTGCCGGGAGGAAGGGGCAGGGGGGTCTGCAATCCCTTTGCCGGCCGGGCCGGCCCGCCGCCGGCAGCGCCGTGCCTCAGCCTGCGAGGTAGGTGTGGAACCACGCCACCATGCGCTCTTCGGAGAGCGCGGCGGCCGCCTGGTCGTACCGCGGTGTGGTGTCATTATGGAAGCCGTGGTTCACGCCGGGGTAGATATATGCCTCATATCTCTTGTCGTGTTCCTCCAGCGCTTTCTGGAACGCGGGCCACATCGCATTGATCCGCTGGTCGAGCGCCGCGAGCTGGATCAGCAGCGGTGCCTCGATCCGGGCCACCTGCGCGCTGTCGGGGGCGGCGCCGTAGAACGGCACCCCCGCGGCCATTCCGGGATAGGCCACGGCCAGCTTGTTCACCACGCCGCCGCCATAGCAGAACCCCGTCGCGCCGACCTTGCCGTTGGTGCCGCCAAGCGCCTGCAGGTACTCGAAGCCCGCGAAGAAGTCGTTCAGGAGGGCCTCCTGGTCCAGGCTGCGCTGCATCTCCCGCCCTTCATCGTCGCTGCCCGGGTAGCCGCCCAGGGAGGACAGCCCGTCGGGGCCCATCGCCACGAACCCCGCCTTTGCGAGGCGCCGCACCACGTCGCGGATGTAAGGGTTGAGCCCGCGGTTCTCATGCACCACCAGCACCGCCCCCGGCGGGCGCTCCGGGTCAGCCTGCGCGGGCCGGACCAGATAGGCGCGGATATCGCCGGTGCCCTGCGGGCTTGGATAGGTGATCTCCTCGCCCTGGATAGCGGGATCGTCCTCCGCGACCTGCCGGGCCAGGGCGTAGTCCGGCGCCAGCATCCCGAGGATCGCAGCGGCGGTCAGCCCGCCGGCGGCCCATTTCCCGGCGCGGTCGAGAAACTCGCGTTTCGAGATCTTTCCGTGCGCGTAGTAGTCGTAGAGGTCGAGGAGTTCCTGGTCGAAATCGGCGGCCGTGAGGCGGCGCGGCGGCGTCTGTCCGTGCATGATGCGTCTCCCTGTGAGGTCCTCCAGAGGTAGCCCGCGCCTGCGGCCCGGCCATTGGCATTCCCGGTCCTGCACGGGCCGTTTCCGGACCGCCGGTTTGCCCCCGGAGCGCGCATGAAAAAGGGGGGCTGCCGTGCCCCCCCTTTGCAAAGACCCTGCGTTTGGTGCGGCTCAGAGCCGCTTCAGCCAGTCCTGCAGCGCCTCCACCAAGGCGGCGTTGACGCCCTCGCCGCGGATCTCGATGCGCTGCTCGCCGGGAACATAGCCCGCGCTCAGACCCTTGGGGGCGGAAAGCGCGATGCGCTCGCCCGGCTGGGCGGCGTCCCAATCGTTGGTGCCGCGCACCCGCGGGCGGCTGAGCGGCGGCTCAGATACGGGTTTCGGAGTCGGCTCGGGGGCCGGTTCGGGGGCAGGGGAGGCGGTATCAGGCTCTAATACGGGCTTTTGAGCCTGTTCTTCACCCTCCGCCAGCTGGTTCAGCAGTGCCAGCTCGGCCTCCGCATCGGGGCGGGGGGCGGCCTGCAGCGCGGCGCGGGCGCGGGCGGCAAAGCCCGCATCCGCCTCGATCAGCCGGGCCAGCGCCAGGCCCAGCTTCTCGCTGATCGCGGTGGGGAAGAACAGCACCGCGTCCAGCGCCTCGACCACGGTGATGAAGCTGCCGATCTTCGAGCGCCGGGCCCGGGTCGCGTTGCCGAACAGACCCTGCAGCGCGTACTTGCGGCTGGTGAAGACCCCTTCCTTGCAGGCGCGCACGGCGATGCGGGCGCGCTCATAATGGGAAAGGTTCACCCGGATCTCGTTTTCCTCGACCATCGCGAGGTAGGCGTCCTGGGCGCTTTCGGGCCGGATCACCAGCGCCTTCAGGGTGGCAAAGCGGGGATCGCCCGTCTCCTCATAAAGGCGCCGCAGCGCGGTGAGGCGGCGCCAGCCGGAGATCAGCCCGTGGGTCATGCCGCCCGCGGGCTCCTCCAGCGGCACCACCTCGGCCGGGGTCTGCTGGCCGCGGGCGCTGAGCGACGCCATCAGGGCGGCGAGCTCGCCCTCGTCCTGCTCGATGCGGTCGCGCACCAGGTGGCTTTCGTCGATGGCGGAGAGCGGCAGCTCGGCGATCATCAGCCCGCGGGCGCGGGCGCGCTCCATCTCGCTGCTCAGCTCCTCGAGCGCGGCCTGGGCCGAGGCCTCGGACGCCACCTGGGCAATCGGCGCCGCGCCTGCGCCAAGGCCCGCGCTGCGGCTGCCGGGCACGCCCGGGGCAAGGGGGCCGGGGTCGGGCGCTGCTGCGAGAAAACCGGTCTGCGCCGGGGTGAGCCGTTTGCGTTTTGCCATGTTCGGGTCCGTCCTGTCCTGTCGTCACATCTGCCCGGCCGCCGCGAGACTGCGGCAGCGGGCTTGCCTGCGCGTTACTCGGCCGCGCGCTGCTCCTGCAGCTCCTCGCGCCGCCAGACCCCGAGCAGCAGCCGCTTGAAGGCGGCATAGGTCTCGTCGAAGGTCTCGCGGCCGCGGGCGTAGGTCTCGCGGTTGAAGTCGCGGTAATCGGCCTCGTAGATGCCCGAGACCTGCTCGCCCGCCTGGCCGATGAGGGCGGTGTAGTCCTGCTTGTGGGGGGAGAGCACCGGCCCCATGTAGGCCTGCATCAGCGCCGCCAGCTCGCCCTGCTGGGCGCTGTCGTAGCGGGTGATGACGGTGCGCACCGCGTCCCATTCAAACGCCAGCCCCGGGCGGCCGAGCGCGCGCGCGGCGAGGTTCTCGCCTTCCTCGATCGAGGCAAAGGTGGAATGCAGCATGTCGAAGAAGCGGCCGGTGGAGTCGAACTCCAGGAAAGACGCGCCCATCGGCACCAGCAGGATGTCGGCGGCGGAGAGCCCGTTGATGGTCAGGTAGCCAAGCGCCGGCGGCGTGTCGATGAAGATCACGTCGTACTGCTCCAGCACCCCATCGGCCTCCAGCCGCTCGGTGAGCGCATCCCACAGCTTCCACGAGCGCGCCGCCATGCGCCAGACCGGGATCTGGAACTCCGCCCAGTAGAGGTTCAGCTGGGCGCCGATCAGGTCGATGTTGGGCCAGTGGGTGTTCTGGATCACGTCCGCCGCGGTCATCTCCATCGCTGCATCGAGCGCGGCGTCGAGCGGCTGGGGTGGGTCGCCGCGGTCGAGCCGCCGCTGGTTCTCCAGCCTGAGGTGGGTGCCGTAGTGGCGGGCGAGCAGCGGGAAGGCGGTCTGCCATTCGTCTTCGACCTTGCCGCCGAAGATCGAGGTCATGGATCCTTGGGAGTCCAGGTCGATCACCAGCACCCGGTAGCCGTCGAGCGCGGCCGACATCGCCAGATGCGCAGCTGTAGACGTCTTGCCGACGCCGCCCTTGAAGTTGGCCACCGCCACCATCTTGGCGGGCAGCCCTTCGGGGCGGTAGGGGCGGTAGTCCTTGGCCTTCGATCCTTGCGCCGCGAAATGCGCGCGCAGGCGCAGCACCTCGTCCAGGGTGAACCACTTGGCGCCGCCCTCGGTCTCCGAACGGCCCTGGGGCAGATCGGGGTTGGCCTTCAGCACCCGGCGGAAATGCGCCTGGGCCACCGGGATCAGGTAGCGGGTGATCTCCCAGGTGGAAAACAGCCGCAAGCTTTTGCGCCCATCCTCGTTGAGGCCGCGGCTGGCGAGATCGGCGCGGCCGCGGGCGCAGGCCTCGGCGATGGCGGCAAAGCCCTGGGTGTCGGCGGGGGAACCCAGTTCGGCAAGCGCCGCGTCGGGGTCGATGTTGAAATAAGGCGGCAGGCTGCCGCTGCCCTTCGAGGGGTCTTTCCTGAGGATATCTCTGGCCATGAGGATCTGCCCGCTGCTGTTCCGGTCCTTGCGGCCCGGCCTGTTGAAACTGTTTGCCCCGCCTCGATGTGCGGCGTTTCGGGCAGAATAGCAAAAAACGCAGCACATGGAAGAATTAAGCGCACATCGCCTGCTTTTTCTAAGCAAATCCAGCAGTTGCGGGGGGCGGAAAGGCGGGCTCCAGAGCGCTGAAAAATTTTCTGCTCTGTTAATTATGAGTTATTTATTAGTTACAGGGGCGGACCGGGGGCGGCAAAGCCCTTTTTTCCTTGGCGATGGGCTGCGTCTTTTCCGTGCCAGTGAATCTGAAACCCCGATCAAATGACTCTGAACCCCCGAAGCGGCGATTCCGAACCCCCGTTGTGCGGCGCTGGGGATAACTTTAGGGTGAGTGTAATCAAAACCACGATAAGCCCGAGTCGACTGGAGCCACAGAAATCCGGCGGCGCGCGGCGCAGGATACGGGCAGGCAGATGGCGGCAGAGCTGACGGCGGGGGGCATCCCTCCCGAGGGGCAGGGGGATTTCTTCCTCTGCGATATCTTCGGGGCGATCCCCAAGAACGACCTCGCCTCGATGGAGCATCCGCTGTTCTCGCTCGCGACAAGGCCGGACCGGCGCATCCTCAGCTACCAGCACAATGGCGCCGAGATCACCGTCACGCCGAGCGTGAAGGGGCTGGCGACGATCCACGACAAGGACATCCTGATCTTCTGCATCAGCCAGCTGATGGCGGCGCTGAATGCCGGCCGCCAGGTGAGCCGGACGCTGCATCTGACCGCGCATGATCTGCTGGTCGCCACCAACCGCGAGACCTCGGGCGATGCCTACCGCCGGTTGCGCGAGGCTTTCGAGCGGCTCGCGGGCACCCGCATCACCACCAATATCGTGACCGGCGGAAAAGAGGTCACCACCGGTTTCGGGCTGATCGAGAGCTGGGAGATCGTGCGGAAAGCCCGCGGCGGCCGCATGGTCAGCGTGGCGGTGACGCTTTCCGAATGGCTGTACCGCGCGGTGCTGTCGAAATCGGTGCTGACGCTCAGCCGCGATTACTTCCGGCTGCGCAAACCGCTGGAGCGGCGCATCTACGAGCTCGCCCGCAAGCATTGCGGCCGCCAGGAGGGCTGGCAGATCTCGGTCGAGACGCTCTTGAAGAAATCCGGCTCCGCCAGCCCGCGGCGGGTGTTCCGCAAGATGCTGCGCGACATGATCGCGGCGCAGCCGCTGCCGGGCTACGCGATGGAGGAGCTGCCGGGCGATCTGATCCGCTTCTCGCAGAAACACGCGGTGGCCGAGGCGGGCGGGGGACATGCGGCGCTGAACCTGCCGGTGCTGCGGCCGGAGACGCTGGAGCGCGCCCGTGCCCTGATGCCCGGCGCCGATGCCTATGCGCTGGAGGCGGAATGGCGCGCGATGTGGCTGCGCTCGGGCAGCCCGCGGCTGCGCCAGGCAGATGCGGCGTTTCTCGGCTGGGTCAGGAAGCGCGCCGCGGGATAGCGGGTGCGGCGGCCGGCTGCAGCGGCGGGGTTCGGGTCAGAACCTGAGCGCGGCGCGGGCATTGATGCGAAAGACCCTTGTTAGAGCCTGTTCCGGGATTCTCTGAATTCAGGTAAGTATTGTTGACCCAATGTTTCGCGCGCGAAACATTGGGTCCGCTGCGGTCCTTTTGCCGGTCCGGCCGGGCCGCCCAAGGGGGCAAGAGGCGGCGGGCCGGACCGGGCACCCGGGGGAGGGATCCGGAGAGGGGCGAAGGACGGGTAGAGGCTGGGGAGCGTCTGGCAGGATGGCTTGGGCGGGGAGCCTTCGGCGGGAGGGGCTGCTGCGGGGCGGCTTCGAGGGCGGCCGGGTCAGCCGAAGTAGGGGCAGGGCAGGCGGGGGGCGTGGCCGGGGCCTGCCGCGGCGTTGCGGTCGAGCGCCCATTGCACGGCGCGGCTGACCAGCTCGCCCACCAGCGGGTAGATCACCACCAGGGCGATCAGCGGCACTGCGAGGAGAAAGTAGCTGGCGGTGGCGGCTGCGGCTGCGGCGGCGGCTCCGGAAACTGCGCTGATAAAGGCCATGATACGTTTCTCCTTCGGCTGATGCTGGGGGCTGGTCTGTCTTTTTGTCTGTCTTCTTGTCTTCTTGTCTGCGTGTTCTCTTGTCTGTCTTCTTTATAGCAACGGCTCCGGACCGGCGCGCCTGATCAAAAGGATAGCCGGGCGGTGCGGAAGGCAGGGGCGCTGCTTCGGCCGGTCAGGCGGGCTGTCCGCGCGGAGAGCGGCCGGAGGCGGGGATTCAGGGAAAAGCGCCGCGCCGGAGGCAGGGGGACGGGAAACCCCCGGCCGGGCCGGGCATAAAGCTGCGGGGGCGCATACCAACAGGCCCGCCCCGGCCGTTCACGGCTGGAGCGGGCCCGGGCCGGGCTGCGGCCATCCCCCCTTGGCCGCGGCCCTCCTTCAAGCCTTCTATCCGCGGCCCTCCTTCAGGGCCTGGGACATGCCCGCCAGCACCGGGCCGATGATGTAATCGGCCACGGTCTGGCGGCCGGTCTCGATCATCGCCTGGGCGGGCATGCCGGGCAGCGTCTTCACGTTGGGCAGCGCCGCCAGCTCGCTGTCATCGATGCGGATGTGCACCGGGTAATAGGACTGGCCGGTCTGCGGATCCACGCTGCTGCCCGCCGCCACCATCACCACCTCGCCCTTGACCGGCGGGGTGGAGCGGAAGCTGTAGGCGGTGAGCTGCACCCGCGCCCGGCTGCCCTCGGAGACCTCGTCGATATCGGCCACCGGCACCCGGGTTTCCAGGATCAGCCCGGTGCCCTCGGGCATCAGCTCGAGCACCGTCTGGCCGGGCTCCAGCACCTGGCCCAGCGTGTTCACGCTGAGCCCCACCACCCGGCCGCTGCGCGGCGCCCGGATCGCCAGCCGCTCCTGCACGTCGAGGATGGCGCCGATGCGCTGGCGCAGGTCGAGGAGCGCTTCCTGCACCTGCTGGCTTTCGGCGGCGATGCGGGCGGAGCGGTCGCGGCCCGCCTGCAGCAGCCGCTCTTCCATCTCGCCGATGCGCTCGAGCACGTTGCCGCTGTCGCTTTCCAGCGCGCCGAGCGTGCCGAGAAGGCTGCTTTCCTGCATCCGCCGGTCGCTGATGCGGGTCTTCGGCACCAGCCCCTTTTCGAACAGCGCGGTGAGGCTTGCGAGGTCGTCCTGCACCAGCGCCAGCTGCTCTTCGGTGGCGCGGATGCGGGCGGCGCGGCCCGCGAGCTGGTCGCGGAGCTGGCTGATGCGGCCGCGGATGATCTCGATCTGGCCGTCATGCAGCGCCTGGTTGGAGGCAAAGACATCGCGCTGCACCGCCACCAGCTGCGCCAGTTCCGGCGCCGCGGCGGTCAGCGCGTCCAGCTCGGCCGGGATCCGCATCTGCGCGGCCCCGGCGAGCTCGGCCTCGAGCCGGGCCTGCTGCGCCAGAAGGCTGGCGAGCTGGCCGTTCAGGATCGCCAGCTGCGCTGCGGTGCGGCGGCCGTCGAGCCGGGCGATCACCGCGCCCTCGGCGACCCGGGCGCCCTCGGTGACGTTGATTTCGCGCAGGATGCCGCCCTCCAGATGCTGCACCGCCAGCCGGTCGCCCGCCACGTTGAAGGCGCCGCCCGCCACCACCGCGCTGGTCAGCTCGGCGCGCGCGGCCCAGACCACCAGCCCGCCGAACAGGCCGAAGCCGCAGACCACCAGCCAGAGCACCAGCCGCCGCACCCGTTCCGGCGGCCGCGCGGGCAGCGCCACGCCGGGGCCTGCCGCGGCGGGCATCAGGTCGCGGAAGCCGCTCTGCCGGGAGGGCGTTTCAGGGGGCTGGGACGCCGGGGCCCCGGGATCATGTTCCTGCAATGTCATGCCTGGGCTCCTTTCCGGGCGGCCGCGTTTCCGCTCCCGGCGCCGTCTCCGGTCCGGGCGCCGCGGTGGCGGAAGGGCGCGATCTTGGGATCGCCGTGGGCGGCGGCGCTGCCGGGCAGCGCCGCCTGGATCACCTGGCGGGCCTCGCCGAAGCGCATCAGCCGGCCCTCCTGCAGCAGCGCCGCATGGCTGACCCGGCGCAGCAGGCTGAGCCTGTGGGTCACCGCCACCACCACCGCGCCGCGGCTGCAGGCGGCGTCGATGGCGCGGGCCAGCGCCTCTTCGCCCTCGGGGTCGAGATTGGCGTTGGGCTCGTCCAGCACGATCAGCTTGCGGCTGCCGAAGAAGGCGCGCGCCAGGCCGATGCGCTGGCGCTGGCCGGCGGAGAGATACTCGCCGCGCGGGCCCGCTTCGGCGTTGTAGCCGCCGGGCAGGCCGAGGATCATCTCGTGCACCTGCGCCAGTTTTGCCGCCGCCACCACCTCGGAGGGTTTGGCATCGGGGTCCATCAGCGCGATGTTTTCCGCCACGGTGCCGCGGAACAGCTCGACCCGCTGCGGCAGGAAGCCGATGTGCTGGCCGATCTGCTCCGGATCCCAGTCGGTGAGCGCGGCATCGTCGATGCGGATATGGCCGCGCGCCAGCGGCAGCAGCCCCGCGAGCGCATGGGCGAAGGTGGTCTTGCCGGCCCCCGAGGGGCCGATCAGCCCCAGCGACTGGCCCGGCTTCAGCTGCAGGGTGATGTCCAAGAGCAGCGGCTCGGGGCGGCCGGGCAGCAGCACGCTGGCGCCCTCCACCGAGAGCCGGCCTTCGGGGGCGGGCAGGGCGATGCGCTCGGGCGTCTCCCCGAGCCGGGCCAGGAAGGCATTGAGCCGCCCGTGCGCGGCGCGCGCCTTCAGGAAACCGCGCCAGCCCGCGATCGACTGTTCCACCGGCGCCGCGGCGCGGCCCAGCAGGATCGAGGAGGCGATCATCAGCCCCGGCGTCAGCTGGCTGTTGATCACCAGCACCACGCCGACGCCCAGCACCGCGATCTGCAGCCCCATGCGCAGCGCCTTGGCGAGCGAGGAGATCAGCGCGGTGCGGTCGGTGGCGGCGGTGTTGAACAGGAGCGCCGAAAACGCCTTCAGCTGCCAGCGCCCGATCTGCGCCCTTGTCTTGCCCATGGCGCGGATCAGGCCTGCGTTCAGCAGCATCTCCTCCACCGCGGCATTGGTCTCGGCGGCCCGGGTGCCGGCCTCGTCCATCGGCTCCCGCGCCAGCAGCTCGCTCAGCAGGCCCAGCCCGAACAGCAGCGTGAGCCCGACCAGCGCCACCACCCCCAGCACCGGGCTGAACAGGAAGATCAGCGCCAGGAACAGGAGCGCCCAGGGCGCGTCGATGAGCGCGATGAACAGCGGGCTGGTGACAAAGCCGCGCAGCTCCTGCACGTCGCGGATCGGCTCGCCGCCGCGCAGGGCGGGCGGGCCGCTGATCAGCCCTTCCAGCACCGCCGGGCTCAGCCGCGCCTCGATGCGGGCGCCGAGCCGCGCCACCAGGCGCTGGCGGAGCATGTCGAAGAGAAAGAAAAACGCCAGCGCAATGGCTGCGCCGGCGGTCAGAGCAATCAATGTGGGAATGCTGCCCGAGGCCATGACCCGGGCAAACAGTTGCAGCATATAAAGCGGCGCTGTCAGCACCAGGAGGTTGACAAACATGCTCGCCGTGAAAATTGCGGCGATCACCCCCCTCTGGCCGTCAAATACCCGTCTTACCTTCATTGTCGTAGCCCCCCGGCTGCACGATGGTGAAGTGATGAATCTGGAGTCCAGCGCCCTGGTCCAAGGAGGCAATCCTTGGCCGGGGACCAAATCGCTGTCCTGAACCAGGGCTGGACGGGCCCGGGGCTGCCCCCGGGCCCGCCGTTCCTATGGCTCAGATCGCGTGGCCCCAGACGTTGTCGAAGCTGTCATCGAAGCCGCTGTCGGATGTGATCACCCGGATCGCCTCGTAGGAGCCCGCATCGCCGGTGGACACCGCGTTGATGCCGACGCCGCCGATCGGGATGGCGTCCTGGCCGAGCGAGGTGAACGGCGCCTCGCGGCCGGTCAGGCCGAGCAGCTTCACCGTCGCGCCGCCCACATCGATGGTGGTTTTGGAGCCGTTGTCGGTGACCGTGGCGCCGCCGCCGTCGAGCGCCGCAAAGGCATCCTGCGCCGAGGTGCCGAGGCCGCCGCCGACATTGGTGACACGGAACAGCAGCACGTCGTGGTCCTGGTCGATATCGAAGTCCTTGATATCGTCGCTGCCGTCGGTGGAGCTGAACGACATGCCGTCCCAGGTCAGGTCGATGATGAAGACATCCTTGCCGTCCCCGCCGGTCAGCCAGTCGTTGCCTTCGCCGCCTTTCAGGAAGTCGTTGCCGCGGCCGCCGAAGAGCATGTCATTGCCGGCCCCGCCATCCAGGAAGTCGTGGTGCTGGCCGCCATCCAGGCGGTCGTCGCCCTCCTCGCCATAGAGGCAGTCGTTGCCGCTGTTGCCGAAGAGCGTGTCATTGCCGATGCCGCCTTCGAGCACGTCTTCGCCACGGTTGCCCTTCTGCAGGTCATTGCCGCTTTCGCCGTCCAGGAAGTCATCGCCGGCGTTGCCCTTCATGGTGTCCTGGCCGGAGCCGCCTTTCATGACGTCGTTGCCCTGGCCGCCTTCCATGTAGTCGTGGCCGTTGTTGCCCTCCATGTAGTCGTCGCCGTCACCGCCCAGCATGCGGTCGTCGTCGCTTTCACCGAACATGGTGTCGTCGCCGTTGCCGCCTTTCACGGTGTCGTCGCCGTTGCCGCCGAACAGCACGTCGTCGCCGTCATCGCCATTCACGCAGTCGTCGCCGTTTTCGCCGAACAGCGTGTCATTGCCGAGGTTGCCGAAGAGACGGTCATTGCCTTCGCCGCCATAGCCCAGGTCGTCGCCGCGGCCGCTGACGATCACGTCATCGCCGCCTTCGCCGAACATGGTGTCGTTGCCGGAGCCGCCGCGGATGCGGTCATTGCCTTCCGGGCCGTCATCGAAGGGCGTTTCGCAGTCCGGGCAGTCGACTTCCTTCAGCCCGTTCACGCCATTCTTGGCAGCGGCCTCTGCATCATCATCGCCGTCGCAGCAGTCCCAGTCGATGTTGTAGCCCCGCACGGCGCCGTGGTCGCCGAAGATCAGGTCGCCCTGGGCGCCGCCTTCCAGCACGTCGTTGTTGGAGCCGCCGCGCAGGGTGTCGAGGCCGGCGCCGCCGTTGACGTCGTCGCGGCCGGCGCCGCCATCCATCAGGTCGTCGCCGCGGCCGCCCTGCATCAGGTCGTCGTCGTCTTCACCGAACATGGTGTCGTTGCCGCCCTGGCCGTCCATGGTGTCGTTGCCGTCACCGCCCAGCATGCAGTCGTCGCCGTCGACCTGCTCGGTCTTGTTGCCGGTGCCGCTGTCGGCGCCGAAATCGAGGTCGTCGTTCTGCGACTGGCGCTCGTCGCCGAACATCTCGTCGTCGCCGGAGCCGCCGATCACCAGGTCGTCGCCGAGGCCGCCTGCCATGCGGTCGTTGCCGCCCTGGCCGTTCATGCGGTCGTTGCCGTCGCGGCCGTACATGGTGTCGTCGCCGTCATAGCGGGTCTCGCCGGACTGGCCCATGTCGCCCCACATCCAGTCGTCGCCGCCTTCACCGTCCATGCAGTCGTCGCCGAGCTCGCCATAGAGGTAGTCGCCGCGGTCGCCGTCGGCATAGCTGTAGTCGCCGTCGGCATCGTCGCCGAAGATGTGGTCATCGCCGTCGCCGCCGAACACGCTGTCGCCGTGCTTGCCGCCCAAGAGGGTGTCATCGCCGGTTTCGCCGTCGATGTAATCGCAGCCGGCTCCGCCGTCGATCCAGTCGTCGCCGTCATCGCGGGGATCGGCCGGGTTGCCGATGCCGTCGGCGTTGCCGCCGAACAGGTAGTCGTCGCCGGAGCCGCCGCGGATATCGTCATGGCCGTTCTGGCCCTCGATGTAATCCTGGCCCTCTTCGCCGTCGAGGCGGTTGTTGCGCTCGTTGCCGTAGATGGCGTCATCGCCGTGGCCGGCCGAGGCATTGTCGCCGGCGTCGTGGTCGTTGAGATCGATCACGTTGCCGTCGGTGCCGCCCCATTCGGTGGTGCCGTCGTTGTAGTCCGGATCAAACTTGTTATCGCTGTAGCGGATATCGCAGGTCGGATCGCAGACCTCCCAATCGGGGTTCTGGTCTTTTTTACCCATGGTAAACTTCCTCCTCGTTAACTGTTCGGGGCGGGGCAGCCCCTGCTGCCCGGGTGAGGCCCCCGCCGGCGCCGCGGCCGCCTGAGGCGGCTGGCGCAAAAGGCGTCGTCATGCCTTCTGGTCGTATTGCAGCGCAGATCCGGGCGCCGCGCTGCCCCCAAATGGGGACAAAATCAGCGCTTTAGCCTCCGCTTCCCAGCCAGCCGCCCAGGCTTTGCACCGCGGTTTGCGCCGCCTGCTGCAGGGGGGCGTGCCCCCAGGCGCCGGCGGCGAGCGCGGCGAGCGCCACTGCCGTCAGAAGCGCCGCCGCCGGCCCCCCCCGCCAGCGGCGGCGCGGCTTCGGCGCGGCCGCGGCCAGCGCCTCCGCCAGGGCTGCCTTCAGCACCGGCTCGAACTCGATCCGGAGCGCGCCTTCCATCCGGTCCACCGCCGCCTCGAGCTGGTCGATGCGGGCGCTGAGTGCTTCGCGGTCGGCGGCGGCCTTCTGCGCCGCCTGGGCGCCGAGGCCTTCGTTGAGGGTGGTGAACATCTCCGCAATGCGCTTGTGCAGCGCCACCAGATCGGCCTGCGCCGCCAGCGGCGGCGCGTCCGGCCCGCCCTGGCGCAGCGCATTGGCGATCTGCGCCAGCACCGCGGCGCTCAGCCGCGGCGGCTGCGCCGCTTGGCCCGGGGCGCCGCGGCTGTCCCGCGGGTTCCCCGCCTCCCGGCGGCCCGGGGCCGGTTTGGGGGCGGGTTTGGGGGCCGGTTTGGGGGCTGGCCGCGCAGCCGCGGCCGCGCCGGGGCGGCCGGCCGGGGCGGGCGGGCCCTGCACCGGGGCATCGAGCGTCAGCTTGTTCATGACGCCCTCCCCAGCGAGGCCTGCCAGGTCAGCCGCTGCGCCATCTCGGCGCGGCCCGCCGACTGCAGCTTGGCCAACACCCGCTTGGCGTAGGTGTTGAAGGTCTGCTCCTTGAGGCCCGCGATATGCGCCGCCTCGCGGTTGGAGAGGCCGAGCTGGATCAGCGCCGCCACCCGCGCCTCGGCGGGCGACAGCCCCATTTTCTGGGCCAGCATCTCGATCCGCGTGCGGTCGGGCTGGCGCGGCAGGATCACCACCACCAGCGGCGTATCGGCGCCGGCACAGCGGTAGCGGGTCAGCGACACCGGCAGCCGCATGCCGCTTTCGCGGTCCTCGAGGAACAGGATCAGCTCGCGGGGGCGTTCGGGCCGGGAGCGGCGGCCGCGGCGGCTGCGGGCGCATTCCGCGACGGCGGCGTAGAAGCCCGCGGTCTCGCCGGGGCTGGCGCAGGCAAGCCGGCCGCCGCGCTCCTGCAGCAGGTGGCCGCTCTTCAGCACGTCGCGGCCGCTGCCGTTGCAATGCAGCAGCGCGCCCTCGGCCGAGAGCACCAGCACCGCGCTGTCGGTCTTCTCGGAGATCGTCCACAAAAGCGCGCTGGTCACCGCCGCCTGGGTGTCGCCGGTGAGCTCGCGCAGGGCGTCCTCGCGCAGCACCGGCCAGATCGCCTGCAGGATGTCGCCGCAATGGGCGTCATGCGGGCCGCCCTCGAGCTTCAGGGCGATCAGGTCCTCGCTGCCGTCCTCGAAGGCGCAGGAGAACAGCGTCCAGCCTGCCTGCCCGAGGAACTCCTGCTGCAGATCCTTTGGCAGGCAGGCGGCGAGCTGCGCCGCCGCCGCCCCCTGGCGCCGCCGCTGCCGCAGGCCGCAGGCCGCGCCGGGGCGCAGCTGGCGCCGCAGCAGCTTGGCCTGGCGCGGGTCCGCCCCGGCGCCGCCGCGGGCGCTGTCGGAAATGGTGAGGACCGGGGCCTGGCGGCTGCCGGTCTGGACCAGCGCGCTGGCGCTCAGAGAGGAGATTTGCCGTTGAAGAGACTGAGAGAATAGTAACCGGCCCGCCTGACTGGCGGACGTGCCCAACATAACCATTATTGCCCCCCGGCATATCGCAATGAATGCCCTTCAAGGTAGCACGGCGCAGGGCGCGGCAAATCGGGCAGAGGGGGTACGCCAAAGGCGGCGCGGCGGCGCGGAGGCGGGGCCGGCGCGCGCCGCCTTACCACCATCGGCGTAAGCGGGAGGGGCAGGGGGCGCCGAATCGTAAAACCTGTGGTTGCGTTTAACGCGAAACAGCTTTTCTTAAAATTGTAAGATAATGATTGGAAACACTGCGTTTCGGACCTGGATACAATCCGGCGTAGCACATTTTATGGTAAGTTAATGCTTGCAAAACAGCAGCTAGGCTGGGCCGGGCGGCCTGCGGCCGGGGCCGGCAGCCGGAAAGGGCAGGCCGGAACGGGGAAGCTGCTTAACAAGTATGGGCGGATTCGCTAGGCTTTAGGTTCAGCAGTGCGCATCAGAAGTGTCTGACACCCAACCGCCGCTGCCAGGCCCAAGGCCCTTGCCCCAGGATTGCGGGGCGCGGGCGGATTTCCGGGCCGCGACTGTTAGCTTTTATGATCAGGACACGGCTGCAGCCGCAGCCGGGGCCCGATGGGCGGCGGCAGGGTGTTGTTGTGTGAATGGGGCGTGGCAGCGCTGCAGGGCGGCCGGCAGGGGTGCGGCCGCCTGGGAAACAGGCCCCGGGGGACAGGCCGGATGCATGCATCCGGCAGTTACGAGTAAGGGAGTTCATTTAATGCCTGTGCATATCGTGGGGGAGAGCAGGCTTCTCAGAGACATGTTTCTCGCCATCTGTGAAGCGCATGATTACCAGACCGGCCTGTGCCGCGGCAGCCTGGAGGAGCTGCCGGAACTGCCCGGCAGCGACCTGGTGCTGTACTACAGCCATGACACCGGGCCTGGGCTGTTTGCCGCGCTGCGCGGCTTCCGCGCCCGCAACGGCAGCGCGCTCCTGATCCTGGTCACCGGCGACGGCTGCCCGGCCGCCACCCAGGCCGGGCTCAGCGCCTATGCCGAGGCGGTGATCCCGGAGCGCAAGTCCGCCGATGCGCTGATCGCGGCGCTGCAGGTGGTGCAGGACGGCTACCGCATCGTGCTGCATGGCGCCGCGGGCCCGCCGCCCGGGGCGGGCGCGGCGGCCGGGGCTGCGGCCGGAACCGCCCCCGCGCCGCGGCCGCGCAAGCACGGGCTGTCGGACCGCGAGCAGCTGATCCTGGCCAAGCTCACCGAGGGCGCCACCAACAAGAGCATCGCCAATGAGCTCGGCATCTGCGAGGCGACGGTGAAAGTGCATCTGCGCACCTGCTTCCGCAAGATCGGCGCCAAGAACCGCACCCAGGCGGCGCTCTGGGCCTCGGAAAAGCTGCCGCCGCCCGCCGCGCCCGACCCGGCCCGCGGCAGCGCCGGCCTCTAGGGCCGGCCTGCGTTTCATCCTGCCAGCGCCGGCCTCTAGGGCCGGCCTGCGTTTCACCCTGCCAGCGCCGGCCTCCAGGGCCGGCCTGCAACTCATACTGCCGGCGCCGGCCTCCAGGGGCCGGCCTGCGGATCGATCCTGCCGGGGGGGCAGGGATCCCCACAGGCGGGCGGCGGCAGGCGCCGCCGGCGGGATGCGGGCGGGACCGGGGGGCCTGCCCGCATCCCGCCGGTGCAGTGCGGGGCAAAAGTTTTCAAAAACTTTTGCCAAGGCTTTTTAAAAAGCCTTGGGCGCCGCCGGCGGGGTGCTTTTCTTGCTGGGAAGCGCTTTGAGCGGCAGGGCTGGCTCTCAAGACGCCTTGGCCATTTTGAGGCGGTTCCGGCGCGGGACGGGCTGTATCAGAGTCGGGGTTTCCGCGCCTGCGGCCGGATTTCAGGTTCCGTGCCTCCGGCTGGAGTTTTATGCGCCGTGCCTCCGGCTGGAGTTTTATGCGCCGTGCCTCCGGCTGGAGTTTTATACGCCGTGCCTCCGGCTGGAGTTTTATACGCCGTGCCTCCGGCTAGAGTTTTATACGCCGTGCCTCCGGCACGAGGGCATTGATCTGGGCGATGTGCTCCGGCAGGCAGCGGCTGAGGAAATCGTATTTCTCCACCACATGGGCGCGGGCGGCCGGGCCGAGATGGGCATGGGCGGCGGGATCGGCGAGCACCTCCGCCACCTGATCGGCGAGCTTCTCGGGAGAGAAGAAATCCACCAGCAGCCCGGTTTCGCCATGGGTGATGGCCTCGCGCACCGGCGCCACGTCGGCCGCCACCACGGTGGCCTGCATCGCCATCGCCTCCAGGAGCGACCAGCTGAGCACGAAGGGCATGGTCAGGTAGATGTGGCAGCGGCTGATCTGGATGATCCGGCAGAGATCGTCATACGGCACCTTGCCGAGGAAATGCACCCGGCTCCAGTCGACGCTGTCCCCGAGCTCCGCCTCCATCTCGCCGCGCAATCCGCCGGGGTGCTTGCTTTCGGCGCCATAGGAGGTCTCGCTGCCGCCGATCATCAGGATGCGCGCGTTGGGGCGCTGCGCCTGGATCCGCGGCAGGGCGCGCATCATGGTGTGGAAGCCGCGGGCGCGCTCCATGTTGCGGGCGATGTAGGTGACCACCTCGTCCCCGCGGGTGAGCGGCCGCGCGAGCCGCCCCAGCCCGACCGAGGCCCGGGGATCGGGGCCCAGCCTGTCGGTGCGGATGCCGTCGTGGCAGAGATACATGCGGCCGTGGAAGCTTTCCGGAAACCGGCCGCGCTGCCAGGCGGTGGGCACATGGCCCTGGTCGACCAGCTCGATGCTGGCATAGGGCACCGCGTTGCGCGCCTCGGCAAAGAAATAGGCCTGGTCGTTGGGCGGGTTTTCCGGATCGAACCCGACCAGACCGCCGGAGGTGCGGTAGAAATACTCGAAAAAGCCGATGACGGGCACATCCGGGTAGGGGTCCTTGATGAACAACAGCTCGCCCCAGCCGGTGTGGCCGATGATGATGTCGGGGGTGAAGCCCGCGTCCCGCAGCTGCCGCGCCGCCAGCGCCGCGCCGAGGCCCGCACCGGCCGCCGCCTCCCAGTCCTTCGACAGGCCGAAGGCGTCCTTGGCGGGGGTGCGGAACGGTGTGTAGATGACCGTCCTGATCCCCGCCAGATGCACATCCTTGCGCTGGGTCAGGAAGACGATCTCATGGCCGCCCTGCGCCGCCAGCCAGGGCGCCAGCTCGCGGTACTGGCCCGGCATGTTCTGATGCACAAACAGGATTTTCATGCCCCCATCGTTGCCGCGCGGACCGGCGGGATGCAAGGCGGCGCTGTGCCGGTTCTGCAGCCCGCGCCCCGCCTGTGCCTGCGCGGCCACTGGCGCTGGCGGCCTGCGGGGAGTAGGAGGGGGGCGGAAATACGCAAGCAGGAAGCGGGACTGGCGCGATGAAGGTGGAAGAGACAGGATTGCCGGGGCTGAAGGTGCTGACCCCGGCGCGTTACGGCGATGCGCGCGGCTTTTTCAGCGAGAGCTGGAGCCGGCGCCGGATGCAGGAGCACGGCATCGATCTCGACTTCGTGCAGGACAATCATTCGCTGTCGGTGGCGCCGGGAATCCTGCGCGGGCTGCACTATCAGGCCCCGCCCCATGCCCAGGACAAGCTGGTGCGCTGCGGCCGGGGCGCGATGTTCGACGTGGCGGTGGACATCCGCAAGGGCTCGCCTAGCTATGGAAAATGGTTCGGCATTGAACTGACGGCGGAAAACGGACGCCAGCTTCTGGTGCCCAAGGGATTTTTGCATGGCTTTATTACCAGGACATCCGACACCGAAATCATCTACAAATGCACCGATTATTACGCGCCCGAATGCGACGGGGCCGTGGCCTGGGACAGCTGCGGCATCGACTGGGGCTTTGCCGGCGCGCCGGTGCTGTCCGAAAAGGATGCCGCCGCGCCGAAGTTCTGCGAGTTCGACAGCCCCTTCACCTGGGAAGGATAAGCCATGAAGCTTCTGGTGACCGGCGGCGCGGGGTTCATCGGCTCCGCGGTGGTGCGGCTGGCGGTGGCGCGCGGCCATCAGGTGGTGAACCTCGATGCGCTCACCTATGCCGCCTGCCTCGGCAATGTGGCCGAGGCGGCAGACAGCCCGGATTACAGCTTCGAGCAGGCCGACATCCGTGACCGCGCCGCGTTAGACACTGTTTTCGAGCGCCACCAGCCCGATGCGGTGATGCATCTGGCCGCGGAAAGCCATGTCGACCGCTCGATCGACGGGCCGGGCGATTTCATCGAGACCAATATCACCGGCACCTTCAACATGCTGGAAGCGGCCCGCAAGTACTGGACCCAGGCGGGCCGGCCGGAGGGCTTCCGCTTCCATCACATCTCCACCGATGAGGTCTACGGCTCGCTGCCCGCCGACCCGGCGGTGATGTTCACCGAGGAAACCGCCTACGATCCGCGCTCGCCCTATTCCGCGTCGAAGGCGGCGAGCGACCATCTGGTGCGGGCCTGGCACGAGACCTACGGGCTGCCGGTGGTGCTGACCAACTGCTCCAACAACTACGGGCCCTACCACTTCCCGGAGAAGCTGATTCCGGTGGTGATCCTGAACGCGCTGGCGGGGAAGCCGCTGCCCATCTACGGCGACGGCTCCAACGTGCGCGACTGGCTTTACGTGGAGGATCACGCCGCGGCACTCCTGCTGGTGGTGCAGAAGGGCGCGCTGGGACGGTCCTACAACATCGGCGGCGAGAACGAGCGCAGCAACCTGGAGCTGGTGGAGACGCTCTGCGCCATTCTGGATGAGAAGCGGCCGCGGGAAGACGGGCGGTCCTACAAGGAGCAGATCACCTTCGTCACCGACCGCCCGGGCCATGACGCGCGCTACGCGATCGACCCTTCCCGCATCCGCAACGAACTGGGCTGGCGGCCCTCGGTCACGGTCGAGGAAGGGCTGGAGAAGACCGTAGAGTGGTATCTCGGCAACGAGAGCTGGTGGCGCGCGCTGCAGGACCGCGACGGCGTCGGCCGGCGGCTGGGGACCGGCAAGTGAGAACGGTGATTGTGCCACTGAGGGCAGCGCCCGGCCCGGCGGGAGACTTCGGAGAATACCCATGACCATCCTCGTCTTCGGCAGGACCGGCCAGCTGGCGCGCGAACTGGCGGCGCATGAGGGCGTCGCCTGTCTGGGCCGCGGTCAGGCGGATCTCTCCGATCCCGAGGCCTGCGCCGCCGCCATCCGCGCCCAGGCGCCCGCCGCCGTGATCAACGCCGCCGCCTACACCGCGGTCGACAAGGCGGAAGAGGAAGAGGCGCTGGCCACCGTGATCAACGGCGCGGCCCCCGGCGCGATGGCGCGGGCGTGCGCGGACTTGGGCATTCCCTTTGTCACCGTCTCCACCGACTATGTCTTCGGCGGCGGCGGCGCGGTGCCCTGGCACCCCGGCGATGCCACCGGGCCGGTCAATGCCTATGGCCGCTCCAAGCTCAGGGGCGAGGCGCTGACCGCGGCCGCGGGCGGCGCCTATGCGGTGCTGCGCACCTCCTGGGTGGTCTCGGCCCACGGGCATAACTTCGTGAAGACCATGCTGCGCTTAGGCCGCGAGCGCGGCCGGCTCAGCATCGTCGCGGACCAGATCGGCGCGCCGACGCCTGCGCGCGATATTGCCGCCGCCTGCCTCACGCTGGCGTGGCAGCTGCAGGCAGACCCGCAAAAGGCGGGGATCTACCACCTGGCGGGGCAGCCGGAGACCAGCTGGGCGGGCTTTGCCCGCGAGATCTTCGCGCAGGCCGGGATTGCCTGCGAAGTGGAGGATATAGCAACCTCCGCCTATCCCACACCGGCGGCGCGGCCGCTGAACTCCCGGCTCGATTGCTCCGCGTTAGAGACGGTGTTCGGCATTCCGCAGCCTGACTGGCGGCAGGGATTGAGGGATATTCTGAAGGATCTGGGAGAGGTTTCATGACAGACGGCACGCCCGCCAGAGGCTCGGTCTCCGGCACAATTTCCGGCACGGCCTGCGGCCGCAAGGGCATCATCCTCGCGGGCGGCTCGGGCACGCGGCTCTACCCGATCACCATGGCAGTGTCGAAACAGCTCTTGCCGCTCTATGACAAGCCGATGATCTACTATCCGCTCAGCGTGCTGATGCTGGCGGGCATCCGCGAGATCTGCGTCATCACCACGCCGCAGGACCAGGAGCAGTTCCAGCGGCTCCTCGGCGACGGCAGCCAGTGGGGGGTGTCGCTCACCTATGTGGTGCAGCCCTCGCCCGACGGGCTGGCGCAGGCCTTCATCCTGGCGGAGGACTTCCTGGACGGCGCGCCGTCGGCGCTGGTGCTGGGCGACAACATCTTTTTCGGCCACGGGCTGCCGAAACGGCTGGCGGCGGCGGATGAAAAGACCACCGGCGGCACCGTTTTCGGCTATCACGTGGCCGATCCCGAACGCTACGGCGTGGTGGCGTTTGATGGCAGCGGCAGGGCGCGCGAGATCATCGAAAAGCCCAGCCAGCCGCCCTCGAACTACGCGGTCACCGGGCTCTATTTCCTCGACGGCAGCGCGCCGGAGCGCGCCAGGACGGTGCAGCCCTCGGCGCGCGGCGAGCTGGAGATCACCGACCTGCTGCAGATGTACCTGAGCGAGGGCCTGCTCTCGGTCGAGACCATGGGCCGCGGCTATGCCTGGCTCGACACCGGCACCCATGGCTCGCTTCTGGATGCGGGCAATTTCGTGCGCACATTGCACGAGCGCCAGGGGCTGCAGTCGGGCTGCCCCGAGGAGATCGCCTGGCAGCTGGGCTGGATCGATGCGGCGCAGCTGCAGGAGCGGGCGGAGCTGTTTGCCAAGAACTCCTATGGCGCCTACCTGGAGCGGCTGCTGAAGTAAGCCGCCGCGCCGCGCGCCCCGCGCCGCGGGCCCGCAAGGCGGGGCAGGCCTGCCCGGCAGGCGCGCGCCCCGGATCAGGCCCGGGTCACACCCTTGTCACTCGATGATGCCGGTGCGGCTGAAGACGCCGAAGAAGTTGCCGAAGATGTTGGAGATGGTGAGGGCGTCGTTGATCGGCGATTCCGTTGCCATCACCAGATCGCCCGGGTTGATCCCGAACTGGCGCGCCGAGAACAGCCCGTCGGCGGACGTGAGGTCGAGCGAGAACACCACCCGCTGCTGGCGCGGCCCCTGCACCCCGGGCGCCACCGCCGAGGCCGGGTATTCGCGCAGCACCAGCAGCCCCTTGGGATCGGCCTTGCCGTCCTGGAAGCCGCCCGCCACCGACATCGCGTCCATCGCCGACATCTCGTCCTTGGTGAAGATGTGCAGGTCCTCCTTGCCGGTGGCGCCGAAGGACAGGAAGTAGCGCTCATCCTCCTCGACGAAGACCCGGTCGCCGCCGCGCAGCAGGGTGTCGAGATGCGGGTTGTTCAGCAGGTTGTCGACCGAGGTGCCATAGATCCGGCGGCCGCGCACCAGGCGGATCTGCGGGTTGTTGAGGTTCGGGCTGATGCCGCCGCCCGCCGAGATCAGCCCCATCACCGTGTAGTTGCGGTCGGGCATCGGGTAGGTGCCGGGCTGGGCGACGCCGGAGACCAGGTCGACCGAGTTGTTGCGCCCCTCCGCCATCGCCAGCTGCACCTGGGCGGAAGGAACCACCGGCTCCAGCGCCGCCTGCAGCCTGGCGCGGGCGAGATCCGGGGTCAGCCCGTTCACGTTCACATCGCCCACATAGGGCATGAAGATCGTGCCGTTGGCGGCCACCATCATGTCCTGCAGCTGCACCATCTTCTGCTCCGGCGCGGTCAGCAGCGAATTGTCGTTGCTGTCCCAGATGCTGAGCGAAAGCCGGTCGCCGGGCTGGATGATCTGGGTGCGGGCGCCCTGGTGCGCGGGCAGCCAGCCGAGGCGCTCCTGCTTGCCGGTATCGGGCCAGGCGGCCACCAGCGGCAGCAGCGCCCGGTTCACCTGGTAGAGCGCAAAATCCGCCTCCGCCGAGCTGGCGCCGCGCAGCAGCTCCTCGCTCGCCGGGGCGCCGCCGGGCAGGCGGCTGCAGGCGGCGGGCAGAAGGGCGAGGCCGGCCGCTGCCAGACAGAGGAAAAGTTTGCGCATGGGAGCCTGCTCTGGAACTGCTTTGATTTTTTTCTGCCCAGAGGATACTGGGCTTGCGGGCATGGTTCAACAGCAACGGGCGGCAGGCATGGCATTTCCCGCGGTGGCGGTTCTGGGGGCAACAGGCCGCATCGGGCGGCTGCTGCAGCGGCAGGGGGCCGCGGGGCTGGATCTGCGGCTGCAGGCGCGCGCGCCGCAGCCCGGATCCCCGGCTCCCGGATCCGGCTGGCACATCTTCGATCCGCTCGCCGATCCGGCGGCGCTCGCCCGCTTTGCCGCGGGGGCGCAGGTGCTTTTGTGCCTGGCCGGGCCGGTGCCGGGCCGGGGCAGCGGCGGCATGGAGGCCCATATCCGCCTCGGCGAAGCCGCGGTGCGCGCCGCCGCCGCCGCGGGGGCGCCGGGGGCGCGGGTGCTGCTGGCCTCCTCGGCCGCGGTCTATGGCAGCCGGCCGGGGCTCCTGACCGAGGAGGCGCCGCTGGCGCCTGCCAATGCCTATGGCGCCGCCAAGGCGGAGATGGAGGCCCGCGCCCAAGCGCTGGGAGAGGCGCTGGGGGTGGCGGTCACCAGTCTCAGGATCGGCAATGTGGCGGGGTTCGATGCCATCCTCGGCGGCTGGCGGCCGGGCTTCCGGCTCGACCGCTTTGCAGACGGGCAGAGCCCGCGGCGCAGCTATATCGGGCCCCTGTGCCTCGCCCGGGTGCTGGCAGAGCTGCTGATGCAGCCCGGCCTGCCCGCGGTGCTGAACCTGGCCCAGCCCGGCGCGGTGGAGATGGCCGCGCTGCTGCGCGCTGCGGGCCGCGCCTTCAGCTGGCAGGCGGCGCCGGCCGGGGCGATCCCGGCGGTGGAACTCGGCACCGCCCGGCTGCAGGCGCTGCTGCCGGGGCCGCTGCCGCCCGCGGACCCGGGCCGGCTGGCGGCGGAATGGGCCGCGCTGGAGCCGCATTCCGGGCCAGAGCAGACCAGCGCGGAACAGACCAGCGCGGAACAGACCGGCATGGGGCAGAACAATATGGGGCAGAACAATATGGGACACAGCCGCGGATGACCTGGCGCAAACGGATTTTCGACCTCTTCTTCGCAAGCCTCCTGGTGCTGCTGCTCGGCCCCGTGCTGCTGCTGCTGCTGGCCTGGCTGCTGCTGAAGGAGGGGCGGCCGCTGTTTTACGGCGGCGAGCGCATGAAGGCGGTGGATCAGCCCTTCACCCTGTGGAAGCTGCGCACGATGACGGCGGCCGAGAGCGACGCCGGGGTCTCCGGCGGCGACAAGGCGGCCCGCATCACCCCCACCGGCGCCTGGCTGCGCTCCAAGCGGCTCGACGAGCTGCCGCAGCTGTGGAACATCCTCAGGGGCGACATCTCCTTTGTCGGGCCGCGGCCGCCGCTGCGGCAGTATGTCGAGGCGGAGCCTGCGCTGTATGCCGAGGTGCTGAAATCGCGCCCCGGGGTCACCGGGCTGGCCTCGCTGGCCTATCACCGGCACGAGGCGGCGCTTCTGGCGCGCTGCAGCAGCGCGGCGCAGACCCATGCCGTCTACCTGCGGCGCTGCGTGCCGGCCAAGGCGCGGCTCGACCTGATTTACCAGCGCCATCAGAGCATGTGCTACGACTTTGATCTGGTGTTTCAGACGATTGGCAGTATGTTCCGCCGCGGGTAGAATCAAATTTTAAGGATTCTTCCTTGGCGCGCAGCTGTGGCTTTGCTGCAATGGTGTGCTGAAGCGTGGCGGGCTTTCTTGCGCAGCGCTGCGGCGGCGGGTTTCTGCCGGTGCCGGTTTTGTGATAGCGGGGAAAGCAGCTATGATCGCGGCAGGGGTGCAAAACGGCAGGCGGCCGGCAGGCGGCGCGCAATGTTATGCGCGGCAAGCCGCCGGTCCGGCGGTGCGGCCCCGGTCTTTTACGTATGATTTATCTTGTCCGGAAACACTGCGGCAAACGGCAGGCACGGGCAGGAACGGGCAGGACAGAATTTGATGACAGCAGGGGCAGCTGGGTATGTTTGACCTGATCAGCGCGCTATCGCGGCGCCAGAAGGCCTGGGTGTTCCTGGCCGTGGACCTGGCGCTCCTGCCGCTGTCGCTGCTGTTCACCCTGGCGGTGCAGCCGCTGCCGGACCCGGCCCTCGCCACCCTCGGCGCGCTGCTGCCGGTGCTGCCTTACGAGCTTGCCGCGGCGGCGGCGCTGGCGCTGTGGCTGGGGCTGCCGCATGTGCAGCTCAACGCCTACGAGCGCCATGCCGCGGCGCAGAGCGCGCTGCTCGCGGCCGCCAGCGGGCTGCTGCTGGGGCTTCTCGCGCGCGGCTTCGGCCCGGCGCTGCCCTCGGGCACCCATGTGGTCTTTGCCATCGTCTATTTCCTCGCCATGGTGGCGGCGCGGGCAGTGCTGCTGCAGCTGGTGCTGGGCATCTACCGCCGCGCCCGGCCGCGCTGCCGGGTGCTGATCTACGGCGCCGGCACCACCGGCACCCAGCTGGCGCAGGCGCTGAAGGCGCATGACGGCATCGATCCGGTTGCCTTTGCCGACGACAACACCTCGCTGCAGGGGATGACGCTGGTCGGCCTGCCGGTCTACGCCTCCGCCCGCATCGGCGAGATCGCCGCGGCGCGGCAGATCCGCCGGGTGCTGCTGGCGATGCCGTCGCAGAGCCAGCCGAAGCAGGCCCAGATCACCCGGCGCCTGCAGAAGCTGGGGCTGGAGGTGCAGGCGCTGCCCTCCTTTGCCCAGCTCATCGGCGAGGAGGCGCTGGTCGACAAGCTGACCCCGGTGGCGCCGCAGGCCTTCCTGGGCCGCGCCGCCCGCGACGTGCCGCTGAAGGCGGCGGCGGGGGCCTATCAGGACCGGGTGGTGCTGGTCTCGGGCGCGGGCGGCTCGATCGGCTCCGAGCTGTGCCGCCAGGTGCTGTCCTGCCGGCCGCGCAAGCTGGTGCTGTTCGAGCTTTCCGAACTTGCGCTCTATACCGTGCATCAGGAGCTCGCGCAGCTGGCGGCGGAGGCCGATGTCGAGCTGGTGCCGGTGCTGGGCTCGGTCACCGATCCGCGCCAGATGCGCATGGTGCTGGCGGGCCACGGCGTGCAGGTGGTGCTGCATGCCGCCGCCTATAAGCACGTGCCGCTGGTCGAGGCCAACCCGCTGCCGGGGCTGGCCAACAACGTGCTCGGCACCCAGACCCTGGCCCGCGCCGCCGCCCGCGCAGGCGTCGAGCGCTTCATCCTGATCTCCTCCGACAAGGCGGTGAACCCGGCCAACGTGATGGGCGCCTCCAAGCGCATCGCCGAGCTGATCGTGCAGGATCTCGCCACCCGCCACCGCGCCACCGTCTTCACCATGGTGCGCTTCGGCAACGTGCTGGGCTCGTCGGGCTCGGTGGTGCCGCTGTTCCAGGAGCAGATCAGCCGCGGCGGCCCGGTCACCGTCACCGATCCGGCGGTGAAGCGCTTCTTCATGACCATCCCGGAGGCGGTGCAGCTGGTGCTGCAGGCGGGCGACATGGCCGAGGGCGGCGAGGTCTTCGTGCTCGACATGGGGGAGCCGGTGCCGATCCTGCAGCTTGCCCGCCAGGTGATCGAGAGCGCGGGCTACAGCGTGCGCGATACCGCCCACCCCGAGGGCGACATCGCGATCGAGATCATCGGCCTGCGCCCCGGCGAGAAGCTGGAGGAGGAGCTGACCCTCTCGGGCGAGCTGATCCGCACCCGCCACCCGAAGATCCTCTGCGCCCGCGAAAGCGTGCTGTCGGAGATCGAGGTGGCGGTGCTCCTGCGCAGCCTGCGCCAGGCTGTGGCGGCGGGCGACGAGGCCGCCGCGCGCCAGGTGATCGGGCGCTGGGTCGAGGGCTTCCAGCAGGTCCGCGAGGCCGGCCGCATCAGCTCCTGAGCCGCCGCAAACCGGCAGACCGGCCGGGAGCAGGGCCGGAAACGGGAGAGGGCAGGGCCGGAGTGCGGCGCCGCGGCTGCACCGGCGGCAAAACCGGCACCGCCTGCCGCCCGCGCAATTGATCCGCCGCGCGGTTCCATGCTCTAAACGGGCCAGAGCAAGCAGCACAGCAACAGGGCCAGGGGCAGAAGATCCCGGCCCGGAATACGGCCAGAGGCAGGGCAGAAGGCAGATCCCCGGTGAGCGCAGTCAACATCCATTCCCGCCCGGCTCTTTCCCGCCGTGCCCGCCGCAGCCTGTCCGGCCGGGCCCGCCGCTTCGGCCTGCTGCCCGCGCTCTGCCTCGGCGGGCTGGCGCTGGCCGGGCCGCCCGCCGCCCAGACCGCTTCCCAGACCGCCGCGCAGCCCTCTGCCGCCCTGCTGCCGGTGCCGGACCCGGGCGCGGGCGGGGTGCTGGCGCCGCCGCCGGGCAGCGAGGCCGCGGCGCCGCGGCTGAAACCGCTGCCGCCGCCGAGCCTCTCCTTCTACGGCAGCCCCGGCCTGATCGACATGCCAAGCGCGGAGATGCTGCCGGACGGGCAATATGCGGTGACCTACTCCTGGTTCGGCGGCACCTCGCGCTACAACATCACCTTCCAGGCGCTGCCCTGGCTCACCGCCTCCTTCCGCTACAACGGCATCCAGACCAACGGCGCTGATATCGGCGGCTTTGCCACTTATTACGACCGCGGCTTCGACCTGCGCGCCCGGCTCTGGCGGGAAGGCCGCTGGCGCCCGGAGGTGACCCTGGGGCTGCAGGACTTCGCGGGCACCGGGATCTATGCGGCGGAATACCTGACCGCCACCAAGCGCTTGACCACCCCGCCGCTCGCCGCCGGCCGCGCCGCCGGCCGGCTCAAGCTGACGGCGGGCCTGGGCTGGGGGCGGCTGGGCTCGCATGGCGCGGTCACCAGCATCGGCGGCGGGCGGCCCTCCTTCGTGGCCGGCGATACCGGGGGGGAATTGTCCTACGACCAGTGGTTCCGCGGTCCGGTGGCGCCCTTTGGCGGCTTCGAGTGGCAGCCCGGCGAGCGGCTCAGCCTGAAGGCGGAATATTCCTCCGACGCCTATACGCTGGAGACCGGCGCGCCCAATGTCTTCGAGCGCAAATCCGCGCTCAACTACGGGGTGGAGTACCAGTATTCCGAGCGGGTGCGGCTCGGCGCCTATTACCTCTACGGCTCGGAAGTCGGCGTCACCGCGCAGATCCAGATGAATCCGCACCATCCGCCGACGCCGATGACGGTGCCCGCGCCGCAGCCCATCGTGCCGCGCAGCCACTGGGCCACCGGGGAGAGCCATTGGGGCACCGGCTGGTCCGCGAGCGCGGGCAAGAGGCGCACGTTCCGCGACCTGGCGGCGGAGGCGCTGAAGGCGGACGGGCTGGTGCTGGAAAGCATCGCCTTCCCCGCGGGCGCGGCCGGCCCTGCCAGCGATGCCGCGGGCGCCCCGGGGCGGGTGGTGGAGCTGCGCTACCGCAACCCGCGCTACCGCTCCACCGGCCAGGCTGCGGGGCGCGCCGCGCGGGCGCTTGCCCGGACCATGCCGCCTTCGGTGGAGACCTTCCGGCTGGTGCTGCTGCGCCGCGGCCTGGCGCCGGCCGCGATGGTGGTGCGGCGCTCGGATCTGGAGGCGCTGGAGTTCGCTCCCGAGGCGGCGGATGCGCTGTTTGCCGCCGCCGCGGTCACCGAAGCCGGGCCCGAGCCGGCCGGCGCGCTGCACCCGGAGGGGCTCTACCCGGCCTTCGGAACCTCCCTCAATCCCTATACCGCGCCCGCCTATTTCGACCCGGACCAGCCGTTCCGCCTGGACCTGGGCGCGGATCTCACCGCCTCCTACACGCCGGCCCCGGGCTGGCGCCTGGCGGGCACGCTGCGGCAGCGGATCTGGGGCAACGTGAGGAACGGCCGGGTCTCCAACTCGGTGCTGCCGCATGTGCGCACCGACCAGGTCGAATATGCCCAGTTCGGCACCACGCTGCAGTCGCTTTACGCCAGCCGCCAGTGGCAGCCGCGCGAGGCGCTGTATGCCCGCACCAGCGCGGGGCTGTTCGAATCCATGTTCGGCGGCGTCTCGGGTGAGATCCTGTGGAAGCCCGCGGACAGCCGCCTCGGCCTGGGGATGGAGGCCAATTACGTCAAGCAGCGCGACTATGACCAGCGCTTTGGCTTCCGCGATTACGAGGTGCTGACCGGCCATGCCTCGGCCTATCTCGAGCTCGACCGCGGCTATCTGCTGCAGCTCGATGCCGGGCGCTACCTGGCGGGCGATCTCGGCGGCACCTTCAGCCTGACCCGCGAGTTCAACAACGGCTTCCTGGTCGGCGCCTTCTTCACCCTCACCGATGTGTCGGCCGAGGAGTTCGGCGAAGGCTCCTTTGACAAGGGTTTCCGCTTCCGCATCCCGGTTGACTGGCTGCTGGGCAAGCCCTCGCGCTCCGGCCTCGGGCTCACCATCCGCCCGACCCAGCGCGACGGCGGCCAGCGGGTCTTTGTGCCGGACCGGCTGTACGGGCAGATCCGCGCCGCCCACCGCAAGAGCCTGGAAGAACAGCGCGCGAGGTTCTGGGAATGAGCGTGATCAGGACAGCCACGGCGCTTTTGGCGCTCCTGGCGGCACTGGCGGGCTGCACCCGCGGCCCCGAGCGCGCCTCGGCCGAGCTGCAGGTGCTGCGGGCGGTGGGCGAGCAGTTCACCCGCCGCCGCGCGGTGCCGCCCGCCGTGGAGCTGAGCCGGGCGCTGCTGGACCGGGAGACCCAGGCCTATATCGAAGTGGTGATCGAGAACCGCGACGCCAAGGCCTATCTGACCCGTGCGCTCACCCGCCGCGACGGTTTTGCGGGCGAAATCGAGGTCTGGCGCACCGCCGACAATGTCTCGGTCGCGCTGCGGCAGGGCATGCTGACCGCCACCCGCGGGCTGGGCCACGGGCTCTTGTCGGCGGAGGTGCCCGCGGCTGAAGGCGTCGCCGGGCCCGCCCGCGGCGGCGCCCGCAGCTACGTGCTGCGCGCCGGCGGCAACGGCCAGCTGCGGCTCGGCATGGCCTGCCGGCTGCTGGACCTGGGGCCGGAACGGATCGAGATCGTCGAGCTCGCCTATGCCACCCGGCACCTGCAGGAGCAGTGCAGCGGCGGCGGCGGCAGCATCGTCAACGACTACTGGGTCGGCACCGGGGCGCAGGCGGGCCGGGTCTGGCAGTCGCGGCAATGGGCGGGGCCGGAAACCGGCTATGTGCGAATCCGCCAGCTGCGGCTGTGAGCCGGTTTCTGCCGGGGCGCGGAGGCGGGCAGAGGCTTTGCCGCAACGGCTGCGGAAAATCGCCGGCGCAAACCGGATTTCAACGGTTTTGCATCTATTCCTTGCGTTGAAATGGGGAGGTGGCTCCCCTAATGTCGCCTCAACGGATCCATTTGCCAAGATCTCCAAAGGAGTTTGATCAATGAAGCAGTTCTTCGCCCTTGTTGCCCTGACCGCCATGACCTCGGCGTCCGCCCTGTCGGCCCAGGCCGTCGTCACCACCACCGCTGAAACCACCACCTCCAGCGGCGGCGCAGGCGGCGCAGGCGGCGCAAGTGCCGGTGCCGGTGCGGGTGCAGGCACGGGCCTGGGCGCAGGCCTCGGCGGGCTGGGCATGGCCGGCGCCGTCGGCGCGGGCGTGCTCGCCGCCGCCGTGGTGGCTGGCGTTGTGGGCAGCGACGACGACGACACCACCGGCAGCACCCCGAACAGCACCGGCAGCACCTCCAGCACCACGACCACCAACTAAGGCTGGTCTGCGATGCCTGCCGGTGGCGGGCAAGAGTTCAGGAAACGGGCCCGGCGGGGCCCGTTTTTGCGTTGCGGGATCCGCGGCCTCCAGCGGGCTGAGCGCCGGCGGGCCGGGCTGATTCTGGCTGCGGCTGGCCGGGGCGGCGGCTACCGCCGCGGCCCGGCGCGGAAGGCCAGGGCTTCGGGGTTTTCCAGCGCCGGCGAGAACTCCGGGGTGGTATAGCGGGCCCCGCTTATGCTGACCCGGTCGCCCTCCACCGACAGCCGGCCCTGCACGATCCAGTCGACCACCTGCACCAGCGTCCTGCATTGCTGTTCGAAGATGCGGTGGCGCATCTCCTCCGCCGGCAGGCTGCGGTCGTTGGCGCAGGCCGACTGCATCACGATCTTGCCCTCGTCCATCACATCCTTGATCAGCTCCACCGTGGTGCCGATGACCGGGGTGTGGTAGCGCAGCCCGTCGCCAAAGCCGTCCATCCCCTTGAAGGCGGGCAGCAGCGAGGGGTGGAAGTTGATGATCCGGTCCTGCATCGCATGCCGGAACTCCGCGCTGTAGAACCGGGTGTAGAAGGACAGGATGTGGCTGATGCCGTGCGCCTGCACGTAATCCAGCAGGCGGCCGCAGAAATCCTCGTTGCCGGGGCCGGGCAGCACGGTGGCGGGCAGCCCGTGCGCGCGCGCCGCCTCCAGCCCCGGGCCCTCGGCGGTGGCGACGGCGGAATGGGCGGCGCGGCGCACCGTATCGGTCTCCAGCACCCGGCTCATCACCGACCCGGTGGTCGACAGCACAAACAGGAAAGCGGGCTTTGCGTTGGCCATGCTCAGAATTCTCCTCCGCGGTAGGCGGGGAAATAGCCGGTCTCCGGCAGCCCCCGCGTCAGCTGCTGATAGGCCTCTTCATCGAAGATGCGGCCGCAGATCCAGGTTTGGCGGCTGGTGGTGCTCCAGCCCTGCTTGAAATGCGCAAGCCCGCCGCCCTGGCCGCCCGCGGTGCCCGCCACGCCGCCGAAATTGACCCAGCGGAGCTTGCCTGCGAAGTGATTGAGCAGCGTCCACTTGGTGGCGTAGGAGGCGCTCTTGGCGTAGCCCCGGCCGCTGAAGGCGGCGAGGTGGCCCTGGGCGGTATCGCCATCCACGTACCACAGGTCGAGCCCGACGGTGCCGTCCTCGTCGGCGGCGCGGAACATCACCATGCCGGGGACCCGGAACTGCTGCTCAAACGACTCGCGGGAAAACGCCCGCAGCCCGGTGATGCCGTGCTTTTGGGCCAGCACCCCGTAAAGCTCGACCCAGTCGTCGAGATAGCGCAGCGGCTCCTCGCAGACCTCGACGGTGAGCTTGCGCAGCGCCCGGCGCGCGTTCTGGCGGTGGGATTTCGACACGAAGCTTTCCAGCGGCTGGCTCAGGTCGGCGATGAAATGCTCCTTGTAGGGCGCGGCCCGGGAAAAGCAGTCCTTGAGCAGCGCCTCGTCATAGGCCCCCAGCGGATCGGTGACCGCGGTGACGCTGACCAGGCCGGCGGCGCCGGCCGCCTCCAGGTCCTGCGGCAGCGCCGTCCAGTCCGCGCAGCAGAGCAGCGGGTAGAGCCCCATCGCATCGCGCAAGGCGGAGCCGGGGATCTCCCGCTCGAGCAGCCAGCCGCCGCTCTGCGGCAGCTGCAGCGGGCGGCCGAGGCCTGCAAAGGCGGCGGCGTATTCCGCGCTGCGGTAGCCGGGCGCGGCGCAGGCGGGCGGGACCGCCTGCGGGCCAGCGGGCAAGTGTCCGGCCGCGGCCCCGGCCAGGTCCCGGGGCGCGTCTTCAGGCAGTTCCACGGGCGCATCCATGGGCAGGCCTCCTCTGTCGGCGGGTGCCGGCGGGTGCCGGCGGGGGAGGCGGTTCAGCCGGCGGCACGCTCGGCCGCCTGCTGCTGGTCGACCTGCGCCTGCAGCTCCTTCAGGCGGCTCGAGCGGCAGCGGGTGAAGAAGCGCTCGCGCGGCAGGTCGGAGAGCCGGTAGCGGGTTTTCCACTCGCCGCGCAGCAGCCGGGTGCTGCTGGGATCGGAGGCGGGCTGGTAGGTGGCCTGCACCAGGATCCGGTCCGGCCCGCTGGAATAGGCGGGCGAGCAGTGCCAGGTGCAGGTGTGGCACAGGGCGATGTCGCCGGGCTCCAGCTCCGGGCAGATCAGCGGCCAGCCGGGCGCGAGGATATCGGTGTTCACCTCGCCCGCATCGCCCATATAGCCGAAGTGGTTGGTGCCCGGGTAGAAGGAGATGCCGCCGTTGTCCTTGTTCGACGGGCTGAGCGGAATGAACACGGTGGTCTTCTCGGGCCAGCCGTAGTCATAGGCGAAGTCGCCGTGCGGGAAGACCGGCTTGCGGCTGCTGCTGTCCTTGATCACGAAGCGCTGCATGAACAGCGCCAGATCCGGGTAGAGCCGCTCCATCACATCCAGGATCGCCGGATTGGCGTGGATCTGCGCCAGCGCGTCGGGCGTCGCCTCGTGCACGTGCACCGGGTTGAACGGATCGACCTTGCGCTTGCCCGCCAGCACCTTGGCGTTGAAGGCCTGCCATTCCTGCTGCCAGGCCCGGACCTGGTCCTGCGGCACCGCGCCGCGCAGCACGAAGTAGCCGGTCTGCCGGTAGATCTCCGGCGCGAAGGTGCTGGAGTCGGCCTCCGGTATCAGCTGGCGGATATCGCCGATGTCAAATCTTTGCATGGAACCCCCATCCCTTTTGCTTTTGCGCCGCCCCGGGCGCCTTTGTCCGCGTGTCTTTTCCGTGCGCCCGCGCCCCGGGCTGCCGGGGCCGCCGGGCCGGGTGTCAGAACCGGTAGTCCTCGACCTTTTCCGGCAGCAGCCCGTAGTTGCGCTTCATGTCGATGCCGCGGGTCTCGTCGTCATAGGGCACCGAGCAGTAGCCCATCACCGCCCGCTCGCGGGGGGAGAGCTGGTCGTAGATCTCCTGCGGCAGGTTGCCGGGGATGTCGAAGGCCTGCTTGATCCACCAGCGGCAGAAGGTGGCGATGATCGACCAGCGGGTGCCGCCGCTGGTATTCTCGCCGGCGCCGTGCCAGATGCGGCTGTCCCAGAAGATCAGGTCGCCGGCCTGCGCCTCGAGCGGCACCGCGGTCTCATGCGAGTCGGGATCGGCATACTGGCCGGTCTTGTGCGAGCGCGGCACGATGACGGTGCAGCCGTTCTCCTTGGTCTGGTCCTCCAGCAGGATCGAGCACTGCATGATGAACGGGAAGTCGCCGGTATAGGGCACGAAGGAGTCGATGTGCATCGGCATCCGGTGGTTGCTGCTGCGCGCGAGGAAGGAGCGCAGGATGTAGTTCGGATCCTCCGCCGGCAGCGAGGAGAACCACTTGTCATTGAGGAAATGCTTGAGCACGCCCTCGATCACCGGCGTGTCCAGGATCAGCTTGGAGAAGAAGATGTCCTTGCTCTGCAGGTTGTAGACCATCGGCTGCGCCTTGTTCAGCCGCGGCATGCGGTCGGACTGGGCGTTCAGCGTCTTGTCGAACCAGTACTGGACGCGTTCGAGCGCCTCCGCCACCGTGTCCTTGCTGAACACCTGCGGCAGGCGGGCAAACCCGTGTTTTTCGATTTTGTCGATGGCGGCTGCGGCATCTGTGCCGGCAGCGGCCGGAGAAACGGTCTGATCCATAATATCCCTCGTACTGACATGCCCCGGCCATTCCCGGCCATGCGCCCGCACGCCCCCGGAGCGCGGTCCTGGCACCTTCCGGGCACCGGCGGCCGCGCCTGTTCAGGAGTTCGGGGCAGAAGGCATTTTCCACCAATAAGCCGTTCTGCTTCACACGCCTGCCTGCGGACGGCCGTGCAAACCGCGGCCCCCTCAGCGGTCCCCCCATCGGCCTCCCATGCGGCTTTCCAATACAAAATCCGGCCGCAGCACAGGCTGTGCAAGTTGAGGGTAGTCCTGGCCCCGCATCCTGGCAACTGGAGCGCGCGCCCCATTTGGGAGTAGGCCGGCCCTCGCCCGGAAGGAGTAGGCGGCCGATGGGGCGGCAGCCGCCGGCCCCCGGGCGGGTTCGGTGCGGAGTCGGCGCGCAGCCGCGGCGCCGCTGCGCTGCAGTTGAGCCGCGGCGCCGGGGCGGGCAGGGGGCGGCCAGGGGCGGCCAGGGGGCGGGCAGGGGCGCGCCGCCCGGTCGCGGCACAGGGCCGGCAGGGCGGCGGCTCCGGCCCGGGACAGAGGGAAATCCGGGCTGCAAGGATGACGTAGCGGCAATTTGCCGGAGGGCGGCGCCGGGCTCTGCCCGCCCCGCCGGACAGGGTTAACTCCTTGCTGCCCAATATATATTGCGCCGCGTTTAAATTCAAAACCGTGAATGCAAGTGGACATAATGCCGCAGAGGAATCCCGCCGCCCGGCGGCGGCAGCGGGGCGGGCCCGGCCTCCGCCCCGCAAGCCAATGAGTTCCGGAGCCTTTCAACCGGAGGTCATTGCGGAACCGGGGCCGGGCAAGACCCCGCCCATGGCGGAGGCCCGCCAGTTCCGCCCGGCACAGGGGCCTGCGCTTGCCTCAGGCCCGCCGGCACAGCATTTCCCCGGACCAGAAAACAACCCGAACCTTCGAGTGGAATAATCCAAAAGGACTAACGAGCATGGTTTCGAAAATTACCCTGACCGGCGATTACGGCTATGACGCCTACCGCTACAACGGCGGCGATGCGGAAGCGATCGACGCCACCCAGGCCAGCTGGACCGTGGCCAACACCGGCAGCCCGACCAACCTCTACCCCTTCCTGGTGGACGACGCCAAAACCGGCATCGACATCTACGGCACCACGATCAACGGCACCGTGCCGCTGACCGGCGAATGGCTGCAGCTCTACACCAACTCGGCGGCGGTGATGGTGCGCGACACCCTGGACGCCGACATCTACGACATGCGGGTCTCCCAGGCCTGGGACGCGCTGCGGGTGGCCGGGTCGTCCGACGGCTACGAGATCTCCAACGTCTGGGTCAGCGAC